>NZ_OY781099.1:1213303-1819955 GCF_963676325.1 uncultured Bacteroides sp.
ATTGTCCGTACTGATGAAAAATGAAACTCTACCGGCAAATAACTGTTTTATTGGAGCTCCGGCTGTTAAGACTTAGGCATAAGGAGATGAATATTTATAAGTGGTTTATTAATTGACTCGTAATTTTTTTGATTAGAAAGATGGAAAAAAGCATAAAATATTTAAAGTCAATAAAGTTATCAGTAGTTTTGCAACCAAATTAATGAAAAATGAGAAACAGAGATCTTTCTTTAGATTTGCTCCGCATACTCTCCGCTATATCAGTAATAACAATACATGTTGCAGGTGATTATTGGTCTGCTGTCAGCATTCACTCTTTAGAATGGCAGACATTCAATTTCTATGATAGCATGGCCCGATTCTCTGTTCCTGCATTTGTTATGATCAGCGGAGTTTTGCTCTTGGATACTTCTTATAAATTAACTGTTTCTGACTTGTTTAAAAAGAAGATTCTAAGATTTATCCTAATGTTTCTTATTTGGAGCTTGTTCTATACCTTTGTTTTTACTCCTCCACATAATCTAAAAGAACTCCTTGTAAGTTGCTTTTCAGGGACCACCCATTTATGGTTCCTAAAGATGATTATTGGATTATACATATTAATTCCCATCTTGAGAAAAATAGTTAGTGACAAACAAACCGCAAGATATTTCCTTATTGTATATATTGTTTTCTCTTTATTTGTTTACCCATTACAAGGCGTAAACTATTTCGGAATAATTTATGATCAGTTTATAGATAATGGTTATATGTATATGCCCTTGGGCTTTACCGGGTATTTTATTGCCGGCTACTATTTAAAACGGATGGCGACTTTTAAAAAGAATGCCCGAGTGTGCATTTATCTTCTTGCCATTGTAGGTTTTATAATAACAGTAATAGGTACAGGCGTTATTTCAAATGCTAAAGGAACCGCAACAGAATCACTCTATGATTACTTAACCCCAAATGTAGCAATGATGACATTAGGCGTTTTTACTTTTTTCAATTATAGAATGCCAAAGATAGAGTTTAGTGATAAAATGAGACGTCAGATCATTAAACTCTCAAATTATACACTGGGAGTTTATCTGATTCATCCTTTTTATGTATTTATTCTCAATCGTTTCCATATAAATGCATTATCTATGAATCCAATAATTTCAGTACCATTCATTGTATTGATTGTATTTGTTTTATCTTTAATCAGCGCTGCTCTTCTAAAGAAGATCCCTGTTGTAAACAAATGTATTGTGTAAAGACATAATACACTAATTATAAATATACAGAACATGAAGAATTTCTTAAAATCAGTTTTACTCTTTTCGTTGTTGGTCGTTACTACAACAAGAACATTTGCAGGAGAAGTTTTAAAACAAGGAACTGATGAAAAAACAAGAATCAGTTATAGTGTTGAACGAGGCAGTGATAAGCTGAAAGTTACGTTGGTATTTGGTGATAAAATGGAACTGGCTAGAGTTGTTCGGAGTGGATTTTCTCTATTTATAGATGAAAAAGGAAAGAACAAGCAAGACAAAGGGCTTATTGTAGCAGGAATTGTTCCGCAAAAGATGGAAGAACCAGACGATCTGCGTGCCGGATTCTTTAGAGATGGAACATGGAAAGATGGTTCAAAGGAAACTTTAGTTGATTTGTTTCTGGCTACTCCGCCATTCTCTGCGGTTTATCAATCAGATTCTCTGAAATCTACCTGTACGGTGAATATTCCTATAGAATACGTCAGTACTAAAGATATTAAAGACATAAAGAAACTATCCATTGGTTTTATATCTACCCATAAAAGACCAGGCGGGGATAGAGTGCAAGGTGAAGAAAATGGTTCAGGCGCAGGATTTGGAAGAGGAGGCCAACGCGGTGGAGGCCGTGGAATGAGAGGCGGCAATATGGGCGGCGGAATGAGAGGTAACAGAGGTGGAGAAATGAGAGGCAATAATTCTAATTCAATGAATAGGGGAGCTATTGAATTGTGGATGGAGATTGAAAATAAATAATTGAGCTATATTTTAGTGCGCGGAAAAATACCCTCTATATTCTGTTATTATAGGGGGTGGGAATAATTTTTCCGCGGCTTATAATCAAATAGTTAACTCAAAAAGTAAAACGTCTTGTCAGAAAACAACCTTATAAGTTGCCCCTCAAAATGAAAAAGTAGAGTTAAAAAGTGTTTAATCTCTCTTTCTCAGTATTTTAAACTGGTCAATCTCGTGTTTTCGCACCTTTTCCACCTCAAACCAACGATTAATTTCAGTACTTGTTACACCGCTATTTACAAATACTCCCTGCTTTTTATATACTTGTGTAAGTATCACTTTTATCTCATTTCGGGAATAATGTCCTCCTATATCAAACAGCTGGTGAACAGCATTTCGCATAGCGAAGGATTTCTTTATGGCATGCTCGTTTTGTTTATTGATGGAACGCTCCATAGCCTTCACATTGAAATCCAGCTTCTCACGGATAAACTTACTGCCCAGTTTCTCGTAACAGGCATAAAGAGTCTGATCGTCTTTGCCGGTTATCAGTCTTGAGAGCAGGTGATGATATTTCTTTTGTGCATTTTCATTGGGATTCATGCGTAATTTCTCCAGTGCCTCAAAGCGCAACAAGAGCAGCGCAAAACGCCCTTTGCGGGTTCGCTGACGGTGCAGAGCCAACCTATCATCATCACTGAAAAGATGCTGCTGAGGCTCATGCTCTATATTAAAGAATCCGGTGGCACGATACGCTTCATATAAATTGGAAGGGTAGGTGTAGAGCGATTTCACAAGTTCAGCCTCGTACAAGTTACTGATAAGGAAAGGATCGGGTTTGCCGGCTTCGTCTAAATAAGGAAGATAACTGTTGCTGCCTAAAGCTTCCCTTAACAAGGTTCGCTTTCCATCATTCGTAGTTTGTTTCAATAGCTTTTGCCAATCGTTATATATATCTTCGGCTCCCTGCAACCAACTATTGATTTCCGGTTCACTTTTATATTCCAGATTCGGACGGATGGAACTGATGTGTGTAATGCTTTTCACGCCGTTTCTGAATCGTCCCACAATTTGTATGGCTTCAGTCTTAGGATCAATAGCCGATTGTGGCGCACCGTACATATCTGAAATAATAATCACATGAGGCGGTATTTTCGACATAATATCTACAGCGGAAAAGAAACGGCTTGTGAAGAAATTGAACGGCATCAGTTCATCAATCACGGTCGACTTCTTTCTCTTTCCGGCTTTCCATAGTTTAAACGTGCTCTCCTCACTGCAAAAAGTGTAGCAATCTTGTATTGCAGACACATCCACAAAGAGCGAGTCTATTGTGTCAATGGAATTTGTAAAGATGCATACCCGTGATTTCTTTGTGATTTTAAGTTCGGTGAGTAGTTCTATCAACGATTCACAAATATTGTTTGTAGTAATCAGTCTCATCTTTTTCTTGTAATCATAAGTGGGTACCACTTTTAGTATGCGGAATCCCTGATTAACGAGTCGTTCATCCTCGGCTATGATAGGAGTAGCCGAAACCATTGCTTTCGATTGAAAAAGGAAAAAGTCGCTCATTGGACTGGATATACTTCCCCGGTAATCAACATCCTGCACCAGCTTTTCGCACTCATCGAACAGCATAAAACACTCGCTGTGCATATTAATCTGCTGATCTTCCATAGCCTCCTTTACCTTCTGAAAACTCTCCGGTGTGGTAAGAATTTTGTAATGCTGGTTCTTGTTCTTTTCCAGGAAATCAGCTATATGTTGCACCATTACCCCCTTGTGAACAGCCAGCGTATGCTTGTGCTTCTTCGCTTTATCCACAATAACCGGCACATTAGGTTCAATGATGATAGACTTTCGCGGGGAGGTAAGTTCGCAGTAAGTAGCCCCCAGTCCGGGAAGCATCTTGTTAATCACACAGTTAGTAGGCAGGGCTGCAAAACCTTCACGCTTCAAAGCATCAGACAGATATTCCTTTTCGTGAATCTTGATAATTCTTTCTCGTAGCATTAAATTAATTTTGGTTAATAAAGGGCGCAAAGGTAACTTTATTTCTCACAATTTATACTATATGTTTTGAAAATATATAAGGTTGTTTTGGCTGGTTTGTCTAGTTGTTTTTTTATTTATTGGCGAGAGATTTTGGGAGGGTGGGGTTGTTTCGCTCGGGGGGATTATCTCTTGATAGTTTTTAATTACATGATCTGAAGATCTTTTTCTAAAATGAATATTATCGAAAGATGAATTTATTTCTTACTTTAAATATTATTTGTGTATATTATTTCTTATTTCGTATCTTTGAGCTTTTATGTATTTGTTTAATGTATGAATTAGTTGAGAATCTTCTTAGAAAATACACAACCTCGAATAAATTTATAATTATGTCAACAAGCATTCAAATGTTTTTTTTATTTATTATTCTTTCCTTTATGGCAACATTAGGGTTTATTGTTTTTCTTTTTTCTGGTGATATAGATATTTTCTTTTCAGCTTTGACAACAGCTTCAGGTGCTGCATTTGTATTAGCATTTAGAGCAAGGGTTTGGGATGAAAAGAAAATAATAGAATTAGAGCAAAATAGATATTGGGTAATGTCCATATTAATTTTGGCTATTTTGGAATGTATATTTCTATATTTGATTTATCTTTCTCAGAATGCCTACATTATGTCAATATCTAATTTTCTTATAAAATGGATTAGGCCTTTTGTTTTTATAATTCCTATTTGGATACTAACTTTGTATAATTTAAGAAAATAGTTATATGGTAATTAAACGTTTATTGGCATTTGGTATAGATTTAATGATTATTATTGTAATTGAAAACGTACTGTTTCTTACAACATACATAATTAAATCTCAATTTACAATGCAGTTTTTTTCAGCATTAATGATTACACTATTGTTATGTAAAGATTGCATTAACGGGCAGAGTTTTGGAAAAAGAGTAATGAAACTACAAGTTGTTGATAGCAATACAGAAGAGAACATTTCTGCTGTCAGGCACATTGTGAGAAATCTATTTTTGCCTTTATGGTGCATTGAAATCTTAATCCTGATGATTTCTAAAAAGAAACGAATTGGCGATTATATTGCTAAAACTAAAGTAATAAGTAATCATGCATCTGTAGGCAAAATTCAACTTGATAAAAACACTTTATTTGTCATTTTACTCTGTTTTATTGTGATTTTCTTGTTAATGTTTATCCTATTTAACCTTATAGATTCACCAATTTTGCAATTATTATTTTGAAATCGTTTTTTGCCCATAGGTTTTAAGTATTCCTTGTTCAATCGGATTTCTCGTTTTTTGAGTAAAGTGTACTTTCATCAAATAATCTGTGAATAGACTGTTTTTATTGGTCCCGAATTCTTTATCACATTCCACATTGATAAATATAAATGAATAATATAATATGAGAAAGTGTGTTTTGATTTTTTTTGTGCTAAACTTACTGATCGTAAATAGCATTAATAGCCAAACGAGAATAGAGAACAGTTTACTTTGGGAAATTACTGGTAATGGTTTAAAGAAGCCATCTTATTTATTTGGAACAAATCATGTAGTTTCATACACGTTTATTCTAGATAGCATCCGTGGATTTAGAAAAGCTTTTCATTCAGTTCGGCAAGTTGCAGTAGAACACACTGTTTCGCCTGATGCGATTGATAAAACTTTGTTTATGATGCCTTTAGACACTACTTATCAAATGATATATACGCCAAAAGAATTTGCATTTGTTGATTCTGTTATGAAAATAAACATTCAAAACACTCGCGTAACTAATCCATATAAGTGTAAACCGATGGTTTGGTATTTAGCAAGTATAGCAAAAACAAGTGCAAAGCCTGATATATTAGTAATTGATGCATATCTAATGCAAGTTGCAAAGAGTAGTAATTACAAGTTAATTGGACTTGAGGGAAAAGATGAAATTGACAGAGCTTATAGAAAAATGTTCTCTTCGTCATCACTAAAAGATCAGGCAAGTCTATTATTGGAACAATTAAAAGACCCTCAAAAGAGTATAATGAACTCTTCAAAAATAATTTCCGAGTACAAAAAGCAAAATCTAAATGCATTTGAACAATATTTATCTAATTTTGAAGGTGTAAATGCAAAAGAAAGGAATCAGCTCTGGATGGAAAAAATTCCTGTAATTATAAAGCAGGAGCCTACACTTATTGCTGTTGGTGCAGGTCATTTGGTTGGAGAATATGGATTAATTAATCAGTTAAGGAAACAAGGGTTTACTGTAAAACCAGTAAAGCAATAAGCAATGTATAAATCATTGTTTAATGTAGTTTTAACTCAGGTGTGTTATATAGCCTGATTGATTTTAAATAATCTAATAGATTGTTACTTATAAAAGATAATTAGTTTTTAGTTCTAATAAATCAAAGAAAACTTTTATTGCCTTTCTCAGATACATTCCTTTAGGATAAAGCAGTTCAACATTCATTGGCAGACTATTATTCTTAAACGGAACCGCCTTTAAATCATTCTCACCAATAATAATGGAATCTACGAGAATGGCAACCCATTTTCCGGTACGAACAAGATGAAGCAGCGTATGAATCTCATTAATCTCCAATGATGGTTTCAGTTGAGTGTCCGACTCACTAACCATCGCGTCAAACATTCTACGTGCATTCATACCAGGAGCAGGAGTGGCAATCTTGTATTTCTTTAGTTGTGTGAGAGTTATACTTTCCTTTTCAGCCAAAGGGCAATCTTTAGAAACTATTGCTGAGAGATGATAAGTATGAAGAAACACTTCCTGTATAAGTTCATCTTTTTTCATCAGGTTAAAGGCTATTGCAAAGTCAACCTTACGTTCTCGGACAGCCTCAATCAGATCATCTTGTTTGAAAAACTGCACTTCAAACTTAATTTGAGGGTACAGAGAAGAGTATTTGTCTATGAGATTTGTAAGTAGTGTGGACAAACCAAAGGTGGAACCTATACGGATGGTTCCAGTTTTTATGTCATCGATATCACGGAGACGCTGCTTTGCATAATCAGCGTCGGCCAAAGTTTGTCGCGCAAATGGAAGAAAGTCCTTGCCTTCTTCTGTAAGGAATACTTTACGACCTATCCTCTCAAAGAGTTGAACCCCCAAATCATTCTCCAATTGTTTGATTTGCTGGCTGAGAGTACTCTGAGTAATACAGCACAGATTAGCCGCTTCTGTAAAATTCAGAAGCTCAGCGCTCTTTACAAAATACTTAAGTTGTCGCAATTCCATATCAATTAATCGATTTTATCAATGATAATCATAGAATATTTCCGTTTTGCAAATGTATTAGTATTCTATGAAACAGACTAATTTTGTATCAACAAAAAAATATTTAGATATGAATTATAGATATATAGCAAGTTGTGTATTTACAAGAGACTACCCAACGGTGAGTCTCAAAATTCAGAATTATCTGAAAAGTAAATTTGAGATGGATATCATCAGATGTTGTGTGGATAAATATAAGGTCAAAGTCTTCGAAGATGCAATGCCCCCTGTTGTAGCAAAAGAATGGAAGGCTACAGAACTATACAAACCTTATAATCAGGAAACAACGATGATAAGTATCTGCCACAATTGTTCGGCAATCTTTCAGGAAGCTCATCCTGAAGTACCAGTGATGTCTATATGGGAATTTATTTTGAAATATGATGAAAGCTTTCCATATCCAGATCTAAAAGATGAAGAAATAGCACTGCAAGACTGTTGGCGATCATTCGATGATATGAAAGAACAAGATGCTGTGCGCGAGATACTGAAACGATGCAATGTTCGTATCATTGAACTTGAAGATAGCAGAGAACGCACTAAATATTGCGGTGTTTCTACCCTCAGATCTGCACCGCCAAGAAATTTTAAACTTGTACCAAAACGATTTGTGGAAAATGCTCCTAAAGGATTTTTCGAACTACATAACGAAGAAGAGCAGAAGGCTTATATGAATAACTATGTAAAACAGATCAATACTAAAAGAGTCGTAAGTTATTGCCACTATTGTGCAGAGGGCTTTAGAATGATAGATCAGGAAAATACACATCTGGCTGAAATCCTTTTCGGCAAAGAAATTGTTTATTCAGCAAGAGTTAATAGATAAAAAAGTCAATTAACAATGAAAAGAGTTATTTAATTTTAGCAGTTATGTCAGCTCTTATGGTCTGTTCTTTCTAAAATGGAAAGGCTGAAAAAGAACAACGTGGGCAAGAATCTGTAGCCAAAACTAGCGAATGGACAAAGATTAAACCTATCCAATTGGATAAATAAAATGAGATAAAAAAATGGATTTCGATAGAATTATAGAAGAAAGAAGAAGTATTAGACAATACAATGCTGACAGAACAATTTCAATAGTGTCTATTGAAAAACTGATAGCATGTGCTCAAGAGGCCCCTACGTGGAAGAACTCACAGACGGGAAGATATTATGTAGCTATAGGTGATGAATCTAAAAAGCAGGTGCTTGAATGCCTTGCTCAGCAAAATCAGAAAGTAGCAGAAAGTGCTTCCGCATTGATAGTAACTACCTTCGTCAGCCATCGTTCTGGATTTGAACGTTCTGGAGAACCTACCAATGAACTGAAAGATGGTTGGGGGTGTTATGACTTGGGGATACAGAATGCTTTTTTGCTTTTGAAAGCAACAGACATGGGGATTGATTCTATTGTTCTGGGATTGAGAGATGCTGACGCTTTGCGTCATGTGCTCAACATACCAAGTGAGGAGATCATTGTTTCTGTTATCGCATTAGGGTATCGGGATAATGATGTAATGCGTCCCAAACGCCGTCAAATGGCCGATATATTACATGTTATGTAAAAAATAAGAATTAAATGAAAATAAAATTAATTCTGATGCCGATCATTATGACAATAATACCGATGACAATTAAAGCCAATAATATGATAAAATATAACTACCAACAGATAGAAAATGTAAAAGTGTTCTATCGTGAAGCAGGGAATCCAGATAAACCGACTATCTTACTTCTTCACGGATTCCCATCAAGCAGTGTGATGTTTCGCCAACTTATGCCAGAATTGGCAGATGAATATCATTTGATAGCACCTGATATGCCAGGATTCGGACAGACCGAAGCTCCTGACAAACCAAATTTTGAGTATTCATTTTATAACTTGGCCAGGACAATAGATAAATTTACTGAGGCAATCGGGCTCACCCAATTTCGTTGATTCTGGTCATTTTGCACTTGAAAGCCATCATTCAGAGATTGCTATTGAAATAATTCGGTTTCTGAAAAAAATATAAGACATGAGTTCCCGATAAAATAAAGTTAGATGAATCAGGTAAGATCTGTAAAATTTGGTTTTATGATGATTCAACAAAATCCTGTAACTCATAATTTGAAATCAAATTGGAGTAGTTACTGGGAAAGAGTAAAGGCTGTTGCGAAGTTAAGCAAGAAATAATTATTGGCTGTTTTGTGATTTATATCTAATAAAAGTGTTCATTTGCATAAATCTATTAGATATAAATCATAAAATAAAGTATCACAGAAAGATCTTATAATGCAGAGGCGAGATGTCTATAATATATAGGTTGATTGATTTTAAATAATCTAATAGATTGTTACTTATTAATAATAAGTTCTTCTTTGATGTAGAAATTATGTACCTTGCACTTCCTAAAATTTAAAACAGAATGATTAGGCATATAATTGAATCAAATTTAAAATCAGCAATAATGAAACGTTCTACTTTATCATTGTCACTTCTGACAATATGTATATTGTTTACAGGTTGTGTAAGCAAAAAGCAATTTGTAGGTTTGCAGTCCGATTACAGTAAACTACAGACCGAAAATAGTGATTTAAAAAAATCCTTCCAGGATACTCAGGTTCAGCTGGTGGAAAGTCGTGCAAATGGCAAAAGTCTGGAAGACCGTTTAGCTGAAGCCAGAAAAAATAATGAAGAGCTGCGTTCTGCTTATTCTGCTTTGCAGGGCTCTCTCGACAAAAGTCTTCAGCAAAATTCTCAGGGAAATGTAAATATCTCTAAGTTGGTGGACGAAATCAATGCTTCCAACCGTTTTATCAAGCAACTTGTTGAAACTAAGAGCAAGTCTGACTCACTGAATCTTGTCTTGAGCACTAATCTGACACGCTCATTGAGCCGCGAAGAACTTAAGGAAGTGGACGTTCAGGTGTTGAAAGGCGTAGTGTATATTTCGCTGGCCGACAATATGCTTTACAAATCTGGCAGCTATGAAGTAAATGAAAGAGCCGGAGAAACATTAAGCAAGATTGCTAAAATCATAATGGATTATAAAGATTATGATGTACTTGTTGAAGGTAATACCGACACAGATCCTATTACCCGTGCAAATATCCGTAACAATTGGGACTTGAGTGCTTTACGTGCTTCGTCTGTTGTACAGGTATTGCAAAATAATTACGGAGTTGATCCAAAACGTATGACAGCTGCAGGCCGTGGCGAATACAATCCAATTGCGGAAAATGTTTCTCCTATAGGAAAACAACGTAACCGTAGAACGCAGATTATCGTAACTCCTAAGCTTGATCAGTTTATGGAACTTATTGATAAAGCTCCGGAATCGTCAAATAAAAAATAATTTGAGTAAGAAAGGATAAAGGTTTTTATCCTGAAAACAAAGAAAGGAGTTGTTGGCTAAGCCCGGCAACTCCTTTCTTTGTTTACTTTGCTCTGAGGAAATACTGATTATTCTTTTATTGGGATTCTTAATAAAGGAATAATGCTATAAATGACTATTTGTGTGGTTCTTATTCTTTAAGTCTTGGCTTATTATGTTGAATATTAGATTACTTGCACATCTGATAGTGTAATTCTATGTTATTTGAAAGTATCTGATTTAATAATCTATTGTTTATAAAAAATGAAATATATTATCCTTTTTTGTTTTTAATATAGTATGGCGAAACTTGTTTTAGAAACAATAAAGTTATCTATTGTTTTATGGTTAATTTTTTTAATAATTTTTGAATAATTATTAAAAAAGACTGATCCTTTAAAAATAATTATTTTGTAATGTGTTGAAATATAGTGAGTTTATATCTGTTTGTGATAGCTGTGTCTCTTTGATCAATAAAAAACGTTTTAATCTGTAAGTTTTGTTAAGTACTTTTGGGTATTGAGGCAGTGGAATATGATCGTTTTATGATGTTCTGTATTTTATCGACTTAATAATTTAGAAATTGAACTGTAAAAAAAATAGTATGGACAGCTTTCGCATCCTTAAACTGGTCTTGATTTTTTTGATCCTTTGTGTAAAAGCAGAAGCTGCTTCACCTGATAATTATATATTAGTTCTTAATTCATATACAGAAAGGAGTGAATGGGCAGAAAATATTCAGGATGTTGTAGCAAAGTCAGTCTATGAACTAAAGAATACTACTATAAATATAGAATCTCTTAGCAATCTTGAATTTTCTTCAGTGAAGAATGCTAATGACAAAATGGATAGTTTGTACCGCAATTATCCCAAGAAACCCAAAGCTATAGTTATTATTGGAAACAAAGGATGGATTCTTTATCGCAGTACCGTGCCGCAATCATGGAAAAAAATTCCTGTTGTACTGACTTTGATTAACCATCATACTCTTTCATTGCAGAACTTTATTTCCAAAAAGAGAATAACTTCTGACATAATGATACCTAATAAGGAGGCTATTAAAGGACTTAATGTAACGGGAGTATATAATTTAGTATATATAAAAGAGACTATTCAGCTAATGAAAAAGTTGATGCCTGAGATGAAAAGAGTTGCATTTATAACCAATTCACAATATGGCAGTACCTACAGTACAGGCGGCTTTAATAGTGCGATGGAAAAAAACTTTCCTGAGCTTACAAAAGTATGTTTGAGCCAAAAGAAACTTGGAACAAAAGATTTGCTGGACTCGCTCTCTAAGTTGGATAAGCATACGGGAATACTATTTTACGGATGGAATAAAGATGCTGATACCAATACATCAAAGGGGTATTTGTCTGCTAAAAGTGTGAAGAGGGTTATCAGTAGCTTTGCCAATACTCCGGTGTTTAGCTTGTTCGACTCTAAAACAGATCATGTAATATTAGCTGGTGGCTTTTTCTCTACCATTGATAATTATAGTGCAAAAGTGGCAGATGTTTTACACCAGATTATTGCTGGAAAGGATGCGAAAGATATTCCTTTTCAATATGCTAACGAGGCTTGTGTGCACCTAAATTATGACTATTTAATGAGCTTTGGGATAAATAAGAAACTACTTCCCAAAGATGCTGTTTATTATAATAAACCTCTTGGCTTTATTGAAAAACACATTCATTGGGTTGTTGTTATAGCTATATGCTTTCTCTTTTTACTATTTATCGTTATATCAAGAATCAGGTCTTTTAAAGAAACAAAAAGACTAAAGGACAAAGAGATTGCCCTTCTTACTAAATTCAAGGAGCGATATACTAATTTGCCGATTCCTTATGTGAAATTAGAATTGCTATATGATGAAGATCGGAATGTGAAAAATGTTGTTATAGTAGAAATAAATCAATCATTAGAAAAGGAATTTGGAATAAAGCAAAGCTTTGTTGCAGGGAAAACTAGCAGTGAATTAGGTTTCCAATTACCGGTAAAGAGTCAGAACCGTTTCCAAAAAGCTATTGAACTGAATAAACCTTATATGACAGCATATTATGATAAACAAACAGATAGGCATTATACAGTTTTACTATATCCTAATATTGAGGAAGGTACTTTTGATGTATTCCTGACAGACAAAACGGAAGAGCATAAAGCAAATGCAGCCAAGGATGAATTAAGATTGTTGCTTGATTCCATTCTTGACAATATCTCTGTTCCGGTTTATGTAAAAGAGGTAGGAGAGGAGATTCGTTATTCTTATTGGAATAAAAAAGCAGAAGAGATAACCGGAATTAAATCGGAGGATGCAATAGGAAAAACGGATATTGAAGTATTTGGTGAAAGAATGGGTAAAAAGTTTCAGGAAGACAATGATTACCTGATAAAAAATGGAGGTACTCTTTGTTATGAAGATAAATTTCCTTGTATAAATAATAAAGTCTATACAACTAATGTGTTGAAGACAATTGTCCGAAGAAAAGATAACTCAGCTTATATACTGGTTGCCAGAATGGATATCACAGAACTAGTTTCAGTTCAAAAGCAACTGGAGATGAGAAATCGTCAGCTGGGGCTGTCTTTTAATGCCGGAGAGATTATTCCTTGGACATTTAACGTGCAGAACAAAACTCTTATTTACGATAATAAATCCTTGAATCTTAAGTATACTAACCCCGAGAATGAGCTTTTCGTTAAAATGCTTGATGAAATACTTTTTATGGTGCATCCTGATGATAAGGAATGGATAAAAGCATTAGTTGATGATTTGATAAATGGTAGAGTTGATAAGATGGAGGCTGATGCAAGATGTGACATTTATGGAACCGGAAAGGGGTATGAATGGTTTTCATTACAGGCTATCGTGAGCGAATTTGATTATGATGGGAATCCTGCTATTATTACCGGGGTTACAATTAATATTTCAAAAAGGAAACTGGAAGAGCAGGCACTGATTGAGGCGAAAGAGAAAGCTGAAGAATCTGACCGGATGAAATCGGCCTTTGTTTCGAACATGAGCCACGAAATACGTACTCCGCTGAATTCAATAGTGGGATTTTCTAGGATACTGATATCAGATCCTGATTTGGACGGTGAGAGTAAAAAGCTATTCTCTGATATTATTGAAAACAATAATCAACTATTGCTGCAATTAATAAATAATGTTCTTGATCTGTCGAAAATAGAAGCAGGGATATTGGATTTTGCATATACAAATACTGATATTAATATTTTGCTCAGTGAAATAGAACAATCAATGAGGCTGAAAATAGATAAGAGTAATATTAAAATATCATTCAAAGAGAAGCTTCCGGAATGTGTGGTCCATACAGACAGAAACCGGGTGGCGCAGGTTATTTATAATTTAATGTATAATGCAATTAAGTTTACTAGTCAGGGAGAAATTGTACTTGGTTATTGTATGAAGGAGACTCAGCTGTATTTTTATGTGAAGGATACCGGATGCGGTATTCCTAAAGATAAGCTGAGTTCCATTTTTGATCGTTTTATTAAATTGGATTCCTTTACACAGGGTGCGGGACTTGGATTGTCAATCAGTGCATCGATTGTGTATAAGTTGGGTGGAAAGATTGGGGTTGATTCTGAAGAAGGAGTAGGGTCTACTTTCTGGTTTACCATACCGTATAACCCTGTTGCAGCGAATTAGAAAGATTATAAAATTCTGAATCCTGCAGTAGAACTATGCATCTGGCGTAGCTTTTACTGCAGGATTTTTTTATTTATGAATCAATAATATCATAGTTAAACATGGTGAGGTGCTAAATTGTTTATATATATAGTATAAACACTTTTAAACCTCTAATTATGAAAAAGAAACTATTACTCACTGCACTCGTTATATTGATAACATCATTGGCTTTCGGGCAAATAATAGTTCCTAAAGTCAATAAATCTTTTGTGATATCAAAAGATGACCGGCAATTAAAAGGATTGGAACAAAATGACTATCAACGGAATCTTGGTTTCTTGCTCTTGGGGCAAAAGTCTTTTACTCAGAATCTGAGTATGAAATCAGCATCTGTTAAACAAAAACTGGACAGCACGGTTGAACGGAGTTGGAAAGTTAATGACTGGGTGAAATCCACTAAAGATGAATACACCTATGATGCTAATGGTAAATGGACAGTGGGTGTTTATTATAACTGGAATGACACCACAAAAGTGTGGGTTAGAGATACTAAAGATGAATATACCTACAATGCAAATGGTAAATGGGCAACGGATGTTAATTCTAAATGGAACAAAACCTCTAGTCAGTGGGTGAATAATACGAAAGAAGAATTCACTTACGATGCCAACGGCTACTTTACGCAAATCCTTATTTCTGACTGGAACGCCACCACTAGCCAATGGGTTAAAGCTTCTAAAGAAGAATTTACTTATAATGCCAGTGGCTATTATACACAAATCCTTATTTCTGACTGGGACGTTACCACTAGTCAGTGGGTTGCTTCTATGAAGTATGTATATACTTACGATGCAAATGGTAAAAATACATTAATGCTTGCTTCTAGCTGGGATACTGTCACCAGCCAGTGGGTTAATTTTATGAAATATGAATTTACCTACAATGCCAGCGGCAAAATGACAATAGGTCTTTATTCTATTTGGATGGATAACACCAGCCAGTGGACTCCTTTTATGAAAAATGAATATACCTACGATGCCAACGGTAGAACAGCAACGGACACTCGTTCTGACTTAGACTTTCCCACTATGCAGTTGGTTCTTAATTCGAAATATGAATTCACCTATGATTCCAATGGTAACATGATACAAGACCTTGTCTCAAAATGGAACGTTACCACCAACCTGTGGGTTTTTTATTCGAAAGATGTAAGCACCTATAATTTATCATACAACTTCTCTGATTTGATTTTTCCTTCTGGTTTTTCAATGGCAGCTATTTCTTTCTTGAATTCAACAACCGATGCTTCTAATATGCCTGTTGAAGATATAGAATATCTTCGGGATAACACAAATAGTGTTTGGAATAATAATACTAAAACCAATTACTATTTCTCTGTAAATACCGGAACCGGTATAAATGAATTGAAAGCTGATGAACAGAATAAATTAATTGTTTATCCTAATCCTGTTTCGGATGGGTTCCGTCTGAATACTTCAGAAAAGAATGTGCGGATTTCTATTTATGATTTAAGCGGAAGCCTACTTCTGACCAAACAAATATCGGGTGACGAATATATTGATATCAATACTTTGCCACAGGGAATGTATATGGTTAGAGCAACGACAGAGAAGGGTTCGGTTACTAAAAAGATAGTTAAGAAATAGCTGACCTATAATGTGGCTATGATTTTAAAGGCTTATTTATAAATACTTTAGCTTTTAATTATTGGTAAGTACTGGTCGTTGGTATTGGCAGGCTATAAGAAAAGAGCACAATCAATGGAAATTAGAATTCCATTGGTTGTGCTCTTTCTATTATTAAAAAATATATACACTTAAAGATATAGGCAAAAAAAATGGTTGTTTCACAACAACCAATCTTTGTTAACCTTAAATCTAATACTATGAAAAACACATTGCAAAGGTAAGCCTTTTAATTTAATCTGCAAATAAATGAAATAAAACGAGGTGTTTTACAACATATTTTAATAAATATTTGTTTCAGTTAAATATATAAGCTGCTTTTGTTCCTATTTTTTCTTTTTTTTGCCTTGCTGGTACAATACAATGGAAGCATTTTCTACAGTGATAAGACAACCACATGACAGGTAATCGAACCATGGAAGAATCTTTTCTATAAAGAAATCTATTTTAGAAGATTCGTCTACTATTTCTACCACAATAGGTAGTTTCTCTGTGATCTCCCAGAATTTAACTGAACGGATAACACTGCTTGAACCAAATCCCATTATTCCCTTTGTAACAGTTGCTCCGGCAAGTCCGTATCGCTTGGCTGCAAAAACAACCGTCTCATAAAGAAGAGAATGTTTAAACTTGTCTGTATTGCTGGTAAATATCCGCAATATCTTTGCTTCACCTTTTGCTTCCATAATCAAAATATTTTAGTGATAAGATTACCTAGATAGGTGGCTGTTAATCCCAGAAATAAGCTTAAGCTGGCGTAAATTGCAAAATAAAAGAAGTTACCGTCTCTTAACAGAGATACATTTTCGCTGGAAAAAGTAGAAAATGTTGTAAATCCGCCGCAAAAACCTATGGTGAGGAACATCCGCCATTCATTGTTGATCAGGTTTCCTCGTTCAGAGAGCCCATAAAAGAAGCCCACAAGGAAACAGCCGAGTATATTAACTATAAATGTGCCGAAAGGAAATGAGGAGATAACACTGTTTTGTATAAATCGGGAAGTGAGGTAACGTGATACGCCACCAATGAAACTACCGGAACCGATTATAAACAGTGTTTTTATCATAGAATGTAAATATCATTATTTACACAAATGTAAGAATAAGAAGTTGTGGAGCAGCTTTTTGAAGGAAATATTTTATCCTGAATTGTAAAAAAAATAAGGTACCTCAATATTGAAGTACCTTATTTTTCTGAGCCTCTTGTCGGATTCGAACCAACGACCCCGAGATTACAAATCACGTGCTCTGGCCAACTGAGCTAAAGAGGCGGGGTGGGTAAGCTTACTATATCGCGCCGCTACAACCAACTACCTTTGCTGCGATCAAGCCCTGGAGGATTTGAAGGGAGCTAGCCGTATAGGACTTACCCGAGCACAAAGGTAGATATTTTATTTAACCCTGCAATACCTCCCTGAAACTTTTTTTTGTTCAGATGGACTAAGCTGCTACCTCTCAATTATTTAAAAGGATGAAATTTTCTGAATTATTTTTTCTTATTAGCATGTAGGGCCAGAATCTTTATCTCATTTTAATAATTTTCATTTCATTTATTACTGCTTCTTGATGTAAAAATAGTACTTTTGTGCTCAAATATAAATGATAATAATGGAGAATAGAAGCTTTATGAATAAGTATGCCATGCAATATGGTTCTTATATGGGAATTTTTTGGATTGTAAAATTTGCTTTCTTCCCACTTGGGCTTACTATACCCTTTCTGGAATTTTTCTTTCTTATACTAACTATTTTAGTTCCTTTTGTGGGATATTATCTTACCCGAATGTATAGGGACAAAGTTTGTGGTGGTGGCATTAGTTTTGGACATGCCTGGGTATTTACCGCTTTTATGTATATGTTTGCTGCATTACTTACATCTGTAGGGCATTATCTTTATTTCAGGTTTATTGATAATGGGTTCGTTGCAAGTGCTTATCTTGAAATGATTAAGCAATTAGAGAAAAGTCAGCCTGTTGGTTTGGGTGACTCTCTGAAACAAATTGAAGAAACAATAAAGATGCTTGGAAACCTGCGTCCTATTGAGATAATTATGCAATTACTTTCTCAAAATGTAATATACGGAGCTTTTATGGCTCTACCAATTGCTTTCTTTGTAAAAAAGAAAGTGCTTGTTACAATGGAAGATAGTAAGGGAGAGAATAATCAAGAAGAAGATAATAAAGAATAATAGAATATGGATATATCTGTAATAATCCCTTTGTTCAATGAAGAAGAATCACTTCCGGAACTTTATGCATGGATAGACCGGGTGATGGCTGATAATGGTTTTTCTTACGAAGTAATCTTTGTAAATGATGGAAGTACCGACCGTTCATGGGAGGTGATTGAAGAACTAAAAGCAAAATCGGATACTGTAAAAGGTATTAAATTTCGTCGTAATTATGGAAAATCGCCTGCATTGTTCTGTGGCTTCAAAAAGGCACAAGGTGATGTGGTGATTACAATGGATGCCGATTTGCAGGATAGTCCGGATGAAATTCCGGAACTTTACAGAATGATTACGAAAGATGGATATGACTTGGTTTCCGGATGGAAAGAAAAAAGATATGATCCGTTGTCTAAAACATTACCTACCAAATTGTTTAATGCTACAGCTCGTTCTGTATCGGGAGTAAAGAACCTTCATGACTTTAATTGTGGATTGAAGGCTTACAAAAATCAGGTAGTGAAAAATGTAGAGGTTTATGGTGAGATGCACCGTTACATTCCTTATCTTGCTAAAAATGCCGGATTTACAAAGATAGGGGAGAAGGTGGTACAACATCAGGCTCGTAAGTATGGCTCTACAAAATTCGGAATGAGCAGATTTGTGAATGGTTATCTGGACTTGCTTTCATTGTGGTTCCTTTCTAAATTTGGTAAGAAGCCTATGCACATTTTTGGTTTGCTGGGCTCATTAATGTTCCTTCTTGGTTTTATATCGGTGATAATTGTGGGTGCTTCAAAGCTTTACTCAATGTATTCTGGTTTAGAATACAGACTGGTAACGGATTCTCCTTATTTTTATCTGGCGCTGACTTCTATGATGATTGGAACTCAATTGTTCCTGGCCGGATTTGTTGGTGAACTGGTTACTCGTAATGCTCCGGAACGTAATAATTACAAAATAGAAAAAGAACTGTAAGCAGTTCAATATATAAATATGAAACATCTATTGAAACTCTTGTTTCTTGGAGTATTTCTTTGCAGTGCTGGTGGTTTTGCACTAATAGCCTGCGGAGAAACTACAGATTGCTCTCTTGCAGGGCGGCCTTCTCCACGTTTCAATTTTATAAACGACAGTACAATGAAAGAAAAAGCGCTGGATTCACTGACGGTTATTGCCCTCAATACAGTGCAGGGAGATTCTGTTGTGCTGAATAAGTCGGCGAAGGTTAGCTCTGCTACACTTCCGCTGAGTTATGCAGGTTCAAAAACTGTATTTGTTTTTAAGTATCCCAAAAAAGTGAATGATACAATTTGGGTTACGCATACTAATACGGCACATTTTCTTTCAATGGAATGCGGCATAACAATGTTTCATCGTATAGATAGCGTAAAACATACCTTTCATGCTATAGATTCTGTTGCAATAATTAATTCAGGAGTTGGTGTCAATGAAAAAGAGAATATTCGCGTCTTTTATTAATATAGTCGCTTTGCTGGTGATGTCTCTCCCTGTTCTTGCTCAAGGACAGAATACTGAGATTAAATTGCCGAAAGAGGTTTTTCCGTTATATAATGGAACCTTTGTTGGAGTTGATATGTATGGATTAGGAAGTAAGGCATTTGGAGCCGATTTTCAAAGCTTGGAAGTGAGTGCGGATGTTAATCTGAAGAATCGCTATTTCCCCGTACTGGAATTGGGGTATGGGAAAACGGATGAACAGCAGGATGGAGTTTCCTATAAATCAGCTGCTCCTTATTTCAGAATAGGGATGAATTATAATATGATGTTTAAGAAAAAGAATCTGAGCCATCTGTATCTTGGAGCGCGTTATGGGTTTAGTGCATTTAACTATGATGTAAAAGGCTCTGTATCAGAAGATGGCATTTACTCAAAAGAAGTAATTCCATTTGAATATACGGGTGAGAAATCAAATGCTCAGTGGGTGGAATTGCTATTTGGTATAAGGGCTCAGATTTATAAAGACTTTCTGATGGGATGGTCTTTGAGATATAAGGTTAAACTTAACGCAAAAGAGAATTCTTATACAAGTCCAGGGTTTATTCCAGGTTTCGGAGAGAACAAATCAACAAACTTTGGAGTTACTTATTCCTTGATTTATAAACTACCTTTTTAATAATGACAAATTTAGAGAATTGGCTGATTGCGATAGGGTTGGCTATGGATTGTTTGGCCGTGTCTATTGCAAGCGGTATTATTTTAAAGAAAGTTCATTGGGGGAATATCCTTACTATGGCTTTCTTTTTTGGTTTTTTTCAGTTTCTGATGCCTTTCCTGGGCTGGGCTGGCGCAAGTAGATTCAGTCATTTAATTGAAAGCTTTGATCATTGGGCGGTTTTTGTTATCCTCTGTTTTCTTGGTGGAAGAATGGTTTGGGAATCTTTTAAAGATGATGAGTGCAAGAAGGAATTTAATCCCGCTAGCCTGAAGGTGATATTAACTCTGGCTATTGCTACCAGTCTGGATGCGCTTGCTGTAGGCGTTTCTTATGCATTTATGGGGATAAGAACATTTGATGCTATTCTTTCGCCTATATTGATTATCGGATTTGTCTCTTTTATAATCTCTGTTTTCGGGTTACTGTTTGGAATCTTTTTTGGTTGTAAGCACAACATGCGAGTGGAATTGTGGGGTGGATTGATTCTGATTGGTATTGGAACCAAAGTCTTAATAGAACATCTTTGTGGTTAGAAATAAAGCTTTATCCTCTGTTTACGGATTTAATGCAGGGATGTAACTCGTCCCTCATCTGTGAACCGATGAGCCCTCGGTTGAGAACCCATGGGTTCACGGATGAAGTCCCATGGGTTCACAGATGAGAACTCACTATCACTTGTCTGCGTGATAGGCTAGTTATGCTTATGAATTGACTTAGTTATAGTCTTCAAGACTTGTAAATACTGGTATTTGCACTAAAAAAGCCTGCTACATTATAAATTTTGTAGCAGGCTTTTTAAATTTCGTTATATCTAAATCAGAACGATTTATCAGATTACTTTGTTAGTCACGGAATCTGGAAAAACAACTATTGGCTTAAAGCTTTTAGCTTCTTCAAAATCCATCATGGCATAAGACATGATAATAATGATGTCTCCAACTTGTACTTTTCGGGCTGCTGCGCCATTCAGACAGATTTTGCCTGATCCGCGTTCGCCCTTGATAATATAAGTTGAAAAACGTTCGCCGTTATTGTTATCCACGATATGTACTCTCTCATTGGCGATAAGATTGGCTGCATCCATTAAGTCTTCGTCAATCGTGATACTACCCATGTAATTTAAATCAGCCTCTGTTACACGTACACAGTGTAGCTTTGACTTCATTACTTCAATCATCATAAGGTTTGGTCTTTTTAAAATTAAATCTCTTTATATTTTATGTTATCAATCAGTCGGACGTCTCCACAGAACACTGTGATACAGCCCACTGCATAGTTTGTATCTGCCCAGTCCTCAATGTCTTGCAGGGTGTTTCCATCCACAAGCTTAAAGTACTCCAGGCGTAGCCCTCTCTCAGCGGCAATTGACTCTTCTACAAAGCGAATTGTTTCATTCACTGAGTGATCTGCTGCAAAGGTACGACTTTTAAATAATGTTTGAGATATTTTTAATGCTATTTCACGTTCTTCTGCAGATAATCTTGCATTTCGGCTGCTTAAAGCCAGTCCGTCTTCTTCACGTATAATGGGGCAGCCTACAATTTCAATGTCGTAATTGAGCTGTTTTACCATTTCGCGAATGATAGCTACTTGCTGAAAGTCCTTTTCGCCAAAGTAAGCACGGTGAGGTTTTACTGCATCAAACAGTTTACTAACAATTTGTGCCACTCCGTTGAAATGTCCCGGGCGGAAGGCTCCTTCCATTACAGTGTCTAGCGGAGCGAAACTAAATGTTCGTGTATCTGGTTCCGGATACATCTCTTCTACCGACGGAGCAAATACAAAGGAACAGCCATTAGCTTCCAGTAATTTGCAATCGGCATCGAGCGTACGTGGATATTTTAATAAATCATTCTTATCATTAAACTGTGTGGGGTTTACAAATACACTCACAACGGTTACATCATTTTCTTTAGCGCTACGTTTAACTAATGATGCATGACCAGCATGCAAAGCACCCATTGTGGGAACTAATCCAACCTTTTTATCCTGAGTTTTCAGAATTGTTAGTTCTGCTTGCAACTCTTTGATAGTGTGTACAATTTTCATCTTAATTTTGATTGTTTAATCTCTTGTTTTGGAAAAACGGTGCAAAATAAGCTATTATTTATCACATAAAGAAGAAATATTGGAAATTTATCTAATATGATGTATCTGTAAAAGGACGTATGCTTGATGTTTACCTATTGATTAATAGCGACTTAACAATTGATAAGATTTTATTAAATGACAAAACTTGTATAAATGCGCTTTTTTTTTTATATCTTTGCAGAATGATTACGAGAAAGATTTTATTATAATGAAGGCTAACAAGGTTTTATTTATTACACAAGAGATTACTCCTTACTTGCCTGAATCTGAAATGGCAAATATAGGAAGATCTCTTCCACAAGCTATTCAAGAGAAAGGGAGAGAGATACGAACTTTTATGCCGAAGTGGGGAAATATCAATGAACGCAGAAATCAACTGCATGAAGTTATCCGCCTTTCGGGCATGAACCTGATCATAGATGACACTGATCATCCATTGATTATAAAAGTGGCTTCTATCCAGTCTGCCAGAATGCAGGTATACTTCATAGATAATGATGAGTATTTTCAGAACAGGCTGCAGGAAGTAGATGAAAATGGACAAGAATATGACGACAATGATAGCAGGGCCATTTTCTATGCTCGTGGAGTAATTGAAACGGTTAAAAAGCTACGTTGGTGTCCTGATGTTATTCACTGTCACGGATGGATGTCTGCTTTGGCACCTCTGTATATTAAGAAAGTATACCAGGACGAACCATCATTCCGTGATGTTAAGGTCGTATTTTCAGTATATGAAAATGATTTTAAGAATAAACTATCATCCGACTTTATTTCTAAGCTGATGCTGAAAGATATTTCTGATGCTGATTTGGTTTCTGTTCAAGGTGAGGTTGATTATACTGCACTTATGAAACTGGCTGTAGATTATTCTGACGGTGTTATTCAAAGTAGTGAGAAAGTGGATGAAGAGATAATTAACTATGCTCGTTCAAAAAATATCCCTGTTCTCGATTATCAAGCACCAGACAATTATATTGATGCCTATAATGACTTCTACGATAAAGTCTGGGAAGCTGGGAAGTAAACGCAAACTATCTAAAAATAAAAAGGCCTAAAATTAAAGTATGCCATGGCCGGATGCATTAGACACTAAACTATTGATGTATGAAAATGAATTATTTCTGGGCATTTTTGCTTGCCATTGTTCTTTTTTCCTGCGATGATACAACAGATACTCTGGGCTTGAGTATGATGCCTGACACAGATAATATAGCTTTAGGTGCACAGACTTTTGATGTCACTACCGAAACTATGCTTGCCGGTCCGGTTTATGCTAAAACAAGTATGGGATATTTGGGGAAATATACAGATCCGCAATTCGGCAGTTTTGAAGCTGACTTCCTAACACAGCTAACTTGTACGGATCAGTTTGAATTTCCAGTGAAAAGAATGGTTCCTGTAGATCCTAGTGCTTCAGAAAAAACATTTGAAGCTACTTCTGCCAGCATCAATTTTTATTATACAAGCTATTTCGGTGACTCTTTAAATACTTGCAAGCTAAGTGTTTATGAACTGAATAAAGATCTTGTAAAACAGAATCAGAGTAACTATTATACTAATATTGACCCTACTCAGTACTATGACAGTGCAAATGGGTTGATTGCAAAGAAGGCTTATTCTGCTGTTGATTTATCAATAAGTGAATCAATTAGAAACGGATCAACTTTCTTCCCTGTTGTTAGTGTAAACTTTCCTTTGGCAAAAGCAAATCAGTTTATAAAGCTGTTTCAGACTTCAAAAGCTGAGGGCAAGAACTTTAAAGATGAATTTGCCAAGGCTTTCAAAGGAATTTATGTAAAATGTGATCATGGTGATGGAACAGTACTTTCTATTGATCAGGTTCACTTGAATATTTCATTTAAGGTATATGCTGTTGACTCTTTAGGTAATGTGATAAAAAGAACGCAAACAGGATATACAAATGTTGACTCAACTTATATCACAACTGCAACGTTCGGATCAACAAAAGAAGTTATTCAGGCAAATCGTTTTACGAATGATCAGACACTGGAAGAACTGGCTCTGATTAAGGATTATACCTTAATAAAGTCTCCTGCCGGACTCTTTACAAAAGTGAATTTACCTGTTGGTGAGATGGCCAATAAGTTGAAAAATGATACACTGAACTCTGTTAAGTTATCTTTTAATGCATACAATAAATCTGAAGTGAGCAAGTTTGGTATGTCTGCTCCAAAGACCTTATTACTGGTTAGGGCTAAAGACATGAACAAGTTCTTTGAAGATAATTTGCTTATTGATAATATTACTTCTTTCCTTGCTAATTATTCAAGTGCAAGTAATCAGTACACATTCTCAAATATTACCCGCTTGATTACAACTAGCATGAATGAAAATAAGAGTGCAGGAAGTGTGCCAGCCGACTTTAAAGAGGAAATGGTGCTTGTTCCGGTTACTGTAACTTATGATTCTAGTAATAATCTGATTTCTATTCGTCATGACTTGAAGCCGGGATATATTAAACTGAAAGGCGGAAAGGATAATAAATTGAAACTTGAGGTTATTTATAGTAGCTTGAGTAAATGATTTCTGAATAAAGAATATCTGTCTGTAATGGATAGGTAATGATATAAAAAATAAAAGCAGCTCAAATTGAGCTGCTTTTATTTTTTCTGGATATTTTATCTTATTTCGCTGCCGTTGTAGCTTTTTTAGTTCTGGTTCCTTTTTTCTTAGTAGCTGTTGTTGTAGGTGTTGCGTTTTCTGTTGTTTTTGTATCCTTAACCTCAGACATACCTATTTTATGATGTAAGGCATCAATCTCTTCTCCCTGATTCTTTATAGTGGTAAGTAGTGAATTAAGCTCATCATTATCTATTTCTTCCGGGTATAGAGAATTTACCCTGCAAATAAAGTCTCCCAATATATTCATGTAGTTTGTAAAGGCATCATACGGTGATTCGTAAATGTCTCTGTCAATGTTTACACCGGAATACTTGGTAGACATAAATCGGAAATTGTCGCTGGTTTGTAGGTAATCCCAGTCTTGCTTTACTTTTTTGTCTCTGCATAGTCTTACTCGTTCAGAAACACTGTATAGCTTATTAAATGCTTCTCTTTGAAGAACATTTCCTAACCATGTGCTGATATCTCTTTCTTCATCGGCACACGAAATAGGATATAGTACATCCATAGGTGATACTGATTTTAATTTAGAAATAACTTCTGTTGGGGTAGAGAATGTAATTCCCTTCTCTTTAGCACAATCTGGAAGTGCTTTAAAGAATTCCAGAATATTTGAAGAAAGAGGTTGCGCAATACCTAAAGCTGCCAGGTCCATAAAGATATTAATGACCTGTTCTTCTTTTGGCATAGAGTCAATCCAGCTTATATATTTATCAGCATATAAAGGGAATTCGCACCAATTAGAATTACTGAAACGTAGGCTTATATCATCTGAAAGTTTATAATCTCTTAATAATATCTTTAATTCAGGAGATTGATTACAGTGGTAAACGTAGTGGGGACTTTTCCATCCTAATATATGTTTTGCTCCTTCTGTAAGTACCCCTTTAAATCCCATGTCTGATACTACGCTTCCTATCTCATCTGAATATATAAGGTTAGTATTGCTAAAGACTTTCGGATATTTACCAAATAACTGCTTGGTTTTATCACATTGACGCTTTACTTCACTGCGGAATATATTTTCATCTACCAGTGAAGATAAGCTATGAGAATAAGTCTCTGCCAGAAATTCGCAGCACCCCGTGTCAGCAAGTTCATGAAGTAGGTCTATAACGCATGGCGCATGCATTTCTAACTGCTCCATAGTAACTCCCGACAAAGATAGTACAACTTTAAATGCGCCGTTTGAATTCTTAACCATCTCAATAAGAGTTTTGATGGCTGGTTTATATGAACGCTCAACGATATCACTTATTTTTGTTTCATTTGAATAGTCATCATAGTAATAGTGATCAGATCCTATATCAAAGAAACGGTATCGCTTCAGATGAAACATTTGATGTATTTCAAAGTAAAAGCAGATTGTTTTCATATCAGTATTTTTATTTATTATCTGTAATCTTTTAAAACTCTATCATAGATGGACCGTACCTTGTAGCCTACATTTTCCCATTTTATTTCATCCACCTCTTTTTTTCCTTCTGTTTTCAGGTAATCGTACATTGCCGGATATCTGCAAATGGAGTAAATTGCATCTGCCATAGCATGTATATCCCAGTAATCTGTTTTGATGCAGTTATTCAGAATCTCTGCACAACCCGATTGCTTGGAAATAATGGTTGGAACACTAACTTGCATTGCTTCTAATGGCGAAATACCAAACGGCTCTGAAACGGACGGCATGATATAAACATCGCTGGCTTTGAGAACTTCGTAAACCTGCTTGCCTTTCATAAACCCTGGAAAATGAAAACGGTCTGCAATTCCTCGTTCGGCTACTAATCTGATCATTTGATTCATCATATCTCCGTTGCCGGCCATAACAAAGCGAATGTTTTTTGTTCTGTGAAGTACCATTGCTGCTGCTTCTACAAAATATTCGGGGCCTTTCTGCATCGTGATTCTTCCAAGGAAAGTGACAATTTTCTCTTTCGCATTTTTCTTTGGCACAATGTTCATAATTTCATCTGACAATGGAGATACAGCATTGTGTACGGTAGATACTTTTTTAGGGTCCTGGTGATATTTATGAATAACCGTTTGACGGGTTAATTCACTTACACACATTATATGATCGGCATGGTCCATCCCGTTCTTTTCTATAGAATAGACGGTAGGATTTACATTTCCCCGGCTTCGGTCAAAATCGGTTGCGTGTACATGGATAACTAAGGGCTTTCCCGATACTTGCTTGGCATGAATACCGGCAGGGTAGGTTAGCCAATCGTGTGAGTGAATAATATCAAATTGCTGTTGGCGTGCAACAACTCCGGCAACAATTGAGTAGTTATTTATTTCCTCTTGCAAGTTATCAGGATACTTGCCCGAGAACTCAATGCATCCCAGATCATTTGTGTGCAAGTAGTTGAAATCCGCATAAATATTGTCGCGCAAATCATAATAATCCTGTGGATTCATATATGCTCCAACACGGCTATTTACATAATCCCAGTTTACATCTTTCCACACAACAGGAGTGCTATTCATTCCTATTATCTTCGAAAAACTCTGGTCTTCATCTCCCCAAGGTTTAGGAATGCAAAAAGTTATTTGCATATCCTCCTGCATAGACATTCCTTTTGTAAGTCCGTAACTAGCTGTTCCTAAGCCACCTAATATATGAGGGGGGAATTCCCATCCAAACATTAATACTTTCATAGATATTCCTCCTCTTATAAATTGTATTTAGAAAGTAGCTTCAGAATTCGTAATATTTCTGCTACATTCATTGCAAATGAAACAGCTCCCCGTCCTTTGAAAGGAGGGTTACCGTCATATAATTCTGATATTGAGCTAATGCAATGCTGGGTCATTTCTTCTTCAAACCCAACCAACTGGCGTTCAACAAATGAAATTCCACTCATTTTATATATTCTTAAATAGGCTTCCATGTAGAATCCCATAAGCCAAGGCCATGCTGTTCCCTGATGGTAAGCGTAATCGCGTTGTATCTGCGGACCAACATAATTAGGATTGTATCCAATGCTCTTAGGACTTAGTGTACGAAGTCCTCTTGGCGTAAGTAGCTCTTTTGTTACAGTATCCAATATCTCCTTCTTCTGTGCACGATCAAGTGGTGAATAATCAAATGCAACTGTAAATATCATATTGGGACGTACGCTCCAATCCTGATTTTGTCCATTTACGTAATCCCAAAGATAACCATGTTCGTTACGGAAAGTTTCAATAAAAGATTGAGCTGTGGTTGCGGCTAACTCATCAAGAGAATCGGCAAAGAACGAATCTGCTTTTTCACCTTCACGAAGCAAGTCGGCAACGTAGCGAAGTGCATTATACCACAATGAATTGATTTCGACAATATATCCGGTTCTTGGAGTTACCGGACGTCCGTTTACTGTTGAGTTCATCCATGTAATGGCTTTGTCTGCTCCGTTTGCATATAATAGCCCATTTTC
This sequence comes from uncultured Bacteroides sp., assembly GCF_963676325.1. NCBI lineage: Bacteria > Pseudomonadati > Bacteroidota > Bacteroidia > Bacteroidales > Bacteroidaceae > Bacteroides > uncultured Bacteroides sp. Next base: position 1,241,763 of record NZ_OY781099.1, read on the forward strand.
ATGTAAAAACAGATTCTTATGTTTACCCTTACGTATAAATTCAATGATATCTTTTAGCAATGTGCTATATTTCTCTTTGCATTGCTCACGTGAGGTTGTTTTGGCATATTGTTGCAGAGCCCATACAGCCCAAAGCAATACATCCGGATCGTCTATTTCGTAGATTTTGCAATTTAACGGCCTATCATTAATGTAGTTTTGAATTGCCTCCTGTGCAGTTTCCATTATAGATTCAAATTCGGGAATCTCATCAACGGCAAGAGTAATTCCTGGTAATGATATAAACATATCTCTTGCCCGACATTTAAACCAGGGATAACCGGCCAGGATGTAATGCTTATCTTCCTGTTTGTTATGAAACTGATGAGCTGAATTTTTTAGGCAGTTGTAGAAGCGATCACGAGAAACACGGTCGGCAGCTTCTTCATTAAATGTATCTATCATGCTAATGCTAGGAGCTTCGGAGATTCCTGCAGAGAAAACGATGCTTTCGCCTTTCTGAATGCTTACTTCAAAATATCCCGGAATGTACAAATCTTCATTAAAATCATATCCTCGTTCTTGTTCCTTTGTATATTCTATTCCTTTATTCCAGTAAGGCTCAAAATGAAATTCATTTTCCTTATTAAACTGCATAAATAATTCAGGATATCCAGGATACATGCAGGTCTTTATTCCATTCTCCACCTCCTGATATTCTTTACTGGCATATTCATTTTCATGAGTATATTGTCGCACACTTCTGAAAGCCAGAAGCGGACGTAGACGAAGAGTCGTTGCAGAGTGTGCATCTACTAACGTATATTTTATCAATATTCTGTTCTCATGGTGAACAAATATTTTTTCTTTGGTGAGTATTACTCCACCAACTCGGTAAGTTGTAATAGGGACTTTTTCACAATCGAACTCACGGATATATTTATGTCCATTGGGACTATAGTTATCTCCTTGATATTTATGTAGACCAAGGTTGAATTCTGCACCGTGCTGAACAACTGTTTCATCTAAAGACGATAACAGAACATGATTCTCATCATCTAGTTCCGGGATTGGAATTACTAATAATCCATGATATTTCCTCGTGTTGCAATCTACTATTGTTGTACAATGATATGCTCCCGATTTATTTGTTCGGAGAATCTCTCTAGGCAAGGATTCTTCGAGATTAATCATGAGCGTTTTGTCAAATCGCAGATAACTCATAGTTATATTGGCTTTTAAAAGGTTTAATATTAGTTTTTTTGACAAAATGAATAATTGTCGTCCTCAAATATAGTAAATCTTGTATTAAGCGAACAAATAAAAGTTATTTTATTTTTGATTTTTTCCCCAAATATTTCTGGTTTTAGCTGAGTTTAAAAGAAAAGCGCTTCCAGTTTAATAACCGAAAGCGCTTTTCTTTTTTGATGTTATTTGAAAAAATAATAATCTATATTCTTATGCATTACTACTTTGGAGGAAAGCAATTAAGCTAGTGAAATTAGCTGTGAATAATTTCACAGAAATGGCCAGCAAAATAATACCAAAGAATTTACGGACAACATAAATACCCCCTTTACCAAGCATTTTTTCTATTTTGCTAGTCATCCTCAATACAATATACACCCAAACCATGTTAAGTGCCAGTGCAGTCATAATATTGATACTGGCATATTGTGCACGAAGGGATAATAATGTGGTAAAAGCTCCGGCTCCGGCTAATAAAGGAAATACTAAAGGTACAAGTGTAGCTTCTTTAATAGGTCCTGTATTTTTAAATATTTCTATATCAAGAATCATTTCCAGTGCCATTAGGAATATAACAAATGCACCGGCTATTGCAAAGGATTCAATATCTACACGGAAAAGGCTTAGTAACAAATGTCCTGCATAGAAGAAGCCCACTAATAAAGCTCCAGAGTATAAAGTTGCTTTAATGGCGTTTACATCTCGCCCTTTTTCTCTAAGAGCTATGATAATTGGAATAGAACCAATCATGTCTATTACCGCAAATAGTACAATAAATGCACTAACCATGTCTTGAAAATTAAATGCTGATAACATAATTACTTCTTTTTATTTTTCTGTATGCAAAGATATTATATTTTTATGCATTTAACAACAATTCGTTCTCATATTAAATAAATAGTAAAAAAGCATAAAAAACAAAGATTGTAAATGATACAGGTTAATAATTATTGATATTTTTGTAAACAACTAGCTAAACAAGTTTGTTACTAGTATATAAAAAAAAGGTTGTTATGGATACTATGTATGAAACCTTGTTGCAGATACCTCTTTTCCAAGGTCTTGGTGAAGATGAGATCACGAGGATTGTGGGAAAAGTGAAGTTTCACTTTCAGAAGTACAAGGCTGGAAGTGTGATTTACAGAAGAGGTGATTTCTGTAATGATCTGACTTTTCTATTAAAGGGCGAATTAATGTTAGAGTCCACCGATAAGGAGAACAACTTTATTCTGAAGGAATTCGAAGATGCTCCTGATCTAGTTGAGCTTTATTCTCTTTTCGGCATCAATGCCAGCTATTTTTCTACTTATACTGCAGAAACGGATGTTGAGCTGGTATCTATAAATAAATCGTTTATCCTGACTGAACTTGATAAATATGATATTTTTCGGCTAAACTTCCGGAATATACTTTCTAATCGTGCACAACAGCTCCATGATAGATTGTGGCAAAGTAATTATTCGTGTTTAGAAACTAAAATGGTTGATTTCTTGCTGGCTCGTTGCGAAAGACCTTTTGGCAAGAAGCTATTGAAGATTAAAATGGAAGATTTTGGTTTGATTATTGGTGAAACGCGGTTGTCTGTTTCTAAATACCTGAATAATCTGGAGCGGGAAGGTCTTATCATCCTTCGAAGAACAGAAATTGAGATTCCGGATCTGAATCTATTGCGACTATGGAAAGAAAGACACCTGGAATCGTTATCCAAAGATGAAGAGATAGCAGACGAATAAACTTAAATATAAAACGCCTCAAGATTTAATTGAAAATCTTGAGGCGTTTCTTATATCAGTAAGATTCTATTATCTACCCTTTTAATTGTTTTATTTCACTCGTTTATATCCATAAACTGCCAAATCGCCTAATTCTTCTTCAATACGGAGCAGCTGATTATATTTTGCCATACGGTCTGAACGGCTTAACGAACCAGTTTTAATCTGTCCCGAATTTGTTGCTACAGCAATATCTGCAATTGTAGAATCTTCAGTTTCACCGGAACGGTGTGAGGTTACCGATGTGTATCCATGGCGATGAGCCATTTCTATTGCATCCAGCGTTTCTGTCAACGTACCAATCTGATTAACTTTTATAAGAATTGAATTTGCGCAACCTTGATGAATACCTTTTGAAAGGAATTCTACGTTCGTAACAAATAAATCGTCACCTACGAGCTGGCATTTATCACCTATCTTATCAGTTAATAGTTTCCATCCGTCCCAATCGTTTTCACTCATTCCATCTTCAATAGAATCGATAGGGAAAGCTTTTATCAGTTCTTCAAGGTATTCAGCCTGTTCTGCAGATGTTCTTTTCTTACCTTTTGCACCTTCAAACTTGGTATAATCGTATATGCCTTCATGATAAAACTCAGAAGATGCACAATCTAAACCGATAGTGATATCCTTTCCGGGAAGGTATCCGGCTGCTTTAATTGCTGCAAGAATAGAATTCAATGCATCTTCAGTTCCTTCAAGCGTTGGAGCAAATCCACCTTCGTCGCCAACAGCAGTGCTAAGTCCGCGATCTTTTAGAACTTTCTTCAGTGCATGGAACACTTCAGCACCCATTCTTAATGCTTCTTTAAATGAAGGAGCCCCAATCGGACGAATCATGAATTCCTGGAAAGCAATAGGAGCATCAGAGTGTGAGCCACCATTAATGATATTCATCATAGGAACCGGTAATACAAAAGTATTTACCCCACCTATATATCTATATAACGGAAGATCCAGATAAGCAGCCCCTGCTTTTGCTACTGCCAGAGATACTCCAAGAATAGCATTGGCACCAAGTCTTGATTTTGTTTTGGTTTCATCGAGTTCAATCATTGCCTTATCAATTCCTCTTTGATCGAGTACTGATCTTCCAATAAGATGGGGGGCTATTATCTTATTGATATTCTCAACAGCTTTGTGTACACCTTTGCCTCCATAGCGTTTTTTATCGCCATCGCGTAATTCTATAGCTTCGTTTTCACCGGTTGATGCACCAGAAGGAACCGAAGCTCTTCCTATAACACCCGATTCTAATATAACATCAACTTCAACAGTTGGATTACCTCTTGAATCAAGGATCTCTCTTCCAAAAATCTTTTCTATTCTCATTTTTATATAAATTTAAGTTACGAATACAAATATAATAGATAAAATGACTTTTTATCATTGTTAATGAAAAAACACTGATTGAAAAGAAATGTTCTTATCCGAAGGCTCTTTATTTCCTGTTTAATGAAATTTAGCACTCAATAGCTAATACCTGGAAATCTCTCTTAATAATGCATTTATTAAGGCAGCAAAATAACACTTTGCCGTTTGTGATTTATCTCTTCTACTTTATAGATTATCTTTTTATAGAGCATATTTACTTATTATTTGACCTCCAGATATTGTATTCTGGTTATATTTGCGGTAATTATTTATCTAGACTCATGTTAAACAACAGATACAATATAGTACAGAAAGAGCTTGTCTTTTTATTACTAGTGATTATTCCACTTTTTTCTTATTGTCAGAATGGGGCAATTCAGCATTTAAAGTTTAAACAGCTTTCTACGCTTAATGGTTTGCCTACTGATGAGGTGCAGAAGGTTTTTCAGGATAAAGACGGCTATATATGGGTTGCTACCCGAAGTGGTTTATGCTTGTATGACGGTTATCAGGTTAAAACCTATAAAGCGAATCTTTATACACCGGAGTTATTTACAAACAATGATATTCTTTGTGTGGCCGATGATAACAATAATAATTTATGGATTGGTACACTGGACGGACTGAACATATTGAATAAAAAAACGGGCGCTATCCGTAAAATATCTATTCCGGGAGTAAATAATGCCATATCCTGCTTGCTTATAACAAAAGACAATACCGTGTGGATTGGTACGGATTCTGGTTTATGCCGGTATATTCCGCAGAACGATTCTTTTGAACTACTTGATAAAACCCGTACGGGGAATGTTCTAAATACTCCTGCCATAAAATCTTTGATTGAAGATTCAAATGGGAATATCTGGATTGGTACGTGGTCGGCCGGACTATACCGCTATAATCCAAAACTAAAGAGATACTATGCTTATCCTAAAATGAATGCACGTAATTCTGCGCATGTAATTTATGAAGACTATAAAAAGAGGATATGGGTAGGCACGTGGGATGAAGGATTGTTTATGATAGAGAATCCTTATGACATGAAACACTTGCGATGGAAAAGGTTTGTAAATCAGAAAGGTAATCCAAATAGTTTATCTGATAATATTGTTTATTCAATTTCGGAAGATTTTAATACCCATACCCTTTGGGTAGGTACACGTAGTGGACTTAGTATCACAGGGAATAATAATGTTTCCGATAGTTTTATTAATTACTTGCCCGAGAGTAAACAGTATCCTATCATTAATAATGAAGTAAATTCTATTATTCGCGATCGTTCCGGCATGATGTGGATTGGAACAATTGGTGGAGGAGTATGTTGGACCAGTACCCGACAAACTCACTTTAATCTTTATAATATAGAATCCATAAAACATGAATTACCTACCAATTCTGTTCAGTGTCTTTATGTAGACGATCAAGGTCTGGTTTGGATGGGAATAGGTACTTACGGACTTGCTGTATATAATCCTAAAACGAGTATATGTAATTATTATCCTAAGATTCCCGAGTTTGCTGGCATAAAAGGAATGCCTACAGTTAACACTATTGTAAAGGTGAAAAAGACCAATGAATTATGGATTGGCACTTACGATGGAGGTATTTTTGCATATAAGAAAGGTCAGAAAGTAAAAGTATTGCTTCCCGAAAACACTCCATATCTGAAAGATGCCTGTGTTTCTGCCATTATGGAAGATAGTAAAGGCAATTGCTGGATAGGAACCCGCAGTGGATTATGTATCAGATATAATAATGGGAAAGGATATATTTTTAGAACGCTGATTGCTGACAATAAAGACTTAGGACGTTCTACAGTACGTTCTATTTGTGAAGATAGGGATGGAACCATTTGGTGCGGTACATTCAATTACGGTGTAATACGTATTTCCGGAAATCCTCAAAAGCCTGCAACAATGAAGTTTGCTCACTATTCTTTAATGAATAGGAAGCTTAACTGCATTGATGCTCTTTGTTTCTTTAAAGATAAAGCAGGGAGACTATGGCTTGGTACTGAAGGTGGAGGACTAAATCTGTATGACAGAGAAAAGGATACTTTTGTTTCCGTAAATAAACTGATAAATCTTCCGGGAGATGTTGTTTCCTGTATTCAACAAGATTCTAAAGGAAATCTGTGGCTGGGAACAAATTACGGACTTGTAAGGTTGCATGTCGCTAATGAATTGAAAGAGTCTAGCTTCCGTGTTTATACTACTGCGGATGGATTGCAGGATAATTACTTTATTCAGAATTCTTCATTTAACAAGAATGGCGAGTTGTTCTTTGGAGGCTACAAGGGATATAACAGTTTCTTCCCTGATAAAATGGCTGATAATGCGATGAAAGATCCTGTTGTTATAACAGATATTAAAATATTCAATCAATCTTTTGGAACTTTAGATGACGAACTGAGAAACCGGATATCAAAAGAAACTCCCGGATTTACTAAACGGATAGAATTACCTTATAAATATAAAAATTTCACGATTGAGTTTGCAGCATTAGTTTATAATAATTCAAGAGGAAATAAATTTGCTTATAAGTTAGAGGGGTTTGATAAGGATTGGCAGTATACTGATGCCTCACGCCGGTTTGCTAATTACAATAACCTGAAGAGTGGAACTTATACTTTCCGTTTAAAGGCAACAAATGAAAATGGAGTATGGAATGATACTGAAACAACTTTAGAGGTTGTAATCCTTCCTCCGCTCTGGGCAACGTGGTGGGCATACCTTATTTATATAATAGTGGCTGCATTGATTACTCGCTTTTCGTTAAAAGCAGTAAGGAACCGTATACAATTAAGGAACGATCTTAAGATTCAGCAAGTGGAACAAGCTAAATCCGAGGAGGTGAACCATGCTAAACTGCAGTTCTTTACTAATATTACCCATGAACTCTTAACGCCGTTGACTATTATTTCTGCAACAGTAGATGATCTGAAAATGGTTTCTCCTCTGCATAAAGAACATTATACTGTAATGCAGAACAATATATCGCGGTTGATCCGGTTGCTACAGCAGATTCTTGAGTTTAGAAAAGCTGAGACCGGCAACCTGAAACTGAAGGTTTCCAACGATAATCTGGCTGCCTTTGTGAAAAAAGAGGTGGAAAGTTTTCGCCCCTTAATGAAAAAGAAGAAGATGCATCTCTCTGTGGTTTGTGATCCTGAAAATATCTTTGGTTATTTTGATCCCGATAAGTTGGATAAGATTGTGTATAATCTGCTATCTAATGCTTCAAAGTATAACAATGAAGGCGGATTTGTGCAAGTAAATCTGAGTTATGACTCCGAGAAAGAATATGCTGTGCTTACAATTAAAGATAATGGGCAGGGAATTCCTCCGGAAAAGGTGAAGACTCTGTTTAGGCGTTTCTATGAAGGCGATTATCGTCGCTTTAATACCATAGGCACAGGAATCGGACTTTCGCTGACAAAGGATCTGGTGGAATTGCATCAGGGAACTATTACTGTTGAAAGTGAACTGGACAAAGGAACCTCTTTCTGTGTAAAGATACCGATTGACCGTTCATATTATAATGATGATGAGATTGATGATTTGAAGATTGCTGCTACAGAAGGAACGATATCCGATTTGGAACTCTCTGTTCCGGAACCGGAAAAAACGGCAGAAACAAAATCTCATTCTCTGCTGGTTATAGAAGATAATGAAGAGTTACTTCAGCTGATGACCAGATTGTTGAGTCGTGAATATAATATTTTCACTGCGCAAAATGGAAAAGAAGGTATTGCTATTGTTGAAAATGAAGATGTAGATCTCATTGTTTCGGACATTATGATGCCCGAGATGGATGGCATTGAGTTTTGCAAGCATCTAAAAAGTAATTTTGAAACTTGCCATATTCCGCTGATCTTGCTTACTGCAAAGAATAAGGAAGAGGATAGGATTGAGGCTTACGACTCAGGTGCTGATGGATTTATAAGCAAACCTTTTAAGCTTCCGGTGCTTCATGCCAAAATAAAGAATCTTCTAAAGGGGAAAGAACGGGTAGCTAAAGACTTTAAAAAGCAGTTGGTTTTTGAAGCCAAAGAACTGAACTATACCAGTATTGATGAAGAGTTTCTGCAACGGGCTATTGACTGTGTTTATAAGCATCTTGATGATTCCGAGTTCGACCAGCAACAGTTCATTGAGGAAATGGGGTCGAGCAAGTCTACATTATATAAGAAATTAAAATCACTTACCGGACTTAACACTTCTGCCTTTATACGAAACATTCGCTTAAAAGCAGCCTGCAAAATTGTGGAAGAAAAGAAGCGTATCCGCATCTCCGAGCTTGCTTATGCTGTGGGATTCAATGATCCAAAATATTTCAGTGCTTGCTTCAAAAAGGAATTCGGAATGCTCCCCAGTGAATACATTGAAAGATATCTGCCCGAGTCTTTTGTTCAGGAGACAGAAGAGAATGAATAAAAACCATTGGGCAATGCCTGATGGTTTATTGCCCGGTGATTTTAATTTATAGGCCAATGACTGAAATCTATTGCCCGATAAAATATGTGCCTGTCTGGAATATTTTTATACATTCAATATACCTTGTTTTTCCATTTTCCTCCTGTTTCCTTAATAGTCTTTGTGCGTAATATGCATATAATCAAATCGTTGCATGTTGTATTCCTGCTTTTTCAACTTCCTTCCTCAAAAATACAAAAACATAAGGTTGTTTTTAGGGGGGTAACAGGGGTGCTTCCTCTGAAACCCTTTGGTAGTGGGGGTGACAAATTTTAGCACAAGACATATAAAAGAAGTTTTATTTAAAGTTTGTCACCACCCGTAAAATATGCGTACAGAAAATTAGCATATAAACACATGTATGGAATTAAGTGATTCATAATTAGAGTTCATTCATATTTAAAGCTCTTACATTTGCGATGTTGAAACTTAAATGTAAGATCATGAAAAAGCATTTTTTATTTTATGCCTTATCTGCATTAATATCTGGCAATCTATTTGCCCAATGCGTAGAACCATCTCAGCCAGATGTGCAATTGCCGGGTAATATTCCCGGTTACAAACTTGTGTGGAGCGATGAATTTAATAACGAAGGTAAACTCGATAGTAAAATATGGAGCTATGAACATGGGTTTGTCAGGAACAATGAGCTCCAATGGTACCAGGAAGACAATGCCAATTGCTCTGGAGGTGCACTCAGAATAGAAGGCCGACGCGAAAACATAAAGAACCCCAATTATATTGAGGGAAGCACTGATTGGAAAACAAACCGTGAATATGCAAATTACTCAGCTTCGAGTGTAACAACTGCGGGAACCCATTCCTGGTTATACGGACGTTTTGAAATTCGTGCAAAGATTCCTGCGGTGAAAGGTGCCTGGCCGGCAATCTGGACTTTGGGAGAAAATAAAGAATGGCCGCTGAACGGTGAAGTTGATTTGATGGAGTTTTACCGTATTAATGATGTACCCTCTATCCTGGCAAACGCAGCTTGGGGAACAAATGTGAGATGGACAGCTAAGTGGGATGGCTCCAATAAACCATTTAGTCATTTTACAGATAAAGATGCAGATTGGGCAAATAAATTTCATATCTGGCGTATGGATTGGGATAAGGATTTTATCCGTTTGTATCTGGACGATGAATTGCTGAATGAAATAGATCTTTCACAAACAATAAACCCTGATGGGTTCAATCCTTTTCATCAACCCCAGTATCTGTTATTGAATCTTGCCATCGGTGGTAATGGAGGTGATCCTTCTCAAACAAAATTCCCCATAGTTTATCAAATAGATTATGTACGGGTATATCAGCCTGTGTAGAAAATAGGCCGCCCAAGCTTTGTGGATAGGTCGAATTATAGTTCAAAATGTACTCTAAAATAGGATATCGGCCTTTTTTAATGCATTATTTGATATGTGAATAAATCTAAAATGTTATGTTTGCTACCGTTATAATCATCAACTAATAACCTAAACACTATTAACTATGAAACCGAATTAAGTTCTTTTTTTTACCTGTTTTTTACAATTATTTTCATTTTAGTGAGTACAAACGCTCTATTTTATGAACTATTATATGTAAGAATATCTAATATTAAAATTTATGAATTTAACTAATCTAAAACAACTTTCAACTTAATTTATTTATTTCAGCTTTTATGCTTATACATTACTAATTTAATATTCATTGTTTTTTAACCTTATTATTTCTAATAAAAAAGAATATGGTAAAATCTAATTATTTTAAACTAAATCGAGCAAGAGCATTAACAATGTTGATCTTGTGCGTATGTTTTCTTTTCGGGGGCCAATTAGCCCAGGCCGATAATTTACAGCAAAAATTTAAGATATCGGGAAATGTAGTCGATACTAATGGTGAAGCTATTATTGGTGCGAATGTGCTTGTAAAAGGAACCAATGTGGGAACTATTACTGATCTTAACGGCCACTTCACACTTTCAGCTTCTTCGGAATCTGTACTTAAAGTTTCTTGCATGGGGTATTTAGTAAAGGAAGTAAAGGTGGTATCTGATTCTCCTCTTTCTATTACCTTGAAAGAAGATTCTAAAACTTTAGAAGAGGTTGTTGTCGTAGGTTTCGGCTCACAAAAGAAAGTCAACCTGACTGGTGCTGTAGGTACTGTCGACTCAAAAGAACTTTCATCTCGTCCTGTTGTTAATGCAACTCAGGCCTTACAGGGTTTGGTACCGGGTTTGCAAATTACACAAACAAGTGGTAGCTTAGGAGATACTCCAAGTATCAATGTTCGTGGTACAACTACTATTGGTAAAGGTTCTACAGGTAATCCATTGATCTTGATCGATGGTATGGAAGCTGATATCAATTCCATCAATCCACAGGATATTGAGAACATTTCTGTATTGAAAGATGCTGCTGCTTCTTCAATCTATGGTTCTCGCGCACCATTTGGTGTAATTCTGATTACTACAAAGAATGGTAAGAGTGGCAAAACTATAGTTAACTACAATAACAACTTCCGTGTCAGCTCAGCGGTTAACATGCCTGAGATGATGGATTCTTACACATTTGCTACCTATTTCAATGATGCGTATGCTAACGCTAACTGGGGAACATTCTTCTCTGCAGACCGTATGCAACGTATTAAAGATTATAGAGATGGTAAATTAAAAGCGAGTGTTACCAAAAATGGTCAGTATTGGTCTGATGGATATGGCGACGGAAATGATAATGTAGATTGGTACAAAGCTATTTATAAAAGCAGTACTTTCTCTCAGGAACACAATATTAGTGCAAATGGTGGAACTGAAAAGCTGAACTACTATGCATCAGCGAACTACCTTGGTCAGGATGGTTTGATGAAATTGGGTAATGAAGGCTACAAACGTTATACTACTACTGCTAAGATGAACGCTCAGTTGAATGATTGGGCTAAGTTTAATTACAGCATTCGTTTTACTCGTACTGACTATGAAAGACCTTCTTCATTAACTGATGGTCTTTATTCAGACTTAGCTCGTCAGGGATGGCCGGTATTGCCTCTTTATGATCCTAATGGTTACTTGTATTCTTCTCCATCTCCTGCCTTAGGATTGGCAACTGGTGGTACAGATGCTACTCAAACAGACAATACTTACCAACAAGCTTCCTTGATTCTGGAACCTGTAAAGAACTGGATCACTCATGTTGATGTGAATTACCGTATCAAATCGGCTAACCGTCACTGGGATTCTCATACAACATACAACCATGATGTGGATGGTAATCCTGTTATTTACAATAAGAGCTCTAATGTTCACGAAGATTATCTGAAAGATAATTATTTGAATCTGAATATATTTTCTGAATATAGCTTCAAATTAAATGAAAACCACAACTTCAAGGTTATGGGTGGTTTCCAGAGTGAAGAGTTGAAAAGAAAAGTATTTGGTTTACAACGTGATGGTATTATTGTAGATGGACTTCCAGAAGTTGACCTTACTTCAGGTACAGCATACGATGGAAAAGCTGTTACTCCATCAGCAAATGGTGCTTCTTCTTCATGGAGCACTGCCGGTTTCTTTGGCCGTTTGAATTATGACTACCAAGGACGTTACCTTGCTGAGATGAATGTACGTTATGACGGAACTTCTCGTTACCGTGTAGATCAGCGCTGGAATGTGTTCCCATCTGTTTCTTTAGGATGGAACATTGCTCGTGAATCTTTCTGGGAACCAATGCAAGATAAAATCAGTACTTTAAAATTGCGTGCTTCTTATGGTGAATTAGGTAACCAAAACACTGATAGCTGGTATCCTACTTACCAGAGCATCACTTATAAATCAAATGATGGTACTTGGTTGCAAAACGGAACAAAAACGAACACTGCTACAGTTCCGGCATTAATTAGTTCTACTTTAGCTTGGGAACGCGTAAAAACATGGAATGCTGGTCTTGATTTTGCTGCATTCAATAGCCGTTTAACCGGATCATTCGATACTTATGTTCGTAAAACTTCGGATATGGTTGGTCCTGCTCCTGAATTGCCAGATGTATTAGGTATTGAAGTTCCAAAAACAAACAATACCGACTTAAAAACTTATGGTTGGGAACTTCAATTGGGTTGGAGAGACCGTTTGAAGAATGGATTAAATTATAGCGTAAACTTCACTTTGGCAGATGCAAAAACAGAAATAACACGATTCCCAAATGTTACAAAAACATTGAGTAATTATTATTCAGGTCAGCAATTTGGTGAAATCTGGGGTTATGAAACAGTTGGCATAGCTAAGACTAATGACGAGATGAATGCTCATATGGCAAAATTAACTAATGGCGGACAGTCTTCATTAGGTAACAGTTGGATTGCCGGTGATATCATGTATAAGGATTTGAACGGTGATGGCAAAATTGATAATGGAGCAAATACAGTAGCTGATCACGGCGATATGAAAGTAATTGGTAACAATACTCCACGCTATCAATTCGGTCTTGATTTATCTGCCGATTGGAAAGGTTTTGATGTTCGTTGTTTCTTCCAGGGAGTTGCAAAACGTGATTACTGGCAAGGTAGTTATTATTTCTGGGGTGCAACAAATAACATGTGGTGGTCTTCTGGTTTGAAACAACATGTAGATTACTTCCGCGCTGAAGCTTCTAATGATCTGCCTGCAAACATAGACGCTTATTACCCACGTCCTATCTTTGGTACGGATAAGAACCAACAGACACAAACCCGTTACTTACAGGACGCTTCTTATATTCGTTTAAAGAACTTGCAACTTGGTTATTCATTACCTAACAATATAGTTAGCAAATTGAATATTACTAAATTGCGTTTATTTGTATCAGGCGAAAACCTTTGGACAGGAACTAGCTTGGCTAAGATGTTCGATCCTGAAACAATCAATGGTGGTAGTGGTAGTATTGGTAATGGTAATGGTAATGCTTATCCATTGCAAAAAACTATCTCATTCGGTTTAAGTTTAACCCTTTAATAATCTGGTAACACAATGAAATCAATGAATAAATTATTTAAATATATTGGAATAGTAGCCTGCATGGGTACACTATTCTCCTGCAATGATTTTCTGGACAAGGAACCTGCTTCAACTATTTCACCGGAAAGTTATTTGAACGAAGAGTCTCAATTGGCTTCTTATGCTAATGGCCTATATACTGCTATTCTTCCTTCTCATGGAAACTGGAGTTATGGTACATTTGGCGATGATAAGCACACTGATAACCAGGCAGCTTCTTATTATGATAATAAGTTTGTTCCCGGACAGTGGAAGACTGCGCAAAATGAAAGTAGTAATGAAAATGACAGAAACTGGTATTTCAAGAGAATTTATAGTTGCAACTACTTTTTGAATACTGTATTACCTGATTTTGAAGCAGGAAAAATAGCTGGATCTACAGGTAATATTAAGCATTATATCGGTGAAATTTATTTCCTTCGTGCTTATGAATATTTCAAACGCTACCAAATGTTTGGTGACTTTCCTATAGTTACTGAAACTTTGCCTGATAATATGGATGTATTGACTGAAGCTAGTAAGCGTGCTCCACGTAACGAAGTTGCTCGTTTTATTATTAGTGATCTGGATAAAGCTATTGAATTAATGGCTACCAATCCAGATAGCAAAAAGACTCGTATTTCAAAAGAAGCAGCTCTTTTATTAAAATCCCGCGTGGCTTTGTTTGAAGGTACTTGGTTAAAGTACTTCAAAGGCACTGCTTTTGTTCCGGGTGATGCTAAATGGCCAGGTAAAGATAAAAGTTATAATTCTACCTTTTCTTATAAATCAGGTAGCGTAGATAATGAAATTAAATATTTCCTTGGTCAGTCTATGGATGCTGCAAAGAAGGTTGCTGAAAGTTTTACTTTGGTAAACAACACAGCTAAAGTTCAGCAATCGGCAACTGAAGCTGTAAATCCTTATATGAATATGTTTGGATCTGTGGATCTTTCCGGTTATAGCGAAGTTCTTATGTGGCGTCAATATGATTTAAGCTTAAGTACTCACTGTGTTGTTGTTGCTGCTCAGCATGGTGACTATGGTGTAGGTGTGACTCGTGGTATGGTTGATGGTTTCCTTATGGCAAATGGCCTTCCAATATATGCTACAGGAAGTGGTTACAAAGGTGATAACAACATTGTTAATGTTCGTGCAGACAGAGATAGCCGTCTTTCTATCTTCCTGAAAGAACCGGGACAATTGAATATCCTTTACCCTGGTACTGGTGACCATGCCGTTCCTACAGAACCAGTTCCAGATATTACTGCCGGTAATGATGAAAATGTATATTCTACAGGTTATGCTCTTCGTAAAGGTAACTCATACGATCAGAACCAATGCGGTAATGGTGCATCTTTTACCGGATCTATCACTTTCCGTGGTGCTGAGGCTTACCTTAACTATATGGAAGCTTGCTATGAACTTAATGGAAACCTGGATGCTACAGCTCAAGGTTATTGGACTGCATTGCGTAATCGTTCACATGTAGATCCTGATTTTAACAAGACTATAGCTGCTACAGATATGTCAAAAGAGGCTAAAAATGACTGGGGTGCTTATTCTGCAGGACAATTAGTTGATGCAACATTGTATAATATTCGTCGCGAACGTCGTTGTGAACTTATGGCTGAAGGTCTTCGTTATATGGATCTTCGCCGTTGGAGAGCAATGGATCAGATGATTACTACTCCTTACCACATTGAAGGTTTCAAGATCTGGGGTGAAATGCAAGATTGGTACAAGAAAGCAGATGGAACTTCAAAATTGGTTTATGGTTTAAGTAATAGTAAATCAAATGTTTCTGATCCATTACGTGGTAATTATTTACGTCCTTACGAAAAGGTTAGTGGTTCATTGGCTCTGGATGGTTATAAATGGGCGATGGCTCACTACTTAACTCCTGTTTGTATTCAACATCTGTTGATTACTTCCGGTGGAACTAATAATGTAGCTGATTCTCCTATTTATCAGAATCCGGGATGGCCTACAGTGGCTAACCAAGGACCAACGACTGCTCAATAGAATTGTTATCGTAGGTTTATAATAACTGCTCTTAAGAGGTTGCCTGATACATGTTATCATTGGCAACCTCTTTTTTTATATTGTATTTTCCTATTGTCTTTATTCTTACGGAATTAGAATACCTTAATCACTGAAACTTTTAGTTCTGTAACTCACTAAGCTAGAATTATAGTTCTTTTATGTGCATGTTTTGATAGATTGTCTAAAAACGGAACTTAAAGAGCTATTTTTGGTGCGAATGAATGATATGTAGACCTATATTTGCCATATAATCTTTAATTTTAAATAAATGATAGCTCAAAGATTTTTTAAAATTATCAGTCCGGTTTTACTGGCTTGCGTTGCATTCTTTAGTGTTCAGATGAATGCTGCAAATAAATCGTTTTATCCTGGCAAGCAATGGCCTGATGATAAAGGAGTACATGTTAATGCTCACGGTGGTGGAATGCTATACTACCAGGGCAAGTATTATTGGTTTGGCGAGTTTAAGAGCGAGACTACCAGTAGTGCATTGGTGGGAGTAACCTGCTATTCTTCTTCTGACTTGTATAACTGGAAGAACAAAGGCATTGCCATGAAAGTTTCTGATGATGAAAAAAGTGACATTACCAAAGGATGTATCATTGAACGCCCCAAGGTGATATATAATAAGAAGACAAACAAATTTGTGATGTGGTTTCATCTGGAAATGAAAGGGCAGGGGTATGCTGCGGCTCGCGTGGGAGTGGCTGTTAGTAACCAGGTAACCGGACCTTATAAGTTTGTCCGCTCGTTCCGCTCTAATCCGGGTATTTATGCTGCTAACATGACGGATGAGCAGAAGAACATGTCTCTTGATGTGAAGAACTATGAAAAGTGGTGGACTCCGGAATGGTACAAGGCGGTATCCGATGGATTGTTTACTAAGCGGGATTTGAAAGAGGGACAGATGTCGAGAGATATGACGATATTCGTTGATGATAACGGAAAAGCTTACCACATATATTCATCCGAAGAGAATCTTACTTTGCAGATTGCCGAACTGACAGATGATTATCTTGGTCATTCTGGAAAGTATATCCGTATTTTCCCGGGCGGACATAATGAGGCTCCGTCTATCTTCAAGAAAGATGGAACATACTGGATGATTACTTCCGGATGCACCGGTTGGGATCCTAACGAGGCACGTATGTTTTCTGCTAAAAATATCTGGGGACCTTGGGAGAAACACTCCAATCCTTGTGTGGGAGAAGATGCTAAACTGACTTTCCATTCCCAAAGTACTTATATTCAAAAGGTAGAAGGTAAGAAGGATGCCTATATTTTTATGGCGGACAGGTGGACACCGAAGCATCCTATTGAAGCTTCTTATATTTGGTTGCCAATTCTTTTTGAGAACGGAAAGCCTGTTTTGAAATGGTATGACCAGTGGAATCTGAATGTTTTTAAATAGAATTGAGCTGATATACATCATTTTGTAGACCTTTTTGCATGATTTGTGGAGTAAAGGTTGTTTGATTTTATATATCTTTGCTCTACAAATTGTAAACAAGACCTTAAAGATTATGTTATGCGAAGATTAATGATGATTTTATTTGCCTGCCTGTCTGTTTTGCCACAGGTGAAGGCCGGCACAGTGCTGAATAATGTATACGCACGCCACACACAAACACTAAACGGATCGTGGAATTATATTGTAGATCCGTTCGACAATGGGTATTATGACTACAGGCTTAATATAAGCAACAACGGCTTTTTCAAAAATCAAAAGGCCAAATCAAAATCTGATCTCGTGGAGTATAATTTTGATACTGCTCCGCTGATGAAAGTTCCGGGCGACTGGAACACACAGAACGACAAACTGTTTTTTTATGAGGGGAGTGTTTGGTATAAGAAGGATTTTAATTACACCCCCAAACCGGGCAACCGTGTGTTTTTATACTTTGGTGCGGTGAACTATCTGGCCAATGTTTACCTGAATGGGGAACCAATTGGTACACACGAAGGCGGATTTACTCCGTTTCATTTCGATATAACTGACAAATTAAAGGCGGGAGATAATTTTGTTATTCTTCGCGTGAACAATGACCGCAAGCCCGAAGGTGTGCCTACGGTGAATTCCGACTGGTGGAACTACGGTGGTATCACACGTGACGTGATGCTGGTAGAAACTCCCAACGTTTTTGTAGACGATTATCTGGTTCAACTTCCCAAAGGAAACTATGACCGCGTGGAAGGATACGTTCAGCTTAATGAAAAGATGGCCGGAGTGGAGGTCTCTTTAGAGATTCCCGAACTGAAACTTCAGAAGAAACTGATTACAGATGCCAGTGGGAAAGCAACTTTTACGTGTCAGACCAAACCAAAACTCTGGTCGCCCGACTCTCCTAAACTATATGATGTGGTGATTCGTAACGGAGAAGAGGTGCTGAAAGACAAGATTGGTTTCCGTCAGATCGAGACACAAGGAAAAAGCATCTTGCTGAACGGGAAGAAGACTTTCCTTCGCGGAATTTCCATTCACGAAGAAGCACCCTACCGACAAGGACGTGTGTTCTCGAAAGAGGAATCTGTTATGCTTCTTAGCTGGGCAAAAGAGCTGGGATGTAACTTTGTTCGCCTGGCGCATTACCCGCACAATGAATTTATGGTTCGTGCGGCCGAGGAGATGGGCTTAATGGTCTGGAGTGAAATTCCGGTCTACTGGACTATTCAATGGAGTAATCCGGACACGTATAAGAATGCTTCCACACAACTAAACGATATGATGGAGCGCGATAAGAATCGTTGCGGTATTATAATCTGGTCGGTAGCCAACGAAACTCCGCACAGTGATGCACGTGATAAGTTCCTTGCCGATTTGGCGGCACAGGTTCGGGCAAAAGATAACACCCGCCTGCTGAGCATGGCTATGGAAGTAACCGGAACAAAAGGAAATGTGAGTGAGGTAAAAGATTACATGAGTAAGTATGTCGATATTATCAGCTTCAACAATTACCTGGGATGGTATGGCGGCACGCCCGAAGATTGCAAAACCCGCCAGTGGAATATTCCGTATAACAAGCCATTCTTCATCAGCGAATTCGGTGGAGGCGCATTGCAAGGCAAACACGGCGACAAGGATGAACGCTGGACAGAGGAATATCAGGAGGAACTTTACAAAAATACGCTGGATATGTACAACCGTGTTGACGGATTTGCCGGAACTTCTCCGTGGATACTCATGGATTTCCGCTCTACTCGTCGCCAACTGAACGGCATACAGGATTTCTTCAATCGTAAGGGAGTTATCTCCGAAAGAGGGCTGAAAAAGAAGGCATTCTATGTTCTGCAGGATTTCTACCGGATGAAAAAAGAAAATGAAACGAGACACTAACAAATCTAATTAGTTTCATTTTCGCTTAGATATACATCAAACGTATGCTTCGATATACATCTAAGCACCCTTTTGATATATATCAAAATACCACTGAGACCCGGGTCTAAAATGAAATGTTTCTAATAGTTTTTTTTAGAGGTTTATTATAGTTGGATTTTAAACTCAATGGGTATTAAAAAGATGTTTTTTCGGATTAACACAAAAATAATATAGTTACGGCTATATTATTAGCATGGCCCCCTAAAATCCTTCAGTAAAAACATACTGTAGGCTAAAAAACAAAAAAGAGCTGCGGATTACTTTGTAATTCGTAGCTCTTTTTTTACCTTTACAAGCAGTATAAAAACAACATAAAAATTTATAGATATGACATTAGTCGAACGTTTTTTTAAATATGTCACTTTTGACACTCAATCGGATGAGCTCACCGGACTCACTCCAAGTACTCCGGGACAGATGATTTTCGCCGAATATCTTAAAACAGAGTTGGAAGCTTTAGGGCTTGAAGAGATTACTTTAGATAACTACGGTTATCTTTTTGCCACTCTTCCTGCCAACATTGACAAGAAAGTTCCAACCATCGGATTTATTGCTCACCTGGACACAAGTCCTGATATGAGTGGCAAGCATGTTAATCCACGTATTGTAGAAAAATATGACGGAAAAGATATTGTCCTTTGCAAGGAAGATAACGTAATTCTCTCTCCGGCTCAGTTCCCCGAACTGCTTGATCACAAAGGGGAAGACCTTATTGTGACCGACGGAAAGACTCTTCTTGGTGCAGATGATAAGGCTGGTATTGCAGAAATAATCACTGCCATTGCTTACCTTAAGGCACATCCTGAAATTAAACACGGAAAGATTCGTATCGGATTTAATCCCGATGAAGAGATTGGCGAGGGTGCTCATAAGTTCGACGTTGAGAAATTCGGATGTGACTGGGCTTACACCATGGACGGTGGTGAATTAGGCGAACTTGAATTCGAGAACTTCAACGCTGCTTCGGCTAAGATTACCTTCAAAGGACGCAATGTTCATCCGGGATATGCCAAGCATAAAATGATTAACTCTATTCGCATTGCAAATCAGTTTATAGCAATGTTTCCACGTCACGAATCTCCTGAACATACAGAGGGCTATGAAGGATTTTATCACCTGATTGGTGTAAATGGCACTGTGGAACAATCAACTGTATCTTACATTGTCCGCGATCATGATCGTGCTAAATTTGAAAACCGTAAGAAAGAAGTTGAACATCTTGTCCGCAAGATAAACGCTGAATTTGGCGAAGGAACAGCAACTCTTGAACTGAAAGATCAGTATTATAACATGCGCGAGAAGATAGAACCGGTGATGCACATTATCGACACTGCTTTTGCAGCAATGAAGGCAGCAGGTGTAGAACCTAAAGTAAAAGCCATTCGTGGTGGTACGGACGGAGCACAATTATCATTCAAAGGTCTGCCATGCCCTAACATCTTTGCAGGAGGGCTGAATTTTCACGGCCGCTTTGAGTTTGCCCCTGTTCAATCATTGGAAAAGGCAACAAAAGTAATTGTGAAGATTGCAGAGCTAGTAGCAAATAAATAAACTAATACTATGAAAAACACACCATTTACAGAAACACACATTGCTTTAGGTGCAAAAATGCACGAGTTTGCCGGCTATAACATGCCGATTGAATATTCCGGAATTATAGATGAACATCTCACTGTTTGCAACGGGGTAGGGGTGTTCGACGTGTCTCACATGGGAGAGTTCTGGGTAAAAGGGCCTAATGCGCTTGCTTTTCTTCAGAAGATAACTTCCAATGACGTAGCGGCTCTTACCATTGGTAAAGCACAGTATACCTGCTTTCCGAATGAAGAGGGCGGAATAGTTGATGACTTACTGGTGTATTACTACGAGCCCGAAAAGTACATGTTGGTTGTTAATGCGTCGAACATTGAAAAGGACTGGAACTGGTGTGTGAGTCACAATACTGTTGGAGCCGAACTGGAAAACGCTTCCGATAAAATGGCTCAGCTTGCCGTTCAGGGACCAAAGGCTATAAATGCTTTGCAAAAGCTTACATCCGTGAATCTTTCCGAGATACCTTATTATTCATTCACCTCTGGCGAGTTTGCCGGACAGAAGAATGTGATAATCTCTAATACAGGATATACCGGAGCCGGTGGCTTTGAACTCTATTTCTATCCCGATTGCGCAATGAAGATCTGGGATGCTGTCTTTGAAGCTGGGGCTGAGTTTGGCATTAAGCCGATAGGACTTGGCGCACGTGATACCTTGCGTCTGGAAATGGGATTCTGTCTTTACGG
This sequence comes from uncultured Bacteroides sp., assembly GCF_963676325.1. Taxonomy (NCBI): domain Bacteria; kingdom Pseudomonadati; phylum Bacteroidota; class Bacteroidia; order Bacteroidales; family Bacteroidaceae; genus Bacteroides; species uncultured Bacteroides sp. The sequence goes on from NZ_OY781099.1 coordinate 1,263,290, forward strand.
CAACGATTTGAATGATTCTACTTCGCCTATAGAAGCAGGATTGGGATGGATTACCAAATTTGTGGATGGAAAGGACTTTACCAATCGTGCATTCCTTGAGAAACAGAAAACTGAGGGCGTGGCTCGTAAACTAGTAGCTTTTGAAATGATTGACCGTGGCATTCCGCGTCATGAATACGAACTGATTAATGCAGAAGGAGAAAAGATTGGCGAAGTAACTTCCGGAACTATGTCGCCTACCCGTAAGGTGGGCATCGGCATGGGATACGTGCAGACTGCTTATTCAAAGCTAGGAACTGAAATATATGTCAGCATTCGTGGAAAAGGTATAAAAGCGGTTGTTGTAAAACCTCCTTTCAGAAAATAGATTGTTCTCTTATAAAAAATAATAATAGGCGATATTATAGCGTAATGTTATAATATCGCTTTTTTTATTATCTGAAACTTTTCATTTTGCATGGAATAATGTATTTTTGTAGAAACCAATCTGAAAATACAATGTCGCATTTACCGAATCTTATAGCGGACTTAGCGTTAATTCTTATATCAGCTGGGATAATAACGTTGTTATTTAAGAAGTTAAAACAGCCATTAGTGCTGGGGTATATTGTTGCGGGATTCCTTACCGGATCGCATTCCTTTATTCCTACAGCTACTATATTTGATACCTCAAACATTCAGACCTGGGCTGATATAGGTGTTATCTTCCTCCTTTTTGCTTTAGGACTGGAATTCAGTTTCAAGAAAATACTGAAAGTAGGCGGAACGGCGGTTATTGCTGCCTGTACCATTATCTTTTGTATGATTATAGTGGGGATAGTCGTCGGAATAAGTTTTGGATGGCACAAGATGGATTGCATTTTCCTTGGAGGTATGATTGCGATGTCTTCTACAACCATTATCTATAAAGCCTTTGATGATTTGGGGCTGAGGAAAAAGAAATTTGCAGGTCTTGTGCTTGGTGTTCTAATCCTTGAAGATATTCTGGCTATCGTTCTTATGGTGGTTCTTTCTACTATGGCGGTAAGCAACAACTTTCAGGGGAAGGATCTTATAGAGAGTCTTGGAAAACTGGTCTTCTTCCTTGTCCTTTGGTTTGTAGTCGGGATATTCCTTATCCCTGGCTTCCTTAAGAGAACGCGTAGCCTGATGAGTGACGAAACACTTATGATCGTTGCTTTGGGGATGTGTTTCGGTATGGTGGTACTTGCCTCTCAGGTAGGATTCTCACCAGCCTTCGGAGCTTTCATTATGGGCTCTATTTTAGCAGAAACCATTGAGGCTGAACATATAGAACATCTGGTGAAACCGGTAAAGGATCTGTTTGGCGCAATCTTCTTCGTCTCCGTTGGTATGATGGTAGATCCGGCAATGATTGTAGAATACGCCTTGCCCATAGCTGTTATCTCTTTAGTAGTTATTATTGGTCAGTCAGTCTTTGGAACTTTTGGAGTTTTGCTTTCCGGTCAGCCGCTGAAGACTGCCATGCAGTGCGGCTTTAGTTTGACACAGATTGGCGAGTTCGCTTTCATTATAGCCTCTCTGGGGGTAAGTCTGAACGTAACCAGTCATTTCCTTTATCCTATCGTGGTAGCTGTATCAGTAATCACCACATTCCTTACTCCATACATGATTCGTTTGGCCGAACCGGCTTCCAATAAAGCCGAGCATGCATTGCCTCGTTCATGGAAACGTTTCCTCGACCGTTATTCATCCGGTTCGCAAACAGTGAACTATGAAAGTAACTGGAAAAAGCTACTTCTGGCTATGGCACGCAATATTGTGATATATTCAATTATTTCCATTGCAACAATTGCATTATCTTTCCGGTTTGTGGTTCCATTGTTTGAAAGCCAGTTACCTCATTTCTGGAGCTCGCTTGCAGCATCAATATTTACTATTATCTGTATCTCTCCATTCCTGCGGGCAATAGTGGTAAAGAAGAACCATTCGGAGGAGTTTACAACGCTTTGGGATGACAGCCGGGTGAACCGTGGTCCGCTGGTTTCTACAATAATTCTGCGTGTGGTAATAGCTGTTGTCTTTGTTGCATTTGTTATAGCTCATTTCTTTAAATCGTCTGTTGGTATTATTGTGGGAGTGGCTGTAATCCTGGTGTTTGTGATGATCTATTCCAGAGTATTAAAGAAACATTCCATCCTCATTGAGCGTAAGTTTCTTCAGAATCTGCGGTTACGTGATATGCATGCGGAATATATGGGAAATAAAAAGCCTGCTTACGCTGGTAGTTTGCTTTCGCGTGATTTGCATCTCACTGATTTTGAAATTCCTTGCAATTCGGTTTGGGCGGGCAAAACTCTTTCAGAACTAAACCTTGGAAAAAAATATGGTGTGCATATCGTTTCCATTCTTCGCGGAAAGCTACGGATTAATATTCCGGGGGCTTCTGTCAGACTCTTTCCTCTTGACAAGATACAGACAATAGGTACCGATGAACAGCTGAATGTGTTCAGTGAACAAATGATGCAAACGGAATCTTCCTGTGAAAATGTTGACATTGAAAGTAGTTTGATGACACTGAAACAGTTTATGATTGATTCCCGTTCCGGCTTTTTAGGAAAATCAATTCGTGAATCGGGCATAAGGGATAACTATAAGTGCCTGATTGTGGGAATGGAACGCAATGGAAACTCTTTGAGAACCCCCGATGTGAATGTTCCTTTTCAGGAGGGCGACGTGGTATGGGTTGTTGGCGAAAAAGAGGATGTTTACCAATTAGTAAGTCAAAAGAACTAATAATTCCACATTTTTTTGAGAATTTATTTCTACTTTTACACCATTAATATATAAATAGATTATAACCATGAGTGATCCAAAAGACTGTCTGTATTGTCAAAACAATCAGACTTTACACGATTTAATGATTGAAATTGCACAGTTAAGCGTATCAAGAGTTTTTCTTTTTAAAGAACAAACCTATCGTGGACGTTGCCTGGTTGCATACAAAGACCATATAAATGATCTTTTTGAATTGAGTGACGAAGATCGTAATGCTTTTATGGCCGACGTAGCTAAAGTAACCCGTGCAATGGATAAAGCTTTCCACCCTGCAAAGATTAACTATGGTGCTTACTCTGATAAGTTGTCTCACTTACACTTTCACTTAGCTCCAAAATATGTGGATGGACCTGACTTTGGCGGAACATTTACAATGAACCCTGGTAAAGTTTACCTGAGCGATGCAGAATATCAGGAACTGATTGATGCAGTAAAAGCAAATCTGTAAAAAATAGTATGCTATATGCAGAAAGGTTGTCTGGTAACAGGCAGCCTTTTTTGCGTTAATGTCGAAAGCTTAGGGCTATTGGGGGGGAGCTTTGTCACTTTTGGTGGAATAAAACTGTCCCCAATGCTTATCCAATCAAGGTCCTGCATGCTTTTTGATATACCATTTATTGAATCTGATATAAAGTCGGTAAAAGCACTATAAATAAAAGGCTCAATGCAATATCTTCCACCAAAAGTGACGAAGAACCGTCATCTTTTTATTTCTTTTACGTATATTACTCCTCTTCTTTTGTAACAATCAGAATAATAGATTGTTAAGATAATAATAAGAGCTTTTTTGTTTGTCATTTATCAATAAAGAGATAACTTTGTTCACATCTAAATACCTACTGCCATGATTGAAATACCTGAAGCTATTGTATTGTCTGATCAATTGAATGGAGCAATAAAAGGGAAAGTTATTACAGATGTTGTTGCAGCATATTCCCCTCATAAATTTGCTTTCTTCTATGGTGACCCTCAGAATTATGTATCATTATTGATGGGTGAAAGAATTTGTGAATCCTCTCCCCGGGGAGGCTTGGTAGAAATCCGTACTGAAAAAGCACGTATTGTTTTCGGTGATGGAGCTAATCTCAATTATTATTCTCCGGATAGCAAGTTACCGCAGAAACATCAGCTCCTGATAGGTTTTGATGATAATTCATTTCTTACTGTATCTGTACAAATGTATGCTGGTATATGGGCTTTTCCTGAAAATACCATGGATCATCCTTATTATCTGGTGGCGGGAGAAAAACCTTTTGTGTTGTCGGATATGTTTAGCAAGGATTATTTTCTGAGTATGATCTCTGAAGAAGCCTTAAAGAATAAGTCGGTTAAAGCACTTTTAGCTACAGAGCAACGTATTCCTGGACTTGGGAATGGTACATTGCAGGATATTCTTTTTAATGCCGGAATACATCCAAAGAAAAAAACTCAGGATCTGAGCGAACAACAGAAAGAACAATTGTTTTTCTCCATTAAGAGCACTATATCTGAAATGTGTGAACTGGGTGGACGTGATACTGAAAAAGATTTGTTTGGAGCTTCTGGCAGATATAAAACAAGACTTTCCAAAAATACAGTGGGAAAGCCTTGCGATAAATGTGGTAGTATAATAATGAAAGAGAGTTATATGGGTGGAAGTATCTACTATTGTAAAGAATGCCAGCCCTTATAAATTACTTTCTTAGTCTTCTGAATTAAAATCAAATTCGAAATCAAAACCATCCATAAACTCTGGATCAGTGAAACCTTCTATTTCCCGGCGATCTTTTTTAGTTGGCCGTCCGGTACCTCGTGCCCTATCCACGAAACCACTGATTTTACTCATTTCAAGAAGTTCGTATTGGTCAGGAGTCGTAACATTCTGCATGTATTCAGGAACGAGTTTTGCTCCAACTCGCTTCTCTATTGTTTGCAGCACTTTAAAAGAATAGGTGATAGGTGGCTTCTTTACCTGGATAATATCACCTGGTTTAATGGAACGTGCGGCTTTTACAAATGAACCGTTAATAGTAACACGACCTTTTTTACATGCTTCGGCGGCAATAGTGCGCGTTTTGAATATACGCGTAGCCCACATCCATTTGTCAATTCTCGCTTCGGCCATATCGTTTACTTTTTATTATATTGATTCATGGCGAGAGAAATTCCTGCAAGGCAGAAAGTCTTTACAATTTCGCCAGCCATTTCCAGTCTTTCGTCCATGGTTTTCATATCCTCTTCGGTAAAATTCCCAAGTACAAAGTCTATTTGTCCGCCGCGTGGAAAATCGTTTCCAATACCAAAACGCAGGCGTGCATAGTTTTCTGTGCCAAGCGTGGCAGCAATGTGTTTTAATCCATTATGTCCGGCATCGCTTCCTTTACCTTTTAATCTGAGAGTACCGAAAGGCAATGCAAGATCATCAACCACAACAAGTACATTCTCCAGAGCAATCTTTTCTTTTTGCATATAATATCGCACAGCATTACCACTCAAATTCATGTAAGTAGATGGCTTGAGCAAAATTAGCGTACGACCTTTTATCGATAGGGTAGTGGTAGCACCGTAACGTCCATCGGTAAAAACAATATTGGACGCCTTTGCAAGGGCGTCCAATACATTAAATCCTATGTTGTGACGAGTATCCCGGTATTCTTCACCGATATTACCCAATCCTACAATCAAGTATTTCATTTAATATTCAGAAAATAATTATTTTCCGGCTGCAGCAGCAAGACCTCTTGCTACACGAGTCAACTTAACAGCACAAACAACAGCTTCCTTAGCAGTTAATAATTCAAGACCTTCGAATGAAAGATCTCCAACCTGAGTTGTTTTACCTAATCCTAATGTAGAAACGTTGACAACCAACTTTTCAGGAATAGTGTTGAATAAAGCTTTAACTTTAAGTTTACGTAATTGAAGTGTTAACTTACCACCGGCTTTAACACCTTCTGCCAAACCTTCAAGAGCTACTGGAACTTCCATTACGATTGGTTTTGCTTCGTCGATCTGGTAAAAGTCAACGTGAAGAATATTATCTTTTACTGGGTGAAATTGAATGTCTTTCAAGATAGCTTTAACCTCTTTACCTTCAATGTCTAAGTTTACTAAATAGATATCTGGTGAATATACCAAGTTACGAAGAGAGTCATTTGTAACTGTAAAGTGAATGCTTTCACCTTGTCCGTAAAGAACACATGGTACACTGTCAGTTTTACGAATTGCACGAGAACCTTTCTTTCCGAACTCGTTTCTCAAAGTTCCTTTGATTTCAATTGATTTCATTTTTTTAATTTTTTGTGTTACTCTAAATTAAGTTTTTTGTTGCTTAATTCACCATCACACGATGTGACATAATCACACGATGCAGTAAAAAGCGTCGCAAAAGTACACTTTCTTTTTTATATAACAAAGAAATAAGCCGGATAAATAGACTATAAATTAGTGTTTCCTATTCAAAATCAATATCGATCTTAATTTCTTCAGAAATTATTTCGTTTGTACTGATGATTTCTTCCGATTTTATTAATCCTTCTTTAGAGGCTTCATCTCCTTGTTCTTCATTTATAAAAGAAATAGCCTGTGTTAATCCTGTCATAAACTTTTCGAAATCCTCTTTGTATAGGAAGATTTTATGCTTTTCAAAAGAAACCTGAGAATCATCTCCCTCGCCTGAAATAACTTTTTTGCTTTCTGTGATAGCAATGAACATTTCGTCTTTGCGGTTCTTCTTTACATCTAAGTAATAAATACGTTTGCCTGCTTTGATAGATTTAGAGAAAACGATTTCCTTCTCGTTCATTTCCACTCCACTCTTCTTTTTGAATTCTTCCATATCAACTAAATTATCTCTGTTTTAAATCGGCCTCAAAATTGATTATTTTTTTTTAATAGTCAAAAGAATCAGGCAGAAACTTCTTATTAAGATTCAATTTTAGTATTTAAAGGATGTTTTATACATTAAAAAATGTAATTTGTTTGTGCTAAGTCGGCAAAAATACCTATTTTTGCACGTTGAATAAATGTATTGATAAAAGTTATGATTAACAGAGTTCTTATTCGTCTTAAGATTGTACAAATTGTGTACGCTTACTATCAAAATGGTAACAAAAACTTGGACACAGCTGAGAAAGAGTTGTTTTTTAGCCTCTCGAAAGCCTATGATCTCTACAACTATTTATTGTTGTTGATGATAGAATTGACGAATTTTGCCGAAAAGCGTATTGATGTGGCAAAAAATAAATTAGTCCCTTCTCAGGAGGATTTAGCTCCTTGTATGAAGTTTGTAGAAAACAAGTTTATAGCACAGTTGGAAGTAAATAAACAGCTTGCTGAATTCGTTACTAATCAAAAGAAAACGTGGACTAATGACCCTGAGTTTATCAAAGAATTGTTTGATAAGATCGTTGATTCTGATATATACAAGGAATATATGGAATCGTCAGAATCTTCTTATACAGAAGATCGTGAGTTGTGGCGTAAGATTTACAAGAATTTCATTATGAACAATGAATCTTTAGATCAGGTACTGGAAGATCAGAGCTTGTACTGGAATGATGATAAAGAAATTGTTGATACCTTTGTTATTAAAACAATTAAGAAATTCGAAGAAAAACAAGGTGCTAATCAAAAACTCTTGCCTGAGTTTAAAGATGATGAAGATCAGGAGTTTGCTCGCAGACTGTTCCGTCGTTCAATTTTGAATGAAGACTATTATCGTCATTTGATTAGTGAGAATACTAAAAACTGGGATTTAGACCGCGTGGCTTTCATGGATGTTATTGTTATGCAGATTGCTTTGGCCGAAATTCTTAGTTTCCCTAATATTCCTGTTAGCGTATCTTTAAATGAATATGTGGAAATAGCTAAACTATATAGCACTGCAAAAAGTGGTGGTTTTATTAATGGAACATTAGATGGAATAGTTAATCAATTAAAAAAAGATGGTAAGTTAACGAAAAACTAATATATTTGCTTTTTATCGATTATAAAAACTATAAAAAATATTTTATGAATCTATTTGTATTATTACAAGCACCTAGTGCTGGAGGTGATTTCTTAAGTGGCGGTGGTGGAACCATTCTTATGATGGTAGCTATGTTTGCTATAATCTATTTCTTTATGATTCGTCCACAGAACAAGAAGCAAAAAGAAATTCAGAATTTCCGTAAGGGATTAGAAGTTGGTCAGAAAGTGATTACCGCTGGTGGAATACATGGTAAAATTAAGGAAGTAAAGGACGATTCTATTATTCTTGAAATAGCAGATAATGTTCGTATTGTGATTGATAAGAATTCTGTTTTTGCGGCTGCATCAGATGCTACTCAAGCAAATGCAAAATAATTAAACAGAATGTTCAGTGACAGGAGCATAAAGTTTATTTGTTTAAAGACATATAGGAAGATCAGAGACTTTCTGCTTAGCGAAAATAGCAGGAAGGTTCTGATCTTTTTGTTTTTTTTCCTTGTTTCTTCGGGCTTCTGGCTATTACAGACTCTGAAAAATAACTTTGAAGTAGAACTTGTTATTCCTGTTAAGCTAAGGAACATTCCCAATGATGTAATACTTACAGCCGAACCGGCTTCTGAATTGCACATTGTTGTAAAAGACAAAGGAACTACTTTATTGAACTATTTTTGGGGACAAAATTTTCATCCTATTAGTCTGAATTTTGTGGATTACCAAAACCGCGGAAGTCATGTTATTATAAAATCTGCGGAATTGGAAAGCAGAATTTTGTCTCAGCTAAGTACTTCGACCAGGTTGATAAGTATTAAGCCAGATATTGATTATATTTATTCTGAAGGATTCTCAAAAATGGTTCCGGTGAGGTTCAGGGGCAGAATTAATACTAGCCGTCAGTATTATCTTACGGATACTATTATTTCACCTGATTCGGTTCTGGTTTATGCTCCTCCTTCAATAATTGAATCAATAAAGTGTGTTTATACAAAGACAACATTGCTGGATGGAGTTTCAGATACAGTTCGCCAAGGAGTGCAATTAGTCGCAATTAAAGGTGCGAAATTAGTTCCAAGTTCAGTGAATCTGACTTTTCCGGTTGATGTTCTAACAGAAAAGACTCTTGATGTTCCGTTGCGAGGTATTAACTTTCCTCCCAATAAATCATTGCGGACTTTTCCATCAAAGGTCAAAGTAACTTTTCAGGTTGGACTAAGTCGCTTTAAATCTGTTCGTCCTGATGCTTTTATTTTTGATATCTCGTATGAGGATCTTATGAAAAATGGCTCAGAGAAATATAAATTAAAATTAAAATCAATTCCTGCAGGTGTGAATTATGTGCGCATTGTGCCTGATCAGGTTGATTTCTTAATAGAATCGATTCCAGCTTATGGCTATTAAGATAGGTTTAACTGGTGGTATCGGCTGTGGAAAATCTGTAGTCTCCCGTTTGTTCGGAATAATGGGTGTTCCCGTTTATAATGCAGATAATGAAGCTAAGAGAATTACCTCCGGTAATAATGAAATCAGACAGCAACTTATCCATTTACTTGGAGAAGATGTTTTTGTAAATGGTGAGTTAAATAAAGCGTTGCTTGCTACTTATCTTTTTTCCGATCCTGAGCATGCTGAGATTGTGAACGGTATTATTCATCCTAAAGTGAAGGATGACTTTATTAGCTGGGCATCAAAACATAATGATTGTCCAGTTATTGCAATTGAATCGGCAATACTTATTGAGGCGGGTTTTTCAGACGCCGTTGATAAGATTGTAATGGTATATGCTCCGCTAGAATTACGCCTGGAGCGTTTGATTTTGCGTGATTCTACTTCTTCAAAGGAACAAATATTAAAACGTATTCAGAGTCAGATGGACGATGAAGAAAAGAAATCATTAGCCCACTTTGTTGTAGTTAATGATGAAGAAATGCCTGTTATTCCTCAGATAATTGAGTTAATGAAATTTGAAACGCTATAACCGTTTCCTAATATTTGTTTAAAGAATAGCTTTTTATTAGCTTTACGTTGTTTGTTTCATTGTTGAATGTTATTTTTGTTGCCACAAATATTAAAAATAAAATTAGAGTTCTATGTTGAAGACTATTCTGTCTATCTCGGGTAAGCCGGGCTTGTATAAGTTAATTTCTCAGGGAAAAAATATGTTGATTGTTGAATCAATTTCAGAAGATAAAAAACGTTTCCCTGCTTATGGTAATGAAAAAGTGATTTCTTTGGCTGATATAGCAATGTATACAGATGATGCAGAGGTACCTTTGAGAGAAGTTCTTTCTGCTGTGCTAAAGAAAGAAAATGGTGAAGTTGCATCTATTGATGTTAAGAAGTCTACTTCCGATCAGTTGCGTGCTTATTTCGCTGAGATCCTTCCGGATTTTGATCGTGACCGTGTATATGTTACTGATATTAAGAAACTTGTTTGTTGGTATAACATTTTAGTTACTAATGGCATTACTGATTTTGCTGCTGAAGAGGTAGCTGAACCAGAAGCAGAATAAGTTTAGAAAAACAATGTTCTGGAAAGGGGGTATCTAAAGCAGATATTCCCTTTTCTGCTTTTTAAGACCTTTTTTACTCTTAAGATTAGTCTATTCTCCTCCTTTTTCGTTTATTAATCGCCATTTATTTCTATATAAAGCTTTATATTTGAATGCTCAAATCTGATTGTGGATAGACTTCGTTCATAATGAATAATAACTATTCCGGCCAAATTATGAATTGTGCGGAAGTGGTATGCAGCATATGAGATTGTATACCGATAACAGATTCTATTATTAACCATAAAAAATACTTTAATGAAAAAGATTCTCTCATTAACCTTATTAATGCTTTTTTTCGTTGTTCTTTCTTCTTTCTCGAAAAATGTATTGACAAGTCCTGATACCAGACTAAAGTCATCTGTTTATATCAAACAGGGGAAACCTTTCTGCAAACTAACCATGGATGGAACTCCAATTGTGAATGAAATATCGCTGGGGATAAAACTGACAACAGGAGATTTTACGTCCGATTTGAAATTAGTGGAGTCTTCAAAACCCAACTTCTCAGAGGATAATTATAATCTGACGGTGAGTAAGATAAGAGACATAAAGACCAAAGCAAACACATCCGTTTACACTTTCATAAACTCTGCCGGGAAAAAGATAAAAATAGAATTCCGCCTGGCAAATGATGGTTTGGATTTCCGCTATTTAATTGATGGAAACAGTAAAGCTACAGTATTAGAAGAGGCAACAGCTTTTCAGATATCTAAAAATGCTTCCGGTTTCCTGCATCCCATGTCGAAAGCTCATACTAGCTGGGCGCGTACTAACCCCAGTTATGAAGAGAATTATGCGGTTGATGTGCCGGTAACAACTGTTTCAAAAGATAAGCAAGGCTGGTGCTTTCCTGCTTTGTTCAAACTCTCTTCAAAAGCTAGTAAATCTCCTTATTGGTTTATGCTGAGTGAAACCGGAACTGATGGCAATTATTGTGGTACACACCTTGCAGATGCAACTACCGAAGGTTTGTTTAAGATAGCTTATCCCGAAGCAGAACAAAATCTGGGTACTGATCCGGTTTATCCAACTTTTATGCTTCCTTTTGCAACTCCATGGAGAATGATTGTTGTGGGAGATAACCTGAAGAAGATAGTGGAATCTACCATGGCTACTGATTTAGTAAAACCAAAGTATAAGGCAAAATATAACTATAAACCGGGCAAAGCTTCCTGGAGCTGGCTGGTTCTGAAAGATAATAATACGACTTACGAAGTGCAACGCCAGTTTATTGATATGGCGGCTCAGCTTAAATTTGAATATTGCTTGATTGATGCATTGTGGGATACTAAAATAGGCCGTGAAAGAATGAAAGAATTGGCCGATTATGCAAAGACAAAGAACGTATCTCTTATTCTTTGGTACAATTCCAATGGGAAGTGGAATGATGCGAATCAAACTCCAAAGGATAAAATGGATACCCGGGACATTCGCAGAGAAGAGATGAAATGGATGCAAAGCATAGGAGTGAAAGGTATCAAGGTTGACTTCTTTGGAGGAGACAAGCAAGCTACCATGAAACTTTATGAAGATATTCTCACTGATGCCAATGACTTTGATATTACTGTAAACTTCCACGGAACAACCCTTCCTCGTGGATGGGAGAGGATGTATCCTAATTTTGTTACAGCGGAAGCCGTGAAGGGAATGGAATTTTGCACCTTTGGTCAGGAAGCGGAAAACTTAAGACCACAGCATGCTTGTGTTTTGCCTTTTGTTCGTAATGCTGTAGCTCCAATGGACTTTACTCCACTTATTCTTAATCCTACTTTAGGAGAGAAAAAAGGATCCGGACCAGTTCGCCGCACTACGGATGCTTTTGAACTGGCTTTGCCTGTAATCTTTTTCTCCGGCGTTCAGCATCTGGGACTTGTTCCTCAGAATCTACAGGATTATCCTCCTTTTGTGGCCAATTATTTATCTGCTGTTCCAAATGTTTGGGACGAAACCCGATTAATTGATGGTTATCCCGGAAAATTGGTTGTAATGGCGCGCAGAAGCGGTGCCCATTGGTTTGTTGCAGCTATTAACGGAGAAAACAGCGATAAAGCAATTACTCTGGATCTTTCTTTTATAAAAGAGAAACAACTGAATTGCATCACCGATTCTCCAGATGGAAAGCTTACTGATTCAATTATTGTTCCAGGAAAGTCTGTTACTTTTAAGCTGAAAGCTCACGGTGGACTGGTGATGTATTAATTGAACATTTCCGTGGTTTATTGAGTTCCTGGTTCGTATTCTCAATAGACTTATAGAACTATATAATAAATATCCTATCTGTTTTTCTGCGGAAAAATGGATAGGATATTTTGCTATTATAGGGAGATGATGCCATCTTTGAAAAATATCGCGCCAGAGTATAGCTGAACTCCGGTTTACTTTTTAAAATGTCCCTAGATTAATTTCTGCATCCTTGTACAAAAGAATGCATTCATCTGTACAAAACAATTAATTCTTTTGTACAGAAGAAAGATTTGTTTTGTACAAGGTTACACAAACATCATTCCTGAAAAATAAAATATCACTCGGGAGACAAAATGAAAGCCTGCAGCATTTCTATAAAAGTCTGGTGTGGTCTATTTATAGGCTAATAACAGCACTACATAAAATAACCCCCAAAAAGGTATGCAATTACGCATTTTAGCCGTAAGTAGTTGATAATAAACAAAATACAAAAGCGCGTGGCTTTTATACATCCGCGTAGCTTTTTTTATAAAGCTACGCGGGGATATTTTGCTTATTATCAATTATTTATGGTCGCTTTGCGTAGCTGCGTAGCTTTTTGGAGATTTTATTATTTTATGTAGGAGTTATCTTAATTACTGAAAACTAATTCTTCGCCTGAGGCATCTGCCACTCCTGAAAAGCTTATCTTCCAGACTCGTAAATCCGGAAGGCATCTGTTTACTGTCCGGATGGTATAACTTGATCACATAGTTTGAATAAAAATAGCCGTATGACGGGAGACTTCTGATAATTTCTTTATTAATTTCTACTTGATAATATATAACCTCAAAATATTATTAGTTAAACCTTTAACCTTTTTGTTCCATAATTTGTATCTTTGCAGCGTTCTTTAATAAGGAAATATGGATAAAACAGAATCATTGCGAGAATTTATGCAGACAATCTTGCAAACTAGAGCTTCTTTTAAACAAGCTATACAAAGAAGTTTAAGGAAACATAATATAGACATAACATATGAGATGCTGCAGGTTATGGCTTGTCTTTGGAAACATGAAGGGGTTAACCAACAAGAATTGGCAGATAAAACATTTAAGGATAAAGCCAGCCTTACTTACTTAATCAATAATCTCGAAAAGAGGGGGCTTGTTGTGAGGCAGGAAGATCCTAATGATAGGCGAAATAAGCTGATTATGGTGACAGAGCGTGGACATGTATGGCAAGAAAAAATGCAGCCGTTGATAAATAAAATACATGAATTTGCAGCTGAACGAATTGATATGGAAAATATAGAGGATCATATAACTTTTTTACGGAAACTAGACAATGAGTTTAAAAATATTCAATAAATACTTTCTTATAATTTTATTTATCTTTAATGCAACCGTTCAGGCGCAAGACGTTCATCTCCTTGGAATTAATGACCTCTTTAAACTTGGAATTGAAAACAGCCTGAAGGTAAAGGCGGACAAGGTAAATGAGAATATAGCAGTTGATGAAGAGGCTACGGCCAAAACCGGCTTATTACCGGATATTACAGTAGGCTTAATCGGTGGATATATTGGAGATCCAACAGTTTTTAAGCAAGGACTGACTGATGCTGTTCACCCTTATATGCCGGATTGGAGCCAAAGCTATAATGTGGAGGTTGTGCAACCTTTGTATCGTGGAGGTAAGATTAAACGTTCCATTGAGAAAGCTGCTTTGCAGAAAGAATTGGCTCAGCTTACAGCTCGCAAAGATATAGCCGAGATGAAGCTGGTTTTAATCGGTCGTTATCTGGATTTATTCAGGTTGTATAAACAGCAGGAAGTAATGAACCGGAATATCGAAGAAGCCAAACAGCGGTTGCATGATATACAACAGATGAAGAAGCAGGGAATGGTTACCGGAAATGACTTGATCCGAAGTGAATTGCAACTAACAAATTATAATCTGACTTTAAGAGAGGTAGAAGATAATATCCGGATTAGTTCACAACAGTTGGATATTGCTCTTGGATTAAATGAGGATTTATTGCTAAAGCCGGATAATAATCTGTTGGAGCAACCTTTATCTTTAACTTCGTATGAAGAATATGTGCAGCAAGCCAGTAGTCAGTATCCCGAATTACGGCTGGCAGAGAATGGAATAAAACTTGCACGTAAAAATGAAGAAATGGTGCGTGCAGATAATCTTCCTTCACTCTCTTTACGGGCTGCCAATACTTTGGCACGTCCAATTACTACCACTTCACCAGCTCAGGATATGTATCTTAATAGCTGGAATGTATCATTGGTCTTGTCCTACAAACTTTCCGGATTGTATCAGAATAAAAAGAAAGTCAGTGCTGCGAAACATTCAGTTACCTTGCAGCAAATACAACGGGAACAACAAGAGCAGAATATTCGGACGGGGATAAAAAGTGCTTTCATAAGGCATAAAGAGGCAACCGATAGGGTAGATGCTTTGACTTTGTCTGTGGAACAGGCAAATGACAACTATAGGATTGTTTATAACAAATATAAGAACAAGTTGGCCGTACTGACAGATATACTTGATGCAAGTGGGGTAAAACTGGAAGCAGAGATGCAGTTGACTACTGCGAAAGCCAATGTGATGTATACTTATTACCAATTACTGCGTGCAAGTGGTAACTTATAAATAAAGGAAAAAGATGGACGAAAAGAAATCAGGAGAACACGCACATAAAGAAAAGAAGTCTCATCAGCATAAGATGATGAAACTTAAAAATCGCTTGATGCGTAATATTATAGTGAACACAATTTGTATTTCACTTGCTGTTGTAGCAATAGGTTGGGCTATTCATTATTTCAGACGTTATTATGTTTATGAAATAACAAATGATGCTGTTGTTGATCAGTACATTACACCAATCAGTGTTCGGGTGAGCGGATATATTAAGGAAGTCAGGTTTACAGAACACCAACAAGTAAAAGCAGGCGATACATTATTGATACTGGACGACAGAGAATTCCGGATTAAGATGATGGATGCTCAGGCAGGACTGATGGATGCTGAAGCTTCTTCGGATGCATTACAATCTACAGTGAATACTACCCGGAGTAATGTTGCTGTTTCGGAAGCTAATATTGCCGAAACCAAGGCAAGGTTATGGAAACTGGAACAGGATGAAAAACGTTATTCAGCACTTCTAAAGGAAGACGCTGTTTCCGGACAACAATATGAGCAGGTGAAAAGTGAATTGGATGCTATGCGAGCTCGTTATCAGGCATTAATAAGCCAGAAGAATTCCGCTGAGTCACAATCGGCCGAGGCGGGTAAGAAAACAGGAAGTGGTTCGGCTATTATTTTAAGGAAGAAGGCGGAACTGGAAATGGCTAAACTGAATCTGTCATACACGGTAGTAACTGCTCCTTATGATGGTTTCATGGGAAGAAGAACTTTGGAGAACGGACAATTAATTCAGGCGGGGCAAACTGTTTCAAATATAATCCGTGGAAATGAGAAATGGATTACAGCAAATTATAAAGAGACTCAAATAGCTAATATCTATATAGGACAGGAGGTAAGAATAAAGGTGGATGCATTTAATGGAAAAGTATTCCACGGAAAGGTTACAGCTATAAGTGAGGCTACAGGATCTAAGTATTCTCTTTTACCAACCGATAATAGTGCCGGCAATTTCGTGAAGGTGCAGCAACGCATTCCAGTCCGGATTGACCTGACAGATGTTCTTCCAGGTGATAAAGCTTTGTTACGTGCAGGAATGATGGTGGAAACCGAAGCAAAAATCAGGAAGTAAACGCGGAATAATATGGGGAAGAAACATGATATTCCATTGCGTAAGTGGGTTCCTTACTGGATGGGTATAGTTATCACTTTTGTGGTAATGGTTCCTGTGATGTTGCTGAATGGTACATATACAGGATCAAGCGTAGATATTTCCAGTTCCCTTGGTGTGTTGACTGAAGATATATCAATGGCTTTTTTTGCTACTACAGCAGGAATGGTAGTTGCTTATCCGCTTTATTCGAAGGTGAGGCCAATTACAACAACCAAAACTATTATATTATCGAATCTTACTTTGCAAATATTACTGGCTTTTATTTGCGGACGAACAGCTCACATTGAATTGCTTACTTTGTGCAGCTTCCTTATTGGGTTTTTGCGTGCATTTGTCATTATTGAAATAGTTAAGATTCTAAAACCATTTTTCTCTAAACGGGATATTCGGTCGGAATTTTATGCATTCTTTTACCCACTCGTATTTTGCCTTAACCAGATATCCATGATTGTTACCGCAGCATTGGCTTATCACTATCAGTGGCAATACATGTATTACTTGATTATAGGATTGCTGTTAGTCGCTATTATTTTGGTATTGGTATGTTTCCGATTTGGGAAAAGACAGATAAAGATTCCTCTCAAGGATATTGACTGGATAAGTGTGGCCATGATTTCTGTTTTGTTGCTGACTATTATCTATGTGGTTACTTACGGGAAAATAAGAGACTGGTTTGATGATCCAACAATTTTAGCTGGTTCGTTATTTATACCAGTTCTTGGATGGTTTTTCATCAGAAGACAGCGCAAGCATGAAAACCCTTATCTTAACTTAGGAGGGCTTTTAGGGCATAAACCTATTATTGCTTATTTCTTTATGGCAATAACAGCTGTGTTTAATTCCTCGGGTTTACTTCTCAGTCAGTACTCAACAACAGTATTGCGCATTGATAGTGTGCAAACAAATGAGCTGACTCTTTGGTTATTCCCAGGTTATTTAATTTCTGCAGCTATTTGTTACTGGTGGTTTAATGCTCAAATCTGGAGGTTTCGGGTACTTATCTTCTGGGGAATGGCCTGTTTTGTGGCATATTTTTCACTGCTTTACTTCGGACTCACCCCTGATGGAACATATGAATTCCTTTATCTTCCAATGGTATTCCGAGGGATGGGGGCAATGATCCTCTTTATCGCTTTCGGTGTATTTGCAGCAGAAGGATTGCATCCACGTTTGACACTTGTAAACGCTTTTTTTATGATTACTGTTAGAGGCGTGTTATCTCCGGCTATTGGTAGTTCTTTCTTTAGTAATATGCTTTATCGCTTTCAGCAGAAGAACCTGATGATTCTATCTGAAGGATTGGATATGCAGAATCCTTTGTCTGCATCCCGATATACTCAAAGTCTGAATAGTGCATTGGCACAAGGCCATCCTTTGACAGAAGCTCAGCAATTGGCTACCCAGGCATTATATAATAGTACCCAGATACAGGCGCTGGTAGTTAGTATTAAACAGTTGATAGGATATATGCTTATTGCTGCTATTGTAATTATGGTAATTTCCCGTTTTACTCCATTCCATAAGACATTGAAAGTCGCTGTTCCAAGAACAGGCGAGGATATGGTTTAATCTTGTCACAAATATTCTTTTTACTTTTTTCCTATACTTTTGAAAAAAGTAAAAAGAATATTTGGTTTATAATATAAACTACTTTATATTTGCACCGAGCAATCAAGAAGTGTACAGCTTGATTGCTTATTTTTATCCGGATATAGTTTATATTATAAACCAATTTACGAATTAATTAAAAAGAACTATGGAAGAGAAAACGTTAACAGAGAAAGAAAGCATTGAACTTATTTCTAAAATGATTCAGGAAACAAAAGAAGGAATGCGTGAAGGTTCAGGAAATATGTTTCTTTTATGGGGATATGTTTCAACTATTGTTTCATTGGCAATCTATTTTGGCTACAATGCAACGGGCAATTCAAATATATTCTGGCTTTGGTGGTTAATACCGGCAATAGGATGGCCGGTGATGATATACATGCTTAAAAGGAAGAAAAAAAGAGTTGTGACCTATGTAGATAAGGTGATAGGATATATCTGGACCATTCTGGGAGTTTGTGCAATGTTGGTTCCTATATTTAGCTTTACACAACCTATAGGGACATTCCCGATTTTATTTATGGAAGCATTACTTATAAATATCGGAGTAACAATGACAGGGATGGTTATTAAGTACAAATTACTTATAGTTTCTGGTTTTATCGGCATTTTATTTAGCTTTATGCTGCTGTTTGTTCACGGTTTGTCGTGTATACTTGTATTTGCAGCAATGTTTGTTATATTAATGATTATTCCGGGGCATGCATTGAATGCCGCAAGCAAAAAAACTAAAAAGAATGGCTTATGTTCAGAGAATTAGATCCGTTACTTCATTCACAACTTCGCCTTGGTGTAATGGCCATTCTTATGAATGTGGAAGAGGCTGATTTTGTGTATCTGAAGGAAAAAACTCAGTCAACTGCGGGTAATCTCAGTGTACAGTTGGATAAACTTTCAGAAGCTGGTTATATAAAAGTGGAGAAAAGCTTTGTTGGAAAGAAAACGCATACGGCTTGCCGGATTTTACCTTTAGGTAGAAAAGCATTTGCAAGCTATGTTCAGGCTCTTAAAGATTATATCGGATAATATATTTATGACTTGTTTTTCCAGGCTTTTCAGTGAAATTATGGCCTAATAACATATTAAACGAATTAAATATCAAAGAATAAATTCTTGTATTTAATATTAAAGTTAACAATATGAAAGTACGGACTGTGAAGTTCGTGCTTTTGCTCAAATCTAATAAAAAAGGAACTATGAAAGCTATTAGACCGATCTTTCAAAACCTCATCCCATACAATTGGGTGTTTGGTTTAATATTTATCATTCTATTGGGTATTCCTCGTTTTATATTGGTTCTAAGTGCTAATGTTACAAAGAACTATGGCTCTGTTTCCATTATATTTATCGTCATGTGGTTTATTCCTTTTATTCTGTTGAATAAAGTGGGCAGAACCTTTATTGGACTTAAAAAACCAAAGAATCTAAAGTGGTTAATATATTCAGTAGCTTTGGGCGGCATTGCTTCTTTTATTGTTTATTTATGTGCATCCTGGCTTTTTGGAAGTACTATAAATAACAGTCTTGTTTATATAGCCAAATCTTATTCAGTTTCCGGAGTAGTATTTACTCCTGAAACCAGAAAAATGTATTTCATTCTTTATGCATTTGCCGGAATGATTTTTAGTCCTATAGGGGAGGAGCTATTTTATAGAGGGCTTATACATGGAAGTTTTGTTTCTCGCTTTGGCGAACGGAATGCGTCAAGATTTGATAGCTTGGCTTTTGCTTTTACTCACTTAGCTCATTTCGGCATTGTTTATGTTGCGGGAGGTTGGGCGTTTTTGCTATTACCTTCTTTGGTTTGGGTGATAAGTATGTATGCTGTAAGTCGCTTGTTTTTTTTCTGTAAGCAGAAAACAGGTTCATTATTCGGAGCAATCTTATGTCATGCGGCATATAATGTAATGATGATGTATGTCATCTTCTATAAGATATTATTGTAATCTGATTTAGAAAGCTATAAAAATAAAAAGCACAGCGAATAAGATTTCTCTTTATTTCGCTGTGCTTATGTTATCCTGATAAATCTTATTTTAATTCCTGAAAACTAATCCTTCTCCTAATGCATCTACCACAATTGGCTTTTCACGGTCTACTTCCTGTGCCAGTAGCTTTTTGGATAAGTCGTTTAGCAAGTAGCGCTGGATAGCTCTCTTTACCGGACGGGCACCAAACTCCGGATCATATCCGGCAGTGGCAATAAATTGCATGGCTGCTTCCGTCAGTTCCAGGGTTACTCCGTTTCCGGCAAGCATCTTTTGGATGCCTTTTATCTGCAGACCAACTATCTGTTTAATTTCACTCTCTGATAATGGCAGGAACATAATGGTCTCGTCAATACGATTCAGGAATTCCGGACGGATTGTTTTCTTCAGCATCACCATTACTTCCTTTTTGGTTTCCTCAATAATGCCCTCTCTATTTTCATCGTTCAGCTTTTCAAACTGACTTTGAATGTACGAGCTTCCCATGTTGGACGTCATAATGATGATGGTATTCTTGAAGTTTACCACCCTTCCTTTGTTATCCGTCAGTCTACCGTCATCGAGTACTTGCAGTAAGATGTTGAACACATCGGGATGTGCTTTTTCTATTTCGTCGAACAGCACTACAGAGTAGGGTTTATGGCGAATGGCTTCAGTAAGCTGACCGCCTTCATCGTAACCTACGTATCCCGGAGGTGCTCCAACCAGCCTTGATACGGAATGTTTCTCCTGATACTCGCTCATATCTATACGAGTCATCATTGCTTCATCATCGAAGAGGAACTCGGCAAGCGCCTTGGCTAGTTCGGTTTTACCCACACCAGTGGTTCCCAGAAAGATGAAACTTCCGATAGGACGCTTTGGATCCTGCAATCCTGACCGACTTCTTCGCACGGCATCCGCCACTGCTTCAATGGCTTCGTCCTGACCAATTACCCGCTCGTGGAGTTCGTTTTCAAGGAAAAGAAGTTTGTTGGCTTCGCTTTTCAGCATCTTCTTTACCGGAATACCCGTCCAGCGTGATACTACATCGGCAATATCTTCAGCATCAACCTCTTCCTTAATCATTGCACTCCCGTTCTGAGTTTGGTGCAACAGCTTTTGTGTTTCTTCTATTTCGGCATTCAATGCCTGAAGTTTGCCGTAGCGAATCTCGGCCACCCGTCCATAATCACCTTCACGCTCGGCTTTCTCAGCTTCAAATTTCAGGTTCTCTATCTCAACTTTGTTTTGCTGAATTTTATCGACCAGCGTTTTTTCATTTTGCCATTTTGCTTTGAATGAACTTTCCTGCTCCTTCAACTCGGCAATCTCCTTGTTTAGCTGTTGAAGTTTTACTTCGTCCTTTTCTCGTTTGATGGCTTCGCGCTCAATTTCCAGCTGCTTTATTTTTCTGCTTATCTCGTCCAGTTCTTCAGGCACGGAGTTTACCTCCATACGTAACTTGGCGGCCGCTTCGTCCATCAGGTCAATAGCCTTGTCGGGAAGGAAACGATTTGTTATGTAACGGTTAGACAGTTCCACGGCAGCAATGATTGCATCGTCTTTGATACGCACATGATGGTGATTTTCATAGCGCTCTTTCAGTCCCCGAAGGATAGAAATGGTGCTAAGAATATCCGGCTCATCTACCTGAACCACCTGGAATCTTCTCTCCAATGCTTTATCTTTCTCGAAATACCTCTGATATTCGTTGTAAGTAGTGGCTCCAATGGAACGCAACTCGCCACGAGCCAGCGCAGGCTTCAGTATATTTGCTGCATCCATGGCGCCTTCACCCTTGCCTGCGCCCACAAGTGTGTGAATTTCATCGATAAATAGAATGATGTTTCCGTCGGACTTTATCACTTCATTGATTACCGATTTCAGCCTTTCCTCGAATTCTCCCTTATACTTGGCACCGGCTACCAAAGCACCCATGTCAAGTGAATAGAGTTGTTTGTTTTTAAGATTATCGGGCACGTCACCCCTCAGGATTCTGTGCGCCAGACCCTCAACGATAGCCGTCTTACCCGTTCCCGGTTCACCAATAAGGATCGGGTTATTCTTGGTGCGTCGGCTAAGAATCTGAAGTACCCTACGGATTTCCTCGTCACGACCAATTACCGGATCGAGTTTGCCGGTGCGGGCTTGCTCGTTCAGGTTAATAGCATATTTGTTAAGCGACTGATAAGTATCCTCACTGGTCTGCGAAGTTACTTTTTCTCCTTTACGCAATTCGGTAATGGCTGCCCGAAGTTCCTTTTCGTTCATTCCGGCATCCTTCAGAATATTGGCAGCAGTGCTTTTAACCGTGAGCAGAGCCAGCAACAAATGCTCCAGAGAAACAAACTCGTCGCCCATCTCTTTAGAATATTGAGTAGCTTTCTGGAAAACATCATTCGTCTCCCTGCCAAGGTAAGGATCTCCACCGGTCACTTTTGGGAAAGAATCAATCTGCTTGTCGAGCACCAGTGCTATCTGTTGCCCGTTCATTCCTAGTTTCTGGAAGATGAAATTGGTTACATTTTCGCCAACTTTTATCACTCCATGAAGCACATGAACGGTTTCAATAGCCTGCTGTCCGCGACTTTGTGCCAGGTTTATGCCCTCTTGTACCGCTTCCTGTGATTTAATAGTAAAATTGTTGAAGTTCATATAGTTATGTCTCCTTTCGTAAGTTTCTTTTTTAATATGTAACACTTAAGAGGCTTCAAAAGATTTGCCAACATCATTTTCCAATGCTTATTAGAACATAACTTCTTGTTTTGCGACATTCTGGCATTAATGGAATGCGTGATGCTGCAATTTTGTCTTGTACGTAGCCGGACTTTATTTATTTATTGCCGTTAGGTTAACTGATTATTCAGGAATAATTATCGATTAGCTGTACAGATTATTTATATTATGTGTACAGTTTACTTATATTACCTGTACAGCTTAGCTGTCTGGCCTATGCAGGCTGCAATATTATCCTCGTGACCCTAATAGTAATTACCGGGCAATTATCATCTAATTCATAAAGAGTAATTATGTAAAATTACCTTGCCAATAATTTAGTTCATTGAGATTAATTTGTATCTTTATCCCATTAAATAAAGAAAAACCATGGAAGAAGATATAAAGATGGCTGAAACAGTGATGCTTGTAGATGCATCATTTCTGAATTTTGTGACCGAAGATATTAAGAAGAACTTTGAGAGAATGTTGAACAGAGAGTTACAGGAAATCGATCTTTCTCATCTGTTTACATATATCGCCCTCGATGCCGGAATATCCGAAGGCAAGAATGAAATGCAGATTTTCTTTATTTATGATACAGATTCCCCTCGTCTGGTTCACACGCAGCCTTCCGATCTTACAAGTGAGCTTAATAATGTAGCATTCAGCAATGAATTCGGAGAGTTTTGCTTTAATACTTTTCAACCGGAAAACATGGCTTCTCGCGAAGAACTTTACCTTGAATCTCTGAAAGTACTTGTTGATACGGAAGAAGTGAAGAGAGTTATTGTACTATCTTTCAATGAAGAATACGGAGAGAAGGTTCATAAAATTCTGAAGAAGGTGGAAGAAAAAGAATTAGTTCAGTTTCGCATGAATGAACCCGAGTATGAGACCGACTATCGTTGGGAAATGCTTGCTTATCCGCTGATGCAGGCTTTGGGAATTCGCGGGGATGAATTGCAGTAATTCCTGAATCATCATAAAAACATAACTTAATGTCAGACTTCCGACTCAAGGTGTTTCTCAGTGTGGCGCGGAATCTTAGCTTTACTAAGGCTTCGCAGGAGTTGTTTATTACTCAGCCTGCAATAACCAAACATATACAGGAGTTGGAAAGTCTTTATAAGATAAGGCTTTTTGAACGGCTGGGCAATAAAATTGTGCTGACTAAGGCAGGCGAACTTCTTCAGGAACATAGCGAACGCATACTTGAAGATTACAAACGGCTGGACTATGAAATGCATCTGCTGCACAATGAATGCTCGGGCGAACTTCGTCTGGGGGCAAGTACAACGATTTCGCAATACGTTCTTCCGCCTTTGCTGGCCCGGTTTATAGAAAAGTTTCCTCAGGTTTCCCTGTCATTACTTAATGGCAACTCCCGTGATGTGGAAAATGCCTTGCAGGAACACCGTATAGACCTGGGATTGGTCGAAGGAATAATTCGTTTGCCCAACCTGAAATACACCAATTTTCTTGATGATGAACTTGTTGCAGTGGTGCATACTCACAGCAAACTAGCCAAACTTGACGAAATATCTGTTTACGATCTTTATAACATGCCTCTGGTATTGCGCGAAAGAGGGTCGGGTACACTGGATGTATTGGAGACTTCTTTGCTTCGCCATAACATCAGATTATCAGATCTTAATATAAAGATGTATCTGGGAAGCACAGAAAGCATTAAACTTTTCCTCGAAAATACAGATTGTATGGGTATTGTTTCCGTACGCTCTATTTCTCGTGAACTAGCTGTAGGTCTATTCAAGGTGATTGATATTAAATATCTCGAAATGGAGCGTGAGTTCTCTTTTGCCCGTTTGCAGGGAGAGGAGAGTGGACTGTCTCAAGTCTTCATGCAATTTGCGGCCCATTATAACAAGAAGTTATAAGCTATTACTAAAAACGATTGGCTTTGCAGGTATTATTGCTTTACCTTTGTGGCATAATTATTAAGAATAAATAAGTATGAACGCAGTTGTAAAGTTTTTAAAGGGTAACAATAAGATTATCTACGGAGCATTACTGGTCTTTTGTCTTTTTCCATTCGTGACTCCTCCCGTAGCCTTGTTTACAGGTTTGGCTTTTGCGCTGATTTGCGGACAAGCACATCCTAAGTTTAATAAGAAATCATCAAAGTATCTTTTGCAGTTCTCTGTCGTGGGTCTCGGATTTGGCATGAATCTTCATCAGGCTCTGGCTTCAGGTAAAGACGGAATGATGTTTACCATCATTTCTGTAGTCGGTACCTTACTCATTGGCTCCTTTATAGCCTGGCGTATGAAGGTGGAAAAGAAAACCGGTTACCTCATTAGCTCGGGAACAGCTATTTGTGGAGGAAGTGCCATTGCAGCAGTGGGGCCGGTAATAAAGGCCGATGATGGTCAGATGTCCGTATCATTGGGCACAATCTTTATTCTTAATGCCATTGCTCTTTTCCTTTTTCCTGTTCTTGGACATTACCTCGGACTAACCCAGCACCAGTTTGGCATGTGGGCTGCCATTGCCATTCATGATACAAGTTCAGTTGTTGGTGCCGGAGCAGCTTATGGCGAAGAAGCGCTGAAAGTAGCAACAACAGTAAAGCTTACTCGTGCTTTATGGATTATTCCGGTAGCATTTGTCACTTCATTCATCTTTAAGAATAAAACTGGTAAGATATCCATTCCCTGGTTTATCTTTATCTTCATACTAGCTATGCTGGCAAATACATTCTTGCCCTTGCCTGCTTTTCTAACCAGTGGATTGGTTTGGTTGGCTCGTAAAGGACTAACTCTTACCCTGTTCTTTATAGGTGCTTCACTTTCTAAAGATGTTTTGCAGCGTGTGGGTATCCGTCCAATGATTCAGGGAGTTCTTCTTTGGATAGTTATCGGAGTTTCTTCTTTACTTTACATCCTTTATGCAACTGCTTAAAGAATAAATTATAGAGATATATTGACTCCTTGCATTTTAGTTTTTATCAAATAATTCTGTATCCGGTTGAATGAGGTTTATTTCTCTTAGCCAGATACAGAATTTCGTTTTTTTTATGAAGCAGAGTTATGGACATAAAAAAAGGTTATCTCACGACAACCATTTTTTCCCTAACCTTATTTTCCAATGTAGTGAGTATTTTACTACTACGTTTAGATTTTATTAATCTCTTAATTACTTCTGCAAAGATAATCATACCAACCGTACGGTTTTTTATATTTAACCTTTTTAACTTTTGTGAATACGAATATTAATAGATTTTAAGGCATAATATTCGTTATAAATGAATCTTTGATTTTTGAAAGTTGGAAGATGTAGTTTGTTTATTACAGAAGAAAGCTCTTTCTGACCATTATGGGCGCATGTATGTTTATATCTTGATCCTGCTATAGAATTCCATATATATACTCATTAGCTGTTCTGTATCGAGCCCATTCTTTAAAGACATCTCGAAAGATAATCCTGAGTATATATATCTGAAATGCATAGCTATAATATCAGCATCCAAATCTTGTTTTAATTCTCCTGATTTGATTGCGCTTTCTATGACTTTTTTCCATAATTCCAGTTCTTTCTCAAAAATACCGGATATAAATTCACCAAAATTGGGATAGTATTGTAAAGCCTGGAAGATAAGACTAAAATAGGATCTGTGCAGATTCTTGACTCCACACGATTCAATTGATTTCATGGTTTTTTTTATTCCATCAATATAAAAATTAATGAAATCGATAAGGCTGGAATCTTTAAATTCTGCAAATTTGTTATCGATATTGTGAGGAGATAAGACATATTTATCAATAACTCTGATAAAAAGTTCTTCTTTTGTTTTCATATAGTAGAAGATAGCCCCACGGCTTAACCCCAGGGCTTTCTCTAAATCTGCTATAGTAACCTTTTCGAAGTTCTTTGTTAAGAATAACTTGAATGCCCCAAATAGTATTTTATCTTCTGTCTCTTTCACTTCTGATTTAATAAATGGTTATAAAGGTAAATGTATTTATTAAATACTAAGCTTTATTTCGTGTGGTATTATTGTTAATTAACATTATTAACATGTTTCTGTTTAACAAATTGTTCCTGTTATTGCAGATGTTTTAAAGAATATCTCTATTTATTTACACTGTGTGACTTTTATAGATTGCTGATATACTTATAAATATAGCCATATAGTGAAAAGTAAATAAGGAAAATAGATCTATCTTTTTTACAGTTTTAATTAGTGGCAAGCAAACTAATTGTATACTTGTTTGCTTACCACTAATTATAAAATTTTATTATAATGTTGATTTATTGTATGATGTTTTTAATGTATTTTAATTTTTATTTGTTATACCAGAATCATATTTATCTCTTTCCTTTTGTAATATTCTGGATATCCTGAAGCGTCATGTCTCCTTTAATTTGTATAAATACAAACTGAGGATGCTCGTCAACCATCATTATTAGCTCACCAATTTTACTATTGTTTTTTCTTTTTATGTAAAATGTAACACGAGAACCTTCATCTTTTACACGCATCAGTTCCTCATAACTTTTGTTCGAGGTAAAGGATGGAATTTCATTTTTCATCATGTTAGAGATAGAGGCTTTTTCACTTGTTAGTATAAGCATTGATTCCAGCTTTCCGGCTATACCTCCAATATCTATTCCTTCCGTTTTCATGTTTGGCATCATTTGAAGCATCGACTTAGATATAAATACAGAAGTAACTCCGTCCATATCAGCAAATTTCTCAATGAGCTTATTTTGTGCAGATGCTACGCTGGCACAGCACATTAATATTATTAATAACACATGTTTTAGTTTCATTGCTTTATTTTTTTATTGGCTTATTTGTTCGTCTAGAATTTTGTTCACTTTATCCATGTCTTTTTGGACATTATTTAATTTAGAGACACCTTTATTCAGATTATTAGAGACCAGTAACAGTGCCTTTTGAGCTTCTTTATAAGCATCTTTAGGATTAGAATATGTATCTGTAATTGCAGCAGTTTGTTGTTCTTTAATATTTAGATGTGTATAAAGTCCGATGCTTAGAACCAGACATACACTTGCTGCTATGCCACTTATCAATTGCCAGTTTATTATTTTTCTTTCTAAATGAGGCTTATCTGTCTTTTCTTTCTTTTCCAATAACTCTTTCTTTTCCCATGAGTCAATAAGAATACTTAGTTTTTGTTCCAGATGAGGAGGCACTTCTATTTCATTACAATTGCAGTTCATCTCCTGAAACAGCCTTTTGTCTTCCAGTAGATGAGGAGGCACTTCCTGAGTTTCAAAAAAGTGCATTAATTCCTTTTCCTGGCTAACCGATGTTTTCCCTTCATAATAATCGGCTATTAGTTTTTCTATTTCAAAGATTTCCATCATTGTTTCAATATATTAAATTGTTCGCGTATCGTTTTCCTGGCTCTTGATATCAGCACCCTTATGTTGATGGCATTAAGTCCGGTTATATGCTCTATTTCTTCAATGGAGCATTCACTCAGATGTCTTAGTTTCATCACCTCCTGCTGTTTCTCCGGTAATTGAGTAATGAGTTGTTTCACGCAGTTCAACTCATCTTTGATCTCTATTTCATTAATAAGTGAAATATCATTTGCTTTTCCTACAACTTCTATATTCTGTTTCTCAGTCTCATTCTTAGTTGAGCGAAGATAATCGAAGCAGATATTTTTAAGCAAGATAACACAGAACGATTCCGGATTTCTGATATCAATGAGCTCTTCCCGTTTATTCCATAGTTTCAGATACGCCTCCTGCACCATATCTTCCGCATCACATGAGTTGCCCAGTAACCTGAAGGCAATCCTGTAAAGTTTCTGGTGATACGGAAGGTACATCCTTTTGAAGCTTTCGGCATCCATGTTTTTATTTATCAGTAAGTTTAGCTAAATCAGACTTCTTAAATTTACCTTTGATCTTCACTAAAGCTGCACCTTCACCGGTAGTAAGTATTACCAACTCACGAATCTCTTCTTTGTCTATCTTAACCAGGATTCTCACATTTTCGCCATTTTGATTTGAACGAACTAATGTTTCGTAACTTTCATCGTTTATCGTTTTTACCTTTTCAGCAAAACTGTTTTTAATGTCGGATGAACAACTACTCAGAGCTAGAATCTGCATGGAATTAATGCCTTTTAATCCACGTGTATCATCGCCAGTCATGAAGGGTTTTATTAATGTCATCAGAAACTTATTTATTTTCACATTCTCAACCTTCGGTGCATGTGAAAATTCAGAAAACAAATTGTCTATGTTTTGACCAAGGCTCCATTGTGTTACTAGTAGCATAGACACACATAAAATGAATTTCTTTATCATAATCTTTAGATTTTAAGTGATTATTCTGTTTTTATTGACGCGCTATCAATGTGAATACATTAATAAAGACGTAATGCACCGGAAAGTTGTTACAAAGAAAATAAAAAAAAGAGCGAAAAGAAAAGATTTTATATCTTTCCCATTCGCTCTTCTATATTTTAAAAGGAGAATTAGTTCTTTTTCTCTTTCAGTTTTTCAAAGATTAAAGCTTCCAATTCATCTGCAAGTTCTGGATTGTCGCTTATGCATTGTTTAGCAGCATCTCTTCCCTGACCAAGTTTAGTGTCATTGTAGCTATACCATGAACCGCTCTTTTTAACGATTCCCAAATCTGCACCCAGGTCAACAATTTCTCCTGAACGTGATATACCTTCTCCGAACATGATGTCGAATTCAGCTTTGCGGAAAGGAGGAGCAACCTTGTTCTTTACTACCTTCACGCGAGTTTGGTTACCGATAACATCTTCACCATCTTTAAGCTGGCTTGCGCGGCGGATATCCAGACGTACAGAAGCATAGAATTTCAGTGCGTTACCACCGGTTGTTGTTTCAGGATTACCAAACATAACACCAATTTTTTCACGTAATTGGTTAATGAAGATACAAGTAGTATTTGTTTTACTGATAGTACCAGTCAGTTTACGTAAAGCCTGAGACATTAAACGAGCCTGAAGACCTACTTTATTTTCTCCCATATCACCTTCAATTTCAGCTTTTGGAGTAAGTGCGGCAACAGAGTCAATTACAACAATGTCAACAGCTGAAGAACGGATCAACTGATCTGCAATTTCCAAAGCCTGTTCACCATTGTCTGGCTGAGAAATCCAAAGATTGTCAATATCTACACCCAGCTTGGCAGCATAAAAGCGATCAAATGCATGCTCGGCATCAATAATAGCAGCAATACCTCCTGCTTTCTGAGCCTGTGCAATGGCATGGATTGCAAGTGTTGTTTTACCTGAAGATTCAGGACCATAGATTTCAATTACTCTTCCCCGAGGATAACCACCTACTCCTAATGCTACATTTAATGCAATAGATCCGGTAGGGATTACTTCTATTTCCTGCACATTGTTATCGCCTAGTTTCATGATAGAACCTTTGCCGTAGCTCTTTTCTATCTTATCCATAGCAGCCTGTAAGGCTTTTAATTTTTCGCTTGATGCCATATTCGTTTGAAAATTTAATTCATCGCTTTCTTTCTTTGCCATAAATTAGTTGTTAGTTAACTTGTTCTTACTTAAATAATTTGCTTAGCATGTTCTTTTGTGCTTACTTCTTTTGGAGAAATAATACGTTCGATAATGCCTTCTTCATTAATGATAAAGGTTGTGCGGAGAGTACCCATATAAGATCTTCCGTACATCTTCTTTTCTGCCCACACACCGAATTGTTCTACCAGTTTCTTTTCAGTATCAGCAATTAGTGTGAAAGGAAGTTCATTCTTTTCGATGAATTTCTGATGAGATTTCTCATTATCTACACTTACGCCTATGACTTCATACCCGGCTTTCCGAAGATCGGAGTAATTATCACGGAGGTTGCAGGCCTGAGCTGTGCATCCCGAAGTGCTATCTTTGGGATAAAAGTACAATACCACTTTCTTACCTTTATAATTGCTTAGGCGAATTTCTTCACCTTTTTCATTTATTCCCAATATATCAGGGGCTTTATCTCCTACATTCATAATTCTTTAGTTTTAAAATTACAGTTTACAAAGACAAAAACAAAAATGCAAAGTGAGGCAAAAAAGGGCACTTATTAAATAAGTACCCTCTTGACTAATACTTTTTAGAGTTCCAGGTCACCATCGAACACCTCTACCCAAGGTAAACCTTGCTTGTTGAGTTGTTCCATGAACGGATCCGGATTAAAATCTTCTACGTTGTTTACTCCCGGACGTCTCCATTCACCTTTAAGGAACATCATTGCACCAATCATGGCAGGCACACCGGTTGTGTAACTTACGCCCTGAGCACCAGTTTCTTTATAGGCTGCTTCGTGGCTACAGTTATTATATACGTAATAAGTACGCTCTTTACCATCTTTGATACCGCGGATACGGCAACCAATTGAAGTTTCTCCGGTATAGTTTTCACCAAGATCTCCCGGATTAGGAAGAACTGCTTTCAGGAATTGAATAGGAACAATTTTTTGTCCGTTGTAATCAATCTCATCAATACGAGCCATGCCAATGTTTTGGATAACGCGAAGGTGAGTAAGATATTCCTGTCCGAAAGTCATCCAAAAGCGAGCACGCTTAAGGGTAGGGTAGTTCTTCACCAGAGATTCAAGTTCTTCGTGGTAAATTACGTATGATTCTTTAGGACCGATATTAGGATAATTCAATGGCTTGTGAATCTGATGAGGCTCAGTAACCACCCATTCTCCGTTTTCGTAGTATTTTCCCTTTTGCGTAACCTCGCGGATGTTGATTTCCGGATTGAAGTTAGTAGCAAAAGCTTTGTGATGATCACCTGCATTGCAGTCAACGATATCAAGATAATTGATTTCATCAAAGTGATGTTTCGCTGCATAGGCAGTATAAACGCCACTTACTCCCGGGTCGAAACCGCATCCTAAGATAGCAGTCAGTCCGGCTTTTTTAAACTTATCCTGATATGCCCATTGCCAGCTGTATTCAAAGTGAGCTTCATCCTTTGGTTCATAGTTTGCTGTGTCAAGGTAGTTAACCCCTGCAATAAGACAAGCATCCATTATGGTAAGATCCTGATAAGGAAGAGCCACGTTGATTACTAGTTCCGGTTTGAAGTCGTTGAATAAAGCAACAAGTTCATCTACATTGTCGGCATCTACCTGAGCCGTTTTTATTCTATCTCCACCAATTGCTTTTGCAATGGCATCACATTTCGATTTTGTGCGGCTTGCCAACATAATATCTGTGAAAACATCAGCATTTTGTGCCACTTTATGTGCAACAACGGTTCCAACACCGCCAGCACCAATAATTAGAACTCTACCCATTTAAGTGTAAATTTAATAGTTTTAATGTTGATAACTGAGCAAAGATAAATAAATTAATTGAAGTGCGGGAAATAATCGGGCAATAATTATACCTTTATAATGCGATACTTTTTCTTTGATGGCGAGGACTATTTGCCCATACCGCCGTTCTTTGCAATAATCCAGATAATGATGGGTGCTCCGAAGAGTGCGGTTACCGAATTGATGGGTAATGTTCCCTGACTTCCCGGCATTTGCGAGATAAGATCGCAGATAAGCATGATGATGCTTCCGCAAAGAATGGAAGCGGGAATAATCTTCTGATGGTCTGAAGTATGAAAAATGCCCCGGGCAATGTGAGGAACGGTTACTCCTATAAAGGCTATTGGTCCGGTAAAGGCGGTAGATGTTCCGGCCAATAGGGCTGTGGCAAGAATAATAAGCAGGCGGGTTTGAGGAACTGATATACCAAGTCCGGCGGCATACTTTTCGCCCAGCAATAATACGTTGAGGCGTTTCTGAAGAATAAAGGCCAGCCCTGTGCCCACAACCACAATCGGTGCCATGATTCCCATGTAACTCCAGCTTACAGATGAAAGACTGCCAAAGGTCCACGATATAAATAGTTTCAGAGTATCCGGATTGCTGGTGCTTTGCAGAATGCTGACAATGGCTCCGGCAAAGTTGCCAAACATCATTCCTATTATTAGTAAGGAGATGGTTTGCGGAACCTTGACCGATACAATAATGACCAGTAATAATACCCCGACAGCACCAAGTACGGCAGCAGTAACCTGTCCCCATCCGGCAATGACAAACCATGGAAGCGATGAGGCTCCCAGTGTAAGCAGGGCAACTCCCAGACTGGCACCCGAGGTTACACCAAGCACATCCGGTCCGGCCAGCGGGTTACGGAAAAGAGTCTGCATCAGTACACCTGCCACAGAAAGTGCCATACCTGTAAAGATGGCAGTCAAGGCCTTTGGTAAGCGGTAATTGACGATTATTTCCCTGTAAAGATTGTCAGTTCCGTTTCCGGTAAGGGAAGACCATATATCGTTCATCGTAAGATTCACACTGCCAAAAGCAATGTCGCAGGTAAACGCAACGAAGAAAAGGGCTATTAATATCAGAAATCTGGTTCTCATTTCAGCTTTTGCATGTAAGTAAATTCATAAGAAGGGAGCAATTCAGGGTGAAGCGCTTTTATCATATCACTAAGAAGTAGGTCTGGGCGGGCAATGGCACTTTCCCAGTAATCATTTCCTCCCGTGGCATTCATCCGTTTGTTGTAGTTATAAACGTTACCCTCTTTATATGCCTTGAATAGTTTGTATTTGGCATCGAGTTTACCTAGTTCATCCAGTGAGTTAGCTTGTGTGCCCACCCACACATCTGCCTTGTTGAAATTAACCAAAGCCGACTCAATATTGGAAGAGAGGCTTCCGCTGGTGGTGTCATTTGCATAAAAATAGGAGGCGCCCGCATCGTGAAACATCCTTGCGTTAAAGCTTCTTCCGGCAGGCATGGACCATGCACCGCGGAAATCCTGACCGGACAATAGGGTGGGGCGGCTTTTTACTTTCTGAGCCAATGCCGATACTTCTTTGTATCTTTTCTCCACGTTATTGAATAAACTGTCAGCCAAAGCCGATTTATCAAAGAATGCACCTATAAACTTGATCCATTCTGCACGGCCAAGCAACGTTTTTTCCTGCCATTCTATGTTGTAGATAACCGACAGACCGCTTTGAGTAAGCCTTTTCGAGTTTTCATCCTCTGCATTATAAGCCGAGGTCATCACCGCTTGCGGACGAAGCACCATCAGATTTTCAATATCCAGATTAAAAGCATCTCCCAGATCTTTTATTTTCTTCGCCCTCACACCTGCCAGAATTTGCGGATTGTACACCCATGCGGCGCTGCACACTCCCGTCACTTTGTCAAGCTCACCCAGCATCTGCAGAAATTCAAAGTAAGTGGCCGAGTTGGCAACCAGCGACTTCAGGGGAATCTGAACCTTCTTTCCATCCTGCGGCACGGCAGTCTTTGCATCCTTTACCAGATAATACCGGTCGTAAATCTCTCCTTTTTTCCAGGGATTGTAGACTGTTACACAGGTATATTTGTCAGATTTCGCAATAGAAAAGCCTTCCGCATATTTATTTTTAATATTTTCTCCTGTCAATCCGTTTCTGCCTTGCTGTTTATTCACGCAACTGGTAAAAAGTGTCAGTATTATTAGTAAGGTGTAATATAGATGCTTCATCGTTTTATTTCTTTAATATGACAAAGGTATATAAATTGCAGAAAGAAAGCACTAGTTTGCTAAGCTTTTCTTTCACCGGCTATAAGTCGTTTCCCGGCGAGACCTAAGGTAATTCCTCGAATAATGTTGCTATTTAGGTGTAGACTATATATTAATAAGGTGTAGATAATAAGTAAATATAGAGTAGACTTTAATTAAATAAGGAGTAGAGCAAAATATAAATGTTTCACGAGGAACATCCTTAACTCCCGCCTGACTTTACCTTAACCCCCGCCTGATTTTTAGCTGTCAATCTAAGCGCACGTTCTGACATAACGGCAGTATTTCTGTCAGAAACCTTGTGGAAACGGAAAACTTAGCTGTCAGGCCATATAAGTTTCTAGTTGATTTATATTTTTGGCACGACGTTTGTTCATCAGTTGACGTACGATTGCTCCACGCATAAGCAAACAAGAAGAAAGCAATCAATCATATTAAATAGAATAATATTAAAAATAGAATAATAATTATGGGAAAAATTATTGGAATTGACTTAGGAACTACAAACTCTTGTGTTTCTGTATTTGAAGGCAACGAGCCTGTAGTAATATCAAACAGCGAAGGTAAACGTACAACTCCTTCTATCGTGGCATTTATTGATGGTGGCGAACGTAAAGTAGGTGATCCTGCAAAGCGTCAGGCTATTACCAATGCAAAACGTACAGTATTCTCTATCAAACGTTTCATGGGTGAAAACTGGGACCAAGTACAAAAAGAGATTGCTCGTATGCCATATAACGTAGTAAAAGGAGATAATAATACACCACGTGTTGAGATTGACGGACGTCTTTACACCCCACAGGAAATTTCTGCAATGATTCTTCAGAAAATGAAAAAGACTGCAGAAGATTATCTTGGCCAGGAAGTAACTGAAGCAGTTATCACTGTTCCTGCATACTTCAGCGATTCTCAACGTCAGGCTACTAAAGAAGCCGGACAAATTGCCGGTCTGGAAGTAAAACGTATCGTTAACGAACCAACTGCTGCAGCTTTGGCTTACGGTCTTGATAAGGCTCACAAAGATATGAAAATAGCTGTATTCGACTTAGGTGGAGGTACATTCGATATCTCTATTCTTGAATTCGGTGGCGGTGTGTTTGAAGTTCTTTCAACTAACGGTGATACTCACCTTGGTGGTGATGATTTCGACCAGGTTCTTATCGACTGGTTGGCTGATGAGTTTAAGAACGACGAAGGTGTAGACTTACGTCAGGATCCAATGGCTCTTCAACGTTTGAAAGAAGCTGCTGAAAAAGCAAAAATTGAACTTTCTTCAACTACAACTACTGAGATTAACTTACCATACATTATGCCAGTAGGTGGTGTGCCAAAGCATTTGGTTAAAACACTGACTCGTGCTAAATTTGAATCTTTGGCTCATGACTTAATCCAGTCTTGTGTTGAACCTTGCCGCAAAGCAATGAGCGATGCAGGTTTAAGCAATTCAGATATTGACGAAGTTATTCTGGTTGGTGGATCTACCCGTATTCCTGCAGTTCAGGATCTAGTTGAAAAATTCTTCGGAAAGGCTCCTTCTAAAGGTGTAAACCCTGACGAAGTTGTTGCAGTAGGTGCAGCTGTTCAAGGTGCGGTATTAACAGACGAAATTAAAGGCGTGGTTCTTCTTGATGTTACTCCATTGTCAATGGGTATTGAAACATTGGGTGGTGTAATGACTAAACTGATTGACTCTAATACAACCATTCCTTGCAAGAAGAGCGAAGTATTCTCTACTGCGGCCGATAACCAAAGTGAAGTTACTATCCATGTACTTCAAGGTGAACGTCCAATGGCAACTCAGAACAAATCAATCGGTCAGTTCAATCTTTCCGGAATTGCTCCAGCTCGTCGTGGTATTCCTCAGATTGAAGTATCTTTCGATATCGATGCTAACGGTATCCTGAAAGTATCTGCAAAAGATAAAGCAACAGGTAAGGAACAAACAATCCGTATCGAGGCTTCAAGTGGTTTGAGCAAAGAGGAAATTGAACGTATGAAAGCTGAGGCTGAGGCTAATGCTGATGCGGATAAGACAGAACGTGAAAAGATTGACAAGTTGAATCAGGCAGATAGCATGATTTTCCAGACTGAAAAACAACTAGAAGAAATGGGCGATAAACTTCCAGCTGACAAGAAAGCTCCTATTGAAGCTGCTCTTGCAAAACTGAAAGAAGCTCACAAGGCTCAGGATCTTGCTGGTATTGATGCTGCAACAGCTGAACTGAATAAAGTATTCCAGGCAGCAAGCGAGCAAATGTATGCTCAGGGTGCTGGCCAACCAGGCGCAGAACAAGCTGGTCCTGACATGAATGCCGGAGCTGGTGCTCAAGGTGGCTCAGACAAACATCAGGGTGACAACGTTCAGGACGCAGACTTTGAAGAAGTAAAATAATAGTTATTGGTAAAACAATAAATAGTTATAAGAATCCTCTGCAGGCTAATTACCTACAGAGGATTTTCTTTATGTTGTGCTTTGTTATAATCGGGCTATGAAAGTTTGTCATGCGGCAATGATACTGCTCTCTTTAGTTTAAAGCTACAAGTTTGTTTTGTAATATTTGTATCGGTTTGGCTATGCGAAATAGAAATATAATCGTTAGCTTTGGGGCCGAAAAATAAAAGAATAAAGATTACTCACCATTTATAATTCAAGATATGGATATTTTAAAAAGAGTCAACGTTGTAAAAAGAAT
The DNA here is from genome assembly GCF_963676325.1 of uncultured Bacteroides sp. NCBI lineage: Bacteria > Pseudomonadati > Bacteroidota > Bacteroidia > Bacteroidales > Bacteroidaceae > Bacteroides > uncultured Bacteroides sp. Next base: position 1,300,150 of record NZ_OY781099.1, read on the forward strand.
TGTTTTAGGAGCTCTGACTCAAAACGTAGGTGCTTCTAATGATTATCAGAATGCTGGCCCATTAGATAAATCTGAAATTAAAAGAGTTTTGATAATCAGACCTAATCACAGATTGGGAAATCAATTGTTGATTACTCCTTTAGTTCAGGAGGTTGAAGAAATATTCCCGGATTGTAAAATCGATTTGTTTGTAAAAGGCGGCATTGCTCCAATTATCTTTAAGAATTATCAGAATATTGATAACATCATTAAGTTACCAAAAAAGCATTTTAAAGAACTACTCCAATATATTTATGGGTGGCTGAAACTAAGGAGCCGACGTTATGACATTGTAATAAACGTAGTTAAGGGGTCGTCATCTGGCAGACTCTCAACGAAGTTTTCTAATGCAAAATATAAGTTTTACGGAGATGATGAAGATAATTTTCAACTGAAATATACCGATTCTGAGCACATAGCAAAGTATCCGGTTTACAGTTTACGTTATTCTTTATCTAAATTAGGAATTAAGATTGCCGATAAAGAAGTTCCGTCTCTGGATATAAAACTGAGCTCATCAGAAATAGCCGAAGGAAAAAAGATACTTCAAGGTCTTATTGATAAGAAAGAAGAAAAAACAATCTGTTTGTTTACTTATGCAACAGGTGCAAAATGCTATACAGAATCATGGTGGCTGAAATTCTATGATAGATTAAAGACTGAATATCCCAACTTCAATATTATTGAGATTTTGCCTGTAGAAAATATATCAAACATAGCATTTAAAGAACCAACTCTTTATAGTAAAGACATCAGGGAAATGGGTGCGGTAATAGCAAATACAGATATCTTTATTGGTGCCGATGGGGGCGTAATGCACTTAGCCGGCTCAGTAAAAACACCAACTCTAGGATTGTTTTCAGTTACCAGCTTAAATATGTACACACCATACGGCAATAAAAGCAAAGGGTTGGATACAAACAAACTGAGCATTGATGAATTAATTGGCGAAATGAACAGAATACTTTTGGCATAAAATCGCTTTTTTGCTCACGAAAAAGTGAGTGTAGGCCTGAAACGTGACTGATCCGTGATAGATGAAATGACATCCATCACGGATTAATTATTTTATAACCAGCGCTTTAAAAGTGATAGTGAGGGAGTGATGGTAGGTTTTGTGTTTTTGCTCTGAATTGCAGAATTTAAAATTTAATAAGAAGAAAATGCGTTCCATTCGTATCTTCACAATTCAAACTAATATCGATATTTTTGGAGATGAATTTTATTACAAGAGGCTATTCCATATTATACTGGAACAGCCTCTTTCTATAGTTTTTTGTTTTTGTATTACTTTCTTTATGAAGCCATTTTTTATTGTGGTTACTTAAACTTAAGAGCCAGGGTTATTAAATGAGATGTTAAGTTAGTACTACGATTATAGTAACTATATCTCACCTCAAGAGTATTAAGTTGCTTTATTCCAAATATTCCATTGGCAGACGTCACGCGAAAGTTTAGCCCGAAAAGATTACTCGTGAATTTAGATAAGTCATAATCACTTGTGTAATATGATTCTTTATCAGATAACATATGCTCCTTGTATGGTTTAAAGTATTCAACACCCGATTGGGTATTGAAACGATAGAAAGGAGCAATAGACATAAATGGCGTAATCTTGTAAGGTACCTCAAGCTCGGCTGTATGTGCAGTAAGCTTCCAGCTGTCCGTATAGTAACGATAAAATGCACGCAAGATGAACCGGTCTCCTAAAAAATAATTGGCTCGTACTCCAATAGGCAACTTAAACCGGTTGTCGGGCAACTTTTCCGAATAAGCATTGTTTCCATTATCTCCAAAGTAGACACGTTGATAAGCAGTTCCCAATAATCCTTTCTGATAACCAATGTCGGTGAGTACTGACATTTGTAGCCGTTGGTTTATAACCTGAGTTAAGCCCAATGCAAGATTGTATGAATTACGAGGAGCATTATCTCCCTGCTTATAATCGAGGTTTGGACTTTTAGGGCGTAGCTCAACAGGTAATATTACCCTCCATGTATCCAGAAAGACTGATGCCTTGGCAGAAAATTCAGTATTCTTATCCTTTGATGCTTTTGAATAAAGAACATTAGCACCTACGGAAGTATAGTCGAACTCATTAGAAAATGAAAGACCACCTCCCAGCGAATAATTATGTTTTGTATTCTCAAACAAATAGCTGGCTGAAGGAGAAACACGTACATCATGGCTTGATGCGGATGAAATAGTCTTTGGGTCTATTTTATCTGAGGATGCAGAACTATAAGCATCGACTCCTAATTCTATTCCAAAAATGTGTTTGTTGTTTTTCTTATCAAATTTACTTAGCTGAAGATCAATTGAGTTGCCAGAGTCGTCCAGCCTTTCGTCGCCAATACCACCCGTAACAGCAGAGTTCTGTCCGTTCTGGTGATAGTAACTGGTCACAAAGTTAACTTCCTCAATCTTTAACTTTCTATATTTGGTGCTATCTGTTTGTGCTTTTGAAACATTCAAAAACAAGATAAGTGCAGCCACTGTTATAACTACTTTCTTCATTTTATTATCTGTTTTTAGTTACAACCGCAACCGCCGCCGGTTTTTCCTCCATTTCCACCCGAAGCACCTTCTCTATATAGCAAGAAGTTGTTCTCATATTTCTCAATCTTACGACTAGCAAGCCCCATCTCAGCATCATTGATTCTTGATTTCTGGAAAGACTTTACTGTGGTGCAGGATGTAAGCAGTAATAAACTACATCCAAATGCTATAAAAAAAGCTTTCTTTTTCATTCTATAAGTTTAATGTTGTTAGAGATATATAATTTATTATTGTCGTCAACAAGAATACATTCAATACCATTCAATTGATTGATAAGATTCAAGCCGTTGGCAACGCCTAAAATATTTACCGGAGTAGCCATTGCATCAGCTAACTCCGCATTAGTGGTAATTATTGTCACACTCTTTATACCTTTTATTGGATAACCAGTCTTGGGATTGATTGTATGCGAGTATAACTGATTATTGATAGTTACAAACTTCTCATAATTGCCGGAAGTAGCAATCGCTTTATTGGTAATATTAAGTGTAGAAAAATAAGTCTGCTTCAGATTCGGATTGGCTATACCTACAGTCCATGGAGAACCATCTTCCTGATATCCCCAGGCATTTAAGTCGCCTGCCGCACTAATAATACCATTCTTTACTCCAAATTCAAGCATTACACGCTTGGCACAATCGGCAGCATATCCTTTACCAATGCCTCCAAAGCCAATACGCATCCCTCTGTTTTTAAGGAAGATAGTTTTTGCATCATCATCAAGCAATATATTCCTATAATCGATAAGATGTACCGACTTTTTAGCTTCCTGCGGACTTGGTAATTTAGTCAGAGACTGATTAAAGTTCCAAAAGTCTTTATCAAGAGAACCATAAGAAAGATCAAAATATCCCTGAGTGAGCGCTGAAATTTTTTGTGCTCTGTATACTAAATTAAAAAACTCTTCAGGAACCTCTACCGGCTTTATCCCGGCATTTCTGTTTACCTCATTTGTAATGCTATCATCGCTATAAGTAGTAAATAACTTTTCTATTCGTTTTACTTCATCTATAGCACACGCTATCTGTTCATTACCCAGCTTTTCGTTTGCACTCAGTGCTATGAACTCAAACTGGTTGCCCATTAGTTTAGTTTGTACCTTTACAAGGATCATTTTCTGCTTATTTTATATAGCAATTAATATCTTTTATGTAATCAGTTACAGCATTTTTTTTGTCGTATCCATTCCAGGTCTTTAGAGTATTTCCATTTGCATCAGCCAATACCAAAAAAGGGAAATTTCCCTCAGGATTATATTTCTCAGCCAATTTATCATTAAGAGCTTGTTGCTCTTTTGGTAATTGATTCTTTTTCTGGCGAGGGAAATCTGCAATAACTAATACTAACTTCTCATCTGCAAATACTTTAAATTCGGGAGCATCGAAGACTGCTTTCTTGAATAAAATACATGGACCACACCAATCTGATCCCGAAAACTTTATTAAGATCATCTTGTTTTCCTTTTTTGCCAATGTCTGAGCTTCATTAATATTATAGACTTGCGCTTTAGCGTATGTAGCCACAAGTATTATTCCGAGTAGAAGAGCTAACTTTTTAACCATAACTTGAATCTTATTTATATGTGTGAACTGGAGAAAAAAAAAAAATAATAGACTGGACGTTATTTTACTTAGTAAGTATTTTCCGTCGGACACAAATCTATGCTATTTTCAGATAGATTGCAACTGATATCATGTTAAAAGAAACTTTTTATATAAAATAATCAAGAAGAGGGATACTCAGCTCTTTTGAAAAGGTTCAGAAGTTATTAACCAAAGTAACGGAAATGTTTGCTGGATTGCTAGTTGCGATATAAAAACTGTAAAATAGAGAAAAGGGCACTGATATGCCCTTCTTATTGTGTTGTTAATAAGGCGTGAAACGATTATTAACGCTGTGATGCTATGGAAAATAGAAAAACTTCAGGTTATATTCCGTCTTACTATTTTACTTTTTAAGATAAACGGTTGATTATAAGGCGCGGGCATTTTAATCCCGCCCCCTATAAAAACAAAAAAATAACATACTTCCCCGCGCAAATTAATGAACAATTTTAATAGCGATTTCTCAAACCTATTTTTTGTATATCTCAACTTCAACAATGCCTAGTTGTTTGCCGGACTTATCATGCTCCTTAATCTCTTTTTTGCCTGTAATCTCTACAAGATTAAAGGCATCCTGTTCTTTGTTCTCTCCAATTAGTTCCACTTTAACTGATTGCCCGTAGGTAGGCTTAATAGGAATAGTGATATATCCAAGGCTTTTTTCTGTATCACCTTTGAATACCTCTTTACCATCAATCGTGATGCGAATAGGATAGCTCTTGTTTCTCCAGCTACTCATCTTGAATACCAGTTCAGAGATAGTATCATTGCGTTCTAACTGGTAGTTTATCCAGTTCTTTCCCTGTTCTCCGTTGCTGTTCCATTCCGATTCTTCATTATCATCAAAGCTGAAAAGAGCTTTCTCTTCATTACTCCCTGCTGAAACTTTCAGAACATGAATAGGAGTTCTGCTTACAGTAAACGATGGGGTAGAAGGGGTTGCTCCTCTTTCCATATAAGAAGGTAAACGTTCTCCCTGGAAATATTCGGATAATCCGTTTTCTTCCTTCATTGCTTTTGAAGTTAAAGAAAGTGTGCCTGTCTGTAATCCAACAGATGAGGCTGTTAAACTAATCTTTCCGGCATTGGTCAAGGTGCGGATTAAAACACGGTTCACTCCGCATTCTACCGGAAGCTCTTTTGCCAGAATATAATTATCTTTTCCTTGCGCAATACCTCCACGCCATTCAGCTGGTCCGTCTAATTGAAAAGAAATCAGATTATTTGCAGTGGGGCATCTGAATCCATCTTTGTCCACAACTTCAAATTCAACTAAAGCCATATCTGCACCATCGGCAATTAATCCGTCGGGGCTTTCGTAGCTCTTCATGCGAATGGCAAAAGGAGCACCAGCTGTGTGAAGTTCATCACGACTAACCTCTTTACCTTCTTTATTATAAGAAATAGCATTCAGCTTCCCAGCTTCCCATTGAATATTCTTAAACGTGAATAAGAACTGGTGACTTTGCTCACCGTAACCCAATGATTTTCCATTGAGCAGCAATTCTACCTTGCTTCCTGAGGAGGCAACATTAATATCTTTCCTGACCTCTGGGGTATAATTCCAGTGACCGATGATATGTGTATGCGATTTTTCAACGTCAACCCATCCATCCCACATTACCTGATGAGCAAAGAAGCCGTCTTTTGGTAATCTCATGGCATCTACCTCACCACTTCGTCTGTAATTCTCTTCTCCTCGGAAATGAGTATTGGAATCTGAGAAGACAATGTTTACTCCTCCTGAACTGACACGCTCACCAGTTCCCGGACGTTCACGGTAATAATCATACCAACGGATAATATCCTCAATGGCATGAGAATCCTGATTGCGGTTATAGTCAAAAGCATCTTGTCCTTTGTATAATGGTCCGGCACCGTTTTTATGATAAGGATAAGTATATTCATCCCAGTATTTACGTAACCCTTCATCGCGAGAATACTCCATGGCCCACATTGGATGGCGCGCACTTTTATTAATGTAAAGCATCTCTCCACCATATTCTGCAGTTTTACTATCCAGCATTTCGCGTGAACCGATGGCTCTTCCACCGCATGGATCGTACATATCTCTGATAGCTTTCATCTCTTTCATGTGTTCTTCAGAGATACCTTTATTACCAGACTCATAAAATATGATACTTGGATTATTACGATTATATATAATGGCATCTCTCATTACTTCTTTTCGCTGTTCCCACCTTCTGCCTGTCATATCTTTCTCAGAATCGCCGGCAGGCATCGCCTGAATCAATCCTACTCTGTCACATGATTCCACATCTTGTTTCCAGGGAGTGATGTGCATCCATCTAACCAGATTACCATTACTCTTTACCATCAGGGAATTACTGAAATCGCTTAACCATGCAGGTACAGACATACCTACGGAAGGCCACTCGTTGCTAGTTCTTTGTGCGTAGCCCTTCATTTGAAGAACACGGTCGTTCAGGTAAACCATTCCTTTCTCAAAATTTGTTTTACGAAAGCCTGTTCTTGTTTTTACTACATCGACAGTTTTTCCGTCTATTCGCAAAACAGAATATACATTATATAAGTAACCATATCCCCAACTCCAGAAATGGAGTCCGTTTGCCTTGTCATCAGCTTTTGTGAGACTCTTTTCTCCTGCAGCCAATGTTTTACTTTCTCCTTTAATCTCTTTTATAATATTCCCATTCATATCTTCTATGAATGCTTCAAAAGATATTTTCTGGGGCTTATTTGTTTCGTTTTTAACTTCAGATTCAACACAGATAACTGCTGATTGCTCTTTGATATCAATGTCTTTGGCATAAATATATGTTCCGGTTGTCTTCAAATTACTGTAAAGAGGAAGCGTTTGATATATTTTTGGAGTAATATGAAGCAGTACATTTTTCGGTATGCCTCCAAAGTTGGCATTAAAATTTTTATCGTTCCATTGGAACCCACTTCGGGTACTTTTCTCTTTGTAATCCCATGAGTTGTCTATTTTTACAGCAATGATATTTTCTTTATTACCATAATTAACCAGATTGGAGATGTCAAACCCACAAGCCATGATCCCATTCTCGTGAATGCCTATTGGTTTGCCATTCAAATAAAATTCTCCGCCTTGACGGACTCCTTGAAATTCTAAAAAAACTTTTTTATTTTTTGCTGTGGAGGGGAGCTTAAAGTGTTTCCGATACCATACAATTCCTGTGGTATGTTTATCGATTGCAACTTTAAAAGCATCGTCTTCATTAAAGGCATGAGGCAAAGTAATTTTTTTCCAGGAAGCATCATTAAATTTAGGTTGCTCAGCTCCAGCTGAATCACCAATGAATAGTAACCATTCCGGATTGAAATTGTACTTAGTTCTTTCATTTCCATTGAATGTTTGTTTGTTTGCAAAACTTTCTACTGGCAGTAATATGACTATTAGTAGGTAAAGAAAAATATTTTTCATTTTTTTAGAATATAAAATTAATGAAACAAAGATATATATCATTGCGAGAATCAATTTGTCTATGAGTTCTTTTTCATGGTATTTTGTACATATTCATGGAAAAACAAAAAGAGAAGCTGCTCACAAGGACACAACTTCTCTTTCAATATATAAAGATTCTAATCTTACCTTTATTTACTCAAAGCTTCTTAATAGAGCAATCTCTTCTTTCCAAAGAGTTTCATCTGGTGTTTCCAGAATAATTGGCATGTTATCGAAGCGAGGATCTTTTATAAACCGTTGAAAGAATTCTACTCCGATAAAGCCTTTCCCGATACTATCGTGGCGATCAACCCGTGTACCCAAAGCTTTTTTGGAGTCGTTTAAATGAATGGCACGTAAATATCCAAAGCCAACAGTATCATCAAAGTCTTTAAATACTTTATTGTAATTTTCTTCATCAAGAAAATCATAACCAGCAGTGAAGGTATGACAGGTGTCGAGGCATACTCCCACACGGTCCTTGTCTTCTACCCGGTCTATGATATGCTTTAGTTGCCAGAACTCATTACCCATGTTGGTTCCTTGTCCGGCTGTATTTTCGATAACTGCTGTTACTCCTTTCGTTTTATCCAAAGCTATATTTATAGATTCGGCAATTCTATTCAGGCATTCTTCGGGATCTATTTTACTTAGATGACTGCCTGGATGGAAATTCAGCAGCTTTAATCCCAACTGTTCGCAACGTTGCATCTCGTCAAGGAAAGCTGCACGGCTTTTTTGCAATCCTTCCTCCTCCGGGTGACCAAGATTAATTAGGTAACTGTCGTGAGGAAGTATATGATCTACGTTGATATGATATTTCTCACAGTTTTCCTTAAATAGTTTTATGCTCTCGGAGGTTAGTGGCTTGGATACCCACTGACGTTGATTCTTAGTAAAAAGAGCAAAAGCATTTGCTCCAATCTCATGTGCATTTACCGGAGCAAATTCTACTCCTCCAGATGCACTTACATGTGCTCCTATATATTTCATTCTATATTATTTTGTTATATTTAAATATGGAAATTAATAATTCTGTTTTTCTAAAGTGTATTATCTGAAACTGATGCGTTAACAGATACCTGAATGGTAATAGATAACGTTTTTAGTCACAGATTTGTTGCATTGAAGATAAACTTTACCGGTAAAGATCTGCCTGTATAGGGTAATTAAGGATCACGATAAAATATAAAAAACAATGCGAGCAAAGAACAGTCTCTTATAAAAGAGAAGTTCTATGCTCGCAAAGATAAATAATTATGTCTGAATTAAGCTAAACTTCCAATCTTTTCCAGATTTTCAGCAATATCTTCATCACTAAGTGAGTAATTAACCAAATCACCTGAAAGATACTTATCATACGAAGCCATATCTATTAATCCGTGACCGGAAAGATTAAAGAGGATAACCTTTTCTTCGCCGGTTTCTTTGCATTTGTTGGCCTCCAGTATGGCTGCTGCAATAGCGTGACAGGATTCCGGAGCCGGAATAATTCCTTCAGTTTGTGCAAATAGAATTCCAGCTTTGAATGTATCGAGTTGTTGTAAATCAACAGCCTCCATTAATCCGTCTTTCATTAATTGAGAAACAATTGTTCCCGCACCATGATAACGAAGACCGCCAGCATGGATATTTGCAGGAGTAAAGTTATGACCCAAAGTGAACATTGGCAATAGGGGAGTATATCCTGCTTCATCACCAAAGTCATACTGGAACTTTCCTCTTGTTAACTTAGGACAAGAAGACGGTTCAGCTGCAATAAATCTTGTTTTCTTTCCTTCAAGAATATTGTGACGCATGAAAGGGAATGCAATTCCACCAAAATTTGATCCGCCGCCGAAACAAGCAATAACAATGTCCGGGTATTCTCCAGCCATCTTCATTTGTTTTTCAGCTTCCAGACCAATAACTGTTTGATGAAGTGATACCTGATTTAATACTGACCCAAGTACGTATTTACAGTTGGGAGTAGTAGTAGCAAGTTCGATCGCTTCAGAAATTGCAGTACCAAGTGAACCTGGATGGTTAGGGAATTTTGTCAGAACATCTTTCCCGGCACGGGTAGACATTGAAGGTGAAGCAGTAACCTGGGCTCCGAAAGTCTGCATAATAGATCGGCGGTAAGGTTTTTGTTCATAACTAACCCTTACCATATAAACGGCTAGTTCAAGCCCAAACGCATTTGCTGCATAAGAGAGAGCTGCTCCCCATTGTCCTGCACCTGTTTCAGTAGTTATATTTGTTACTCCTTCTTTTTTGCAATAGTATGCCTGAGCCAGAGCAGAATTTAATTTATGTGAACCAACCGGACTGACACTTTCATTCTTAAAATAGATATGAGCAGGAGTTCCCAATGCTTTTTCCAAACCATAAGCACGTACCAATGGTGTGCTACGGTAATTCTTATAAAGCTCACGTACTTCTTCCGGAATTTCAATCCATGCATCCGTTTGATTTAATTCCTGTCTGGATAATTCTTCTGCGAAAATAGGGTATAAATCTTCCGCTTTCAACGGTTGTTTAGTTCCAGGATGAAGTGGAGGCAAAGGCTTGTTCACCATATCTGCCTGAATATTGTACCAATAATGTGGAATTTCCTCTTCAGGAAGAATGAATTTCTTTGTTTGATTACTCATAATGTATTCTTCTATTAGTTATTTGCTTACAAAATTATGCATTTATTTTAAATACTCAGAATAAATGATTGTCTTTTTGCTATTTTAGTAAAGTTTGCATAAATAAATTATAATAATATGATAATGAATTACATAATTATACCTTGTGATTCCTGACTGATAGTCTAGCTTAAGATCGTTTTTCAAAAGTGTAGCATCTTATAAAATTCCATTTTATGATTTTTAATTCATTTCATTATTAACAGGGAGAGGCTGTTCTTATATTATTAATTCATTAGGTTAGGTAATTTGCATTTTTTTTAATACCCAATTAAACTTTTTATATGTTTTGGTGTCAAATGAAATGTTGAGTAGAAATAAAAGACTGTATTCTATATATATGTAAAGAAAGTTTAGTTTAGTTTAGTTTTTGATTTTCCAAAAGGCTGGCTGATGTGAATTACCCAGCCTTTTATTTGTATATTTCAGTCTCTTTTTGTTTCTTTGCTGCTTGTAAAAGAATAAACAAATGAAACGAATAACTCCCTATTTTATTTTGCCGATATTCTTACTTTGTGTATCAGCATGTAATAGCAAAAGTAACAAACAAGAAAAAAAAGAAACGGTTACTACAGATAGTATTGACTCTGCAGGAGTACAGCGTATGCAAGAATCTAAGAACGAACAGGTCGTTAAGATGAACGGCGTTTCTTATCATATATCTCTTCATCGCATAGCAAACGACACTCTCCCTCGTGTTAAGACCGAAGCAGGCGAATGGTTTACAGATAATGCAATTCATCTTCAGATTACCCGGGATAATGGCAATAAAGTGTTTGGTAAGACCTTTACTAAAAAGAATTTTTCTTCAGTTGTGCCCGATGATTTCCTTTCACATTCAATTCTGGAGGGTATGGTTTTTGATAAAGTAACTGCAAATAGTCTATGTTTTGCTGCCAGTGTATGTTATCCTCAAACCGATCTTTATTTTCCAATAAGAATTACTATTAAGTCTGATGGGGTAATGAGTATGGCAAAAGAGGAGCTTATGGAAGATGCTTATCCAGAAGACAAAGACTAGGAACTTTTTCTAGGCTATATCAGATGTAATATTTGAATACTGTAGAAGTTTACTAGAACTTTTGAAGTGTGCAGTTAGATCGAATCCTGTAAGAAATGAGACCTTTAATAGATAATTTTCTTTTTTTCTAAAGCCTATTTGAAAAAAAAATGAATGAAGTTTTTACAATGGTAAGTTTTGATGAACTAAGCTTTTTCCTATGCTAGCTTATCTGATAGAAGGAAATATCTAGTTTATTTGTCTTGAAAAAGTTGTTATCTATATTTGTAGTTTAGATGGAAAATTAAATTCTTCGCTTAGGTAAAAGGTAAGAAGTTTATAACAGTCTGTTTTATTCGTTAAAGTGTTAATTGATAAAAATCTTGTAATATTTAATAAAATAGCATGAATTCTTCTGTTCTTATTAATATCCCTATCATTAAATTCGTTGTGAGTGTAATTTGTTCTCTGAATGTTGAGTCTGTCGGAACTTTTTTTTAGTTAAAGTGTTGAATTAATATCATGTAAGATTAACTAAATATATTTTGTTAAAATGGTGTGATAAACCAGATATAATAATTACCTTTGCTCCCCAATAAATGTCTTGAAAAAATAGAAAAATAGATCATGAATCAAAGAAATTACATTTTTCTTCTGTTACTAGCTATTGTTGGTTTTTCTTCGTGTACTTCTTATAAGAATGTTCCTTATTTGAAAGATTCGGAAAAATTCACATCAGAAGATTATGCAAAAAGTGCCGTACTTTATAGTGCACGAATTATGCCTAAGGATTTGCTCACAATTACTGTTAGTACAATCACAAATCCAGAAGATGCATATCCATTCAATCTAACTGTACCTTCTCCTATTTCTGCGGCTAAGAATATAACAACTCAGCCAGCCATGCAAACTTACTTGGTAGATAATGATGGCAAAGTAAATTTTCCAGTTCTTGGATTAATAAAACTTGGTGGATTAACAAAGTCTGAAGCAGAAGATTTACTTAAAAGTAAACTTAAAGAATATTTGAAAGAAGACCCTATTGTAACGGTTCGTTTGGTGAATTATAAGATTTCAGTTATAGGTGAAGTTACTAGACCAAATACTTATGCTGTTGAAAATGAAAAAATTAATATTTTTGAAGCGTTGTCACTGGCAGGTGATCTAACAGTTTATGGTAGAAGAGACAATGTAAAGATTATCCGTGAAATGGAAGATGGGCAGAAGCAAGTCGTTGTATTAAGCCTAAATGATAAAAATATTATTTTTTCTCCTTATTTCTATCTACAGCAGAATGATGTTATATATGTTCAACCTAATAAAGCTAAAGCACAAGGATCAGATATTGGTTCAATGACCAGTATTTTAATATCAACAACTTCTATTCTTGTTTCCTTAGCAGGTTTAATAGTTACCATCCTTAAATAAAATAGTAAATAAATAATAAGTTATATGTCTGAAGAAGTGAATAAAAAGGGTATTGATAATCAATCTGAAATAAATAATGTTCAGGAGATCTTTTTTAAATATCTGCCATATTGGAAATGGTTTATAGTATCTTTGATTGTTTGTTTAGCAGTTGCTTTCATTTATTTAAAATATACTATTCCGGTTTATAACGTTTCTGCTGCTGTAATCATCAAAGATGATAAAAAAGGTGGAAATGGAACTAGTGAACTTTCTGTTTTCGAAGGAATGGGGTTGTTAGGGGGCTCAAATAACATTGATAACGAAGTTGAGGTTTTAAAATCAAAATCGACTATAAAATCTGTAGTGAATGCTCTGGGACTACATACTTCTTATAAACTAAAAGGTTCAATTTCTTCTACAGAGCTTTATACCAATAGTCCTTTAGAAGTGAAAATGGATCCTCAGGCACTAGATTCTTTGTCTGGAAGCATACTTTTAAATGCTACTATGAATCCTGATAGAAGTCTAAAAATTGAAGGCTTAGTTAATAACGAAGAAGTTAATACTACATTACATAATCTTCCAGCTTTGCTAAGAACCTCAGTTGGCGATTTAACAGTTTCCTATCGTCCAAATGTACCATCTATTGTAAATAAGATTATTGAAGTGTCAATTAATAGGCCTAGCAGGGTTGCAAAAGCTTACCTAGGAAGGCTTTCTATTGCTCCAACTTCTAAAACAACATCAGTTGTAAATCTCTCATTATCGGAAACCAATTGTAAACGTGGTGTGGATTTCCTAACAAAACTTGTAGAGGTATATAACCAGGATGCAATGGCAGATAAAAATAAAGTTGCATTGAATACCAAACTTTTTATTGATGATCGTATAGCTATTATTGATAAGGAACTAGGCTCTGCAGAAAAAACAGTAGAAGATTATAAGCGTGGTCAGAAAATGACAGACTTACAATCTGATGCTCAATTGGTTTTACAAACTAGCAGTGAATATGAGAAAAAACTGGTTGAAGCAGAAACTCAGCTCAATTTAGTAGATTATTTACAGAAACATGTAAGTAATAAAGCTAATAGATATTCTTTAGTTCCAAGTAATGTAGGTCTTGAGGATCCAACGTTGGTTGCAACAATTAATGAGTACAATAAAACTCTATTGGAACGCGATCGTTTATTACGTACAGCTTCTGAAAATAACCCTACTGTATTGAACCTAAATGGAAGAATAGATGCTTTGAGAGGTAATGTTACAGCTGCTATTGCCAGTGTTCATCATGGATTGGTTATTGCAAAGAATGATATAAACCATCAGACCAGATTGTTTAATAGTCAAATAGAGAATGCTCCTACTCAGGAACGTGTCTTTACAGAACTTTCTCGTCAGCAACAGATTAAGGCTAGCTTATTTGAAATGTTGCTTCAAAAACGTGAAGAAAATAATCTTTCTTTAGCTGCTTCTGCTAATAGTGCAAAGATTATAGATGAACCATTGGCTTCAGATGCTCCGGTTTCTCCTAAAAGTTCAATGATTTATCTGGTTGCATTAATTATTGGACTTGTTATTCCTATTGGGATTATTTATATCAGGGATTTGTTTCAATATAAGATTCGTACACGTGCTGACGTTGATAAAGTTAATAAATTGCCATTTTTGGCTGAGATTCCTAATTATGAAGGAGAAAGTAACATTGCAGTTAGAGAGAATGACAATGCCTCTATTGCAGAAGCTTTTCGTGTGCTACGTACAAATCTGTTGTTTATACTAGGCGCTGATAAGAAAGTGATTCTATTTACTTCCACTCAGGGGGGAGAAGGAAAGAGTTTTGTAAGTTTAAATGCGGCTATTAGTTTGGCACTTTTAAATAAAAAAGTAGTAGTAGTAGGTTTGGATATTCGGAAGCCTCGTATGGCTGAATATCTTAACTTAAATGCTAAAAATGGTATAACAAGTTATTTATCAGGCTTTGAAGATAACTTGGATAACTTGATTGTCCCTTCTGGAATTCATCCTAATTTATATGCATTACCCGCGGGTCCACTTCCACCAAACCCTTCAGAGCAACTGGTTAAAGAGTCCTTGGATAAAGCTTTTGAATATTTACGTAATGAATATGATTATATCATTGTTGATTCTGCCCCTATTGGATTAGTAACAGATACTTTGATTATTAATCGTGTGGTTGACGCAACAGCATATGTTTGTCGTGTTAATTACTCAAATAAGGTAAATCTTAAGGTTGCAAATGAAATAATGGAGCAGAAAAAGCTAACCAATATGTCACTTGTGGTGAATGGTATTGATAATGCTCGAAGAGGTTATGGGTATGTATATGGTTACGGCCAAGGTTATGGATACGGTTATGGCTATGGCTATGGAGATGATAATGAAAAGAAACAAAAGAAATCACGTAAGAAAAGGAAATTTGATGATGAAGCTAGCAATTTGTAATTTTATGATTGTTCTGAAAATAAGCTAGTAAAACAATTATTTAAATATATAAAGCGGGTATATTAGTATAATACTAATATACCCGCTTTATATATTTAATTTGGTTACATCTGTTTGTGTTTTTTCTTGCTAGTCCGGGATCACCTGTTTCCTTGTATAAAGAAGGTAAGTCGCGCTCTGCTTGTTTCATAACCTGCACCACTTTGTCGAAAGATAAGCGACTGCGGGCACACGTCTATTCCTATCATAACCGAATATCATAAGCAAAAAATACACATGCGGTCATTGGACATAAATAAATATAGTTGTTTAATAATTTGTTAAAACTATGTGATAATAAAAATATAATAATTACCTTTGCATTCCAAAATAAATGTCCTAAAATAGAACAATAGATCATGGGTCAAAGATGCTTTTTTTTTGTTTTGTTGCTTGCTTTAATTTGCTTTTCCTCATGTACTTCTTATAAGAATGTACCTTATTTGAAAGATTCAGAGAAATTCACAGCAGAAAATTATGCTAAAAGTGTCGTTTTATATACTGCGCGAATTATGCCTAAAGACTTGTTGACAATTACTGTTAGTACAATTACAAATCCGGAAGATGCATATCCATTCAATTTGACAGTACCGTCTCCAATATCTGCAGCTAAGAATATTACTACTCAGCCTGCTATGCAGACTTATTTGGTTGATAATAATGGAAATGTAAACTTTCCAGTTCTTGGATTAATTAAATTGAGTGGATTTACCAAAACGGGAGCAGAAGATTTACTAAAAGGTAAACTTAAAAAATATCTCAAAGAAGATCCAATTGTAACGGTTCGTCTGGTCAATTATAAGATTTCGGTTATAGGTGAAGTCACAAGACCTAATACTTACACTGTAGAAAATGAAAAGATTAATATCTTTGAAGCTTTAGCTTTAGCTGGGGATCTTACTGTATATGGTAAAAGAGAAAACGTTAAAATTATCCGTGAATTGGAAGATGGTCAAAAACAAATTGCAGTACTTAGTCTGAATGATAAGAATATTATTTTTTCTCCTTATTTTTATTTGCAACAAAACGATGTTGTATATATTCAACCAAATAAGGCGAAGGCTCAAGGTTCAGATATCGGTTCTATGACAAGTATTTTAATATCTACCACTTCAATACTTGTTTCATTGGCAGGTTTGATAGTTACTATCCTTAAATAACATCTAGAAAGTATACATTGTTAATAAATAAATAATATGTCTGAAGAATTTGGTAAAATAGGTGTAGAAAATCAATCTGAAGAAATTAATATTCAGGAAATATTTTTCAAATACCTATCATATTGGAAATGGTTGATAGTATCTTTGATAGTTTGTTTAGCACTTGCTTTCGTCTATCTAAGATATGCAACTCCTGTTTATAACTTTTCTGCTGCTGTAATCATCAAAGATGATAAAAAAGGTGGAAATGGAACGAGTGAGCTATCTGTCTTTGAAGGAATGGGATTAATGGGCGGCTCAAATAATATTGAGAATGAAATCGAAGTTCTGAAATCAAAGGTGATAATAACATCTGTAGTGAATGCTTTGGGATTGCATACATCTTATAGATTAAAAGAATCTATTGCTTCTACTGAACTTTATAAAAATAGTCCTATAGAAATTAAAATGGATTCTCTGGCATTAGATTCTTTGTCCGGCGGTATTTTGCTTAATGTAACGATGAATCCTAACAGAAGTCTGAATGTTGAAGGTCTAGTAAAAGATGAAGAGGTTAAAACGACTCTATATTCTCTTCCTGCGTTGTTAAGAACATCTGTTGGTGATTTAACCGTATCTTATAATCCAAATTCTTCATCTTTCGTTAATAAAGTAATTGAAGTGTCAATAAACAGACCAATTAGTGTTGCTGATGCTTATTTAGAAAAACTCTCCGTTGATGCTGCTTCTAAAACAACGTCAGTAATTAGATTTTCGTTATCTGAAACCAATCGTAAACGTGGTGAGGACTTCCTGGCAAAATTAGTTGAGGTATATAATCGTGACGCTGTGGAAGATAAAAATAAAGTTGCATTGAACACAAAGCTATTTATTGATGATCGTATTGCTATTATAGATAAGGAACTAGGTTCCGCTGAGAAAACGGTGGAAGATTATAAGCGTAGTCAAAAAATGACAGACTTAAAAACGGATGCTGAACTGTCTTTAAAGACTGGTAATGAATACGAGCAAAAACTAGTAGAAGCAGAAACACAACTTAACTTAGTAGATTATTTGCAGAAACATGTAAGCAATAGAGCTAATAGATATTCGCTGGTTCCAAGTAATGTGGGTCTTGAAGATCCAACTTTGGTTGCAACAATCAATGAATATAATAAAACACTATTGGAACGTGATAGGTTATTGCGTACGGCTTCAGAGAATAATCCAACAGTGTTAGGGCTGAATGGGAAGCTTGATGCTCTGAGAGGGAATGTTACGGCTGCAATCGCAAGTGTACATCATGGTCTAGTTATTGCGGAAAAGGATATTAACCGTCAAACGAGGTTGTTTAACAGTCAAATAGAGAATGCTCCTACTCAGGAACGTGTATATACAGAACTTTCTCGCCAACAATTAATCAAAGCAAATTTGTTTGAAATGTTGCTTCAAAAACGCGAAGAAAATAATCTTTCTTTGGCTGCTACAGCTAATAGTGCTAAGATAATTGATAAGCCTTTTGCCCCAGATGCCCCTGTTTCTCCTAAGCGTTCTATTATTTATTTAGTTGCATTACTTCTTGGTTTTGTTATTCATTTAGGAATTATTTATATTAGAGAATTGTTTCAAGTTACAATTCGTTCACGTGCTGATGTGGAAAAACTCTCTAAACTTTCAATCTTGTCAGAAATTCCCAACCATAAGGGCAAGTGCAATATTGCAGTTAGAGAGAATGATAATAGTTCTATTGCAGAAGCATTTCGTGTGCTTCGTACAAACCTTTTGTTCATTTTGGGTAAAGATAAAAAAGTTATTTTATTTACTTCCACTCAGGGGGGAGAAGGAAAGAGCTTTGTAAGTTTGAATACAGCTATTAGTTTAGCTCTATTAAATAAAAAAGTACTGATTGTTGGTTTGGATATTAGAAAACCTCGTATGGCTGAATATCTCAATTTAAATGCTAAGGATGGTATTACAAACTATTTATCAGGCTTTGAAGATGACTTGGATAGCTTGATTGTTCCTTCAGGAATTCATCCAAATCTTTTCGCATTACCTGCTGGTCCAGTTCCTCCTAACCCTTCGGAGCAATTGATTAAAGAAACCTTGGATATGGCTTTTGATAAGTTCCGTAAGGAGTATGATTATATTATTGTTGACTCTGCTCCTATAGCACTTGTAACGGATACCTTGATCATTAATCGTGTAATTGATGCTACAGCATATGTTTGTCGTGTTAATTATTCAAATAAAATGAATCTAAAGTTTGCAAATGATACTATGGAGCAGAAAAAAATGACGAATATGTTTCTTATTGTTAATGGAATTATAACTGGTAAAAGAGGTTATGGATATGGTTATGGTTATGGATACGGTTATGGCTATGGAGATGATAATGAAAAGAAACAAAAGAAATCACGTAAGAAAAGAAAATACGATAGCGAAGATACAAATTCGTAATTAAATAGTAATAACAAGAATAAGTTAACTAAGCTATATTCTTTAAATATATAAAAAAGCGGGTACATTAGAATCATACTAATGTACCCGCTTTTTTACATATTTAAACTGATTACATCTGCTCATAATCTTTTGCAAGTCCACCTTCACCTGTTTCTTTATATAAAGAAGGTAAATCGTGTCCTGTTTGCTTCATTACTTGTACCACTTTATCGAACGATACCCGGTGAATACCATCTGTGTAAGTTGAAAAGAGATTTGCATCAAGAGCACGGGCTGCTGCGTAAGCATTGCGTTCTATGCAAGGAATTTGAACCAGGCCACAGACTGGGTCACAAGTCATACCGAGGTGATGTTCCAATCCCATTTCCGCTGCATATTCAATTTGTGCAGGACTTCCACCGAAGAGCTGGTTGGCTGCTGCGGATGCCATGGCACAAGCTACTCCAACTTCTCCCTGACAGCCGACTTCTGCTCCGGATATGGATGCATTTGTCTTTACTATATTTCCAACTAATCCGGCTGTAGCTAAGGCGCGAAGGATTCTTGCGTCACTGAATTCGCGACTTTCCTGCAAATGGTAGAGAACAGCCGGAACTACTCCACATGATCCGCAGGTGGGGGCGGTGACTATTTGTCCTCCTGATGCGTTTTCTTCGCTTACTGCCAGGGCATAGGCAAATACCAATCCTCGGGAACGAAGAGATTGTTTGTACCCGCTTGAACGGATAAAGTAGGTTGCTGCCTTTCTGCGCAGGTTTAGCGGACCTGGTAAAACGCCTTCCTGTTCCAGTCCTCGCTTGATAGACGCTTTCATTGTAGCCCATACCTCTGCAAGATAATCCCATATATCGCTATCTTCGCACTCTTGCACGTATTCCCAGTAGCATTTTCCACTAACTTCGCACCAGTTGAGAATTTCTTGCATGCTGTTCATTCCGTAGATTTCTCTGTTATCGCCTCCAATCGGGCCATCTTCTTCAGAAAGAGCACCTCCTCCAACACTATAAACTGTCCAGTTATCTATCTCCTTTCCTTCATTGTTGAAAGCTTCAAAGGTCATTCCATTAGGGTGAAAAGGCAGAAAAATTTTAGGTTGCCAGATAATGTTTACTGACGCATGAGGTTTCAGTACGGAAATAATTGCAGCATCTGTAAAGTGGCCTTTTCCTGTTGCTGCCAGACTGCCGTAAAGAGTTACATTGAATGAGGTCGCTTCCGGATGCCGAGCCAGAAAAAGTTCTGCTGCTTTCTTTGGTCCCATAGTGTGACTACTTGATGGACCGTTTCCAATCCGGTAAAGTTCCTTAATTGATTTCATAAGTGTTATCTCTGTAAAGTTTCTATTTTAATACCATTTCTTTTTCTTGAAAAACCAATAGCCAATCCATCCTACAATGATCATGATTATCCATGCAGTGAGGTAACCATACTTCCAGTCGAGTTCCGGCATAATCTTAAAATTCATCCCCCATACTCCAACAAGAAAGGTTAGTGGGATAAATATAGTGGAAACAACCGTAAGCCGTTTCATAATGTCGTTCATCCGCAAATCGTTGTTGGATATATATAGATCGACTAAAGAGGAGAGAGTCTCCCGGCAGATTTCTATTGTTTGAAGTACAAATTGCAGATGATCGTTAACATCATTGAAGAAAACCCTGTTCTTCTTGTGAATTAATTCGCTATCGCTAAAGAGCATTCTGTTATATTGCTCCTTGAGCGGAAATACGGCTCGCTTTATCTGCATATAATGCCGCCGATTTTCCTGAATTTTTATGCCAATATCGCTGGCGGATGTGATGGTAAGTAGGCGAGATTCCATCTCTTCCAGTGAATCTTCCACGGTGGATATTATATCCCGATAGTTTGCCATTACATCATTTAGCAAGACACTCAGTAAGTAGTCGCTTTCTCGGTTCCGGATTTTTAAAATATTGTTTTGTATGGCAGTTGTTACATCATTAAAGAACGAACTTTCGTTCTCGAAAAATGAAAGCACGAAGTTCTTCCCTTGAATAATGCAGAGTTGCTGTTTATGCAATTGGTTGTTTTTATCCAGCTGAAATAGTTTCAGGATAAGAACCAGGTGTGATTCATATTGCTCTATCTTTGTGGGATGGTGAGGATTGAGAATATCTTGAATAACCAGAAAGTTGATTCCAAAGTAGTTCCCTATTTTACGAATAGTTTCCGTATCCTGAAGTCCATGTATCTGCAACCAGTTGATGGCATTTTCACGAATTCCACTTTGTATATCACTGAATTTATTCCCTGAAAATTCCTGCACTTCAGTTTCATTATAGGTGCAAAGATGCAAATGAGTGGGAGTGTTACTCACCCCGCTATAGGCCAATTTCTCGCTCAATAGATTATTCTTCATACGTGTTCATCGTCTTTTGTGTAATCTCTTTAAACAAAAGTAATGGTTTTGTTTGATAGAACAATAATCTTTCGGGTTTGTTTGTATATTCTTTCTTTATATATTCAAAATGTTTTGTACAAAAGAATGCATTCTTCTGTACAGAACATTTAAATCTTTTGTACAGAAGAATGCAATCTTTTGTACAAGGAAATAAAAATGTATAAGGTGTGATTGAAAATAGTAGGCGGAGATGTGTAAAATGAATGGCGAAATGGTATGTATTTTAAAAAGAAAGGTCTGCCACCTGGAGGTAACAGACCTGAAATATATAGCATTATTTTAGTTTATTCCAAATCAACAACCGTAATTCCGGCCCCGCCAAATTGTATATGCTCGTCCTGAAAATGGGCAATGCCACTCACTGTTTCCAGATATTGCCGAATTAGCTGACGTAGTATACCCGTTCCCGTTCCGTGAAGAATGCGAACCCTGCCTACACCAATCTGAATAGCATCGTCTACGAAATAGGTCACAGCCTGCAAAGCCTCGTCGCCCCTCATGCCGCGAACATCGATGTCTTGCTTGAAGTGCAGCTTCTTTTCATACATCTCATCCTGAGTTTGCGAGCTTACAAACGTACTTTTTTGTTCCTTCTTAGGTTGCTGACCAGTTGCACGTTCCAGCTTTTCGAGCTTAATAGATGTTTTGATCATTCCAAAGGCTACTACCGCATTCTTTCCGTTAACCTCAAGCAGTTCACCTACGGATGTCTGACCTTTAATCTTCACCGGACAGCCTGGAGTAAGCGGCTCAACTTTCACTTCTTTGTGGACAACCTTCTCCGGAGAGCTCTTTTTCTCCTTCTTCCTACCTTGTTTCTCACGGAGTTTCTCCATTTTGCGGGCAATCTTCTCCTCATGCTCTTTGGAACCTACTTCATTAATTGATTCTTTGAAGTCGCTCAGTTCCTTACGTATCAGCCTTGTCTGCTCTTTCTCTGCCTGAGCCTCTTTGATCAGACGGATAGTATTTTCAATCTTTGCGTTTGAATCAGATAGTAAGCGCTCTGCATCCTCCTTTGCCTGGCGGATAATCTCTTTGCGGGAATGGTTCAACTCCTCTATCTCTGTCTGATAACGAGCAATGGTGTCCTCCATCTGCTTCTCACGCTGGCGGATATTCTGGCGTTTATTTTCCCAGTATCGCTTGTCGCGTACAATGTCCTGCAGGTATTTATCTGCATTGATGTACTCGCTTCCCACAATCTCAGAAGCATCTGCGATTACTTCTTCCGGAAGTCCAATCTTTCGTGCAATTTCTACTGCGAAAGAGCTACCCGGATTACCTATCTGGAGTTGGAAAAGTGCCTGCATCAGGTGACGGTCGTAGAGCATGGCTCCGTTAACTACGCCCTCATGATCTTCAGCGAAATGTTTCAGATTTTGATAGTGTGTAGTAATAACCCCGAAAGTCTCTTTTTCATTGAAACGTTTCAGGACGGATTCTGCTATTGCACCGCCAATCTGTGGTTCTGTACCACCACCAAACTCATCTATAAGGATAAGACTTTGAGCATTGCATCCCTTCATCATGTTTTTCATGTTCAGCAGATGCGAACTATATGTACTTAAATCGTCCTCAATAGACTGTTCGTCACCAATATCAATAAAGATATTGCTGAATATTCCGGCATGACTCCGCTCGTGTAGCGGGATAGGCATACCGCACTGCAGCATGTATTGCAGCAAACCAACGGTTTTAAGACAAACCGATTTACCACCGGCATTTGGACCGGATATAATAAGTATACGTTGTTTTTTGTTTAGTTCCAGTTCCAGCGGCACTACCTTCTTGCCATGTTTCGCTAAAGATAGCTGCAGCAACGGATGAACCGCATCGGTCCAGTCAATAAGCTGTTTATCTTCCAAAGCCGGTTGGATGGCATTGATCTGTATTGCAAAATGTGCCTTGGCGCGAATAAAATCAATCTCGGCCAGAAACTCATAACTTTGAAGAATTTCAGGAACGGAAGGGCGTAGCAATTTGGAAAAATCAACAAGGATTCGGATAATTTCTCTTCGTTCTTCTCCTTCTAACTCTCGAATCCGGTTGTTTGCCTCCACAACTTCGGCAGGTTCAATGAATACAGTTTTTCCGCTGGCAGATTCGTCATGAACGATACCTTTGATTTTGCGTTTCAATCCGGGAGCAACAGGAATCACCAACCGTCCGTCACGCATGGTAGGCGTTACGTCCTTATCCACATACCCTTCGCTTTGAGCATTCCGAAGAATAGCGTTAAGGCTGCGGGAAATGCCTCCCATTGTATTACTTAATTCACGTCGGATGCGGGATAATTCAGCAGAAGCATTATCTTTAATCTTCCCATACTTGTTCAGAATCTGATCAATCTTGCCAATAAGTTGTGGAAACACCGCAATGTCTCCGGCAAGACTTTTCAGGTGAGGGTAGGGCACAGTTGAATCTTCATCATCCTCACGGTCAAGAAACTTCACGATGTCGCGAATGGTTTCCAGTGAACGTCGAAGATCGAATACTTCCTGCTCATCCAGATACGTACCTTCAATGCGAATCTTCTTAAGTGAAGGACGCACATCAAAAAAGTATTGGTCTGGAAATCCGTCCTCTTCCTGAATGATGCGAACAAATTCCGTTACCCGGCATAATTGTTCCTCAATCGCGGCAAATTGATCGGTGAAACTCATATTGTCCACACGTTCTTCGCCAAGTGTACTAAGGCATTTTACCTTCAGTAATTCACGAATGGTGTCGAATCCTATCTTCTGTTCAAAGTTATGGGGATATATCATCTATGTTATCTTGAATAATTAGGCTGCAAAAATACAACTATATCTTTGTTCAGCCAAGAAATATTCAATTTACATAAACCTCAGAGAAATAACGGGAGAATAGTTCCCGTGCATGCTCCAGTTGGGCAGGAGTGTTTTCTTTTACCTCATCCAGGAGGTAAGGTTTCTTTAATGCTTCATATTTATGCTTCCCCAGCGTGTGATAAGGAAGTATTTCAATGCGCTGAATCATGGAATAAGACTTGAAATGTTCGCACAGAGCAACGATATCTTCCTCGAAATCACTGTATCCGGGAACCAATACATAGCGAAGCCACATGGGATGCTTAGTCTCTTCCAGAAGAGCAGCAGTGCCCAAAGTCTGGGCATTGCTACGTTCTGTAAGTATCATGTGATGATCGGGATTGAATTCTTTTATATCTAAAAGAACCAGATCCGTTAGCGAAAGAAGTTCTTTCACATCATCATTCATATTTCCTCCGTTGGAATCCAGACAAATATGTATTCCTTCTTCCTTGAGTCTGCGGAACAAAGGAATCAGTTCCTTTGCCTGAAGAGTAGGCTCGCCACCGCTAAAGGTGATGCCGCCTTTCTTTCCGAAGAAAGCCTTCTGACTGAGAGCCATACGCACAATCTCTTCAATCTCTGTAGGCTTGCCGCCTTTCAGAGTAATTGTATCAGGATTGGCACAGTACTTACAGCGAAAGTTACATCCTTGCAGGAATACTACCAATCGCAGACCGGGACCGTCGAAGGTTCCCATAGATTCATATGAATGAACGTTGATCATCTTTTTTATTATCACATTTTTGAGTGGAAACTTCTTGAAATAACTTCCAACTGGTGTTCACGGCTCAGGCTGACAAAGTTTACAGCATAACCAGATACACGAATTGTAAGTTGTGGATAGTTTTCAGGATGTTCCATTGCATCTTCCAGCATTTCACGGTTAAGTACATTCACATTCAAGTGATGAGCACCTTTACTGAAGTAACCATCCATCATTGATACCAGATTGTCAACACGATCTTCAGCTGTTACACCAAGAGATTTAGGTACAATAGAGAATGTATTACTTACTCCATCCTGAGCATCATCGTAATTAATCTTAGCTACAGATGTAAGAGAAGCGATAGCACCCTTCTGATCACGTCCGTGCATTGGGTTTGCACCCGGAGCGAAAGCCATACCTTTCTTACGTCCGTCAGGAGTAGCACCAGTCTTTTTACCATACATTACATTTGAAGTAATTGTAAGAATAGAAAGAGTAGGGCGGGCATTCTTGTAGATAGGAAGCTTGCTAAGTTCTTCATTGAAAAAGTGAGTCAGGTCTACAGCTAAAGTATCTACTTTATCGTCATCATTTCCGTAGCAAGGGAATTCTCCGTTAATATCAAAGCCTTCAGTCAGACCAAGTTCATTGCGGCGGGCAGTAACCTTTGCGAATTTAATAGCAGAAAGTGAATCGGCAGCAATAGATAATCCGGCAGCACCATAAGCTAAGTTGATACGAGGATTAGTATCAATAAGAGCCATCTGAGCTTTTTCGTAGTAATACTTATCGTGCATGTAGTGAATAATGTTCATCGCGTCATTATATACACGAGCAACTTCTTTCAATACAAGCTTATAATTAGCCATCACTTCATCAAAATTAAGCACATCGCTTTTCAAAGCAGGAATACCCTTAATCATTAATGTTCCGGTGTTTTCGCATCGTCCGCCATTGATTGCAAGCAATAATGCTTTAGCCAGGTTGGTACGTGCTCCGAAGAACTGAATCTGGCGACCTATATCCTGGAAAGAAACGCAACAAGCAATTCCGTAATCGTCACTGTGACGAACGGCACGCATTAAGTCGTCATTTTCATACTGGATAGAAGAAGTATCAATAGAAACTTTTGCACAGAAATCTTTGAATCCTTCTGGTAATTCAGGCGACCAAAGAACTGTTAAGTTTGGTTCTGGAGAAGCTCCTAAATTATATAATGTCTGTAAGAAACGGAAAGAAGTCTTAGTTACTTTATGACGACCGTCGTTAAAACGACCACCAAGTGATTCAGTTACCCATGTTGGGTCACCAGCAAAGATATCATTGTAAGAACTCATTCTAAGGTGACGAACCATACGTAATTTAATTACGAACTGGTCAATCAATTCCTGAGCAAATGATTCGTCAATTGTTCCCTGATTTAATTCGTAGTCAATGTAGATATCAAGGAAAGAAGAAACATTTCCAAGAGACATAGCAGCTCCGTCTTGCTCTTTTACAGCAGCCAGATAAGCCATGTATACCCATTGAACAGCTTCCTGAGCAGTATATGCAGGGCGAGAAAGATCTAATCCGTAATATTCGCCCATCACTTTCATTTCGTTCAGAGCTTTGATTTGTTCTTTAACCTCTTCACGTAAACGGATACGTGCTTCATCCATTGGTCCTGTAAGATTGTGAAGATCCTCAATCTTAGCTGCAATAAGTCTGTCAAGACCATAAAGAGCCATACGACGATAGTCACCAATAACACGACCACGAGCATAATTATCTGGTAAACCAGTTAAGAAACCCAGTGAGCGGAATGAACGAATTTCGTCTGTATATACATCAAATACTCCTTCGTTATGAGTCTTACGATAATGAGTAAAGATATCTTTTACTTTTTCATCCACTTCAAGGCCGTTCTCTTTGCAGGATTTAGCTACAACATTGATACCTCCGAAAGGTTTGATAGCTCTTTTTAAAAGTTCGTCAGTTTGCAAACCAACGATTAATTCGTTTTCTTTATCAATATAGCCCGCTTTGTGAGAAGAAATAGTTGAAACAGTTTTGTTGTCGATTGAGCGAACACCGTTATTAGCTCTTTCTTCTGCAATAGCAGCAAGGCATAGATTCCAAATCTTTTTTGTACGTTCAGTAGGTCCGGCAAGAAATGATGCATCACCATCGTAAGGATTGATGTTGGTAAGAACGAAGTCTCTAACATTAATTTCTTTGCTCCAAATTCCGTCATTAAATGTCTTATTCAATTCCATAAAAGTTATTTAGGTTGGTTTGTCTTTTTGAGTGTGCAAAGTTACAATCTTTATTCTATTATATAGCATAAATGGCGTGTAAAATATGTTGTATAACACATAATAGCTACATAAACGAGAAAATAACCCTGTTTGGATTCTTTTTTCTAATAAAATCCTTGCAATTAATAATAATTTGTTTACCTTTGCACCGCTTTTAAAGAAAAGCACTAGTTGAAATAGTTATTGGAGAGATGGCAGAGTGGTCGATTGCGGCGGTCTTGAAAACCGTTGAACTGCGAGGTTCCTGGGGTTCGAATCCCTATCTCTCCGCTGAACTAACCGGACAAAACCGGTAAAGTTAAGGTCAAAATCCTACAAATCATTGATTTGTAGGATTTTTTATTTCTACAAAGTCCATCCCTAAGGATACGAAAAGGACGGTAAAAGACAAGGTTTTGTCTCCAATTCGTTACCATTCGGAACTCTCTTAAAAATGGTAACGAATTGTCTAAATTTGGCTTCACTAAGTCCTAATTTGTCCAGACTGCATATATCTCATTATTAATTATTTGCAAGTAACTTTGCAAGCATAAAAAATGAGATTATGAAGAGTACATTTAAGGTCTTATTCTACCTAAAAAGAAATGCAGAGAGTAAAAGCGGGGAGGTGATGATTATGGCTCGCATTACCATTGATGGTAAGTTGTGTCAGTTCAGCACCAAATTGAAAATCAATCCTAAGAATTGGAGTGTAACGACAGGTCCATAGCCGTTAGTACAGCTATGTGTGCCTTGAAATTGTTTCCTTTCGTTTGTTTTGAAATCATCGGTTTGTATCCTTATACAATATCTTTCATTGCACTGAAGTCCATCTCCATCGGACGATAGATCGACCATGTAGAATGAACAACATGCCATCCGTCTTCCTCCTTCTGGTAGAGTTCTATGCAGTTGTACTTCACGTTGAGGATGTTGCTCTCAGCAAAGAGCTGATAGGTCAGCAGCGCCATATCACCACCTATCTGAACACGAGGATCAATGACATCGTACTTGTCGGCATACAGCTTGCCATCGATACGACCCTCGAAATACTTCATCACCTCTTCGTGGCTGTCGATGCGTTTCTTGACCAGAGCATCATAATAACTGAAGCTGCGCTTTGACCAAAGATCGCGATAGCCAGAGCTGTCGGCATTAAACCATTTTTTCAGGGCTGCTTCTTCGAGATCAATCAGATGCTGAGCCAACTGCTTTTCTTCTTCATTCTTGTACCAATTGTTTGTTTCCATAATTCCTATTTCTTACTTGTTATATTGTTATCTGTTTAACGAGTGCAAAGGTACAGCTAATCACTCTGGATACCATGAAATAACCGTGATTGATGTGTCACTATTCGGGACAATTATTTCGCTTTGCACTTTTCTTCACCTCCTCATGATAGAAGTAGTTCACGATGATAGGCTTGGCATTGAAAGGAAGGTGCATGCTGTCGTCATCACGCACGTATTCCAGTCCGTTGCCTTTGGCGTAGGCACGCAACTCCATGTCTAGATTTACCCAATAGTGGCGACGCTTCTTGAGATATATTTCATCATAGAGTGGCACAAGATGGGGATATCTCTCCTTGATATAATCGAGAATCACTGACTTGTAGCTGCCACGAAGGTTAAGGTTCTCAAGCCATACCAGATTGCACTGATCCTTAGTTCTTTCGATGATTTCCTCCACATTCGTTATGCCAGGGAAGATAGGCGATATGAAGCAGGTGGTTCGTACACCGGCATCATGGAACACCTTCATGGCATTCAATCGACGCTCAATGCTCACAGCCTTGTCCATGTCGTCCTTGAACTGCTCGTCAAGTGTGTTGATGGAGAAGCTGACACGGGCATTGGGGAATGTCTTAATGAGGTCGAGGTCTCGGATAACCAGATCTGACTTCGTGGCTATCGACAGACTAGCGCCGCTGCCTTTCATCTGTTGCAATAATGTACGCGTACGCTTATAGGTTTCTTCCATCGGGTTATAAGGGTCGGTCACGCTGCAGAGAAACAGTTCCTTGCCACGATACTTCTCTGGATTCTTGATGGCAGGCCACTGCTTCACGTCGAGGAACTCACCCCAAGGCTCAGCATGATTGGTGAAGCGCTTCATGAAACTGGCATAGCAATACTTGCAGGCATGAGGACAGCCTACGTATGGGTTGACGGAATAGTCACTCACTGGTAGGTTCGACTTGGACAGAACGCTGTTAACTTCGATATCCTTGATAATCATATTCTTGTTTTTTATTGACGATGCAAAGTTCAGAATAATAAGATACAGGAAGAGCATACAAAACGTGACTATGATGACACAAAAAGGGACAAAGCCAGCGTTTCAACTGTTTTCGTCCCTTTTTTCTTCTAAGTTCTCAATGAACTTCTTTGCTATCCTTTATCTTTTTATCTTATTACTATTCTACCTTTATTCTTTTAAAAATAGTTCTTGTCGCGATATTGGCTTGGCGTAACGCCTTCTACACGATGGAAGAGGCGGACGAAATAGGTGGATGTATCGAAATTGAGTTGCTGAGAAATCTCGGCAACTGAAAGCGAGGTATAATCCAGCATGCGCTTGGCTTCGGTCATGATGCGCGAGAGGATGAATTGCTTCGTCGTCATACCGAGTGTCTGCTTCACCACCTTGTTGAGATAGTTAGATGTGATGCAAAGCTTGTCGGCATAGTATTCGACATCGTGCTGATCGCGGAAGTCGTGCTCCACGAGTTGCTGGAACTGAGCCACATATCGAATCATGGGCAGTTCGTCCATAGGCATTGATGATGACGAAAGCCTAGGCACTCGGTTGAAGAGCATCAGGGTCTCGTAGAGCATAGCTCGCAACATGTGCTGGTCCTTCTCTGAAGCTGGACTGTTGATTTCCTCACGTATATCCTTGTAGAGCTGTGTGATGCGCTTGCAGAGCACAGTACTGGGCAGAAGGAATGGCGATGGGCGGTTGGCCTGCAGATAAGGGAACTTGCTCAGGAACAACGGGTCGTTGAAGAATGAGAGCAGGAACTCCTCCTCGAAGAGCAGATGCAGTCCCTTAAGCTCAGTGTCGGGGTTCCATTTCCACATCTCGCCAGGACGCGAACATACTACAACTCCCGGATGAGCGTTCACCGTATGCTCATTCACGGCAATCTCCTCATCCCCTTCGGTGAAGATGATGATGCTGTAGAAGGTGGTGATGTACACAGGCGTCTTCTTGATGTCTGGTTTCATCTTGTCGACATCAATCATGTCTACGAGCAGTTCCTGTCCGTACTTATGCCTGTAATAATTATATATAGGTATCTTCTTCATCCTTCAAAGTTCAATGTTCAATGTTTAAGGCTCCACTTCATTCCTTTGGCCATTCGCCATGCTCCTTGCTGGAAGTGGTTGCCATTGTTGAGTTCAAATATGGTGTTGATGCCAGACTTCTGGAAATATTCATAGAGGCTGCGCGTGTTGTCCTCAATGGTTGTCAGGAGCTCGATCTTCGAGATGTGCTCTTTGTCACCGAGCGAGAGATAGATGCTTTCGGGCTTCTTCTTGAATTCATGTTCATGCACATAGTCGAGAAAATCGGGATACCAGAACGAACCTGAACCCGAGATGACGCCATCGAAAAGATAAGTGTAATATACTGACCACATGGCGAACAGGCCTGCCAGCGAATAGCCAGCAATGAAACGCTTGGTTACATGGAGTTGAGTCTCCACCTGTGGGATGATCTCCTGTGTGAGAATGCCAAGCCATTCCTCCGCCTTACCTCCACAAGGCTCATCCTCGGGAAAGAGCTTGCCGAGTGGCCATGGTGACATATCGTTGTTCCAGTTAACACCATCGATCTCAACGAGCACAAACTGTTTGGTACCTATCTTCTGACACTGCTCCCATACGGCATGGCCTTCGCCACGAACGGTATGCAGATAGACCACGGGCAATGGCTTGCTCGTGTCGCCAAATATATTGATGTTCTTGCCTTTAATGTTCATATTTCAAAGATATAATTTTTTTGATTATAGTTTCATCATGTCGGCTATATCTTTGAAATCCATCGACTCATAGAGTTTCCTTCCTTCTGTCGATGTCTCGAGATAGATCTTCGTGATGCCTTGTTTTCGGGCCTCATTGACGAGCCAACCAACAATCTCCCGACCTATGCCTTGATGGCGATAAGTCTCTCGGCAATAGATGTTCATTAGATAGGCGCAACGCCCTGTCGGGTTGTCGGGCGAAGGCATTTCGTCATAGATGCAGATGCCGCCACAACCAACCGTCTCACTTCCTTGACGGGCAAAACAAGCTATATGTCCTCCCTGCGGCAGCTGCTCCTCGTAATAGCGACGATTGGCTGCCTCGAGCTCCGTTGTATCGGCATCGTCAGAAATCGAAAATACATGATGCAGCACTTCCATGCGCCACTGCATCAGTTCCTCCAGTTCTTTGATCGTTGCCCTTTGAATCCTTGTTCCCATATCCTAAAACTCTAAGTTCTGTATTAAATGTTCCATTCTTTCAGCACAACAGGCAGCGCCTTGCGGTCAACCCTTCCATTCGTTGTCATTGGCATTTCCTTCATGGCCACGAAGAACTCTGGCATCATGAACGGAGTGAGATACATCGAGAGTTTGCGGCGAAGTTCATTGTAATCAAACTTCTTCTTGTCCTTAGGGACGATGTAGGATACGAGATACGAGAGGTTACTGCTGTCGGTATAAGCCGCAACGACACCTTTCTCCACTTCGCTGCAGGTGTTGAGCAGGTTCTCCACCTCATCGCATTCCACCCGCTTGCCGAGGATCATCACCTGCTTGTCCTTACGGTGCAGGAAGGCGATGTTGCCATTAGGCAGAATATAACCTAGGTCGCCACTGCGATACATCCGTCGGCCTTCCTTGTCAGCGGTGAAGTTGGCCTGTTCGGGTTTGTTGCCGATATAACCCAGCGAAACGCCGTCGCCATAGATGCAGATCTCGCCTGTCTCACCAGTTTTCAATACATTGCCATCCTCGTCCTGGATATTGATCTCCACGCCCAGTACCGGTTTGCCGATAGGATAAGTACCGTCCTCGAGCGCATGACCTTCATTACAGTTGTAATATGAGGCACATACGGTAGTCTCTGAAGGACCGTAAGTATCATAAACCAATGCCTGAGGCAACAGGTTGGTAACATACTTCTCACGCAACACGTCTCCACCACTTATGAGCAATCTCAAAGATGAAGGGATGTGCTCCAGCTTATTCATCTCGAGCAATAGATATGGAAAACCACTCATCTCTGTGATATGGTTCTCCTCGATAAACTGCATCAGCTTGTTGATGTCAGCCTTAGTCTCCTCGGTAGGTATGCAAAGAGCAGCACCAGAGAGCAGTGTGGTGAACATTTCCTCTACGAAGATATCGAAGGAACAAACTGAATGCTGCAGCATGCGGTCACCTTTCTTGGGATGGAATTCATTGGCGAAAGCATGCACATAATGACAAACATTCTTATTGGTAACGGTCACTCCCTTGGGTTCACCGGATGTTCCTGATGTATAGAGCACATAAGCTTTACCGTCGGCTGTCGACATGTCGTCAATCTGTATGTCTGTACGAATCTCCTGTCCGCGCTCGATGAGCAACTTGCAGAATCCGTTGTTGATGTGTGCTGCATACTTCTCATGAGTTATGAGGAAGTCGATGTCGCACTCCTTCATCATGTAGCGGATGCGTTCGATAGGAAATGTGGGTTCTGCGGGAATATAGGCTGCGCCCGTCTTCACTACGGCAAGTATAGATGCAATCATCTCTATGCTGTGGTCCATCACGATGCCGATGAATGAAGGGTTATTGCAGAGAAACTTTGAAGCTATTGTGTCGATGAGTTCATCGAGCTGCTTGAAGCTCAGGGTTCTTTCGTTATCCATCACTGCAAGCGCATCAGGGCACTCGTTAACCTGCTGTTTAAATAATGTGTAAATCGTTTCCATTTTTTTTGCATTTTATTTTCTGGGTGCAATGTTACAATGAAAACGAGTAAAGATAGGCAGACAAAAAAGGACTGAAATGACAAAAAATAGGACTTCTCCCGAAAAGTGACACATTCGGCAAATGAAAGGCAATAATCCCCTGTCACATGCAATCCCGCTATGATATAAATTTTACAAGATAAACTACATATACCGCATGAAAAATAGGTTAATTTTAAAAATGTTTATACCTTTGGTGATGACTAATATTGCGAAGGATCCTTTTGTTCTTATTGAATAGTTCACTGAATTGTTATTTCATCTTCACACTGTTGGTTCTGCAAAAAAATACGTAAATACGTAATTATTTTCAATGAATGTTTTGCGGACGGAAATTATTTGTTTATTTTCGCTGAAGAAAAATGCGTAAATACGCTATAATTTTTATTAGATATGGAAATAAAGCGAGATATCTATTTGAAGAGGCTTGTCGACAGCAGGCATAATGATATGATTAAAATCATAACAGGCATGCGTCGTTGTGGTAAATCCTACCTATTGTTTACTCTTTTCTACAACTACCTAATAGAGGAAGGAGTTGAAGATAGCCATATAATACAAATAGATTTGGAGGATAGACGTAATAAAGCTTTGCGTGATCCAGATGCTCTCTTGGAATATATTGATGGCAAAATGGCAGATAGCCAAATGTACTATATTCTTCTTGATGAAGTGCAGCATGTGAAGGAATTTGAAGATGTCCTTAATAGCTATCTAAAAGTTAAAAATGCGGATGTCTATGTAACGGGAAGTAACTCAAAATTTCTGTCCAAGGATGTTATAACAGAGTTTCGTGGAAGAGGTGAGGGAATAAAGGTATCTCCACTTTGTTTCCGTGAATTTATGTCAGTCTATAATGGTAGCCGAGAACAGGCTTTAGAAGAATACATGACTTATGGGGGCTTGCCTAAAATAGTGACCATCTCCGATGAAACAAAGAAAATGGAATATCTGAATAGCCTTTTTGAGACGGTGTATCTTACAGATATTAAGGAGCGGTACAAAATCAAAAATGACAGTGACTTGGAAGAGTTGATTGATGTTGTAGCTTCATCAGTCGGCGGATTAATTAATCCAATAAAAATTGAGAATACATTTGCAACGGTAAAGCATAGCAAGATTTCATATAATACAATCAAAAGTTATCTTGATATTTTACAAGATGTATTCCTTTTGGAAAAATCGGTTCGTTATGATATAAAGGGCCGTAAGTATATTGACACACCGGCAAAATATTACTTCTCTGATATTGGTTTACGAAATGCCCGTATTAATTTTCGTCAGCAAGAAGTGACACACTTGATGGAAAATATGATTTATAACGAGCTTCGCATTCGTGGTTTGGCTGTAGATGTGGGTGTAGTGGTTATTAATACCAAAAACGAGCAAGGTGTTAGCCAACGCAAACAATTGGAGGTTGATTTCGTATGCAATCAAGGTAGCAAACGATTCTATATTCAATCTGCTCTACGGTTACCAACAGAGGAGAAGCGTGAGCAAGAACTCCGTTCCTTGAAGAATATAGATGATAGTTTCTTAAAGTTTGTAATAACGGAAGATCCAATTAAGAAATACCATGATGACAATGGCGTTATTTTTATGAATATCTATGAATTTTTGATGGATGGAGAGAGCTTAAAAGGTTAATAAGTAGTGAACTCTAAAAAACAATTATTTGATAAGTATTTAACTTGGAGGGACAATAAAGCTGCAACAGAAGGTCACAAATACGATGTCTGTTCCAATGAAGTTTCAAAAGAAACGTCATTTCCTTTCAAGTTTCATCATCCTGATGATAGCAAACGACCTATTGATTTAGAAATAATGCTTTTTCATTTTGTGAAAAGTTTGGGCTTAGACTAAAAACTCTGGCATTATATTTTAAACAAAATCCTCTTCACACCACTTCCATTGAATTCTTTAACTAAAGAATGCCTGCTTTGAAAAAATGCAAGGGCATTGGATAATGATTCATTGGGCAATGGCTGAAAATTATTCCTGAATGGCTGAAAATCTCCGACCGGACATTGCACAAACTCCCGCCGGACTTCAACTGAACTCCGACCGGACTTTACCGATCTCTGTTTTTCGCAATTCTACAGAAAAAGGTTCTTCGTCACTTTAGGTGCAAGCTGTTGCATTGAGCCTTTTATTTATAGTGCTTTTACCAACTTTTTATCAGATTCAATAAATGGCTTATTAAAAAGCATGTAGAGTCTTTATTAAATAAGCATTTGAGACCGTTTGCTTGCACCTAAAGTGACGAAGAACCCAGAAAAACAAAAAGCTACCATCACTCCCTCACTTTTTTAAAGTAATAATTTGATTTTCTGATACATAAGCTAGTGATGGTAGCCTTTTTATCCCTAACTGTACTCTCACTTTTTGGGGCTACCCTCACTATTTTAAGCTGTTTTCTGCTAAATTTTTGCAGTTTTTGCGCAGTGCCTTGTTTGGCAGAGAAACAGTAAGCAGTAAACCGGGCATGTCGCCCGGCTAATTTTATTGTCCCCAATAATGCCCAAAAGTCCTCGAAAAAGTGATGGTAGGCACTTTTTGTGAGAGTAAAGTGATGGTTCAAAATGCTACTATCACTAAATATATAACTGATTTATAGTGTGTTGAATGGATTTAGTGAGGGAGTTAGAGAGTGTGCCGTGAAAATATGGTTCTTCGTCACTTTAGGTGCAAGCTATTCAGATAAAAGTCTTTATTCATAGGCATTTCAAATGTTTTTCTATCTTGAATATTATGCCCCGTTATCTAAAGTCATGATATTGTCAAAAGTCGTGATAAAGGGAAGTTCTATTGAAATTTCTAACAACCTCTATAATTAAGCCATCTAAAGGTTTGTATCTATCTTATTATCAGAGAATTAGGTGTTTAAAAAGTTGCAGATATGCTTGAAAATCAGTATCTTTAAGCTGACCAAAGCATCAAGACTCCAATGAATCAAAGCATATCTACAGTTGGTAAAGTTACTACAAATAAGCCTATTTACGTCAATGTTAACAAAAAGAAATCAACTATTTCTTTTAAACTTCATATTCCCCATTATCGCCAGGATAGAGTCTCTATAAGTGGAAAATCATATACTGTAGAATTGTCCTGTACCTCTAATAATATCCGCTGTCCGGCCTGTGGTTGTTTGAGTCAAAGCTTACATGGGCACTATATACGCCAACTTCAGGGTTCAGAGATCTTTAATCATTCCCTAACTCTATTGGTCAAAACCCGCAAATTTCGTTGCCGAAATGAGCATTGTCTCCGCAAGGTCTTTAGTGAGGACCATTCCTGCCTGGCTTCTCCCTATGGCCGCAACACTCTGGAGGTAGAGGAACGTATCCGTGAAGTATCTCTAAAAGTCACATCCCGTACTGCTAGTGAGCTTTTACACGGGCAGAACATCTTCTGCAGTCAATCTGCCTGTCTACGGAGTGCTCACAAGGAATTGCCCTCAAAAAGTAGTAATTCTCTACCTGTGGCTATAGGTATAGATGACTTTGCACAGAAGAAAGGGCATATATATGGGAGTGTTATTGTAGACCAGATGACCCATCGTCCCATTGCGGTACTTCCTTGCCGGGAAGGGGATGAATTAGAGCAGTTCTTGCGAAATAATCCTCAGATACAATATATAACCCGAGACCGGGGGCGAAACTTTGTTGAAGCTATTAATCGTATCCTACCCGGTGTTACCCAAATCTGTGACAGATTCCATTTGATAAAGAATCTGGTGGATGCTCTGACGGAAGAAATAGCCTCATTATCGCGGCTAAGTGTACATAACCAAACTTATTCTTATCCCTCCACGGAAGAATGCAGAACCAAAATCATGGAAGCTCTTTATGGCCTGGGGGATGCCAGACATCGACATAAACTGAACCTGTTTGTGCAAGCAGATAGCCTTATCAGAAAAGGAATGAGCATTTCAGAAACAGCCCGCCAATTAGGAGTGCATTCACAGGTTATCTGGCGTTTGGTACGTCACCATACAGGCAAGGATTATATGTCTGCGCAGCAAAAGAGTATATTAAAACATGTCGATGAACTGGCTTTGGAAATCAGCCATGGATGTACGGATATAAAGAAATTGAAGAAGAAAATGGAAAGCAAAATGGATACGATTGCAATCTCGGCTGCCACGATAGGAATCAGAAACAAAATAAAGCAAGAGCTACGGGAAATCAGGAAATATAACAAAAATATAACTGAAAGGAAAAACAAAAAACAAGCATCAATAAGGAGTATACGGAGATTTATATTGAAAGGGGAATCCGCCGTGCAAAGTCTTACTGCTTTATTGAAGAATCCATTAATAAAACAGGTCATAACATTAGGATTGAGATTCAGGGAAATGATAAATGGAAATCCCAAGCAATGGTCTCTGGAAAATTGGATAAAACAGGCTATGGAATGTGATTCAAAAGCCATGAAGACATTTGCTTGTGGAATAAAAGCAGACCAACAAGCGGTGCAAAATGCAATGGATATTTATTTGAACAACGGACTCTTGGAAGGAACTGTCAATAAAATAAAGGCCATCAAAAGGCAGATGTTTAATAGGGCAAGCTATAGACTACTTAATGTCAAACTCATTGCGTTTAAAACCTAATAGCTTGCACCTAAAGTGACGAAGAACCGAAAATATTGCTGGCAAGCAATATTTGTAACTATGTATAAGATGAGGGTGGGCCCCTCGTGATCGACTTACAGGAGTTGGTTGCAAACCAGTGTATGCTGCTTTGTTAAAGAGACGAGGTAGTGAGCGATACATTAAAAGTCGGCAGAAGCCGGCAGGTACCTATACAAGAGATGACCGCAAGGGAACTATTGATGAAGCGTCGAAAACTCTTTATAAGATGTCAAAACCGAGTCCTTCTCTCAGATTCGGGATAAATCTGGAAGTAACCTGTTTACTGTCCTGATGGCATCCGGTGTTAAGATAGCATGACTTGTATGGAGGCTTTTACATGGAACACGGGAACCTGTCTTAGTATGTCAAGGGATAAATTCAAGCAGTAGCCCTGCAAGAGTGAGCGTACCAATGACTAAGTGCAGGGGCGGACTGTTCCGTAGTAGTGATGAAGTTTCTGTAATGGAAATGGAGCGAAGGGAACAGCTTATTCGGCAAATAACAATTGTACAACTATTAAATGTAGGAGGATTCAAATGCAAAATGCAAAACCTCATGAGATTTCAAAGTATTTAATTATGGAAGCTTTCCAAAAAGTGAAAGCTAACCATGGGAGTGCGGGAATAGATGGTATATCGATTAGTGATTTTGAGAAGAATCTCAAGGACAATCTTTATAAGATCTGGAACCGCATGAGTTCGGGCTGTTACTTCCCTCCCTCGGTCAGATTGGTAGAAATACCAAAACCGAATGGAGATAAACGCCCTTTAGGTGTACCAACCGTTGGAGACAGAGTAGCTCAGATGGCAGCAGTCATGATACTTGAACCACAAGTAGAGCCCTGTTTTCATGAGGATTCCTATGCTTATCGGCCAAAACGTTCCGCACACGATGCCATTGCCAAGGCTCGCAAGCGTTGCTGGAAGTATGACTGGGTATTGGATATGGATATTAGCAAGTTCTTTGATACGATTGACCATGAGTTATTGATGAAAGCAGTAAGATTACACACAGATTGTCAGTGGGTGCTGCTTTACATTGAACGCTGGTTGAAAGTGCCTTATGAACTTAAAGATGGTAGTCGGATAGAACGAGATAAAGGTGTTCCGCAAGGTTCAGTTATCGGTCCTGTTCTAGCCAACTTCTTTCTGCATTATGTCTTTGATATGTGGATGACCAGACATCATGCTGATGTTCCTTTTGAACGCTATGCGGATGATACCATCTGCCATTGTTCTACCAAATCTCAGGTTGAAGCACTGCAAATCTCCGTTCAACAAAGATTTGCTGAGTGCAAATTGGCCTTGAATGAAGATAAAACAAGGATTGTTTACTGTAAAGACAATCGTAGGAAAGAAAAACACGAAGTTATTTCGTTTGATTTCCTTGGATATACCTTTCGTCCCCGAAAGGCGATAGATAAGAAAGGGGTGCCCTTTACAGGTTATTTGCCTGCAATCAGTAATAAGTCAATCAGTGGTATCCGTGAAAAGATTCGTAGCTGGAAACTTAAAAGGCATACGTTTCATACACTGGAGATGTTGGCTGACTATATAAATCCTGTGCTTCGGGGATGGATAAGCTACTATGGTAAATTTTATCCCACCCGACTTAAATGGTTATTAGAAGAAGTAAATGGGCACTTAGCCCGATGGGTAATGGCCAAATATAAGCGTTATCGTAGGAAACTATCCCGCGCTTATGACTGGTTGGGTAATATCTCCGAAAGGGAGAGAAATCTATTTTACCATTGGCAGTGGGGTGTAAAGCCTCCTTCTAATATACGGAAATCTCTTAAAGTTTGAATAAGAGGAGCCGTGTGACGGGAGACTGTCACGCACGGTTCTGTGAGAGGCTTGAGCTGAAATGCTCAGGCCTACTCGACTGATTTTAATGACTAGTTGTTCAGTTAGATATTTGATTGCTTATATACAAACTTTTTTTCTCTATTTGATTCATTTTCAATATTTTTGTCTATATTGCATTTAACTTCTTAATCTTAAATGTTATGGGGAAAGTGGATGTTCCAGAAGTTCTTGAATGGGCAAAGCAGTTTCTTGCACAATCAGAAAAAGAGATCACTAACGAAGAGCGTAAAGAACAGCAAAAATATGCTATTCTGGTTCAAAAACCAGGAGACAAGATTCTGTTGTCAAAGTTACTCGATGAGTCGTCGCAAATACGCAATAACAAGAAGCTGGCGCATCGCATGAAAGTGCTGATAGATCGCTATGGTGTGCCCGAGTTCTTTGGTGTTGCCGACAAAATATTAATTAAACTGTTTACAGCGTTTGGCTACTGGTTCGATTTTATTGCCGTTCCCATCTTTAAGAAACGCTTACAGTCCGATACCTCCAAAGTAATTATCAACGAAGCACCCTCGTTGCTGAAACGACATCTGCAACAGCGCAGAAAACAAAAAATAGGGCAGAATGTTAATCTGCTCGGTGAGGTGGTTTTGGGAGATGCAGAAGCTAATCACCGTTACCTCCATTATCTGGAAGCATTGAAAGATTCTCAGATTAACTACATTTCCATTAAAATTTCAGGCATTTATGCACAGATAAATCCGCTCAACTACGAACTGAATAAAACAGAGTTATGTGAGCGGCTCTCTAACATTTATCAGAGAGCTATCGATTTTCCGTTCATAGACGAAAATAGCATTAGCACTCCCAAATTTGTTAATCTCGACATGGAAGAGTATAAAGACACCGAACTGACACTTGATGTGTTTACAACAGTTCTGGATTTTCCTCAGTTCAGAAATTACCAGGCAGGTATCGTTGTGCAGGCTTATTTGCCTGATGCATGGCATTTCCAGTCCAAGCTATTGGAATTTGCGAAAAAACGGATAGCCGAAGGTGGATCTCCCATCAAAATGCGTCTGGTAAAAGGGGCAAACCTTCAGATGGAAACCATTATCTCATCTCTGAAAGGATGGGAAAGTCCTACTTACTCAACCAAAACAGAGGTTGATGCCAACTACTTGCGTCTGCTTGATCGTGCTCTGGAACCCGAAAATGCACAGGTGGTGCACATCGGTGTGGCTTCCCACAACTTTTTCACCCTTGGTTACGCTTACCTGCTCAGTCAAAAAAATAAGGTGGATGAGTATGTTACCTTTGAAATGCTGGAAGGAATGGCAAACCATCTTACCCGCGTAATGCGCACCCTCGGCAAACAGATTATCCTTTATACACCGGTGGTGAAGAACGAGCATTTTCTGAATGCAGTATCGTATCTGGTTCGTCGGTTGGACGAAAATACCGGTAAGGACAATTTCTTAAGTTATTCGTTTAATCTGAAGGCAGATAGCGAGCATTGGCAGTTTCTGCAAGAGCAATTCGTTGAGGCCTATAAGCTGAAAGGCAGTGTCAGCAATACACCAAGGCGTACACAAAACAGGAATCTTCCGGCTATTCCGCAGACTGACCTTATTACTTTCCGAAACGAACCTGATACCAATTTTGATTTGAAACCGAATCGTCTGTGGGCTGATGAAATCCGTCGGAAGTGGAAAAAAACGGCCGATGATAAGCCTTATCAGATTCCGGTGCAGATTGGCGAAAAAGAGGTAATATCTGAAAAGAAACGTACTTACCTCGACCGAAGTCAAAATAGTGAAATTTGCGTATGTGAAGCTTCTCTTGCCAATCTCGATCAGGTAAAGGAGATTCTTGTTGTTGCCGAAAAAGATGCTTCGGGCTGGCGACAGACGTTGCCGGAAGAGCGCAACCGCATTTTGCATGAGGTGGCAAACAATCTGAGTAACCATCGTGGTGATTTGATAGGTTGCATGGCTGCCATTACCGGAAAATCATTTACGGAGGGAGATGTGGAAGTGTCGGAAGCCATCGACTTTTGCCGCTTTTATCCTGTTTCCATGCAACAATTCACCAATCTGGAAACCATAACTAGCACACCAAAAGGAATTATCCTGGTGATTCCGCCATGGAACTTTCCTCTGGCAATTCCGGTTGGAGGTGTGGCGGCAGCGCTTGCCGGAGGCAATACTGTGATTTTGAAACCGGCCACGGTTGCCTATCCTGTTGCATGGAAATTTGCTAAACTATTCTGGGAAGCCGGAGTGCCGAAAGATGCACTTCAGTTATTCTGTGCGGATGGGTACGATCCTGTGAACTATCTCACCACACATCCTTCCATCAAACATATTATTCTTACAGGAGGCACTGATACTGCTTTTCGTTTATTGGAGAACAATCCGGTATGTCCGTTGTCGGCAGAGACAGGAGGTAAAAATGCAATCATTCTTACTGCCAGCGGAGACCGTGATCATGCTATCCAAAACATCATCACCTCGGCATTCAGCAATGCCGGGCAAAAATGTTCGGCCTGTTCGTTGCTGCTCCTTGAAAAAGAGGTGTATCACGATCCGGAGTTCAAAGCAAAGCTTATTGATGCTGTAACCAGTCTGCATACTGGAGGAATATGGGGCGGAGGTAATGTGGTAGGTCCGATGATTACCAATCAGAATGAAAAGCTGCTGCATGCCATCGACTATATGGAAGAAGGCGAAGGTTGGCTTGTAAAACCCGAATTTGCGGATGAAAAGAGATTTATTCTGAAACCTTGTGTGAAATGGGGTGTAAAACCGGAAAGCTATACATTCACAACCGAACTGTTTGCCCCGCTGCTGGCAGTGGTTTGTATTGATGATTTGCAACATGGAATCCGGTTGGTCAACAGTTCTGAGTACGGATTGACTTCCGGATTGCAAAGTCTGGACGAAAGCGAACAGCTCCTTTGGAAAAACAGCATTGAAGCTGGAAATCTCTACATTAACCGAGGCATTACCGGTGCTATCGTCAACCGACAGCCTTTCGGAGGAATGAAACGATCGGCCTTTGGAGGCGGTATCAAAGCCGGAGGGCCTAACTATGTGTCGTGTTTCATCAATATTACCGAAAAACCGCTGGAAGTAGTAACTTCTGAAGCATCTCACACTTTGGCTGCAATTCTTCATTCTAATGATACAGCTCGTTTTTACAAAGCAGTTGAGAGCTACCAAGTGAATATGGAAAATATATTTTCTCAGGAACGCGACTGTAACAAGCTGATCGGTGAGCAAAATATTTTCAGGTACCTGCCGCTCAGAAACATGGCTTTACGCATTTATCCGGAAAATGAATTGTGCGATACGCTTATGGCTCTTGCTGCTGCTAATATAGTCAGAACACCTGTTATATTGAGTATCAACAAGGAAGATTCGAAACTGGAAGTCCTTCAGAAAGGGATCAATAAAGAGTGCATCATTAAGATTCAGTCAGACGATGAGTTCCTGAATGACATGGAACAATACGAACGGATCCGCACCTGCAGTAGCCGGCTTCCGTATGAACTTTACAAGCAGGCCGCTCATTTGGGTAAATATATTGCCACAGCCAAACCACTGGTCGAAGGAAGGGTAGAGTTGCTTCATTATCTGAAAGAACAGAGCATCGCATTTGAATATCACCGTTACGGAAGCATTACCGATGCCATCGAATAGAGGGCTTTAATGTTATTGCAGATGATGCCCTTAGAATGCCTCGCTTTTTCTTTAAGAGTATCCCGATATATTGTCTAATTTTGTATCCTAATAGCGTGTAAACATGTTGTATCCTAATCTTATTAATCATATTCAGACCTACGTTCGGTTAGATGAACAGGATATTCAAACTCTTTATAGACATATAAAGTTCTTGAGTTTGAATAGAAGAGAGGTCTTGTTGAGAGAGGGACAAATTTGTCGCTCTTATTATTTTGTGGAAAAAGGCTGTTTGCGGATGTACTTCCTTAATAGCAAAGGGATGGAAAAGACCACTCAGTTTGCGTTGGAACATTGGTGGCTTTCCGACTATTTCAGTTTATCAGATCAAAAACCGTCGGAATATACTATTGAGACCATTGAACCATCAGAAATATTAGCTATCAGCGCTCAATCTTTTGAAGAATTATTGACAGAGGTGCCGGTTTTGGAACATTATTTTAGAAAAGTTATGCAAAGGGCAGTAGCAGCTTCTCAATTGAGAATAAAACTCCTATATGAACTATCTAAAGAAGAACTGTTTTTGCATTTTAATGCTCAGTTTCCAGAGTTTGTTCAGCGGGTGCCTCAGTATATGCTAGCTTCTTATCTGGGGCTTACTCCGGAGTATTTAAGTGAGATACGAAAGAAAAAATAAATCTCTGTTTTTTATTTCTTAATCCAGCTTAATATTTACCCACCCTCGTATATATACCTTTGTATCATAATTAAAATCATTAAATAAAAAGAATAAATTATGAGCGAGTCAGAAAAATTGCCGAAAAAATTGCTTGAAGTATTCAAGAATGAAGGAGTAGTGTCAATCGTGTCGTGGGGAATAGACGAGCCACATGTTGTTAATACATGGAATTCTTATCTTGTTGCAACGGAAGATGGTAGGATTCTGATTCCAGCTTATGGGATGCGTAAAACTCAAAGAAATGTAGAGGCAAATAGCAGGGTAAAACTTACTTTGGGAACAAGAAATGTTTTGGGCTATAAAGATTACCCGGGAACCGGATTTTTGATTGAAGGTACAGCCCGATTCCTTGAATCTGGCCCTGAATGTGATTTGATGAAAGAGAAATTTTCAGGTCTCAAGAGAGTGTTGGAAGTAACTGTTACATCTGCTAAGCAAACTCTTTAATTTAACACTATCTTTTTTTATAATACCACAAACAATGTTCGTGAAAGAAAATTTCACGAACATTGTTTGTGGTATTATCTTTTAGCGGGTAACTCTATGATTTTGTTTTTTTCTTATATCTCAAAAGCTATAGCCAACATAAACCATCTCTTTCTAGTTTTCCGTTCATTCCAAATATTATTTCATTTCAGCCCTTCTCACGCCCGCGCGTATATTTATAATGTATTCCATATTACCCCTGTGATTTAGCATTTCAAA
This sequence comes from uncultured Bacteroides sp., assembly GCF_963676325.1. Lineage (NCBI taxonomy): Bacteria > Pseudomonadati > Bacteroidota > Bacteroidia > Bacteroidales > Bacteroidaceae > Bacteroides > uncultured Bacteroides sp. The sequence continues at coordinate 1,344,816 of NZ_OY781099.1, forward strand.
AAGATGCTTTAAAACACGTTTAGTAATCAGTGAGTTACAACTTTATTTCATATTTATTGAATAAAAGAGTAGAATATATTAGGATTGTATAGTTGAATCGACTACTTTTGCACCCGCTTTGTAAGAGACACAAAGCGTTAAAGTTTTGACATATTGAAAAGCTTATGCTTTACCAGAGAGTCCTGAAGAAACAATTAAAAAAAATAATTCAGAAAACATTTGGAGGTTAACATTAAAAGTTTTACCTTTGCATCCGCTTAACAAAAAGCAAAACAAATTCGTTCTTTGAATAAGATTTAGATATAAACAATACAAGTAGTACAAGAGCTCTTGTTAGTGTGCTTTTAGCATACGAAACAGAGTAATAAATTTCGAACCGTCAACAATTACTTAAGCGATTAAGTAGTTGAAGAAACAAGAAAATAAGAACGGAATCCTGAACAGAATTAAATAAAACTTTTACAATGAAGAGTTTGATCCTGGCTCAGGATGAACGCTAGCTACAGGCTTAACACATGCAAGTCGAGGGGTAGCAGGGTAGCAATACCGCTGACGACCGGCGCACGGGTGAGTAACACGTATCCAACCTTCCCATAACTCGGGGATAGCCTTTCGAAAGAAAGATTAATACCCGATAGTACTTATATAAGGCATCTTAAATAAGTTAAAGATTTATTGGTTATGGATGGGGATGCGTTCCATTAGATAGTTGGTGAGGTAACGGCTCACCAAGTCTTCGATGGATAGGGGTTCTGAGAGGAAGGTCCCCCACATTGGTACTGAGACACGGACCAAACTCCTACGGGAGGCAGCAGTGAGGAATATTGGTCAATGGGCGAGAGCCTGAACCAGCCAAGTAGCGTGAAGGATGAAGGTCCTATGGATTGTAAACTTCTTTTATAGTAGAATAAAGTGATCCACGTGTGGATTTTTGTATGTATACTATGAATAAGGATCGGCTAACTCCGTGCCAGCAGCCGCGGTAATACGGAGGATCCGAGCGTTATCCGGATTTATTGGGTTTAAAGGGTGCGTAGGCGGAATAATAAGTCAGTTGTGAAAGTTTGCGGCTCAACCGTAAAATTGCAGTTGATACTGTTATTCTTGAGTGTACATAAGGTAGGCGGAATTCGTGGTGTAGCGGTGAAATGCTTAGATATCACGAAGAACTCCAATTGCGAAGGCAGCTTACCGGGGTACAACTGACGCTGAGGCACGAAAGTGTGGGTATCAAACAGGATTAGATACCCTGGTAGTCCACACAGTAAACGATGAATACTCGCTGTTTGCGATATACAGTAAGCGGCCAAGCGAAAGCATTAAGTATTCCACCTGGGGAGTACGCCGGCAACGGTGAAACTCAAAGGAATTGACGGGGGCCCGCACAAGCGGAGGAACATGTGGTTTAATTCGATGATACGCGAGGAACCTTACCCGGGCTTAAATTGCAAATGAATATAGTGGAAACATTATAGCCAGCAATGGCATTTGTGAAGGTGCTGCATGGTTGTCGTCAGCTCGTGCCGTGAGGTGTCGGCTTAAGTGCCATAACGAGCGCAACCCTTATTGATAGTTACTAACAGGTTAAGCTGAGGACTCTATCAAGACTGCCGTCGTAAGATGTGAGGAAGGTGGGGATGACGTCAAATCAGCACGGCCCTTACGTCCGGGGCTACACACGTGTTACAATGGGGGGTACAGAAGGTCGCTACCTAGCAATAGGATGCTAATCCCAAAAGCCTCTCACAGTTCGGATTGGAGTCTGCAACTCGACTCCATGAAGCTGGATTCGCTAGTAATCGCGCATCAGCCACGGCGCGGTGAATACGTTCCCGGGCCTTGTACACACCGCCCGTCAAGCCATGGGAGCCGGGGGTACCTGAAGTACGTAACCGTAAGGAGCGTCCTAGGGTAAAACTGGTGACTGGGGCTAAGTCGTAACAAGGTAGCCGTACCGGAAGGTGCGGCTGGAACACCTCCTTTCTGGAGTGATTTCGTTCTTAGGTTCGGATTTTACTTTGTGCTACTGTTTATTGTTTATTCAAAATATAAAAAAAAAGAGATTAGAAAGAAGCCGAGCCGAAAGGTAAGAGGTTTTGAACGACAGTCCTATAGCTCAGTTGGTTAGAGCGCTACACTGATAATGTAGAGGTCGGCAGTTCAACTCTGCCTGGGACTACGAAAAAAAAAAGGAGCATAAGGGATTAACCAATTCCAAAGAAAACGCTTCATAATAATTTCGGGGGATTAGCTCAGCTGGCTAGAGCACCTGCCTTGCACGCAGGGGGTCAACGGTTCGAATCCGTTATTCTCCACCAAAATTAAGAAGAAATTCTTAAGAAACGATCTTTGACATAATGTACAAAAGCAAATAAAGAAGTAAATTTCAGTGATGAAAAAAAGCTTTAAAATATATATCGAACCATATTGCAATTTAAAACGTGTAAACGAATACGATTGTATTTTATGGAAGAAAGTAAGCAAGGGCGCATGGCGGATGCCTTGGCTCTCGGAGGCGATGAAGGACGTGATAAGCTGCGATAAGCTTCGGGTAGGTGCAAATAGCCTTTAATCCGAAGATTTCCGAATGGGACAACCCAATATCTTGAAGAGATATTATCCATTTTATATGGAGGCGAACGCAGGGAACTGAAACATCTTAGTACCTGTAGGAGAAGAAAATAATTGAATGATTCCGTAAGTAGTGGCGAGCGAACACGGATTAGCCCAAACCATAGATGTTACGGCATTTATGGGGTTGTAGGACCACGATATCGGACTTATATTGGAGAATGGAAGACTCTGGAAAGTGTCACCATAGAGCATGATAGTTGCGTACATGAATCCAATATATACTGTAGTGGTATCCTGAGTAGTGCGGAGCACGAGAAATTCTGCATGAATCTGCCGGGACCATCCGGTAAGGCTAAATACTCCCGAGAGACCGATAGTGAACCAGTACTGTGAAGGAAAGGTGAAAAGTACTTCGAATAGAAGAGTGAAATAGTCCCTGAAACCATGCGCTTACAAGCGGTCGGAGCAGCTTCGTGCTGTGACGGCGTGCCTTTTGCATAATGAACCTACGAGTTACTGTCACTGGCAAGGTTAAGAAACTAAGTTTCGCAGCCGAAGCGAAAGCGAGTCTGAATAGGGCGACATAGTCAGTGGTAGTAGACGCGAAACCAAGTGATCTACCCATGGTCAGGTTGAAGGTTAGGTAACACTAACTGGAGGACCGAACCGATAAGCGTTGAAAAGCTTCCGGATGAACTGTGGGTGGGGGTGAAAGGCTAATCAAACTTGGAGATAGCTCGTACTCCCCGAAATGCATTTAGGTGCAGCCTTGATAATTACTAATGTGAGGTAGAGCGACTGATAAGATGCGAGGGCTTCACCGCCTATCAAGTCTTGATAAACTCCGAATGCGCATTAGTTTAATATCAGGAGTGAGGGCATGGGTGCTAAGGTCCGTGCCCGAGAGGAGAAGAATCCAGACCATCAGCTAAGGTCCCGAAATAATTGCTAAGTTGAACTAACGAAGTCAGATTGCTAAGACAGCTAGGATGTTGGCTTGGAAGCAGCCATTCATTTAAAGAGTGCGTAACAGCTCACTAGTCGAGGAGTTTGGCGTGGATAATAATCGGGCATAAGCAATTTACCGAAGCTATGGAACTAGTAATAGTTGGTAGGGGAGCATTCCACTCTGCGTTGAATGTGAAGCGTGAGCTTTGCTGGAGCGTGTGGAAAAGCAAATGTAGGTATAAGTAACGATAAAGGGGGTGAGAAACCCCCTCGCCGAAAGACTAAGGTTTCCTGATCAACGCTAATCGGATCAGGGTTAGTCGGGTCCTAAGGCTCAGCCGAACGGCGAGGCCGATGGCAGAAAGGGTTAATATTCCCTTACTACCTTAAAGAGTGACGTGGAGACGGAGCAGTGAAAGTGTCGCCAGCTGACGGAATAGCTGGTTGAAGGGTGTAGATATTAGATTTCCAGGCAAATCCGGAAGACTAGTCGAACCTGATAGTACCGAGAGCCCTTGTGGTAATTGGATAGTACATGTAAGCATACTCCCAAGAAAATCCGCTAAACTTAATCTTTAAGGTACCCGTACCGTAAACGGACACACGTGGTCGGGTAGAATATACTAAGGCGCTTGAGTGAATCACGGTTAAGGAACTAGGCAAATTGACCCTGTAACTTCGGGAGAAAGGGTCCCTCAGTAATGAGGGCGCAGAGAATAGGTCCAGGCAACTGTTTAACAAAAACACAGGGCTATGCAAAATTGAAAGATCAAGTATATAGCCTGACACCTGCCCGGTGCTGGAAGGTTAAGAGGAGATGTCATCGCAAGAGAAGCATTGAATTGAAGCCCCAGTAAACGGCGGCCGTAACTATAACGGTCCTAAGGTAGCGAAATTCCTTGTCGGGTAAGTTCCGACCTGCACGAATGGTGTAATGATCTGGACACTGTCTCAACCGTGAGCTCAGTGAAATTGTAGTATCGGTGAAGATGCCGATTACCCGCGATGGGACGAAAAGACCCCGTGAACCTTTACTATAGCTTAACATTGAATTTGGGTAATTGATGTGTAGGATAGGCCGGAGGCATTGAAGCAGGCACGCTAGTGTTTGTGGAGCCGCTGTTGAAATACGGCCCTTTAATTATTTGAGTTCTAACTCGCAATGCGAGGACACTGTTTGGTGGGTAGTTTGACTGGGGTGGTCGCCTCCAAAAGTGTAACGGAGGCTTCTAAAGGTACCCTCAGGACGATTGGTAACCGTCCGCAGAGTGTAATGGCATAAGGGTGCTTGACTGGGAGACCGACAAGTCGATCAGGTAGGAAACTAGAGCATAGTGATCCGGTGTTTCCGTATGGAAGGGACATCGCTCAAAGGATAAAAGGTACTCCGGGGATAACAGGCTGATCGCTCCCAAGAGCTCATATCGACGGAGCGGTTTGGCACCTCGATGTCGGCTCGTCACATCCTGGGGCTGGAGAAGGTCCCAAGGGTTGGGCTGTTCGCCCATTAAAGTGGCACGCGAGCTGGGTTCAGAACGTCGTGAGACAGTTCGGTCTCTATCTATCGTGGGCGTATGAAATTTGCGTGGCTCTGACACTAGTACGAGAGGACCGTGTTGGACTGACCGCTGGTTTACCGGTTGTGCCGCCAGGTGCATTGCCGGGTATCTAAGTCGGGATTGGATAAGTGCTGAAAGCATCTAAGTACGAAGCCAGCCACAAGATTAGATTTCTTAGGGTCGTTGAAGACGACAACGTTGATAGGCTGCAGGTGTAAAGACAGTAATGTCAAAGCCGAGCAGTACTAATTGCCCGTACACTTTCTTCCATGTTTATATGGTTGGCTATATGGATTTAGTTCCAAAGATCAAGGATATTTATTCTTTATTGCTTTTGCATTGTGTTTATCTTAATAATTAACATCTTAAGAACCTAATAAATTAAGGACTTAAGATATTAAGAAATAAAAATATTAAGGTAGCTATAGCATCAGGGTTCCACCTCTTCCCATTCCGAACAGAGAAGTTAAGCCTGATCACGCCGATGGTACTGCGTAACAGTGGGAGAGTAGGTAGCTGCCGTTTTATCAGGAGTCCTGATCATTTTACATGATCGGGACTCCTTTTTTTAGGTTATAGCAGGTACTTAATTTTCGGCTGGAAGATGATTAACCAACTTCTTCAATTTTATTATACCATCAAGTAAGATTACTGAAATACCCTGGAATATTGGCATTCTTTAAAGATGGCAGACTACACTCCTGGTTATTGCTTAGCCAATACATTTTCAATTTCCCATATCTCTTTCATGGAATACGTGGAAAGGCTTTTTCTAGGTCAGTTAATGAATATTCTACACGTGGAGGTATTCCTTTATAATGTACTTGCAGAATCAATACATCATTTCCCAGCTCTTTTAATTGTTCCGTAAGTACTTTTCGGGAGATATTGATATACGAACAGCTATTTCACCCAAGCGTTTTGTATTGGACAAAAGAGGGCATAAAATAATGGTTTTCTATTTTCCCCCTAAAAATTCAATTGTTGCTGTGATAGGGCGATTAATTTTTTTATTCGATTTTGCCATAATGGTTACTATTTGGTTACTGCTATTTTACCAGTTACAAAAAGGTAACCAGTTACAAATGTGAACTATTATTAGTTACTTTGCGTAACAAAGGTAGAACCTAAACTAATTACCATGAAAAATTGTTGATTAGTTTAGGCTTTATTTAGCGATACTATAATGTGCCATAAACTTATAAATATTGTTTTTTATTTATGAGAAATAGCTTATTAATCTGGCTATTATAGATGAATTAATATATTAAGAAATAAAAAAGAAAGGACTGAAAATGAAAATTGGAGTAACAGGAGCGACTGGTCAATTAGGTCGCATTGTAGTAGAGAAACTAAAAGTGAAAGTACCTGCTGAAAATATTGTAGCTTTAGTACGTACACCTGAAAAGGCATCAGATTTAGGAGTGGAAGCTCGCGTGTTTGATTATAGTAAGTTGGAGGGCATGGCTACTTCGTTACAAGGTGTTGACTATCTATTGCTAATTTCGAGCAGTGAAGTTGGACAACGTACTCAGCAACATGCAAATGTAATTGATGCAGCTAAACTTGCGGGAGTAAAATGGATTGTATATACTAGTTTACTTCACGCTGATAAATCTTCACTTAGCCTTGCTGGTGAGCATTTAGCTACAGAAACGGCCCTTAAAGCGTCGGGTATTCCTCATACTATATTACGTAACGGATGGTATACTGAAAATTATACAGGTTCAGTGCAGGGAGCTATTGCTGCTGGAGCATTTATAGGAAGTGCCGGTGATGGTAAAATTGCTTCTGCTGCCCGTGTAGATTATGCAGAAGCAGCTGTAGCAGTACTCACAAATGAAGGCCATGTAGGTAAAGTTTACGAGTTGGCAGGAGATGAAGCATATACTTTGGCAGATCTGGCTGCAGAAATTTCACGCCAGACAGGGAAGGATATTCCTTATAACAACTTGCCTGAAGCAGAATATGCCAACATATTGAAAAGCCTGGGCTTGCCTGAAGGACTTGCCTTTGCTATTGCCGGATGGGATGTTGGTGCATCTAAGAATGATTTATTCGATGATACTAAACAACTCTCTGCATTGATTGGACGACCAACTACATCGTTGGCTGAAGTAGTAGCTAATGCATTAGCAGGATAAATATTCTATTTCTAAGGATAACGAATGCAGCTAAAATTATTAAGCAAAAGAACGATACTATATTTATATAAAAAACAAATAGAGGCTGCGTCGCTTTTGAAGTGCACCCCAAAAGTTATACATAAAACTTTTGGGGGTCACTTTATTTTGACAGAGCCTCTTTGTTTTTCTAGCCAATAAGGTTTGGCATATTAAGTATTTAAATCAATGTTATATTTCCTTTGATTAGAACAGATTTTTTTAATTAATTTAGTGAGAAAACTATTGCAAATGCTACCTTTTTAATTTGCAGTATATTCCATATCATATATTAATTTATGGCAATTAATATAGATCCATTTTATAGAAATTTGAATTTTTAATTTTATATTTGTGCTTTAAAGATTGCGAATAGTATTCTTCCTAACTATAAAGCCCTATTATGAGAAATATACTCTCAGGTAAATTTCAGTTTATCTGTTTCCTATATGTAATTCTATTACTAAACTTTTTATTTACTTCTGATTCTTATGGAGCTAATTGCTCAACTAATAATATCCTAATTATTAGTTCTTATAATCCTGAAACTCCTAATGTTGGCAGAAATATTTCAGCTTTTCTTGATGAATACACACGTTTGGGTGGTAAATCACGGGTAACAATTGAAAATATGAACTGCGGAAGTTTTACTGAAGCCTATTTGTGGAAAGGGCAGATGAAGACTATCCTTGCCAAATATGCTTCATGTAAAAATCGTCCGGGCTTAATACTTCTTTTTGGGCAGGAAGCTTGGTCTGCTTATCTTTCCCAGGATAAATCAATGTTTAATCAGATCCATCGTATTCCTGCCATGTGTGGAATGGTGAGTCGAAATGCAATTATTCTTCCTGATAGTAACGACTCGCTTGAAAATTGGGAGCCGGAAAGTATTGATATGTTTAAAGATGCACACCAAGTTGATAAGATGGCTGGGTTTGTCTATCAATATGATGTGAAAAAGAATGTGCAGCTGATTCGTAATTTATATCCCGAAACAAAACATGTTGCATTGGTTACTGATAATACTTATGGAGGTGTTTGTTTACAGGCATTAGTCAAGAAGGAGATGAAACAATTTCCAGGATTGGATCTTATATTGTTAGATGGTAGAAAGAATTCTATTTATACAATAGTCGACCGTATTAATGCTCTTCCAAAAAACACTGTAATATTGCTGGGTACATGGAGAGTTGATAAAAATAATGGCTATTTTATGAATAATGCTACCTATATGATGATGGCTGCCAATCCTAAGATTCCTGCTTTTACCTTAACATCTATCGGACTGGGATATTGGGCTATCGGAGGTTGTGTTCCTCAGTATCGTACTATTGGAAAAGAACTGGCTTTTAAAGCTTATCGTATATTAAAGAATGCGTCCCAAAAAACGCGAATAGAGTTTGTTCCTAATAAATATACATTTGATGCTGTAGAGCTGGATACTCTGAAAGTTGATGTTAAGAAGTTGCCGGAGGGGGCTGTCTTTATTAATGAGAAACCATCTTTCTATGAAGCAAATAAAAATATAGTTCTTGGAGCCTTTTTTGTTTTTTCTGCAATTCTAATTGGATGGTTTTTTTCTGTTTATTCTTTAATCCGCACAAAGAAATTGAAAAATGAATTGGAAATTTCAGAAGCTGAATTACGGATAGCAAAAGAAAAGGCAGAAGAATCTGAACGTTTGAAAACTGCTTTCCTTGCTAATATGACTCATGAAATCCGAACTCCGCTTAATGCTATCGTTGGATTTTCAAACGTGTTAGCTATGGGTGGGTCAAGTCAGGAAGAGTTGGTTGAATATTATAAGGTAATCCAATCAAATTCAGATCTTCTTTTACGTTTAATAAACGATATTCTCGATATCTCTAGTTTGGAAGCAGGCAAATTAAAGTTCTATTATGAAGAATGTAATGTAACATCTTTATGTAAAGAGGCTCTTCATTCAGTTGAGTCAATTAGTGAAAAACCAGTGAAGTTTATTTTAAATTCACCCGATCCTAATTTTTATTTTGTAACAGACATTCACCGTTTGCAGCAGGTACTTTTGAATTTGATTTCAAATTCCAACAAATTCACTAAAGAAGGTTCTATAACTTTAGAATTTAATATAGATAAGAAAAAGCAGATGGTCTTTTTTACTGTAACAGATACAGGACAAGGAATTTCTGAAGGCAATGAACATCTTATTTTTAATCGGTTTAAGAAGCTAAATGATTTTGTTCAGGGAACAGGTTTGGGACTTGCCATTAGTAAAATGATTATGAACGTTTTAGGAGGTGATATATGGGTGGATTCATCTTATAAAGATGGAGCACGTTTTGTGTTTTCACACCCGATAGGATTAAAGTCTCAGAATTTTATTGCTGAATAAAATTAGCCAATTGTTTGGAAGTTCCAAAAAATGTTGTATCTTTGCAACGCTTTTGAGAGAAAAGGCAATATAAAAAGATTTTATTGGAGAGATGGCAGAGTGGTCGATTGCGGCGGTCTTGAAAACCGTTGAACTGCGAGGTTCCTGGGGTTCGAATCCCTATCTCTCCGCTGAAAGAATAGAAAGTCCTGTAATAGAAATATTACAGGACTTTTTTGGTATTTGTACAAACTACTGCACAATACAAAAAACTGAAATTAGTTTTTTCTAATAACTGATTACATATCAAAAGGAATAGAGTCTTAATAACATATTGAAGTGTAAACTTTATCAATTTTCAAACAATGAAAAAATATGTATTAAGTGTTGCGTTGGTATCAGCATTGCTGGCAGCGCAACAAGTCAAGGCGCAGTATCCTGCAGTGCCCGACAGCATTAAGAAAAGATCAGACGCAATGCTGAAAGAAGCAGAAGAGCGTTCTGAAGTAGCCTGGCAAAAGGCTTTGCCTGTTATTAACGAAGAGGCAATGCACGGAAAACCTTATGTTGACTGGGCTGCTCGTCCTACAGACCTGCCGCAGGCTAAGATTCCTGCATTCCCAGGTGCAATGGGAGGTGGTGAATTCACTTTTGGTGGACGTGGCGGTAAAGTTATAACTGTTACCAGTCTGGCCGATAGCGGTCCGGGCACATTACGTGAAGCTTGTGAAACAGGCGGTGCACGTATTGTGGTATTCAATGTTGCCGGTATCATCCATCTTAAGACTCCGCTAATTATCCGTGCTCCGTACATCACTATTGCTGGTCAGACAGCTCCGGGTGATGGCGTTTGTATTGCCGGTGAAACAGTTTGGGCTAATACTCACGATGTTGTAGTACGTCACATGCGATTCCGTCGTGGAGCTACCGATGTAGGTCGTCGTGATGATGCTTTTGGTGGTAACCCAATCGGAAATATAATGATTGACCACTGTTCATGTTCATGGGGACTTGATGAGAATATCTCATTCTATCGCCATATGTTCGATCCGAAGAATGGCCGTCAGGAAGATAAACTTCCTACAGTAAACGTAACTATCCAGAACACAATCTCGGCTCAGGGACTTGATACTTACAATCACGCCTTTGGTAGTACAATTGGTGGTGAGAATTGCTCTTTCATGAGAAACCTATGGGCTGATAATGCTGGTCGTAACCCGTCAATTGGCTGGAACGGTATCTTCAACTTTGCCAATAACGTAATTTATAACTGGGTGCACCGCACCGTTGACGGAGGCGACTATACTGCACTGTATAATATCATAAATAACTATTATAAACCAGGACCGGCTACTCCGAAAGATGCCCTTGTTGGTCATCGTATTATCGAACCACAGTCGGCAGGACGCAGTAAGCTTGATCATGCCAGATTTGGAAGACTTTATGTAGTTGGTAATATCATGGAAGGATATGATCAAATTACTAAAGACAACTGGAATGGCGGTGTACAATTAAGAGACTTGAAAGGTGTTGAAATCAGCAAGGAAAATGCGGAAAAGAATTATTTCCCACAGATGAAGGCTGATGAACCTTTCACTATGCCTCAGTTCCCTATCATGCCAGCTCAGGAAGCTTATAACTATGTTCTTGATAATGCAGGAGCTAATTTCCCAAAAAGAGATATAGTTGACGAGCATATCATTAACCAGGTGCGTACAGGTGAAGTTTATTATGATAAGAAAGCAGATTCTAAAACATACTATCAGTTTAAATATCGCCGACAAAGCTCAGATTCCTACAAGCAAGGTATTATTACCGATATAAGTCAGGTAGGCGGTTATCCTCAATACAAAGGTAAACCTTACAAAGACAGTGACGGCGATGGTATGCCCGACGCATGGGAAATCAAGTACGGATTGAATCCTCATGATGCTTCCGATGCCAATGGCGACTTGAGTGGTGACGGCTATACAAATATTGAAAAATATATCAATGGCATTGACCCAACTAAGAAAGTTGACTGGAAAGATGCTAAAAACAACCACGATACATTGGTTGGCAAGAAGAGTCTTTTATAGAAAAAACTCGGGCTTGTTGACAAGCTTTTGAATATAAGTAAAAATGAGCGTCCAACTTCGGTTAGGCGCTCATTTCTATTCCCATTCTATTTTCGTTTTCTACGTATAGTATCAATTAAATTGCTTTGTCAATTAATGGCGTCTCGTTGTCTAATACCTCAAATATCTGAATTCTCACGTTATAATTTTTTGAGAACTCCTGAAATTTGGGTTCTTTGTTTATTTGCTGATAATCATTCAACACAGCATCAAAACACTCATTTGATTTCTCGTTTATATCCTCTGATTTGTCAAACCAAAACAGCTTATTTCTTACAACTAAAGTTTCATTATTTATGTTGCTAATGATTAGATTGTCATATTTCCAAACCTTACCGGCCTTTAGTGCTTTAATTCCGTCTAAAATGTCAGCAATGTCTCTATTCAGATACTTCTTGTCGAGTTGATTAAAGTTCATAATACCAATTGGAATTCCACCAATACCAAAAACTATAATTCTACCTATTAAATCAGAAATATGCATATTTTCTACCTTAAAGTCGCTATTCCATAAGAACAACGAAATAGCCATAAAAAGTCCCCAATAAACCGTTCCATGGAGAAATATATACAGCCACTTCTTCTTTCTCTGTTCTTCCCATTTCTTATAAAACTTTTCTTCTCTGGTAGTCATGTTATTTATTTGTTGCGGCTTGATGTAATTTGATTTTTTTTCCTATTCTCACAATCACATATCTCGAGTTTCAATTTCATTCTCTTTTAATTTGTATTTAAAGTACTTTCTTAAACCAGTAGAAAGCACTTCAAATTCATTCAGTTCATATAAGCTTCCATATAGTTTAAACGTACAGATATCGGTTGCACTAATAAATGGCTCAGTTTTAAGATGACTATGTGTTAAACCTCTGACCTTATTCCCTTCATATTCAGTTGGAGAGAATATTAATCTAGAATGAATTTTTCGCCATGAAGTAATTTGTCCTTCCTTATCACCAAAGAAAATATAATCATTACCAAATGGTATTACTTTCGATTGACTTGTTCCCAAAATGAAATAAAGTTTATATCCAAGCTCGTAAGGAATTAACTCCATATTGATATTATATCCTTGCGGACAGTTTACTTGATATTTTTCATTGTTTAAGGCTTCATTAAACATTTTCTTTTTAATTTGTTGCAGACTCTTTTCAATTCCGGTTAAATCTCTTACAATCAGACTTTCTTTGCAAGGGTTGTTGGAGCCATTTTTAAATATCACTTCATAAATACATTTAGTACCTTCTTTTGCCAATACAACAGCCGATATAGAATCATTTCTTTGATAGATTAAAAGTCCACCAAAATCTTTTTTGATTTCTTTTTTTTCCATTGCTAAATCACTTCCTATCCAGGCTGCTTTTTCATACTTGTACAAAGTATTTCCTTCTTCTAATATTGAATCACATTTTTGTTTTAATTCAGTTCCGGAATATGACGTTTGGGCATTTACACTAGAGAATGCTGTAACTAAAAGAAAAAGAATGACTGTTTTTTTCATGATTAATGTGTTTTATATGTTTCTTTATATGGTTCGCTTCTTGAATTTTATTCTTTTGTACTCCTTGAATTTGTTTGATTGCCAACGTGTCTTACCGCAATATTCTGAAATGCTATTACTGTCTCATCTATTTTATTCTATTTTTTATTTGAAATTTAGATATGCATATAATAAATAATTCTCTTGATTATTAAGTATGTAACTTACTCTATCAATTTTTATAAATCAACTTATAATTAGGGTTGTTTTGTTCACCTTCCCAAAACTTAGTACTCCATATTTCCATTTCTTTTTTAGAAGCCACTTTTGCTATTACCTGTCCGGGTTTTAATTGACTGATTAATAGCATGGCTTTCATCTTTTCTGTTTCTGAAACATTGGCTGCCCAACCATCAATAACGGTATCTACAATGATATTACTTTTAAGGGAAGTCCTTGTTAAAGAGTTCTTTATTTCTCTCACGTCATTTGTCATACCCCAAAGCTTAAAGAAAAGAATAATTTGTAAGAGGCTAAAAAAAATAACTCCAAAGATAATTAATACATCCATTTTTTGATTTTTTTAAGATTGTAATTTATACTAAATATAATTAATTTACGATTTCTTTCACTAAAGGTCTGTTTACTTTAATATCTAAATTAAGTTTATATTGTTTTTTTTTATAACTTACAAAGCCAAAACCTTAGCTTTTGCCAACTATTCTACTAATTCAATAGTTTCGCTTTTTGAGAATTGAATTCTTCTTCTGTTAAGATACCAGCCTCTTTTAATTTTACCAACTTTGTTAATTCATCAGCTACGCTTAGGCTTGATTTAGGAATTTCATTTTGTTGAGGTTTTAACACATTTGGAGCTTGCACCTGATATGTTTGAGTGCTACCTTCATCAATAATTACTGATAGTAAATCTTTAATTTCATTAGCCGTTCTCAAACGAGTATCGTATGTTGCTTTACTAAGTTTTTCTTTAGTTTTAAACTTTTCACCTTTTAAACTAATATCTAAGGTTATAGTTGGATTAGTGGTGTTACGAACTAATATTTTAATTTTCATAGATTTTACCACCTTGTCCTGAGAAACATTACCAGAAAGCCCACCAACAATTGCGCCTGCTCCACCTAAAAGTGCACCGCCAACAAGTGTACCACCTACTGTTCTTCCGGTAGATTTAGAATACAGAGTAGCTCCATCTTCTTCGTATGTTACATTAATAATATCTTTGTAATTTAATATAACATGATTGCATAAAGGAGATATAATAGTCAAGACCTTAAAGAAGCTATCTAAAATAAAAACATACGAAACAATACCTTTCATCGTAACACTACTGGAATTACTTGTTTTAGATGCGATATAATCCTTTGAAATATAATTAAAAGATTCTTTAATAGCCATATTATTAAATACAGATATATATCCATAAGATTCTTCAACCAAAACAAATAACGGAGAAACTGTATTAGCTGGTACGCTAGGAGTGCATACCAATTGATATTTGTTTAAGATTGGAGTTATATTATTAGCCTTTATGAATTCTTTGTTAAAGTCATTATTTTCGTAATCTATAACTTTGAAATTACTTACTGTACTTGCATTATCTTTCACCAATAGTGCTTTTCTTCTATTTTTATCAATAGCGCAAGCAGAACCACTTCCATATATGGCATTACTTTTATTAAAATTATCGACAGTGTATTTATTAATTCCGTCAGTTGTAATAGAAGCAATTAAAACAGATTCTTTAGATTTATCAAAATACAGAGTGCATCTATCATCACCAATTTTATCAGTCATATCAAAGTCTTCTGAATCTTCCTCCAAATTCTTCTTTAGTTCTAGTCGTGCCTTTTTATTTTTTTCACTAATAATCGATGAAATAATAGCAATTATAATAAATAGAGCTATCATAACTCCTATTATAATCCAAAAATTGCTATCAAACAGAAAGTCAACAGAACCTCCAGCAATCAAACCGTAAAAAAGAAGGACAAGAGTCATTATGAACGACTCCTTTTTAAAACTAAATAACTTTTTCATACTTCAAGTATATTACGTTTATTATTAGCGGTATTAAGTAACAAATCAAATCATAAATGTCAAAAACACCAGAGATAATCCCTGGAATTTGTAAAAATTCAAATATAATTGCAATTGCTGGTAATAAAAAACTCCAAAACAATAAATTGCTCTTATGCTCTTTAGGAACTATTGTGTTGACCATAATTATATATGAAGCAAGCCAAAGACCATCGGGTAAACTGTATAGAGTAATATGGCCTAAAGATAATTCGCTTACGCTCTCTCTTAATCTATTCACTATGCTGGTTAATCCTAAATGATCAATCCAGTTGAACATTTGGAGTGATTTAGGACGAAAGAGAATATATATACTACCGCCTATAAACAACAGAACAAAAGACACCATTGATTTTACGGCGAAGTTTATATATCTGTTATTTAATCGGATTTTCATTTCTTATTCCCTCTTTAGATTATTTTATTTGCTTCTAATATTTGTTGGTGCTTGGAAAGTGATTTACAACTGCATACTACAAAGGTATCGTAATTTCTTAAAAATAACAATAAAATATTTAAAAATAGGGAAAAACACCTAAATGAATATAAAAAAACTGAGTTCGGCGAAATTAATCTTATTTTATTCAGAATTAGGCTTATTTCCCCACGTACATTAAGTAGTAATAGAATTATGTTTTAACATAAAACCAGTTACTCTTACTAATATATCACAGCGTTTCTTCAAATCTACTAAACACATAATTGTATAAAGTATTATAACCAAAGATGGTAAAATACGCAAAAACAAAATAGGCGCATTAATGCATTTGCTTTCATTTAATATAATATAGTTGTACCTTTGTGCCCAAAATAGACGAAGATGCAATATTTTGGCGAAATACTCTCTCTGGGTGTGGCTATTTCCTGGACTGCTACTGCTCTTTTTGCAGAAGTGGCTTGTAAGCGGATAGGTTCTTTGCAGCTGAATTTAATCCGAATGTTTCTTTCCTTGTTTTTTCTGGGTGTAACTTTGTGGTGCTTTACCGGGGCTCCTTATCCTTTGTATGCTGATTCAAAGACCTGGTTCTGGTTATCACTTTCGGGTTTTGTGGGTTATGTGCTGGGCGATTATTGCTTGTTCAACTCTTACGTGCTTATTGGTTCCCGTTTCGGACAGTTGTTTATGACACTTGCTCCTCCGGCTGCTGCCATATCTGGCTGGATGATATTGGGCGAGAAGCTTTCCTTGCATGCATGGATAGGTATGATGGTTACTCTGTGTGGTATTGGAATGTCTGTTTTTAGTAAAGGAACTACGCATAAACTGGGATTGAAATTACCTTTAAAAGGTATTCTTCTGGGAATAGGAGCAGGAATAGGGCAGGGCGTAGGACTTGTGCTGAGTAAGGTGGGGATGAACTATTATAAAATGTCAGTACCTGCAACAGATATAAACCATTTTATGACTATGCTACCGTTTGCTTCAACTTATATTCGTGCCATAACCGGTATGCTGGGATATTTTGTTATGATGTGGTTCCGAAAGGAATTATATACAATGCCTATCGCGTTTCGTAATGGTAAAGGGATGAATGCAGCTTTGTGGGCTACCATATTCGGTCCGTTTATTGGAGTCTCTGTATCTTTGATGGCTGTTCAATATACCGAAGCAGGTATTGCATCTACGTTAATGGCACTTACACCGATATTTATCTTATGGCCTTCACATCTTATCTTTAAACAGAAGGTCACAATCAGAGAAGTTATAGGAGCCATAATAAGTGTACTGGGTGTATCGCTGTTCTTTATTTAAGATCGGAATACAGTCTTTTGCCTGTTTATAGGGGTTAAAGGTGTGTTTTTAGATATATAAATCACTGATAATTAAGTATGAAACATATTTTAACTCGCCTGCTCCCTTTTTCGGGGAAAGATATATAGACGTTTTCTGACAATACGTTTTACTTTTTGACTTAATTGCTTGATTATAAGCCGCGGAAAAATTATATCTACCCCCTATAATAACAGAATATAGCATCAATTTTTCCGCAGCTCAGAAGTTGCCTTTCCGGCTTACTTTTTCTTTCCTATATAGAACACATAACCAAAGAATTCTTTGTACTTGCTGTACATCTCAATTTCTTCAGTTTGTCTTTCAAGGAACTCTTCAACAGCTTTATTACCTTTGTATAAGGATGCATATTCTTCTATTCTTTTTGCCATGTGAATGTAGAAGTTTGCTGTCCAGCAACGATCAGGCAGAATAAAATGTGCCATCGGAGTGTAACCTGCATCCTGCATAATCCTGATATTGGCCGGGATGGTATCCATTTCAGGATAATTGGCCATCCAGTAGTCCTCAATCTCTGAAGGGCGCTCATTGGTAAACCAGGAAGCCTCACTGACAGCAATCATTCCGTTATCCTTAAGGTACTTTCTCCATTCGGTCAATCCTTTCTTAAAGCCGATGATGAAGATAGAGCTTTCCGCCCACATCAAATCAAGCTCCTTTTCTTTAAACGGCAGATTGTCCATAGATGCAATCTGTGTTTCTACTTTTCCTTCAAGGTGGTACTGATCTATTTTTGCCTTAACCCCTTCAATCATTTCCGGACTAATGTCCGAAGCTATGATTTTACTTTCGGTGTTTTGAGCAAGTACCAATGTCTGAGTTCCGGTTCCGCAACCAATATCTACTATCTTCGAATCTTTGGAAAGGCCCTTGATGAAGCTTAGTGCCAATTTGGTCTCTTCATCACCGCCGGGACCTTGTCTTTTCATGCCCGAAAAGAAATCGAAAATTAACTTCATGTCGAAGTTGGCTACTAATTTAAAATCTTCTTCCATAGTTTTCTATTTTAAGATTGGTTTTGTTTGTTGCTTAATATTAAGAATAAAATCTTTCATGATGTATTCATTGTGTTTATCCCGGAATGCATTCCTGAGGATAAAATTTGAATTGAGAAATACAGGATATAATCCCTATTTCATTATAATAAAAAAAGTAATACGGATTTTGTTCGAGAGAAATCCCGAACAATAAAGATTCAGCCTGAAAGAGAAGTTACAGGCTGCTATTAAGCAATGTCCAATGAACTGTAATTAGTTGTTTTCAAAAAATAGTTTTTTGTTGCTGCAAATATATAATAAATTTATCTGATCAGAAGATTATCTCTTCTTTATTTTTTCAGGTTCAGAAGGGAAAATGCGTTTTCATCCATCACTCCCTCACTTTTTTTGATAATGTATTGATCAATAGGTTAGTATCCAGTGAGGGATGTCTTTTTATCCCTAACTGAAACGTCACAAAAAGGTGTGATCCCTCACGCTTTTAATATTCTTTAATACGAAAAACGTGCAAAAAATAGCGTCTAATTGCATCTCACATTTGTTCTATTATGAGGCTTCTTGTTCTATTTATTTGTAATCCCAATTATTTATGCAGATTGCTTTAAATAAGGAGTTTTAAAATAATAGCATTCTAGATTAAATGCTATATTTGCTCTCAAAATTAAGGTATTATATTTTATGAGAAGATTAGATATATTATTTGCCTGTTTGATAGTAGCATTATTTGGCATGTCGTGTTCGGATACACAATTTATCAGCAATAAAGAATATCGTGCAAAAGTGGATAAAACTTTTGCTGCGAAGAAAGCTGCACTGCCTCGCGGTAGACTGTTTGATGTGTTTGGCAAGTCAATGCCTGCAAGGGAAAAAGAGGCTATGAAGTTTCTTTATGCCTATATGTCTTTGGCGGATATTACTGATTATCCAGATACATTCTATCAGAAGAATGTTCATTTGTCATTTCAGGCAAAGGAAGAGATGCCGTGGGGAAAGCAGATTAGTGAAGAGCTGTTTCGTCATTTCGTGTTGCCTTTGCGGGTGAACAATGAAACACTCGATAATTCACGCGAGGTATTTTATGGAGAATTGAAAAACAGGGTGAAGAATCTTTCACTTTACGATGCTATTCTAGAGGTAAATCATTGGTGTCATGAAAAGGTTGTTTATACACCTTCTGATGCCCGAACCAGTTCTCCGCAGGCTTCCGTGCGTACAGCTTATGGTCGTTGCGGTGAGGAATCTACTTTTCTGGTTGCGGCCCTTCGTTCTGTAGGCATTCCGGCTCGACAAGTCTATACTCCCCGCTGGGCTCACACCGATGATAATCATGCATGGGTGGAAGCGTGGTCAAATGGTAAGTGGTATTTTCTGGGCGCTTGTGAACCGGAGCCAATGCTTAATCTGGCATGGTTCACTGCTCCGGCTAAGAGAGGAATGCTGATGCATACCAATGTTTTCGGACTCTATACGGGTAAAGAAGAGGTGATGACTGTTACTCCGAACTTTACCGAAATAAATGTGATTAATAACTATGCGCCTACAGATCGTGTAGATGTAACGATACTGGATGCCGACAGGAAACCGGTTGCCGGAGCCACGGTGGAATATAAACTCTACAACTATGGCGAATTTTATTCCGTTGCTAAAAAACTGAGTGATAAGGATGGTAAATCGTTCCTCACTGCCGGAAAGGGAGATATCATTGTTTGGGCATCGAAAGACGGTGTTTACGATTTCCGGAAAGTATCTGTTGGCAAGGATCACTTGTTGTCTTTGACTTTGGACAAGAAGAGTGCCACTGAAACCAATGCTGATTTAGATGCTGTAAGGGAAATGGCGCTTGATATTGTGCCTCCGGTTGAGATGCCTGTTGAGGCTAATGTGAGCAAGGAACAGCGTGCGGCAAATAGTATCCAGCTTGCAAAAGAAGATTCTATCCGCAACGCTTACATTGCTACTTTTATAAATGAAGATAAGATTAAGGAAGTTGCCGGAAAGTTGAATATTGACACTGCCCGGGCAAAGAAACTTTTTGTGGCTTCCCGCGGTAACTGGATGGAGATTGAGAAATTCCTTCTTGCCACAACAGCTGAAAACAGAGAAAAGGCGTTGAATCTGCTTGAAGTGATCTCGGCAAAGGATTTGCGTGATACACCTGCCGATGTGCTGACCGACCATCTTCTTTATACTGCTGGCGGCGAGGGTGATGTTTATAACCGTTATGTGCTTAGTCCAAGGGTAGGAGATGAGTTTCTGACTGCTTACAAACAAGCGTTTCAGAAAGAAATTCCTGCAGATCTGGCGAATGAAATCAAGAAGAATCCAAAGGCTTGGGTAGACTGGTGCCGCAGCAATATAACCATCAACGATGAATTAAATTCCAACCGACTTTACATGTCGCCCCTTGGCGTATGGAAGGCTCGCGTGGCGGACAGCCGTTCAAGGAAAGTATTCTTTGTTGCCGTTCTTCGCAGTCTGGGAGTTCCGGCGCGTATAGAACTGATGACCGGCAAACTGCAATATTTCTATAACGACTCGTGGATGGATGTGAACTTTGAGAATACGGAAAAAGGAAATGCTCCTCAGGGATTTCTGAATGCTTCCTATGCTCCGAATAGTTCCCTGAAAGATCCGCTTTACTACAAGCATTTCACCCTTTCCAGAATAGAAGATGGCAAGCTGCATCTGCTGGAGTTTGATGAAGATGCGGAAAGTTCATGGAGTAAGATCTTCAGTAATCTGCTGAAACTGGATGCTGGAAATTATCTCATGGTAACGGGTAGCCGCATGGCCGATGGCAGTGTGCTCAGTGATCTGAGTTTCTTCACCATTGAAGCGGCAGAAACCACCGATGTAGAGCTGAAGATGCGCGGGGTGTCCGGTAAATTGCAGGTGCTTGGCAACTTTAATTCCGAAGCAACTTTCACCGATGCTGTGACAGGCAAGGAGCAAAGCTTCCTGGGTGCTAACGGAAGAGGCTACTTCATTGCGGCTTTGGTCAGAAATAATCACGAGCCAACCAACCATGCATTGAGAGATATTGCCGCATGCAAAAAGCAACTGGAAGAATGGGGTAAGCAAATCATTATACTTTTTCCGGATGAGGAGGAGTGGAAAGCCTTCAATCCGAAAGCGTACGGTGAGCTTCCAAAGAACATTACCTTTGGAATAGACAAGAACGGTTCGGTGCTTCGTCAGGTAAAAGAAGGTGTTGAAACCTTGCGCCAAGGCGAATTACCCGTTGTTATTGTGGGCGATACCTTTAACCGTGTGGTTTTTGCTTCGCAAGGTTACCGCATTGGGCTGGGCGAACAGTTAGTGAAAGTGATAGAACAAATACAACCAACTCACTCTTCTGCCGCCGGATCCGGTTCTTCTCAGGCATGTAGCAGGTAATAATTACTGTTAGTTGGCTGTAACCAGATATAATAATCCCCGTTTCTTATCAAAAACTGTAAGAAACGGGGATTCGTTTTATTTATTTCCAGCCAAAGAAGCAAGAGTCAGCCGCACACGTTCGGCAGAAGTACGCGGTTCGGCATATTCATCTACCTGAACGGTTCCACCCATTGACACCTTTGTATTGCGGTAAATCATGCCACTTTGGATAGCTTCACGTGCAGAAAGGTGAAACTCCTCAGCACCCGTTTCCTCAGCAATCTTACGGATATTCTTTTCATTGATTCCACATCCCGGAAGTATAATGATTCGTCCGGCAGCCTTCTCCACCAGTTCCCGCAAAAGAGGAATTCCCTCTTCCGCAGTAGGCATTTGCCCCGAGGTAAGTATGCGGTTGAATCCCAGATTAATAAGCTCTTCCAAAGCCTTCATAGGGTCAGTACACATATCGAAAGCCCGGTGAAAAGTGACAGACAAGCCATCGGCACACTCTACAAGACGCTGCGTCAACAGATAGTCTATTTCCCCTTCAGGAGTCAGACAGCCAATTACCACACCATCGGCCCCACAATCCTTAGCCACGGCAATGTCGCGCTCCATCACCCGAATCTCCTCCGGCGAATAAAGGAAATCTCCGGCTCGCGGACGGATTATCACATGGATAGGAATCTCCAGTAATTCCCTGGTTACGGCAATAGTTCCCTGAGAAGGAGTAGTTCCCCCTTCAGGAATTCCGGCACACAGTTCCACCCTCATGGCACCCCCTTTTTGTGCTTCCACACAACTTGCCACCGAATTGGCGCATATCTCAATCTTTCCTGGTTTCATCCGGATGTAGTTTTAGTTTTGATAATCTGACGATTGCACACAAAAATACATAGTTTGCAGTTATCTCCAAAGTATTCCGGCGTGAAAGTTTGGATTTGCCGGTGTGTAATAATTTGTTTATCTTTATACCTTTTAGTTTAGACCCGGGTCTCAGGCTAATTTACACCCGGGTGTAAATGTACTTTAGACCCCCGTCTAAATGGTATTAAGACCCGGGTCTAAATAAAAAAACATAAGGAGTAAACAAATAAATAAACTAATACTATGGCATACAAGTACTGTGTACGCAGAAAAACAGACAAGAGTAAAACAAAAGAACAAGTAAAATATTACGCCGTCCCCATTTCATCGGGAACCGTAGGAACCGAAGAGCTGGCCGAAAACATCGCCCACCGTTGCACCCTCTCCGAAGGAGATGTTCGCGCCACCATCGTGGAACTGATGCACACTATAGAACAAGAGCTCCACAAAGGCTATAAAGTCAGTCTCGAAGGCATAGGAATCTTCAGTCTTTCCGCCAGCAGTGAAGGTTTTGATGCCCCCGATGAATGTACTCCAAGCAAGGTAAATGCTAAGCGTATCTGTTTCTTGGCAGATAAGAAACTGAAGAAAAATCTGCGGTTTGTGAAGTTTGAGAAAGATAAGAGGGAGTAAATTATTTAGAAAAAAGGATGTAATTTTTTTGTTATAAAATTGCTTTACATTTTATTTGTCTTTATATTTGTTATGAAAAATATATTAAAATATAACTATGAAAAAGGCTTTATTTGTATTGCTTATGCAATTAGTTTTATGTTCAATTTGCCATGCAAGAACTTTAAAAGAACAATCTGATATAAAAACTCTAACTTTTCAATTAGAGGGTAAGAAGTACGAACATTTATTCTTGATTGCACGTCCATATCATTGGGATTCCAATAATGTTATTGAAACCCCAATTGAGGGACAGACAAAGGATGGTTATAATTGGATTTTCCTGATACCTGATTCCTTAAATAAACCGGATATGATTTATATTATAAAAACAAATCTTTTTGATTATAAATCAAAAATAGATTCAGGAATTTGGTTCTCAGGTATTTGTGGACGCGATACTCTTGATGCAGGACGCCTGTTTTATGATGAGAAAATGCCTGTTATACGTGCTAAATATATAAAAACAACTACAGGACGAACAGAATATTTTGCTGCTAAGGATACAATACTTACGGATGTTACCAATTGCTATGACCAATTTCTTGTTCGCTTTGATTATAAAGATTCAGAACTGGAACTTAGTATGAGGTATGATTCCTTTGGAAGAATAGATGAAAATTATGAGAAAAAGTTAGCTGGATATGATTCTATTGCTAAAATGTATCCAGATTCAAAAGTACTAATGAGTGGCTTATCTTGTAACTGGAACGATTATAAGGATTTGAAGGATCTAAAGAGAATCTTTAATAGTTTTTCAGAAAAGAATAGATTATCTTATTTTGGTAAAGAAATAAGTGATTATATTTCACGAGTTGATAGACTAATTACTTCTAAGTTTGATAATATCTTATTGCCTAATTCTGTGACAAATAGGAAAGAACCAATTATTCTGAATACAACAAAATTTAATTTGATTGCCTTTTCTTCAGTAGGATGCAGTCATTGCCGTGAAGAAATTCCAATTTTGAAAGAGATATATAGTGATTTAAAAGACAAATTGGAAATAGTTTATGTATCGTTGGATACTCATAAGACTGTAGGTTATTGGAAAGAATTGATGGTTAAAAACAGTATTCCGTGGAGAAGTGTATTGGCTGTAAATAATGTTAAGGAAGTTACAGATAAATATAATGCAGATAGCTTACCTAGAACTATATTAGTTAATCCGGAAGGAACAGTTGAAATTTTAGATATTAGGCAAGAAAAAGACAAAGCCAGATTGTATAGTTTAGTATCTCATAAATAATGATTTAGAATATACATTTGTGCTTTAAATAAGTGAGATTTATAATTAGGTAAACAGTTTTAGTAATATTGAAAAGATAATGACTTACGAAATCAAAACACATAATCCTTGGAGTTCTATTTTATGGCTGATCGTTACTCTGATCTTACCAATATGCTTTCTTCGCTACAAATCTGAATTTGGAATTGCAGAGATATTATTGACAGTAATTTTTGTTTTGGGGAGTTTGATGATTTGCTATCGCCTTATTGCTGAAACTATTGAAGTTGAATTTACTGATAAAGGAATAAAATCATCATGGATGATACCTCCTTATTTTTCTAAAATAAATAAAGAAATATTGTGGACAGACATTGAATATTGGAACGTTATAAGTACTAAAATAGGAGACGTCTTCATTTTAAAGACTAAAGATAAACAAGACTTTTCAATAAGGTGTTTAAGCATATACTCTACTCAATCCCAATTTACAGCTTTTGTGAGAGATTTTGCAGAACGCATAGATTTAATGAATAAAGAGCAAACAAATGAAGAAAACAAAATAAAATCGGCACCATCTATTTTTGCCTCAAAGTTCGGGACTGCACTTGCTATCATAATATTTATTGGCTTAATAGCTTTAACTTACATACTTAAAACAACATCACATAGAAATGACTCGAACTTTTTATTTGATTCTGTTTTTATTTATTTATATGGTTTCTCAATTATAGGATTTGTAGTTGCTTATCAGCTAATAAAAAGACGAAAAAAGAGAAAGAAATAGAGCTTCTTTATGATCTAATTATAGAAAAAGCAGTTTAGAGATCTAAACTGCTTTTTCAATGAAAAGACAAAATTATTATTCTGCTTTCTGCTTTTCAACCTCAGCAAGAACAGCCTTTATATCAATTCCTAATTGAGAAGCAATACTCTTTCCGCAATTTTCATCAGCCTGATAGAAACGGGCAACGGCACGAATTTTTATATTCTCGGGAATCCCATCCATCGCTTCAGCTACATTTTTATGGATACGCTCTTTCTCGTCTGCCGGAACTAAACGATACAAGTCACCTGGCTGGGTATAGTAATCCTTGTCTTCTCTATGGTTATAATTATACGCTTCCCCTTCCAGAGGTAAACCAGGTTCAATATATTTTTTATCATCCGTTGGTCCGCCAAAACTGCTAGGCTCATAATTAACCTCTCCTCCATGATTATCGTCAAAACGCATACTGCCGTCGTGATGGTAGTTATGGAACGGACAGCGTGGGGCATTGACAGGCAGACTTCCCGAATTAACTCCTAGTCGGTAACGTTGTGCATCCGCATAAGCAAACAATCGGCCCTGCAGCATTTTATCGGGCGAATATCCTATGCCGGGAACTACATTGGCTGGATTGAAGGCTGCCTGTTCTACTGTGGCAAAGTAATTCTCCGGGTTCTTGTTTAGTTCCATAATACCCACTTCAATAAGCGGAAAATCTTTTTGGCTCCATACCTTAGTTAAGTCAAACGGATTGAATCGGTAACTCTTTGCTTCAGCTTCTGTCATTATTTGCACACACATTTTCCATTTTGGAAAATCGCCGGCTGCAATATGGTTAAACAGGTCACGCTGTGAATATTCCCGGTCTTTGGCTACAATCTTAGTTGCTTCTTCATTGGTGAAGTTTGCTATTCCTTGCATGGTTTTAAAATGGAATTTTACCCAGAAACGTTCATTATCTGCATTGTAGAGACTAAACGTATGGCTCCCGAAACCATGCATCTGGCGAAGATTCTGTGGAATACCACGATCGCTCATTAAGATAGTTACCTGATGAAGTGACTCGGGAGATAAACTCCAGAAATCCCATGCAGCAGTATTGCTACGTAAGTTTGTTTTCGGATCTCTCTTTTGTGTATGAATAAAATCGGGGAATTTTAACGGATCGCGAATAAAGAACACGGGAGTATTATTACCAACCAAATCCCAGTTTCCTTCTTCCGTGTAGAATTTAATGGCAAAACCACGTACATCTCTTTCTGTATCGGCAGCTCCCCGTTCGCCTGCTACTGTAGAAAAACGGAGGAATAAGTCAGTTTCTTTACCTACTTTTGAAAAGATTGATGCTTTTGTATATTTGGTAATATCGTTTGTGATGGTCAACGTTCCAAATGCTCCCGAACCTTTAGCGTGGACAACTCTTTCAGGAATACGTTCGCGATTGAAATGCGCAAGCTTTTCCATGTACCATGCGTTCTGCATCAATGCAGGTCCATGAGGCCCGGCTGTCTGAATGTTCTGATTGTCACCTACCGGTGCACCTGCCTCAGTTGTGAGTTTTTTCTTTTCTTCCATAATATTATAATAATTGGTTATTCTCGGCATCCTGAAATTAGAAGATATATCTGTTATAGAACAAATGAGAAACAATGAATGTTTATCTACAAAATTCTTATATTTGCATAAACCAATAAGCAATTATAAGTATGAAAAAACTAATAATAGCAATCCTCTTTCTCACAGCAACCTTACCAATAATAGCTCAGAAGCCATTAGAGAAAGGGTTGCTAAGCATTTCCATGCAATCAGCAAAGGCAAGTATAAACTTTCTTGCTTCCGATGAACTGGAAGGGCGCGAAGCCGGAACCCGTGGTGGGCGAGTTGCAGCAGAATATATTGTTTCCATGCTTCGGATGATAAATATCTCTCCGTTAGGCGATTCTTATTATCAGCCGTTTGATGCGTATCGTATAGAACGTCAGAAGAAAGGTAAATGGCAGGTGAATCCCGATTCTGTTGCTTTGATTAAAACTGGGGTTCATAAATGTTTGCATCTTAAAAATATTTTGGGAAAGATTGAAGGCAAGCGGACTGATGAGTATGTAATTGTGGGTGCTCATTATGATCATATTGGAATGGACCCTACATTAGTTGGTGATTGTATTTATAATGGTGCGGATGATAATGCTTCGGGCGTATCGGCTGTGCTGCAAATGGTTAAGGCTTTTCTTGCCAGTGGAGAAAAACCGGAAAGAACTATAATATTTGCTTTCTGGGATGGCGAAGAATTGGGAGAGCTGGGGTCAATCTATTTTGTGCAAAGCTGTCCGTTTATCCAATCGATTAAAGGGTATCTGAATTATGATATGATAGGGCGTAACACAAATGAAGCCAAACCACAGCTAGTAGATTATTTCTATACAGAATCTCACCCAGCTTTTGGTGAATGGCTGAAGAACGATATTAAAAAGTACGATCTTAAGTTGGAACCAATTTATCATGCTTGGGATAAACCGGTGGGAGGCAGTGATAATGGTTCTTTTGCCAAAGCGGGTATTCCTATTATCTGGTATCATACCAATGCACATCCTGATTATCACCAACCAAGCGATCATGCTGATAAACTGAACTGGGAAAAACTTATTGAGATAACCAAAGCGTCATATCTCAATTTATGGAAACTTGCTAACGAAAAGAGTTATTAATTACATTGTGACTCTACATCGTTTTTATTCGGTGGTCTCATGAATAATGCCCAATCGGACATAGATCGGTCTGATTGATTCAATAAACTGAGGGAGCTTTTTCGCAAACAAGAGTGCCCCAACAAGACAAGCTATACCGCCAAACATTAAAGTGTTTGGCGCACCGATAAGGCTAGCCAGCCCTCCCGCCATAAGGCTGCCGAAAGGTGCTGTACCCATAAATGCCATGGTATAAAAGCTCATAACCCGTCCCCGTTTGTCATTATCGGATATGGTTTGCAGAATGGTATTGCTGCATGCCATCTGCATCATCATGCCAACACCTGTGATTACCATTAGTACTAAAGAGAGAGGGAAGGAACGGGATAATGAAAAAGCAGCAACTCCAAGACCGAAAGCACCGGTGGCTATGGGAATAATTCTTTCAAGTCCTAAAACCGTTTTTCTTGATGCAAGATAAACTGCCCCCATTAACGCACCTATGCCGGAAGCTGCCATCAAGAATCCAAAAATATGAGAACCGCCATGAAAAATATCTTTGGCAAAAACAGGCATGAGTACAGAATATGGCATGCCCATCAGACTTATCAGCGTAAGCAAAAGAATAATTGATCTGATAGGTGCAAAGCCGAATGTATAAGTAAATCCTTCTTTCAGTTCATTTATAATATTTGGATTTTTCTTTTTCTTTTCATATGGCTTTATTTTCATAAAAAGGAGCGATGCTACAACAAAGATATAGCTTAACCCGTTGATCAGGAAACAGACACCTTCTCCCAAAGAGGCTATCAACACTCCTGCAATGGAAGGGCCAAGTAACCTCGCACCATTAAACATTGATGAATTTAATGCAATGGCATTTCCCAAATCGCTCTTATCTTCAACCATCTCTACCACAAATGACTGTCTTGCCGGTGTATCAAAAGCATTGATACAACCCAGAATTATGCTTAGCAAAACTACATTCCACACTTCTATTGTGTTTGTAAAAAAGAGCAGAGCTAATGTTAAGGCTTGCAACATGGAAAGAACTTGAGTGACAATCAAAATGTGATAACGATTCAAACGGTCAGTCAATACACCGGCAAACGGTGCCAGTATAAAAGTAGGAATCTGTCCGGCAAAACCGACTACCCCCAATAAAAAGGCGGAACCAGTAAGGCGATATACAAACCATGGAATGGCGATTCGTTGTATCCATGTTCCAATCAGCGAAAGGCTCTGACCACTGAAAAAGAGGCGGTAATTTCTATAGCGAAGGGAACGGAATATATTTTTAACCCCGGCAAGTTCCTTTAAGGCACACTTATCAAAGTATCTTTTCATTAGTAATTAGTCTCAAAAGTTGGATAAGAAAGTATAGATTAATGAAGGCTCCAGTAATATAGGATAAATTATTCCAAAGACTGCACCATAGAAGTGAGCATTGTGATTAATATTATCTCCTCCCTTTTTATTCATATACTGACAGTATACCAGATAAAGAGGACCAAATAAAATACCCGGTATAGGGATAATGGCGAATAAGAGTATTTTCCCGAACGGATTGAAGAATATAGATGTGAACAATACTGCGGATATTGCTCCGGAAGCTCCGATGGATCTGTAATATGGATCGTTCCGGCGTTTGATAAGGTCGTAAAGTGAAGCAACAATCATCCCTCCGAAATAAAGTCCCAGATAGCCAATTGTGCCAAATCCTAAGAATTGAAAACCTTCCTCTATATAGGTGCCAAAAGACCAGAGAGTAAACATATTCACAAAAAGGTGAGTGGTGTCGGCATGTATAAATCCGTGAGTAATCAATCGGTGCCATTCATTGTTCTTTATTGTCCGGTAAGGGGCAAAGGCCAGTTTACCAAATAAATCCTGATTATTGAAACACATGTATGAGAGAACAACTGTGATACCGATGATAATGTATGTAGCCATTTCCTATTTATTGAAATTAATATTATCTTTGAGCGTTTAAAGTCACAAAGATAACAACTTTAACTATCAATGAGTATGAAAGCAAAACTAATTTTGACAATAGTATTATCTCTGTTTTTTATCAACACTTGTTTCGGACAACAAAGTTCTTCTTGGGAGAAATGGAATTGGCTGATAGGTGAATGGAGTGGGGAAGGTGCAGGACAACCAGGACAAGGCGGTGGTACTTTTTCTTTTGCTTTTAATCTGGACAAAAAAGTGATAGAAAGAAAAAGTCATTCAGAATATCCGGCAACTAATAATAAACCTCTGATAATTCATGATGACTTGATGTTTGTTTATTTAGATTTTGCGGGTAGCCCATCAAAAGCAATCTATTTTGATAACGAAGGACATACTATTAATTATGCAATATCATACTCTGATAAATCAATTACATTAACAAGTGAAAAAGTTCCTAATATTCCGGTATTCAGGCTAACGTATACTTTACTGGATAATAAGAATGTGAATACAAAATTTGAGATGTCGAAGGATGGAGTAAAGTTTATGACTTATATTGAAGGTGAGAGTAAAAAGATAAAATAGTCATTGATATTTGTATATCAATGGCTATCAGTAGGTTTCCTTGCAATCATAAGAAATACAGGATAATCCTTCATCACATTTCCGCTTCCTTTTTTCATCACGAAGCATTGTTCTGTGGTAATATCAGTGAAACCTGCTTTCTCAAGGTTTTCCTTAAGCTGCTCCACATCAAAACCATTGTGTCCGTTGAATCCCTCTCCGTGAAAAGATCCGTCTTCTTTATATAAATCAGCAATAGCAAGGCATCCTCCAGAGTTTAGCATATCATAAAATCGGCTGATAATCAGTTTTGTATTGAGCACATGGTGTAGAACCATTTGTGTATAGATAAAATCGAATGTCTCAGTCTTATATTCTGTCTCTTCAAGATTAAAAATCAACGGTTTTAAATTGGCAGATTTATTTTCTATCACTTTTTCCTGAAGAACTTTAACCATCTCCTGTGAGTTGTCCATTAAAGTAATCTCTGCAAGTTTATCTGATAGCATAAAACTTAATATACCAGTTCCTGCTCCATATTCCAGTGCTTTAATTTTATTATTAGCAGGAAGCATTTTTATAATTCTATCTGCTATTGCTTTTGAACGTTCCCAGTGAATAGATTCTTTATCCCAACCGCGAGCTCTGCTGTCAAATTCATTTGTAGCCATGTCTTATTTGTATTTTAAGGGGTTGAAGATGCAATATTACAAAATAAAACTTGAATGTAAGGTTGATGAATATCTTTAATTTAGAATGCTTGATAAATAAAAAAAGGTCCTGTAAAAGTAACAGGACCCTTTTTCATGGTTAAGGTATTATTTTATATAAATAGATAGAGATACTTTATTTAGAGGTGAAAATGCTAACTCTATTCCAGTCATTATTGTCTGGATATGGTTGTTCTTTATCACCGTTATTTATGATGTTGATTCTATCTTCAGCAATACCATATTTTTCTTTAAGAATCTTAGCAACACTTTCAGAACGTTTTTTACTTAATTCCTGATTAAATTTGGCAGTTCCTGTTTTCTTATCTGCATAACTCGAAATTGTTACTTTTGCATCAGGATATTGTTTTAGGTATTGAACAGTATTATATAAATTGACTTCTTGGTTAGGATCTATATTTGATTTGCCAATTCCGAATATAACAGCAGCACTAAGATCTGGACGTTTATTCTCAGTCTTTTGAGGAGCTACATATTGAGGTTCAACAGCAGCTTGTTTCTTTTCGCAACATGCCTTTAGCTCCTTAATCTGATCTCTTTGTTCATTTATCTGATTGTTGAGTGAGTTAATCAGGTTTTCATCAGCAGGATTTACAGTAGCAAAACCTCTTCTTCCGAAGCGATAAGTAACACCGGCTAATACATTCAGAGTACCATCATAAGAGCATCCGAACTTTTCCTGATTATTAAAGTCGTCACGCAATAAGTTTCCATTTGCTTCCAGGTTTACGCTCCATGCATTGCTCAAACGGAAGTCTGCCTGCAATCCTATGCGTGGAGATATACTATTTGTTGCGTGTAGATTTTCATCCGAATCTTTAAATCCGTGTACATAGCCAATACCTAAAATACCGATCAGGTTAAACACTCTGTCTTCTTTATAAGGAAGAAAAATATTCGTCATGTTAAACAACGCATCTACGTTACCATTCAGATATTTTACATCATACGTGCCATTGTTCATGTAGTTACTTGATGTCCATCCACCCAGTTGAACACGCGCTCCTACTTCTGGTGAAAAGAATTTCCCTACTCCCAAAGCTGCATTTGGACTAATCTTATCTCCAAAAGAAGCGGCTTTGTGGTTCTCACTAAATGTATACTGTCCTCCTATCTGACCTTGGATGAACCAGTTATCCCAAAACCCATACTGCTTTAATGTTTTTTCCTGACTCTGTGCAGTATTTGTTTCTTCATTCTGTGCAAATAGCCCAAGAGGAGCTATTGCTAGTAAAGCGAGTAATAATTTTTTCTTCATAATTTTTCTTTTTAAATAATTAGAATAAATCTTTAAATAAAAATCTGATGCAAAAGTATTATTTGCCTTTTCATCCGGTTTATATAATTTAGCATAATTTTTATATATTCTTTTTAGCTATCTTTCTGATTATATAAAAACAGAAAAATCGTGTCTTATATATTATTTTTTAATGTTTAATTTGCCAATCAAAAATACTCGAGTATAAACTAGATTAATGCTAATGTGGGAAATTAAGATGATACGGATTAATAAATTGTTATTCTTATGCATGTTTATGCTTTGGTCTATAACAGTAGTATCAGCTCAGAACAAAGTAAATAATGGTGCTTTAAAGAAATCATTGACAGAAATATTGCATATTGTAAGTCAACGAAAAAATGTATATATAAACTTTAATCCTCAGATTACAAATAGAATCTTTCTTGGAGATACATTTACTGGAAAAGATGCTATTGCAAAATTAAATAAATCAATAGGTAGTTATGATCTAGATATAAAAGGGGCAAATAGCAGATATCTGTATGTTAGGCCTATAAAGAAATTCATATTGAAAGGCTACTTGGTTGATGAAAAATCAATGGCTTCAATATCTAATATAAAGGTTATTCTTGCTGGACAAACTTCTGTGAAAAGTGATCTTAATGGGAACTTTAGTTTTACTTTAAGTAAAGGGGTTTACTTGATTAAGGTAAATGCTGATTCATATTATCCTAAAAACATGAAGATAGTAGTAAATGAATCTGAGAAGGTTACTGTTATGCTGAAAAAGAAAATAAAGAAGGCAATAGTAGTAACACCTATTAAAAAGAAAGAGGAGGTCTTTTCTGCAACCAAAGATAATAAGCCTGATCAGGTACTTGCTGACAGAAAGTTGACTCAGTCGGAAACCATTAATAATTCATCTGAAAAAAGCTCATCAGACACAGTCTTGTTATTGCCAAAATGTTTTTCAAGATATGCATTGAAGACAAATATATTGCTTTGGGGAAATGCTACTCCAAACGTGTCTATTGAGAGAAGACTTAATAAAAACGTTTCTATAGATCTATTGCTGGCTGTGAAAAAAGTAACGTCCGATTATGAAAGCCAATCATTGTCTTATTTAATTCAACCAGAAATACGTTATTGGTTTTCAAATTGCTTTAATGGTTTTAATATAGGATATCACATGTATTATTCTAATTATGGCGTTGGGGATATCATATTCCCATTCCAGAGAAAAGGACTTCCTAATGATCTGTTTTATGAAGGATATTTATATGGCATGGGAGCTTCTGTGGGATATCAGAAAAGAATTAATAAGCATTTTGCTGTTGAAGGTGTTATAGGTACAGGATATATTCATCTTGCATATGATCAGATAACCTGGAATAGTTCATGGCATAATAAGAAGAGCCTGGATTATAATTATTGGGGACTTACAAAGGCTGCAGTAAATCTCGTCTATTTATTTTAGATTAGATATTGTATTTAGTAGTTTTAGACTGATGCTTTGATGTTTATTTGATCCAAAATATATTTTTTTTCAAAAAAATCATTTTTTCTCTTTTAGAACCAGTATAAATGGGTTCTACTATTGTCATATAAGTGAAATGATGATTTTGATTAAAAAAGAAGTATTATGGATGTAACCTTTAGTTCAGCTCCGATTGTACATAGAAATGTGCAAGAGAATAATTTGATAGAAATAAATATGGGAGATAATAGCGCTATCTTATTTGTTCTATCTGGTAGAGTTTCTGTTTCCGGAATAGATTTCGAGCAAAAGATGATCTTATCTAACGAGATGCTTTTTTTATCTCCGGGGATTCATTATGAAGTGTTGGCTATGGATTCTTCAATTCTTGCTAAGTATGAATTTAATCGGAATGTATTAATGAAGATGGGACAATTTTTGGCTCCGTTTATTGAAGAAAAAAATTCTGATAATCAATTAAAAGTAACGTTGCCAATAAAATATAGTTTAATGCGTTTTTTAGAGTTTTTTCGTCAATGTGATTTGAATAAGCAGGACTTAAATGAGTGGTGCCATGACGGTTTACTCTTGATGTTGAAGAATTCTTATTCTAAAATGGAGTTAGCAGCTTTATTTTTTCCTGTATTGGGGGAGAATATGAACTTTAAAGAGTTTGTTTATGCCAATTACAATTCGGTAAGAAGCTTACAGGAATTTGCTGATTTAGCAAAATGTAGTTTAAGTGTTTTCTGCAGGGAGTTCAAAAGTAATTTTGGAGAGTCTGCCTATCAATGGATCTTGAAACGTAAATCAAAATATGTGTTACGTGATATAATTTCAACTTCCATACCGTTTCAGGAGTTGGCTGATAAATATCAGTTTTCGTCTCAGGCGCACTTTACGAAGTTTTGTAAGCAAAGATATAATATGACTCCAAAAGATTTAAGAAGCAATTCCAGAAATTGCAGCTTTCAGAATTTGGTACATTAAAAATGAAAAGTATAATTTATGCAGATATCTTGGAATAAATTGAAGGAATGCGATGAACTGGAATGGAAAAATCTGTTTCGGCAACATGCAGAATTCCTTTATGCATATGGAATGAAGCTTGCTCATGATGAAGATTTGGTTAAAGATTCTATTCAGGAGCTTTTTATTACGATTTATGAAAAACGAAATTCACTAAGCGAACCTACTTATATGAGAGCATATCTTTGTTCTGGTTTAAGGAATAGATTAATTAATGCTTTGAAAAAGGATTCACCGGTTTCATTAGATGATACTGATTATGCCTTTACATTATCTATTGATGATGGGAGTGCAGATGAGGAAGAAAAACAATACAGAAAGGTTCAGAATTTACTTAATAAATTGACTAACAGACAAAGAGAAGTGATTTATCTTAAGTATTTCAAAGGACTTTCTAATGAGGAAATAGCTTATACTTTGAGTATAAATAAACAGTCTGTTGCAAACCTTCTTTCGGAAGCTATCCGGCAAATGAAAAAGGATATTACTTTTATTTTCTTTCTATTGCTTGTTTTACGGAGATTCTTAGGATTATGAAAAAAACGGATTTGATAAGTATTCTTGAAAAGATGGCCTTAAGTGAAGGTAATATTCTTTCTACAGAGGAAGAGGCACATTTGAAAGAGGCTTTTTCTGCGATTCCTCTTCTTGATGAAAAGCCAACAGATGATTTTCTTGATGAAATGGAAACAATTTTATTTAGTCAGAAAATTATATTTGGAAAACAATCAAAAAGATTAATCCCATGGAAAAAGTATGCTTCTATAGCAGCATTATTTGCTATTCTATTGAGTGCCGGATTGTGGATGTATAGTCAGAATATGAATTTTGAAACAAGTCAGAATGAACAACTTGCTTTTAAGTTGCCAGATAATTCAGAAGTTAGACTGAACGAAAACAGTTCAGTTTCGTACAATAAGTTCTTTTTCTATTTCAATAGGAATATTGAAATGAGAGGTGAAGCATACTTTATTGTAACGAAAGGGAAGAAATTCTCGGTGCTAACTTCTACTCATAAGATTTCTGTGTTGGGAACCAGATTTGTTGTTTATGAAAAAGATACTTTTAATGTAGTGTGTTATGAAGGTAAAGTTTTAGTAGAAAGCCTTGACTCAAACCAA
Source organism: uncultured Bacteroides sp. (assembly GCF_963676325.1). Classification (NCBI taxonomy): domain Bacteria; kingdom Pseudomonadati; phylum Bacteroidota; class Bacteroidia; order Bacteroidales; family Bacteroidaceae; genus Bacteroides; species uncultured Bacteroides sp. The sequence goes on from NZ_OY781099.1 coordinate 1,380,609, forward strand.
AAGAAGGTATTGACTAAGGGGAGAAGTTTTAATTCTGATACAATTATAAAGGAGAATCAACCTCAATGGATTAGCCATAAGTATGTTTTTAATAATTCTTCTCTTTATGATGTAATAAGTGCAATCGAAAAAGAATATGAAATCTCTATTCAGAATAAAGAAATTTGCCGGGGACTAGTCTTTACAGGTTCTTTTCCTGCAGATGATCTAAATACGGCTTTGGAAATTGTTCTGGGACCTTATAATATGATTGGGGAACAGATAAGTCCAAAGTGTTATAAACTAAACAAGTAATTATAAAGCCTATAGATACTCCTAGTGCTCAGACTTCCGGACTCAAAGTGGATATTCAGGAGAATATTACTACCAGTAGCGGATATTCTGTAATGATTGATTTTGACGCAGAAAAGTCTATTGTTCGCAAAGGCAAAGGCGGTTATTATTTGAAACCTGTGATCAGAGGATATGTTGTGGAAAATACATCTGCAATTTCTGGTTATATTCTGTCAAAAGAAATTCCTTTCAAGGTCTTTACTTTAGTTGGAACAGATTCAATTATAACTCTTTCTGACACAGCCAGAAATAATTTATTTATGCTTCATGGCTTGAAGTCAGGCAATTATACTGTATCATTTCAGGATCCAACATCGCTTGCTATATTGAAAACTCTTTCTGTAACTGTGTTTGGTGGTGATGATAAGGATTTAGGTTCTGTAACAGTGAAATAATCTCAATAAGCTCAAAACTGGTTATGGTAAAGTCGGCTGGAAGTAATTCCAGTCGGCTTTTTATATATAAAAGATCCTTTAACAATCTGAATCCTCATTAATGAGGATTGCTTAAGTCCATGGAAAGCAGTACCTTTGCGGAAAATTAATTTAGAGTCAAAATGTATAAGTCAGCGCTTTTATTCTCTCTTTTATATCTTTGCCAGAATGCACAATCAAAGCCAATTGAGAATGATACACTAAGTAAGCCTCATGTAATTTTAGATGAAGTAGTGGTTACTTCTTATAAAGAAAAGAAGAATATCCGCGAAATTCCTGCTTCTGTGTCATTAATCCCTCTGAGTGAAATTCAGAATAAGAATATTTTGGGAATGAAAGATATCAGCTCATCTATACCGAATCTATTTATTCCGGACTATGGCTCTAAGTTAACTTCACCTGTTTATATCCGTGGTATTGGGTCCAAAATAAATGCTCCTTCAGTAGGATTGTATGTGGATGGAGTTCCCTTTTTTGATAAATCTGTTTTTGATTTCGACATAAACGAAGTGGATCGGATAGAGGTGCTTCGAGGACCACAAGGAACTCTTTACGGACGTAACACGATGGGAGGAATTATTAATGTGTATACCAAGAACCCTTTGGCATATAATGGAGGCACATTGAGTGCAACTGTTGCTAATTATGGACAGACACAATTCTCGGGATCATATTATGGAAAATTCTCGGATTCATTCGGCTATTCTCTATCCGGGAATTACAAGCACTCTGATGGATTCTTTAAAAATGACTATACTGGTAGTGAAGCAGATAATTTGAACGCTGCTTCTGGAAAACTGAAATTATATTGGAGAAAGAGTGCCCGCTTCAACGCGAACTTACTTGTGAATTATGAAAATTCAGATCAGGGAGGTTACCCTTATGCTTTGATAGATAAGACAACCGGAAAGATTGGAAATGTGAATTATAATGATTATAGCTCCTATCGTCGTGGAGTGCTGACCAGTGGGCTGACTATGAATTATTCTTTTGATCACTTTTTGCTGAAATCGGTTACCGGATACCAGTACTTTGATGACAGACAAGCCATTGATCAGGATTTCACTCCTAAGGAAGTTTATTTTGTGACTCAGAAACAACGTCAGCGTATGATTTCACAGGAATTGGAAATGAGATCTTTGGGAGATAAGCGTTACTCTTGGTTGAATGGTTTCTTTGCATTTCACCAAGGTACCACAAATACCATTAATGTATCGTCGGCAGCACCCACAGTGAAAGATTATGATGCACCAACAGATGGTTTTGCTTTTTATCACCAGTCTACGTTGAAAAATCTTCTTTTTAAGAAACTATCTGCAACAGTGGGTCTTCGTTTTGACTACGAAAAAGCTAAGCAGGACTATAATTATGCGAAAATAGTATCGGGAGCAATGCAGCCTGTACAGGCTCTTAATACAAATCTTGAATTTACACAGTTAACTCCAAAGTTCTCTTTGCAATATCAGTTTACTCCTGTTAATATGACTTATGCCACTGTAACCAGAGGTTATAAAACCGGAGGATTTAATACTTCTTTTGATGTGGCTGAAGATCAGACTTTCAAACCCGAATATAGTTGGAATTATGAGGTAGGAGGAAAGTTCTCTTGTTTCGGCGACAGACTGAAAGGTGATTTGTCTCTTTTCTATATTGACTGGGACAATCAACAAATCTCTCAACCAGTAACATCTGCAGGCAAAGTCATTGGCTCTATGCTTAGAAATGCCGGAAAGTCCTACAGCAAAGGAGTGGAACTTACCATGCAGGGAAGAATATACAAAGGGCTGAACTTACAGATGAGCTATGGCTATACAGAGGCAAAATTCAGATCTTATCAATATGGCAGTGCTGACTATTCTGGAAATTTTATTCCTTATATTCCCGGACAAACAGTGATGCTAGGAGGTGACTATACATTGAATCTTCATTCAAAATATGTAGATAGATTGATATTTTCCACACAATATATAGGTACTGGTAAGCTTTATTGGAATGAAACAAATGCAGCAAGTCAGGGTTATTATGGGATTCTTAATGGAAAAGTATCTGCGCATAAAGGTAATCTGACAGTTGATTTGTGGACAAAAAATGCTACATCACAGAAATACACAGCTTTTTACTTTGAGATGACTGGGAACTCTTTTGGACAGAAAGGCAGACCAATGACATTTGGTACCACTGTAACCTTTACTTTATAACAAGAACGGAATGAGCTCGAAACAAACAAATAAATTACTTACTTTCTTTTCCCTATACATAGCTCAGTCTGTACCAATGAGCTTGTTTAGTACATTGCTGCCTGTGCTTATGCGGCAGGATAATTTTTCACTGAGCACCATCGGTCTGCTGCAATTAATTAAGCTTCCCTGGATTCTGAAAGTTTTCTGGGCACCGGTTGTTGATAAGAGAACATCTGATTTAGGCACTTATAAAAGATGGATCTTTTCATCCGAAATGGTTTATGCCATTTTGATTCTGTTAGTTGCTTTTTTAGACCTGAAGACTAACTTTATAACCATCTTTATTCTGATTATTCTGTCGTTTATGGCTTCTGCCACGCAGGACATTGCTACTGATGCACTAACTGCTCTTTCTTTTAGCCGTAAAGAGAAGAGTCTGGGAAACAGTATGCAAAGTATGGGTAGTTTTGCTGGGGCACTTGTGGGTGGCGGATTACTGCTATTGCATTATAAACTCATTGGATGGACAGTTTTATTAATAAGTGTTTCCATATTTGTAATGTTGGCATTGGTTCCGCTTATGTCATACAAAGACAGAAAATTTATACCAAAGAAAGGGAGTACACCGATCTGTATGAAAGACCTTCTTCTCTTCTTTAGTCAGAAAGGAGCAGGTCGTCAGTTAATCTTTCTTATCCTGTGCTATTCCGGTTTGATTGGAATTCTGGCAATGGTTAAGCCTTATATGGTAGATTTAGGATATAAAACGGGTGATATTGGATTTATGTTTGGTATCTTTGGATCGTTATGCGGTTGTCTGTTCTCGTATATAGGTGGATATGTGATTCGTTCATTTGGAAGATTTTATTCTCGAATCATCTTTGCCTGTGCTATTCTGGCAACTACATTATTGTTCTATTTCTTGTCACTCACCACACCTGGAACCATTGCTTTGTATGTAGCAATATTTTGTTTGTGGGCTAGTTATGGTCTTTCTTCAGTATTGGTTAATACTGTTGCCATGGATTTCCTGAGAGACGGTAGGGAAGGAACAGATTTTACTCTGCAAACTGTAATTACTCACTTAAGTGGTATGATTATTGCCGTGTGCAGTGGCAAAATTGCCGATTGTTTAGGCTACAGCGGACTATTTCTTGTAGAAACTGCCTTGGCCGTGACATCGTTAATATATATACTTGTTTGTTTTAAAAGACCAGCTCGTCATGAATGAAGATTTAATAGCTAAATATAATGTACCTACGCCCCGGTATACCAGTTATCCCCCGGCAAACTATTTCCACGATCAGTTTACCAATGAAGATTTTGAGAAAGCGGTAATTGCTTCAAATGAAACTCAACCGCAGAATCTTTCTTTCTATATTCACATTCCTTTTTGCCGTCACCTTTGTCATTACTGTGGATGTAATTCATATCCCATGGCTAAAGATGAAGTAATTGCTGCTTATATAGAAGCTTTGAAAAAGGAGATAAGGAAAGTACTTCCGTTATTGGACAAAAACAGGAAAATATCTCAGATACATTATGGTGGTGGAAGCCCAAGCAGCATTCCGCTTCACTATTTAAAAGAGATAAATGAACTGCTTCTTTCTCAGTTCTCGTGCACAGATGCTCCCGAAATTGCTATTGAATGTCACCCCGGTTATCTGGATGAAAATAATTGGATGGAGTTAATCAAAGCGGGATTTAACCGTTGCAGTATAGGTGTGCAGGATTTTAATGAAAAGGTACTCAAAGGGGTGAACAGAAGGCCTTCGTTGCTGAACATGGAAACCATCTTTGGTTTGCTGAGAGCGCACGGAGTTTCTATCAATCTTGACTTTATCTATGGATTGCCTTACCAGACAGTTCAGAGTTTTGAGGAGACTCTTCAAAAGGCTGCTTCGTTGAAACCCGATCGTCTGGTTACTTTTTCCTATGCACATGTGCCTTGGGTAAACAAAGCTATGCTTATTCTTGAAAAGAATGGTCTGCCTTCACCTCAGGAAAAGAGTAGTATGTACGATGCAGCTAAACGAATTCTTACTTCAAACGGTTATCAGCCCGTTGGACTGGACCACTTTGTGTTGCCCGATGATGATCTGAATAAAGCGCTTCAGTCTGGACAGTTGCACCGTAACTTTCAGGGATATTGCACAAGGAAAACCACCGGTCAGGTATACGCTTTCGGAGTGACGGCAATCAGTCAGCTTTCCATGGCCTACAGTCAGAATACAAAAAACATTCCTGAATATATTCAGAAGATGAACGATGGCGAGTTTTCCATAATTAAAGGATACACGCTTAATAGGGAAGAGCAGATTGCAAAAGAGGTGATTACTACATTGATGTGTAACAACAGACTGAACTGGAAAGAGCTTTCTTCTCATATTGGTGTAGATGAGGCTGATATTAAACATGCAATTTCTTATAGTGAAGATAGTTTGGCTGAGTTTGCGAAAGATGAGATTATTACCTATTCTCCCGAAGAAATAAAAATCACTCCCGAAGGATTCCTTTTTGTGCGGAATGTAGCTGCATCGTTTGACCCTTTGATGAAAGGGAATACGAAATTATATTCTAAACCTGTTTAAATAGAATTTGCTTTATGGATAATAGTAGAGATGTAGACGTCGTTGTTATTGGCGCGGGAATCACAGGACTTACCACTGCTTTCCTATTGATTAAAAAAGGATTGAAGGTGCTTCTTCTTGAAAAGGATTCAAGAGTAGGAGGACAAATGGAATCTATCCGGGAAGATGGTTTTGTTTTTGAAACGGGTCCCAATACAGGAGTAGTTTCTAATGCTGAAGTAGTTGAACTATTCCAGATGCTACAAGGCCGTTGCTCTCTCGAAGTGGCTCATAAAGAAGCAAAAGTCCGGTTAATCTGGAAAGATGGAGCATTTCATCCGTTACCTTCAAGTCTTTCTTCGGCCGTTGCTACACCTCTGTTTACATGGAATGATAAGATACGCATACTCTTTGAACCTTTCCGTAAGAAAGGGAACGATCCTTTTGAGAGTATAGGGAGCCTGGCTCGCCGACGGTTGGGGAAATCATTCGTAGACTATGCTATTGATCCCTTTATATCGGGTATCTATGCCGGTAATCCAGATAAGCTTGTTACCCGTTTTGCACTTCCCAAACTTTATAATCTGGAACAAAACTACGGTAGTTTTATTCGTGGTGCTATTAAAAAGGCTTCCGAACCTAAATCAGATCGTGATAAATTGGCCACCAAAGAAGTATTCTCCGTGCCAGGTGGATTCGGAATGCTGGCAAAAGCACTTGCCAATGAGATTACAGAGGAGAATATACGCCTGTCAGTAGGAGATATTCACGTTCAACCTACCTCTGATGGCTGGGAAACTGTTTTGCCAAGTGGAGAAAAAATCCATTCACGCTATATGGTCTCTACCGCAGCCGCCTATGCATTGCCATCACTGCTACCATTTATTGCAGAAAAGGAGATGAAACCTATCAGCTCCCTTCATTACGCACCGGTTGTTCAAGTAGGAGTAGGAGTGGAGAAAGCTGGCAATTATGTACCTAATGCTTTTGGAGGATTAGTCCCTTCCCGTGAAAATCAAAAGATGCTTGGCATCTTGTTCCCTTCTTCCTGTTTCTCTGGTCGTTGTCCCGAAGGAGGAGGTACGCTTTCTTTCTTTATTGGTGGAAGCAAACATCCCGAATACCTTACTTATACTGATGAGCAACTGAAGGAACTGGTGAAAGAATCATTGCACAACATGCTGGGATTCCCTGCTAATTACTCTCCCGAAAAGATAAAGATCTTTAGGCATGAACAAGCAATCCCACAATACGAAGCCGACAGCGAACAAAGACTTGCAAGCATTGAGCAAATTGAGCAGCAATATCCTAATCTATTCCTTGCCGGTGGTATAAAAGATGGCATAGGTATGGCGGATCGTATTAAGCAGGCAACCAATATTGCCGGAATAATAGCCAATAAATAGACGCTTTTTCCGATAGGATCTTATAAATAATGGCATGATAAGTGCCTTTTTCGCAATTTAATCACTGCTTTTTGCAACATATTCCCCATACTAACCGGTGAGGGTTTTCTGAGTTGAACTAATTGACTAAATTTGCTTCTAGTAATTATAGTTTAGTTAGGTTAACTTTATTTGTACTCTCTCTTATAAACTGGTTAGGTTGAGGCAAATATGTCCACAGTTATTTGGTATTGTGTACGTGTTTGCCCTCAGTCTTTTTAGGGGGATTCATAATGCAATTGAAATTATATTAAGTTGAATTTATCCTGAACCGATTTAAAATAAGACCGTGATATTAATAAGTCTTTTTTTTCTTCGTAAGGCGGATATAATACACATTCCTTTCCTTCAATCTTTGCCAGAGAATTTATATTGATTATCTGCTGCTGATTTATCTGTGCAAAAGATTTAGATAGCTTAAGAATATCCTCAGCTGCAGTATTCCTCTTTAACTGGATATGCTTTTCATTCTGTAAACTCACATACCAATGCTTACTATCTTTTGTATATTCAAAATAGCCAATCTGTTCCTGGCGAAGAGTGATGTATCCGGTGATTGTTGCTATCAGGAATGTCCTGTTCTCTGGTAATAGTTCTGAGAGAGAATCAATCAAAGATGATAATTTGTCTTTCTTTTCAACTGCGGAAAAGAACCGATTCATCACCGTGAGAAACTCATTCTGTTCGTATGGCTTTAATAAATAGTCGAATGCTGATTCTCTTAACGCCTCGAGCAAGTATTTCTCATAGGCAGTATAAAAGACCACATGCATTTGCCAGTTTATCATATCTTTTATCTCGCGAAGCAATTCCAGTCCGCTTGTTTCCGGCATTTCAACATCCAGAAACAGTAGGTCGGGTTTCTTCTCAAGGATAAGGTTTTTTCCGGCTTTTGCTGTTTGTGCTGTGCCCGCGATATTAATATTGTCGAAGCCTGAAAGAGATTTGCATAAATTGGTTATTCCAATTTCTTCATCGTCTATTATTACTACATTATATACATTGCTCATAGTTATTCGAATTTATAATTATCGGGAACGAAGATTTTAACTTCAGTTCCACAAATCGTGCTGTTCTCACGAATATTCTGAATTGTTAGATCTGCCTTATTTATGTTTTTACCGTTTAAAAGCTGGATAGTCTGGAACAAAACTTTTAGTCCGGTTCCTGTTCCTTTGGTCTGACTTGCCTGGTGAGGGAAGTATCCTGCTCCGTTGTCGCGAATAAATATATTTACCCCTCCCTGTTCCTTAGCCACATTAATGCTTAGCATTTTCTTTCCTTCCTTGGGACGCAAAGCATGCTTCAGCGCATTCTCAACAGGAATTTGTATAGACATTGAAAGGATAAACGTTTTCTCTAAATCAATCTGGCTATCCATTTCCCATTCAAGATGAAAATCATCTCCCTGATTTCTCTTTTCCAGCTCAATATATGACTTAACGAACTCTAACTCTTCTGCCAGAGCAATGTTTACATTCTCCGTTATCTCAAGGTTCTTTCGCATCAGCGTCACCAGCGTATATAAGTTTTTACGCCTGTTTTCGTCCAATGAACTGATTTCATTGTTGAGTACATTGAATATGAAATGAGGAGATATCCGGTTGCGAATGTTTTCCATCCGGAGTTTAGTGAGATGATCAATGTACTTTATTCGTTGCAGATCTTTTTTCCTTTTCATATAAAAGTAGATAAAGACCGAAGTTGCTACCACGAACAGACTAACCAATATCCAGATTAAAGAAGTTAGTTTCAGATTTTTCACCTGAGCTGCCTGCTTTTGAATAACTAGTTTCTTATTTATCAAAGTAGTATCTTGCTTATATCGCAGGTCAATTTCAGAAATTCTTTTTTCTGCCCTGTCATTGCGAACAGAATCATTTATAGCTATATTCTTCGACTGGTAATAGTATGCCTGTTTAAAGTTTCCCGTTTGGGCGTAAAACGTTTGCAGATACTTGTTTCTTATAGATAAAATATTCAGTTCAATGCCTGTTGAATCTTTAGTCTCTTCCAATAACTGCCTGGCTAGTTGATTGTTTTTCTGTTTTAGCGCAAGTCCGGCCCTGATTGTTGCAATGTAATAAAGAGCTGTTTTTTGTTTTATAGATGAGAAGTAAGCATAGCTTTTGTCAAGACATAGCGGAACAGAATCGAGTTTATTGAGATTCAGATAAATATCTCCAAGATTCAGATTACATAGACTGAGGTAAAACTGATAATCACCTTTTGAAACCAACGCTTTTGCTTTCTTAAACCAGGGCAATGCCTTGGCATATTCTTCCTTGTAATAGTAGAAATTGCCACGGTTGTTGCAGAATGTAAACTTCTCGGCCAATGTTCTGCCCTTATAGAATTTCTCGGCAAGGCGATAGTAACTGTCGGACAATTCAAAGTCTCGTAATTCCATATAGATCTGGCCTAATCCAAAATAGATAGGAAATCCCATCTTATCCGTCATGTGCAAAGAATCACTCTTCGACAGTGCTTTTCTGTAATTGAATGCACTCATGGCTAAATCTCCTTTCCTTGAATAAGCATCAGCCAGATTTATGTACATATCGGGAATGCGATCTGTTTTATTCGCCAGTTCGTACTGCTTTAATGCTTCTTTAAAATGCGCAAGTGACGAATCGGCTACACTCATTTGCCCGTAATAAACTCCGATATTATTGTTTGATGAGGCTAATAGCTCGTGAATAACTGGAGATGCTTCCTGACGTTTACAGAAATTAATTACTTTATGAGACAGTAGAAAAGAGGAATCGTACTGATTCACGGCGGCGTATGTTAAAGCATAAGTGTTCAATGCCTTATAATACATCGGGCTATCGGGAGCCATTTTCATAGCTTTCTTTAGTAAATCCCGTGAAAATTTTATATTATTGTAAGACGAATCCTGAGCCTGCTGTATAAATGAGTCTATTAATTGATTCTTGCTTATTTGGGCATTGCCTTGTTTTCGGCACGAACAGAGATTTGTAAGTAGAATGATAACCAATATATTTGTAACAATAGTTAATCCGGTATTATTCTTAATGCTCATATTGGGAGTTTAATTTTAATTGTTGTTACAAAAATAGGAATAATTACTTATAATTTGTTCAGTGTTTGAATAAAATATCTAGATATAAATATTTGTATTGGTTTGATATTTAATGTTTATAGCTTATGTTTATATAATAATACTTGAATTATGAAATATACAATTATACACAATCAAACAGATTCAAGGTTTGAAACTGTTGTCCACGGGCAATTAGCCTATGCAGAATACACATCTTTTGAAGGAGGATTGAATTTTACTCATACATGGGTGCCCAAAGAATTGGAAGGGCAGGGCATTGCTTCCGCTTTAGTAAAGTTTGCCATGGATTATACTCAGGAAAATAACCTGAAAGTTATACCCACTTGTCCTTTCGTAAAAGCCTTTATACACAGGCATCCGGAGTATAAATAGAATAACGGCTAGAGTATAATGCTGAACTCTGGCTTCAATATTTCAGTTTCTCCTTATTGCTTTTTGCTGAGACCCGGGTGTAAAGTGATTTTAGACCCGGGTCTCAGGCTGCTTTAGACCCGGGTCTAAATAACATTTACACCCGGGTCTAAAAAGAAATTATATTCGGGATGTTTGTTTATTAACTTATACATCGTATAAATTAGACTTTTGTTGTTATGTTTTTGTTCTGAACTAGAGAAGAAACATAAAATAGAGTTATATTTGTTATTGTTACAAAATAGTAAATGTAGGTACCAATGAATGAAAATTTAATTAAGCAAAAGATTCAGGGATGGATTGTTTCTTTTTCTCTACTTATTCTAATAGGAAAATTTATAGCTTTCTTTGTTACAAATTCAGTCGGAATATTAACCGATGCAATGGAAAGTATTGTGAATGTAGTTGCCGGATTAATAAGTTTTTTCAGTTTAAGATATGCAGCTAAACCTAAAGATAAAGACCATCCGTTTGGACATGGCAAGATAGAATTAATATCTGCTTCTGTTGAAGGTTTGCTTATTATGATAGCCGGAGGGTTGATTATCTTTGAAGGTATCAGGCGACTTTTTGAACCATCCACTATTGGTAAACTGGATATTGGTATTGCTGTTGTAGCCATTGCCGGTATTATAAATTATGTAATGGGATGGTACAGTGTTCGTATGGGAAAGAAATATGATTCGATAGCATTGGTAGCCGGAGGAAAGCATTTACAGTCGGATACATACTCAACAATCGGCCTTGTTATAGGTCTTTTACTACTTTATTTTACCGGATTAAAATGGATTGATAGTGCATTGGCCCTCATTTTTGGTTCAATCATTGTTGTTACAGGCATTCTGATTCTCCGTAAAACGGTGGCTAATTTGATAGATAAAGCTGATGAAGATGTTCTTAAAAAGATGCTGGAAGTTACATCTAATTGCAAGAAACCAGAGTGGGTGGACATTCATAATATGAAAGTAATCAAGTATGGGAGTAATCTCTTTGTAGATTGTGATTTGACACTCCCTTGGTTTTTTAATATTGACGAAGGACACAGGGCTTGTGAAGAATTAAGGAGCATTCTTTCGGCAAAGAATTCAGATCGTGTGCTGGTATCTATACATTCCGACCCATGTAAGGAAGAACATTGCGAGCATTGCCTGATGGAGATATGTGTTTACCGAAAAACTCCGTTTGTTGCACCATTGAGCCTGACTATGGAAGATATTACGGCTAGTGATGAAGAACGAAAAGAGAAACCGTAAACCAGATGTGAACTTCTTTTTTATTGATAAAAAATAGATTAACTAATTTTTGTCTATAGGTATATGAAAAGAAAATTGATAGCATTGGTTCTGTTGATTCTGCCTTTAAATATGCTTTTCGCACAAGGTAGTTCGAAGCATCCCCTCAATATTTCTCTTTGGGATCCGGTTGCTTTATCTCCTTGTGACTCAATGAGTACAACAAATGCAACGTTTGGATTTTCCTCAAAGACCTATAAGCTGAAAGGAGTGGGCATAAACTTGTTTGCACACTTCAATGAAAAGGCTGTTAATGGATTTACGCTCAATGGCGCCGGAGAATTCCTGAAAGGGAATATGACTGGAGCAGAAATCTCAGGCCTGTTTAACGTGGTGAGCGGGCATATGCACGGATTGCAAATAGCAACAGTGCAGAACACCAACGTGCTTCATTCAAAAGGAGTAATGCTTGCGGGTATCACTAATTTCACAATCGGAGATGCCCAAGGCGTTCAGATTGCCGGAATAACCAATATGGCTGGTTCTCATTTCAGTGGGGTGCAACTTTCTTCGGCTGTAAACATCGCATCTTCTTCTTCTGATCTCTTTCAAATGGCGGGCTTGGTCAATGTGTGTGCCGAACCTATCAATGGCATTCAGATTAGCCTGGGCAACTATGCCGGCGGAGTAAACGGAATTCAGCTGGGATTGCTCAATCTTTGTGGAGGAGATGTTCGGGGTGTTCAGATCGGAATTATAAATCACAGCAAAGATACATCGGCAGTTAAGATTGGGCTGGTGAATATAAGCCCAAGGACAAGGATTCAGTTGCTTGCTTTCGGAGGAAACACAACCAAAATCAACACGGCAGTTCGTTTTAAGAATCATCATACATATTCAATCTTAGGAATTGGAACCCATTATCTGGGACTGAATGACAGGTTCTCTGGCTCACTATTTTATCGGGCTGGGGCAGAATTGCCATTAACAAAGAAGCTGTCTCTAAGTTCGGATGCTGGTTTTTCTCATATAGAGAACTTTAATAATGAGGATCTTACTACTCCTGAACGTATGTACTCTTTGCAGCTACGGTTGAATATAGAATATCATCCGTTGAACAGACTCGGAATATTTGCTTCGGGAGGTTATGCTCACACACGATATTATAAAGCTCACCGGATATATGAAAATAAACCGGTTATAGAACTAGGTATTGTTTTATTTTAATCAGGACTTATGAAAAGATTGTCTGCATATTTAATCTTTTTTTTAGTAATGCTGAGCCCAATGCGTGCTCAGCAAGCTGATTCTTTATTTGTGTACAATGACTCTTCACGAATGATAAAACGCCCATGGCGGTCGGCTTTTCAAACAGCCGGACTGAATGTTGGTGTTTGGGCATTCGACCGGTTTGCAATGAATCAGGATTATGCAAAGATTAGCCTTCATAGCATTGGAAATAACATTTCTAATGGCTTTGTTTGGGATAACGACAAGTTCTCTACAAATCTTTTTGCTCATCCTTATCATGGAAATCTCTATTTCAATGCAGCCCGTAGCAATGGTCTCACCTTTTGGGAATCTGTGCCTTATTCCTTTGCCGGAAGTCTGATGTGGGAGATGTGTGCGGAAGTAGAACCGCCTGCCATTAATGATTTTCTTGCCACTTCTATAGGAGGTGTTGCTTTGGGAGAAGTCACTCATCGTCTCTCTTCTTTGGTTCTCGACGATTCAAAGAGGGGCTCGTCCCGTTTCTTCCGTGAATTTCTGGGAACTCTTATTTGTCCGTCAAGAGGCATTAACCGTTTGATTACCGGTGATGCGTGGAAAGTAAGGCATCAATATTACAAATATCATGATTATGAAAAGCTTCCGGTTAAGTTTTCTGCAGCAATAGGTGATCGTTATCTGGCAGATGATAACAATCTTTTTAAAGGCAGTAACAGCCCTTATGTGGAATTTAATGTTGTATATGGTGATCCTTTGAAGGAAACTACAAATTCACCTTACGACTATTTTAGTTTCAACTCAACCTTCAATATTTCTGGCAATCAGCCATTGATTGGCTCTGTAAACCTCACAGCAAAGTTATTGGGCAAGCATCTGGAACCAGTTCCGGGGCATAAACTGCTGGTGGGACTTTTTCAGCATTTTGACTTCTATGATTCGGAATCAGTTCTTAAAGGTTCAAAGAAGATTCCATTTAAAATATCTGAAGCGGCAGCTTTTGGTCTGGGTATGATCTATCAGTTTCCGTCAAAAAACAAAAGAGTTACAATTAAACAAAGTTCATTCCTTAATCTTGTTCTACTTGGTGGAAGTCTTACCGATTATTATAATGTAATTGATCGTAATTATAACATGGGAAGCGGGTATAGTATAAAGAGCAATACTTCTGTAGACTTTATGAAATATGGATATTTTGAGCTTAATCTTCAGCATTACCGTATATTTACCTGGAAAGGTTATGAGAAAAAAGATTTTGGAAATATTAATCCGCTGTATCTCAATGCTCAGGGAGACAAAGGAAATGTTCAATTAACTGTGATAAATCCGAAGATGGAAATAAATCTTGATTCAAAGTGTAAAATAGGTGTTGGGCTATACTACTATTTGCGTAATACACATTACATTTATCATCTTGATATTAGCTCTCAAACATTCGAAACTCGTTTAAGTTTCAGGTATTCTTTTTAAAACAAATAAACTTTTACATGAGATAAAACAGTTTTGTTATCTGGTTGTTTAAAACTATGCTGTTGAATTAAAATAATTCATTCATAGTTGATATGACTAAACGACCAGTATTGTTAATCTTATTTATTCTTTCATTTTGCATTCTTTGTGCAGAGAATAAAGAAAATCATCCAATTAATTTTTCTATTTGGGATCCGGTAGCAATATCTCCGTATGATTCTCTTTCTATATCCAATGTAACTTTAGGTTTTTGCTCAAAAACAAACCAGCTCAATGGCTTTGGTCTGAATTTATTTGGTCATTTTAATGAAGGAGGAATTAATGGCCTTTCAATTAATGGGGTGGGTGAATTTGTTAAAGGTGATATGAACGGAATAGAACTGTCCGGATTCTGTAATGTTGTGAGCGGAAAAATGCGGGGAATACAGATTGCAACAGTGCAAAATACTGATGTTGTTTGTGCTAAGGGAGTTATGATTGCAGGACTTACAAATTTTAGTATAGGGAATGCAGCTGGAATTCAATTAGGCGGATTGACTAATATCGTAGGTTCACATTTCAGTGGTGTACAAGCAACATTGGGCATTAACATGGCTTCATCATCAAGCTTTATACAATTGGCAGGTTTAGTTAATGTTACAGCACAATCAGTCCGAGGAGTTCAAATCGGTCTGGGAAATTATGCTGATACTATACATGGAATGCAATTAGGATTAATAAATCTATGTGGTGAAGAGGTGCATGGATTGCAGATAGGTATAGTTAATCACAGCATAGATACTTCTGCAGTTAAAATTGGTTTGATAAATATAAATCCCAGGACTCGTATACAGATTCTTGCATTTGGTGGAAATATCACAAGAAGCAATCTTGCTGTTCGTTTTAAATCTCTTTATACATATACGATATTGGGTACGGGAACTCATTATTGGGGATTAAAAAATAAGTTTTCAGGTTCAGTCTTTTATAGAATAGGAGTAGGACTTCCATTTCTCAGATATTTTTTTGTTAGTACCGATGCCGGTTTCGCACACATAAGGAACTTCGATGATAATTCAGAAACTATTTATCCAAAACGATTGTATTCTTTACAGTTAAGAATGAATCTTGAATGTCATCCATTCTCAAGATTTGGCATCTTTGCTTCTGGCGGTTATGCTCATACTCGTCACTATGGTTCTGGGGGAGTATTCGAGAAAAAAAATATAATTGAAATGGGAATCATTTTATTCTGATGTAAAGATGAAAAGAATAATATTTTATATTGTCGTTATTTTATTTGCATCAGCTGGTCTTAATGCTCAGCAAGCTGATTCATTATTTGTGTACAATGATTCATTGCATCTTAAAAAACGTCCTTTCAGAGCTGCACTAGAAATGCTTGGATATAATGCCTCTGTTTGGGCTTACAATAGATATGAACGTAAAGCTGATTTTGCAAAAATTAGTTTTAATAGTATTCACGAAAATATTAAAAAAGGATTTGTTTGGGATAATGACTTATTTTCATCTAATATGTTTCATCATCCTTATCATGGAAGTTTAAATTTTAGTGCTGCCAGAAGCAATGGACTTAATTTTTGGGGATCTGCATCTTATTCGCTCGCTGGAAGTCTGGCTTGGGAAATTTGTGGTGAAACAACTCCTCCTTCAATAAATGATTTGTTAACAACAACTTTCGCGGGAGCAGCTTTAGGAGAAGTTACTTTCCGTCTTTCATCTTTAGTCCTGAATGATTCAAAACATGGTGCAAATCGTTTTTTCAGAGAGTTTGTTGGCACAGTTCTTTCTCCTGCAAGAGGTATTAATCGCTTAATAACTGGTGATGCCTGGAAAGTAAAGCATACTTATTATAAGTATCATGATTATGATAAGTTGCCGGTAAAGTTTACTCTATCTTTAGGCAATCGTTATTTTACTGATAATGCTCGCATGTACAAAGGTCATAATAATGTTTATTCTGAGTTTAAAATGATCTATGGTGACCCTTTGCATATGACAACTAATGTCCCGTATGATTATTTTAGATTTAGCACTGTTATAAACTGGGGAGGCGCTCAACCTTTAATTAGTTCAGTTAATGTTAATGCTAAATTGTTTGGCAAATATCTTGAACCATTACCTGGTCATAAAGCTTTTGTAGGTATGTTTCAGCATTTCGACTATTTTGATTCAAAAATAGTTGTTAATGACTCAAAGAGTACTCCCTTTAAAATGGCCGAAGCAGCAGCGGTTGGTCTAGGAGTTATCTACGTGCTTCCTATTAATAAGAATGTTATAATTCGACACAGCTCTTATTATAATGCAGTACTATTAGGAGCAAGCCTTACCGATTACTATAGATTAGGACGGGATTATAATTTGGGAAGCGGATTCAGTATAAAGAGTTATACTAATATTGATTTTGGGAAATGCGGTAATTTTGAATTATATATTCATGATTATCATTTGTATTCATGGCGGGGTTATAAAGATGAAGATTTAAGCAATAAAACAAAATCTCCTTACTTATATTTAAATACTCAAGGTGATAAAAGTGATGCTCTGTTGATTATAATAAACCCAATAATAGGGAAAAATTTATCATCTAGGATATATGCCAACTTAGGACTTTATTATTATTTCAGAAAAACAAACTATCGATATAAACCTGATGTTTTTTCAAGAACGTTTGAACTCCGTTTTGGATTGAGATATGCCTTTTGAATTTTGTTTATGATTGAAATATTCTTTTTAGTATAGATATACAAATGATCCGAAAAAGTTAATTTTAAATATAATTTTATATAACAAAAGTTTAATTTATCTCATTATGTTTTATATTTGCGTATAACAACTTAATGGAGGTATTAAAATGAAATACATTGATTTGCATACTAAGCTCAAAGGGTTGATTAATTATGAAGATGATGAAATTAAAATTGATGATAATGTGATAGTCCGCAATTTTAATTTTGATTCTAAATTCAGAGATATTTTACCAGGAGGGAAATATAATCAGGACACATATGAATATTGTTCATCTGAAGATCCGGAGTACGAACCGGACATTATTCAGGATATGCTAAATATGAGTGATGCTGAGATTCCTGAGAATATTCATTTCCGATATCACTTGTTCCGTCCCACAGGAATTGAAAAAGTAAAAGACGTTATTTTGTTGTTTCATGGCTTTAATGAAAAACATTGGGCCAAATACTTTACCTGGGCCAAGATGCTGGTTGATAAAACCGGCAAAGCAGTTTTACTCTTTCCTATTGCTTTCCATATGAATCGTGCTCCACTTAGTTGGAGCGACTCACATCTAATGTATGCCATCAGTCAACAACGCAAGAAAAGACATCCTGAAGTAATCTGCTCAACTCTTTCTAATGTGGCTATCAGTACCCGTCTTCATAACAAACCGCAAAGATTTATTTGGTCGGGATTGCAAACCTATTATGATGCAATTTCTTTAGTGGAAAGTATTAAGGCCAATCAACATTCGGATATTGCACCCGATGCTTCAATTGACTTCTTCTCTTATTCTATCGGAAGTCTTTTGGCTCAGGTACTGATGATGACTAATGAAAAAGGATATTTCTCAAAGTCCCGGATTTGTATGTTCTGTGGAGGGGCTGTATTTAATCGGCTTTCTCCTGTATCAAAGTTTATATTAGACAGTGAAGCCAATGTCAGTCTATATTCTTATGTGGTTGAGCATCTTGAAAGTCACATGAAGCGTGATGAAAAGCTTCGGACATATTTAAGTGAGTCTCATCCCGAGGGTGTAAATTTCAGGAGTATGTTGAATTATAAGACATTTACAGACTTCAGAGAAGAACGGTTCCGCCAGATGCACAACCGTATTCTTGCCATCACTCTGGAAAAAGATACCGTGGTTC
Organism: uncultured Bacteroides sp.; assembly: GCF_963676325.1. NCBI lineage: Bacteria > Pseudomonadati > Bacteroidota > Bacteroidia > Bacteroidales > Bacteroidaceae > Bacteroides > uncultured Bacteroides sp. Next base: position 1,398,883 of record NZ_OY781099.1, read on the forward strand.
CGGCTTATGAAGTGATAAATACGTTGCAAGGAATAAAAAGAGATATACCTATTGAAGTAGACATTCTGGACTTTCCATACTCCTATAAGCATGAAGACCCCTTCCCCGCACTGACTTCTATTGCCGATGCGGTGGATGAGGAATTCACTAAAGCTTTTGAAAGAATGTGCAACTTCCTTAAGTAGTTACAGCATAGCGTGGAAGGATTATTTCTTTTGAGTAAGAATGTAATCTTTCCACGAAGTAGTTTTTTCCATTTTCTGAGAAAGCATAATTACTCTGCCTTCTTCTACCTGATAATAACTAATTTCCTTATTCTTTTCAGGAGTTAGTTCCCATACAATTGCATTTTTATCAGCTTTTGTTCCGTGAATAACTTTCACTGTTCCGTCAGAAACATATGTAAGATCTTTCCCTTCGTTTCCTTCAATATAAGTTTTCAGTAATTCGTACTTGCCGGCATCGCTCTTTTCCTGAATCTTCACGGTCAAAGTGTAGCGAAGTCCTTTTCCCTGAGAAGGAAGAACACCTTCATAGGTTTTGGTTTGTAACGCACCCAGTGAAGGGTCCAGATTCATTTCTGTACTGTCTTTTGCAGCCCCTTCAGTGGCTTTTGCATCTTTTGCCTTTTGCTGACAAGATACCATAGCCCCCAGGACTAAGATTAAGAGTAATTTTTTCATGATAATAATTGATTAAAGTAAAAATTGATAATTCTTATTTGATGATAACCAAGAGTTTATCTACTCTTCCGTTATCCATGTCCATTATTTCAAACTGCAGATTCTGATAGGTGAATATATCTCCGGCTTTGGGTATGCGGCCAATGGAAAACATAGCCAAACCACCAAGCGTGTTAAAGTCTTCACTCTCCAGGTCTTTGTAGTACATGATCCCCATTTCTTCCATAAAATCGCCAATATTAATGGAAGCGTCTACCAGATAAGAACCATCTTTTCGTTTCACAATTGGTTCTTCTTCAACTTCATTTTCTTCCAGAATATCTCCGAATATACTTTCTGTGAGGTCGTGCAGAGTAATGATTCCTTCGATGCCACCATATTCGTTGACCACTACACCAAACTTATTCTTGTTCTTCTTGAATAGTTCCAGAACTTTCTTTGCATACAGACTTTCCGGGATGAAGAGTGGTGGCTGCGCAATGCTTTTCAGATCAAATGCTGTGTCATTCCCAATCATTGAAATGATGTTTTTTACGGATACCACGCCAACAATCTCGTCCTGAGTATCATCCGTGAGTAGATACTTGCTGAAATGTTTCTCATCAATGATGTTCAGAATTTCTTTCTGCGTGTAGCGTGTGTGAAGAAACACTACATCCGTGCGGTGTGTCATCAGTTCGTTGGCACGTTTATCGGAAAAGCGGAATACATCCCTCAGCATGTTTGTTTCGTCTTTATCAATAAGCCCTTGCTCAGAGCTTTGATGAAGAATCATTTTCAGCTCTTCCTGAGTGATAGTACGTTCATGTCCCTTAACTCCCAATATTTTGTTGAAAAGTTTAGTCGATACACTGAGCAGATAAACGAAAGGAAAGGTGATTTTCGTTATTATGCTCATGAAAGGATATAGCCTGGTTGCAACCTTTTCAGGGTTGGATAGTCCAATGGATTTGGGAACAAGCTCGCCTATAACAAGGGATAAATAAGTGATAATAGATATAGTGGTAATTAATGCAAGGTTGCTTGCATAAGCTTCCGCGCCAGGAATCATTCTAAAAAAAGGAGTGACTTTATGTGCAATAGCAACTCCACCAAAAGCTCCGGATATAATACCGATAAGTGTAACTCCTATTTGAATGGTGGAAAGAAATTTTTCCGGTTCTTCCAATTGTTTGAGTACACTCTTGGCCGACGGGTTTCCTTTACTCACCAATGTTTTCAACCTCGCTTTACTTGAGGTAACTAATGCAATTTCGTACATGGCAAAGACTCCGTTGAGAAGCAAGAGAAGCAAAATAATTGCAAATTCCATTGTGCGTTTTTAATGATTATATGCGAATTTAGATGTTTATTTTATTTCTTGCAACAAATAGGAGCTTTTGTTGCCGAACTTTTCAATAATATAACGGGTATTAAGCAAATGATTGGTTAAGTTATAAATATAAAGTGTACTCTTTATTTTAATTTAGCCTACTCTTTATTTAGAAAAGTAGTAGACCTTATATAAATAAGGTCTACATTACATTATTAATGTTACTTTATATTTAGTCTTACACAACTAATAAGATTAGATAATCTCTCTTTATTAGTTGCAAACTAGTTCTTTTTTAGTTGATATTGAATAATTATTCCTTTTCAATTAACAGGGATGTCATAGCAAGTGAACCGGCCACTGTTTTGTCATTGAATAAACTCACTTTTTCATTTTCTTCTTTTAATGCCAATGCATAAATCATAGGCAAGTAATGTTCAGGTGTTGGAATAGCAAGTTTAAATGCACTCCCTTGAGATTTATAATCAATAAGTGGTTTGTGATTGTTTGCAAGAATGCATTCTTTCATTTTGTCAAGAGCTTCAACAGCCCAGTCATAAGCATATTCCGGTTCGTTAAATTTATCCCATGCAATCATTTTAAGATTGTGAACAAGGTTTCCGCTACCTACTATCAAAACACCTTTTTTACGGAGTGACGAAAGTTCTTTTGCTAATTCGTAATGGTATTGAGCATCCTGGTAATAATCCAGACTTAATTGAACAATAGGCACATCAGCATTCGGATAAATATGCTTTAGTACACTCCAGCAACCGTGGTCGAGTCCCCATTTTTCATCCAGCCCAACAGATGTTTTGCTTATTAACTCTTTCGTTTCCTTTGCAAGTTCAGGACTTCCAGGTGCAGGGTACTGAATTTCAAAAAGCTCCTGCGGGAATCCGCCAAAGTCGTGAATGGTTAAAGGTTTTTCCATTGCCGTAACATGAGTACCGCGCGTTACCCAATGCGCCGAAATACATAAAATTGCATTCGGCTTAGGAATTGTTTTGCCTATGTTTCGCCAGCCGGCAACAAATTCATTCTCCTCAATAGCATTCATCGGACTCCCATGTCCAACAAACAGCACCGGCATTTGCTCCGTGTTTTTAAATGATTCTGTTATTTTATTAAATTCATTATGATTCATATTTTTGAGTTTTTATCATCTTTTTCAAGATTCGTTTTTATGATCCAATCTTGGTAGAACTATGTTTATAGAAACAACTAAGGCCTTTGAACAATTAAGTCAGAGGCCATAATTTTATATAAAGAGATATAAGAAATAACTCTTAAGATTGCTTAAAGCTTTGAGTGTCCTCCGTCACAAAACGGTGGATTTTTAGTCTTCTTACATCCACATAAAAAAGCCTTTCCCGATTCTTCTGGTGTATAAGCAATTGGTTTAAACTCACTTCCCCCATGAGAACCATCGCAAAATGGTTGGTTATTACTTTCACCGCATGTGCACCAGTGATATTTCTTCCCAGCCTCTAATTCTACAACATAAGGTCCTTTTTTAGCCATTTTAGGTTCCATTAATCCTCCTTTTTTAATTGATTAATACTATCATAGAACGAGAATATAATAGCTGATATTCTCGTTCGGGTAAAGATAATAATTTAATAATAACTTATTCTTCTTTCTTGATAATATTTTTACGCGCAATATTCCAATGTGTCCAAAATAAAATAATACTGATTACAATTAATGTACTGCTGACAATAATCGTTTTGTTTGAGTCAAAAACCATTCGGTCAATCTTTGCCTTTTTAGTGTCTTCATATATCTTCCGGAGTGTTTGGTCGTTAGGTAATTCTCTCCCAGGCTCATTATCTTTTTTACTAAACGACTTCATTTGCTCTAATTTATAAACTTCAAAAGTTGCCAGATTTTGTGAATCAAAATATGATTGAAGAGGATCAGTTTTATTTATCACCGCATTGACAAGTGAAGTTACACAAGTAAGAAAAACAACAACGGATACAATGCATATAATATATCCGTAAACGTGGGTAAAACTTTTGACTTTTTCCATAATTAAAATAATTATAAGATTATCTATTTAATAGATCTAGAAGTTATTTCTTTTTGCTTCCAAACAAAATATCAAATGTGGGCCACATTTGAATGTGATACCCAAACGGGTACCTGCCCCACGAAAATATATATCCACCTTTTAATTGGAATGATCTGTTCACAATCCACAAAATGCTTCCTGAATTTTCTACAAACAGATTATCCTTATTACGGATGATACTAAACATTCGCATGTTTTCTTCGTAAAACAGTTTTTTAGAAATCAGGCTTTTAAATGATAACCCGGTTCGTAAAGATGTGCCTTTATAATAATGTGCCATTCGTGAATATATTATTGGCAAATCAATTGTTGACTGATAATCCGGATTGCTGCTTCTTATAGCAAAGCTTATTCCTGCATCGGCGGATAGTAGAGATGCATATCCTACTGGCTTAGTAATTATCAATGAATTGGTTACCGATATAATAGTCGGAAAATGAAATTGAGGTGAGATAAGCCCACCTGTACCTTTAAAACTTACCGCGTTGAGAAACAGGGTGGGGTAGCTTAAGGAATGTTCACTTGCAAAAAGAAAACCTCTTTTTGTTCCTAATCCTATTTTTAAGCCAGCATTAGGAAAAATTGGAAATATAATAGCATTTGACTTTAGTTCCAGCCCTTTATTAAAACCATACCGGAAAGATTGAAATATTCCGCTTTCCCATTTTCCACTTGGCATTATATATGCAGTGTTGCTGCTCCATCTGTTGTGGATGGTACTGTCTTGTGCCGTAAGTATGCAGGCAAAGAAATATAAGCATAAAATTGCAATATAGAATCTGAGTATTTTCATTAGTTTTCTTGCTTTATAGGCATCCTTTTAATACCGCCGCTGATTACTTCCTTATAATTAATAATTTACCACTAACTGGCGCATGATCTGATTCCTGAGTAAAGTCCTGATGAACAACTGTAGCTCCGCTTCGCCACCGGTTGTTAGTAAACAGATAATCAAGAGTCCGGTCCCAGAAATGTTCAGGTCGGGTAGTGTGAGTAAAGTAAAGCTGTTGGTTTTGCAGATATTCATTCAAAGGTATCACACTTTCGAATTCTGAATAAATGGGTAACAACCATTCCTTCTCAGGAGTGTAGTTACTTCCATCCTTATGCATAGGTTTGTCACCCGGATGGTGATATGATTCGTCCGGACACATATCCTCTATACAATAATCGGTAGAGTCGCTTCCCGGAGGAAGAGTATTCAAGTCTCCGCCGGCTACAAACATAGCACCACTGGCTGAAATACGATCGAGTTCATCTTTAAATTCAATTATATGCTGATGTTTTGTGTCATCAGTAGCAAAGGCTGAAGCGTGAATGTTGACAACATAGAAACTCTCAAATCCGGGAATCTCAACTTTTGCTCTCACCATACAACACCTTTCATAAAAATACTTTTCAGCAGCCCCCTGGTCATTCCTGAGAGCTAGTTGTATTCTTATCCCCTCGCTGAGTGGCCATCTGGAAAGAATAGCATTACCTTCATCCATTCTCCCTAGTCCGTCACTTGGAATAAACTGTGCTTTCCACTGCGATCCATAAACAGCATAATTAAAATAGGTATTATCAAGCAGCCAACTAAGTTCATTGATGTAAGCCGAGCGTGTTGATTTTATGTCTACTTCCTGAAGAAGCAGAATATCGGGTTTTACAAGATTAATCTTTTGGGCAATCAGCTTCATGTTTTTCATAATCTCATCAGCCGAATAAATAACCTTATAACCACAGGCATCGCCAAACCATGGTCCTCTGCCAATACCAAAACGTATATTCCATGTCATTACCCTGATTGTTGAATCGGGTACAGAAGCGTTTACTTTCTGTACCTTTTCAAAGTAACTGGCATTTTCCTGTTCATCAAAACTTGTTGCCGGCATTTCGCATGATTTTATCAGAATCAGCATAACTGGCAACAGAATGAATAAGAAATAATTTTTATGCAATATAGTCTTCTTCATATAAGCAATTGATTTCTAAGCACTAGTTAACCGGATAGAAGGAGGGTCAGATGAAGGATATCTGCCTCGCTTTCAAAAAATACTTTAAGACCTTTGTTCTTATACTCAATTTTAATCAGGGCTTTTGGGGTGATGGAGTAAAATTTCTCTAAATTGAATATTTTTAGTTCACTTAATTTTGTTTTTTTTAATTAAATAATTACTTTTAAGGAATATAACTCGATTAAATTAATATCATTTAATATTTAACAAAGTAAAAAACTTATTTGTTCAAAATTTATCAGATATAGGTAGTTAAATGTTTGTCATTCAGTAGATTCTTTTAGTTTCAATAAAAAAGTCTTAAATTTCCTGCAAAAAATTAAGAAATAGCCGAAACAATAAGCTCATTTTATACGTTTCAGATATAGATTAAGATTAAAATTGAGTAGATACAAATAGTTCCTGATTTTTAACCACTAAAATATTTATACTACTATGAAAAAAAACAGATTCTGGGAATGTGTTGACGAAACCATCTACCAAAATGTCTTCGTGAAACTAGCTCCTGAAGATATTCACGTTGAGAAGTTAAACGATGAGTCAGAAGATGAGCATGAGTATTTTATAGATAAAGATCTGAACAAACATTACCTGGGTAAAATATGGGAAGAATTACAGTTTGATAACGATGAAAAGGCTGAACTGTATTATAAAATGAAGGGATTAAAACAATTAGAGATAATGGATAGCAACAGTGATGCTTTCCTGAAAAAGAAGCTAAAGGAGGAAGATCCTTTTCATCTATAGTCTATTCTACAGTTAAGACTGATATAGAATTACTTCCCAGAATCTTTCGGGAAGGGCTATATTTTCAATGGTAACTGCTTCATGAAATAGTGGGGCAATTTCGGCAGGTGTGTAGCCTGCTATGCCGCAACCAATCTCGGTAACTAAGAAACGCATATCGGGATGTGAGGCTGCAAAGCGAATAAATTCGTCAACAAAAGGGACAATGGAAGCCACTGATCCAGACATGGTAGGTATGGCATAAGTTTGTCCTTGAATACCTATGCCTTGTCCTATTATTGCTCCCCAACGGCATGCTATCCGTGCTGCTCCACCATAGTGCATTCCTTGTAAGTTCGATCCAAAAACAAAAATCTCATCCTCCATTAGTTCTGTAATTCGAGGATTGGTAATTCTATCTCGTGGAATCTGTTTCATAATCTTGTTTGTTAGTTATCTGTAAATGTAACTAATAGGACTAGATTTTGTTCATTAGATAAGACATTAAAATCCTTAATGTCTTATCTAATAACTGAGTATCTTCTATTTTATCACTTTCAGTTTATATAAACCACAAGCATGGCTGTTAAATAAACCAGAGAACTCTTTAGAGAAAGTTTCTACTTTCTTCCCTGCCCACATATCTGTTACAATACATTTTCCTTTAATGCCCAAATCAGCTAAGTTTACACTTATTTTTTGTGCCGCTTTATCGTCAGATAAGTTAAACAGAGCTATATAAATTTCACCTGTTTTAGAATTTCTTGAGGTAATGGCCACTTTTTTATCTTTCTGGAAAAGCTGATGAACTTTGCTACCTTCACGATGCATTTTCAATACATCTTTATTTGTGAGTAAAGACAATGTAAACGCGTCATTGCTTGGAAGATCACCACCAAAAATCAGAGGAGAACGGAAGATTGTAAACAAAGTCATCAGCGTATATTGTTCATCTTTTGATAGACGAGTCATACGGTCAGCACCTCTTTCGCCACGAAGAGATATACGTCCCAAAGGAATCATATCACAATCCGGCCATGTTCCGGGAGCAATGTATGGATACCATTTCTGGCAGATATCAAACAAATGAGTAATGTGAGGCCATGTATCCCATACATCATCAACCATACGCCACATATTTGCATGGGTACGAACATGATCAGCATTCTCAATAGGGGTTTCTCCCGGTGAAGTACTTAATACAATGTGACGTCCGCAATGATCAATAGCTTTACGAATTAGGTCAATTTCTCCCTGATGGTAAGGACGTGATAAATCGTCAATCTTAATAAAATCTACTCCCCATGAAGCGTAGAGTTCAAAGATTGAATTGTAATATTCCTGAGCTCCCGGTTTGTTTGCTACGATGGTATAATTATCGTGTAACCACTGACATTGAAGTTCGGTAGTATAAATCTTATCGGCAGTGATTCCATTAGTTCCTTTTATCGGTAGTTTCTTAGCGACAGCTTCTTTGGGAATACCACGCATAATATGAATACCGAATTTTAATCCTTTGGAATGTACATAATCAGCCAGATGTTTAAAACCTTTGCCATCTTTAGCTGAAGGGAAACGATTAAGAGCGGGTAAATACCGTCCATACTGATCCATTACATAAATAGGATTCTTTTCATTATATCCTCCCGCCTTGTCGTTTTCAACAAACCAGCGGATATCAACAACAATATATTCCCAACCGTAACTTTTTAAATTAGCAGCCATGTAGTCAGCATTGGCTTTAGTCTCATCTTCGGTTACTGTAGAACCGTAACAATCCCAACTGTTCCAACCCATAGGAGGCGTCTGCGCCCACTGTTTAAATTCTCCTTCTTTAAACGAAGAAGTCTGTGCTGATAGTTTTTGTGTTGAAGTAACCATCATAGCAGCAATCGCTAATAGAAATAATTTGCTTTTCATAAATATAATAACATAATAATTAATACAATTAATTTCTACAAAGATACTATAATAATCCAAACTTACAGGATAATATTTAGTCATAATGGTAGAATTTTGTCTTATAATTGAGACCGGATAATGATTCCTTTTTATGTAAAGGCAGGGAAGTTGTAAAGTTACAGCTTCCCTGCCATATAAAAAACTACCTATTGTATAATGATACTGATAAACTTAATAACCTGGGTTTTGCTTCAAATTTGTATTCTTATCTATTTCTGATTTCAGGATAGGCAACCAATACATCTTATCAGTGAATTTACGTTGCTCAACCACTCTTCCTGGAGTATAAATCTTTGAACCATCAGGTTTTCTTAAAATAGATATACCGGTTACTGTTTTGTTAAGGTATGTATCTCCTAACTTCCATCTGCGAACATCATAATATCTGTGTTCCTCAAAGCATAGCTCGACTCTTCTTTCGTTTCTGATTCTATCCAGCAAAGCACTACCGGTATCCGTAACCCTTGGCATTCGTGCACGATCGCGGATTACATTGAGAGCATTGCGTGCGCCATCTTCATTCCCGGACATGTAAAGAGCTTCAGCAAGATTCAGGTATTGTTCTCCCAAGCGTAACCAAATCCAGTTTTTAGGATTTTTAAAGTTCCATGAATTAGGAGAATATGTTTCGTCCAGGAACTTACGTGGATAGTATCCGGTTAATGATGTATTCCAGGAGTCGGGGCCCAGGGGCGACGCATTAAAAATTTTGCGCCAATAAAAGTTCACAGAGGAACCCTTGATCCCATCCGGCTGCTTTTCTTTTTCCTTTAATGCTGCCTTTTCTTGGACTTTTCTTTAGTATCATAAGTGCTATCTTATTCATTAATGAAAAGTTCTGGGCAGCATTTCCTGTTTTTCTTCCGGCGTCTTCTCCAAAGGAAACATCTAACTGCCAGTGCAAATTGTTTTCCACAGACCAGTGCGCTCGTACTGCTTCTGCTATTTTCTGAGGCTCTAAACCTAAGGAAGTTATATAATATCTCTTTTCTAAAGATATCTCCCCTGTCTTAATGATTGTTCTTTCTGAAGTAACTCTTACTATTGATTTTATTCCTTTCCACTCTTTAAAAAACACCTCAAATCCTTCATGATTGTATACAAAGCATTCCCTGATTTCTTTGCGTCCATGTCCTGTTTCCTCCGTCCGGTATTTGGCATGTTGAGTTTCACTATATGCTATATTTTTATCACTCTCATTTCTGTCCAACTCTTCAAACCATGCCCGTAAATCGACATACAGTTTTCTTTGGTTGTTTTTTACATGAAGAACATAGTCTGCTTCTTTATCGATAATCTTTTTGGCTATTGCCTTTTGACATCCCATGGCATCAATCGTCACTATGCAGTTCTGTAGATCAAGAGCGCTAAGGAGTTCAGGAATAGCCGTAATCTCGTTGCTTTTCCTATTTACCTTGACCTGTCCTAAGGTTACCCCATTAGCTGCTGCCCAGGCACTTACCATATGAAGTTTAAAACGAGATTCTCCTTCTGGATTGGAGCGGGTGCATTTGCTGGCACCCCGTATGGTTTTTCCATCAATGGCCACAACTCCTTCATATTTTTCACAAATTTCAGACATCCAATAACGGAAAACACGTTCAAAATAATCGGGTGAAAGACTACTAAAAAAGCGATTAAAGGTATCATGTGAGGGAACATTCCTGAAAGAAGAAATACGTTCAGCAAAGAAATCTTTCCTGGAGTTACCAAACTCTTCTATCTCATTCCAAGAATCAGCACCACAAAGAACTGCAGCCATGGCAATATATACTATCGATTCTACTGAATGTTCCTTTTTTCTGTCAATACGAGTATCGTTGATTTGTTTACAAAGACTAATTATGCTCATTTTTCTACTAATTTATGTTTCTAATTTCTTTATAAAGATAATAAATATAATTAACTTAGAAAAATGTTTAAAGCTTTAATATTAATAATATAACATGCATTTATTAGGTAATATATATAATCATTTTAAGTAATTATTATAATGCGTTTGCCCTGAGTCGGGGCCATATTTGGAATCACGTCCTCCGGTTGTCAGCTCTTTACCGCTGGCATCCGCATTAATATATGCTTCCACATTGCGGCTCATCCATTGATCACCATCGCATAATACTGTAGCATGAAGACGAGGGTCACGGTTTGCGTAAGGATTAGCTTTATGAACCGGATTATTCCAGTCAAATTTAGTACCATCAGCCATTTCAAATGCATCTACAAATTCTGATATAGGACAGTTTCCACCCCATTGTCCATATCCGTTAGGTCCATTTGACTGATCAAGATAAGATAAATTTTCACTATTTGCGCTGGATGTACCTTCACGATCGAACAAAACCTCTGAATTACCACATTCAAGGAACAATTGAATATATTTGGTTTTTACATCATCACCATATTTATCATACAGTGCATAACCAGCTTTTAAGGCTGCGTCAATACATGCCTGTGCAGCACTGGCAGCTTTTCCCCATCTGTTAGGTTCGGGAGTTTTATATCCTACTGTCTCATCTTTTACATCAATGTTCATCAAATCACTGGCTGCATAGAGAAGGACTCTGGATTTTAATGCAAGAGCTGCAACGCTTGTTGCACGTCCTTTATTTGTTCCTGAATATGAAGCTGGCAATTCAGTTACAGCTTTATCTAATTCAGAAACGATAAAATCAATGCATTCTTTATATGTTGCACGTTTTGTCTGCATAATTTCATTCACGTCATTCAGTGTGTAACTTTTCGTTATTAGAGGCATAGCACCCCATCTGGCTACAAGATCATGATACATTAATGCCCTGATAAAACGCACTTCTCCCATAAGTCGTGTTCTGAGTGATTCATCGGTAAATGGTACTGAAGCAATACGTTCGAAGAAGATATTACAATTGGTAATCTGTCCCCAAACGGTAGACCATGAGCGGTGATCCCATCCCCACCATCCGCCATTCATACGGCCCAGATCAGATGGATTAAGATATCCCTGATTAATAGGTTCACAGCCACGAGACCAGGGAAGAGCTGTCTCATCTACGTTAGAACTTTGCCAGCCTTCAGTCCAGCCATGTCCAACACGGTTGTATCTTGCATTTACATATGCTTGTACCAAAGCAGGATCTGTCCAAATATCATTTTCTGAAATCTCTGTTAATGGCTGTTTATCCAGAATGCTATCATCACATGAAGTAAATAGCGTGGCTGCACCGATAAGTCCAAATGCTATATATTTACAATACTTTTTCATATTATCAAAAATTAAAAGGTTATGTTTACACCAAAATTAACGACTCTTGATTGAGGATTACTCCATGACGCAAATCCTTGACCACCTTCTGCAGTTTCAGGATCCAGATTCTTCATTCCAGTGAAAGTTAGCATGTTGTAGCCTGTAAGGTAAACACGCATTGCACCAATTGATAATTTACTTAAAACCTTTTGTGGTAATGTATAAGCCAGTTCAATATTCTTTAAACGAAGATAAGATGCATTTTCCAACCAGAAAGTGTTTTTCTCACCAGTAACAGTTACCTGGCGATCATAAACTTTCGGATATTTTGCATTGATGTTATCTGCAGTCCAGCGATTGTCATAGAAGTCTTTTGTGAAGTTTCCAATTGTACCAGATTCAAAGAATGTGTATTGATATACATTACCTGCACCTTGCCATAATGTATTCAAACTCCATTGTTTATATTGCAGACCTAAATTAATGCCAAAAATAATTTCAGGAACCGGAGTTTTTTTCAGACGTACTTTATCATTACCATTTATAACCTTATCGTCATTAACATCGCGGAACATCAAATCACCCAATTTTGCATTGCTTAAATGAGGATTATTATCTAAATCAGCCTGAGTCCTGAAAATGCCTGTAGCCTCATACATTAACCAATCTGCTCCAATAGGCTTGCCTGTACGTTTTTGCCATTCTACAGTACCCTCAGCTTCGTCGATATAATCAATACGGCTCTTTGCATAAGTAAAGTTTCCACCTACATTAAATTTTATGTCGCCAATTTTCTTGTTATAATTCAAAGAAACTTCAGTTCCCCAGCTTGAGCATTTTCCTATATTTTCATCTGGCAATGTTAAACCAGAGTAATCGGGAATGGCAGCATTTCTGGTTGCCAGAATGTCATGACGTTTTGTTTTAAACAAATCCAGACTAAAATCAAATGCATTGAGGAATCTTGATTCCAAACCTACATTGTATGTATTTGCAACCTCCCACGTAATATTAGGATTGGCCGTCCTGTTTTGCCAAACACCTGTTTGGGTAGCTGGATTACTTCCACCTAGAATTGCAGCAGAACTAAATGTATAAGTGGTCATGTACTGGAATGCAGAGACTTTATCATTACCCATTTGTCCCCATGAAGCACGTAACTTCAGATAATCCATAAACGTAATATTCTCTTTCCAGAATTTTTCTTCAGAGATTCTCCATCCCAAAGATACACCAGGGAAAAATCCGAAACGTTTTCCTTTAGGGAAGTTCTCTGAACCGTCATAACGCCAGTTAAACTGGAATAAGTATTTATTTGAATAGTTATAGTCTAAACGTCCGAAATAGTTTTGACGAGCTGTTTCCGAGGCTGTACCATCGTTATTGACAGTCTTCTTATCTCCGGCAAAAAGCTCATCTACTGAAGAAGATATGAAATCCTGACGGTAGCCATATAAGTAGTCATATCTACTTTTGTACTGTTCATATGCTACGAATCCACTAAGATTATGAACATCATTAAATGTTCTGGTATAATTAACACGTGCATTAAAAGTAATTCCCAGATTCTGACTCATATTTTCAGACAGGTCAGCATTTGATGGACCATATTTTCTTGCAACATAATTATTCTCACCTTCTTTTGCATAAAGATTGAATGACTTTGAGAATTTTTTGTAGAAATAATCACTACGGTCAATATAGCCACCTGCATCAACAGATAATCCTTTAGTGATAAATGGCATATCATAATGTAATGTGATATCCGCATTAAAATACGATGCCTTATTCTTTTGGTAACCCATTGAATTATCTACAGCTGTTGCCGGATTATAATTATCCTGAGAGGCTGTAGTAGGATAATTTGTACCTGGCCAGTAAACATTAACCATTGGATCATATTTTACCATGTATCTCCATATATCTTCTGAACCGTATAAAGGTCCGTTTCTGTCTTCCTGACGAGCGGATATATTAACTGTAGCACGTAAGTTCTTATAAGGAGTGATGTCTATATTAGAACGAAGATTGTATTGATCATAGTCACTGGCACTCTTTTTATAGTAGTTATCCTGATATTGATATCCTAATGAAACAAAGTACTTTACAATATCATTACCACCAGACAACGATACATTATGTTGTGTTTGGATAGAGGCTTTTTTTATCATTTGATCGAAAAGCTTCACATTAGCATAATTGGTTGGATCTGTTCCATTTTTATATAAAGCAATCTGTTCGTCTGTATACTTCCTAGTACGTCCGTAAACAGTTGTTTCAATCTCATTCTGAAGTTGGGCATACTGCCATGAATCACACATTTCAGGTAATACTGTTGGGTGGCTGAAAGCTATATTTCCTGTATAGTTTACTTTAGCTTTTCCTGATTTACCCCTTTTTGTTGTTACCAGAATAACTCCATTAGCCGCACGGGAACCGTAGATAGCTGCAGAAGCATCTTTCAAGATAGTAACGCTTTCAATATCGTTTGGATCAATACGTGCAAAGCCTCCGGCTCTGTCGGCTACACCGTCAACTACAACCAGCGGAGAAGCATCACCAGTGGTGCTCTTTCCTCTGATCAGCAAAGTAGCGTCGTCGTATCCCGGTTCTCCACTTCTATTTACAGAAATAAGTCCAGGTAGTTGTCCAACCAATGTGTTTGTTACAGAAGCAGTAGGGACTCTGGATATATTTTGTCCAGAAGTACTTGCTAAAGAACCGGTTACTGTTACTTTCTTTTGAGTGCCATAACCTACAACTACAACTTCTTCAAGCTCTTTGCTATTCTCAGTAAGTTTAATAACAATGTTTTTCTTATTGCCAGTAGCAACCTGAGTAGTGGCAAATCCAACAAAGGTAACTACCAGTGTAGCGTTTTCATTAGCTTCAAGTTTAAAGTTACCTTCAATATCCGTAATAGTACCAGATGAAGTGCCCTTTACCTGCACATTTGCACCAATAATAGGTTCACCATTTACATCGGTCACTTTTCCGCTGACAAATCTTTTGTTTTGCTGAGCAATAGAAGCAGTTCCATTAGTTTCTTCTTTTTCAGAAAGAATGATGTGTGTTCCCTCCATTGAATAATGGATGTTGGTATTGTGTAATAAGCTTTCCAGTACTTCAGATACCGGTTTCCCGCTAACTTTAACCGATACTTTACGGTTCACGTTCACATTATGATTATAAATAAAAAGGTAGTTAGTTTGGCTTTCTATTTCATTTAAAACATCTTCTATGCTTGTGTTATTTTTTGAGATTGAAACTTTGGCATTCTGAGAATTGCTATTCTCGGCCATCAGACAAAATACAAAGAAGAAGAGAAAGAATGCAGTGACTTTCATAATTCTAAAAAATTGGTTAATTTGTAGATTTTCAGAGGTGTGAAAATCCAACAAAGGAATGTTTTTCATATCTTTGCAATATTAGTTTATTAATACAGTTAGGTTTAACAAATTGTGTTAATCGAATGCCGATGAGTAGGCCAATACTTGTCGGCATTTTTGGTTTAGTCCTTTAGGTTATTATTTCATAGGCTTAGCTGTTTAGTGAAACTTAGTTTATATATATGACGTCATTATTTTCATTTCTAGTATATTTAAAAGATACATCTTTCTGCAACACCTTTAGTGCATAGTCAATGCCATCCGATTGTCTGAACTTACCTGTACCTACATAGTTTAGTACTTTCTTGTTCTTAATTACAATTTTAATATCAAAATGCTTTTCAAGCTTTAGTATAATATCAGTAAATGTAAGATCTTTAAAGCATATAAGTCCTTCTTTCCAGCGATACGCTCCAAAATCGTCAATGTTGGCCGATACTAATTCCCCGTCCTTTAAATATGCCTTGGTGTTGGGAGTTAAGATCAAAGAATGAGCTGCATTCTTTGTTAATGACACTTTTACAGATCCTTCCATCAGAGACGTTTCAAAAGTATTGTTCTTTGAATATGCTTCTACATTAAATTTAGTTCCTAATACTTCCACATTGCCATTTACAGTATGAACAATAAATGGTTTTTTCTTATTGTGTGCTACTTCAAAGTAAGCTTCCCCATCAAGCGTTATTTCACGTTTATCGTTAGCAAACACTGCCGGGTATCTGAGCTTTGAACAAGCATTCAGCCATAGATTTGTTCCGTCAGGAAGAACTAAATTAACCCGTTGTCCGGCAGGAACAGAAACTGTATTCATTGCTAACTGGTCTTTCCTTCCTATATTATACTGAACAAACAATGTTACAGATAGAGTGAGGGCAATTACAGCAGCAATCTTTATTAGTTCCTTGACGTGAATTCTTTCATAAAATGTTTTTTGAACTGTAGCTTCCTCCTCATCCTGATGACCCAGAAGTATAATTGCATCGAATACTTTCCGTTCCCGGAAAAACTCTTTGCTATTTTCTTCTGAGGCCTCCATCCAGTATCTTATTTCTGATACCTCTTTAGGCGTAGCCTTTCCTTCAAAAAAACTATATAGTGTTTCTTTATCCATTTTATCGGGTGTATATTATATAAGCAGATGAGAAATAAATATCCCTAGTGAAAAAAACATTTTTTTTTCATCAGAGAAAGAAAAGAAGAACAGGCATGTAATCTTTGAGTGAAATCCGAAGAGCTTTAATTGTTTTAGAAACATGAAATTCTACCCCTTTTGTGGAAATATTTAATAGTTCAGCTATCTCCTTGTGAGATTTGTTCTGATATCTACTCATAATAAATATTTTCCTGGTTTGTGAAGGGAGAGACTCAAGAGTCTGGTCTACTATTGCTTGCATTTCTGCAGTAAATATTTCATAGGGCTCACAAACCTGTAGTGTGGCAATTCGTGTTGACAGTTCCCACTGAGCATTAGAAAGTATTTTTTCGGAAACGTCCTGAACAGTCTGAAGATGTTGAAGATGGTTCAGGCATTTGTGCTTAATGATGGTTAATATATAAGCAGGAACATTAGTCTCAGATTGTAGTTGGTGCCGGTTTTCCCAATAGTACATCAAGGCTTCAATAGTGAAGTCTTCCGCAATAGCAGTATCACGAATGTACGAATTGGCAAAGCGAATAAAACGGCTCTGATGATCACTAAACAACTGATTAAATGCCCTTAACTCTGTAGTTGTATCCATTATTTTTCAGATTAGACAGATCTGTTAACAAATCTTTGGATGGCAAATGTACAAAATAAGTTGGGACATTATTCAATGTGAGAAAATAAATTCAGCTAAAGATAATAATCAGCAACAACCCTGCTTTTACGTATTTTCTTGCAATAAGAACCTACCTCTACATGCTTTGGATTTACTTTGTAGGCTGCAAGAGCTTCTTTGTTTTCAAACGTAGAAATAAGAACTGCGTCATAAGCCATATCACTGTCCAGCACATTGATGCCCACTTCTAAAGATTTAATTTCAGGTACTATTCCTACTAAAGCTTCCAGATGTTCTTTCATCCAGATAGCATTTTCTGCTTTTGTTTTACCTTCAGCTTCTTCTTCTAATTTCCACATAACGACATGTTTCAGCATAACTTTTTCCTCCTGTTTTTTGCTTGTAAAGATAAGGATTTATAAGATATTGATAATGCTCTGCCTCGGCATTATTTCTATATTATATTTTATTGTTAAATATCACAAATGAATTATTTTTTTATTAATTTTACCAGTATTGTAATATTGGTCTATGTAGAAACACAAATAGAAGGAAATATGAAATACTATAAATTTATTCAAATAATGTTGATCTTTACGCTTCTCAGCGTAAAATCTCAAGCGGCTTTAAAGAATGATTATGTCTTGATAATTAATTCATATACTGAAGGTGATGAATGGGCTAATAGAATCCAGAATGTTATAATTCAGGAGATGTATCATGAAATAAATACTTCAACAAAACTTGAATATCTGAATAATTGCAATTTCACTTCATTGCAACATGCAAATGAAGTGATGAACCAGTTATATACAACCTATTCGAATAAGCCTAGATCTGTTGTTATAATTGGAGATGCCGGGTGGATTTCTTATCGAAGTACTTTGCCCGAATCATGGAAGAAAATTCCGGTTTTACTCACCACTGTGAGGGAATATACAATTTCGTTAGAGGATCTTATTTCGGGAAAAGAGCTGAATAGGATAAAACTGATTCCTTTTAGAAAAGCGGCAAATGGTTTTAATGTAACGGGTCTATATTATCCACTTTATATAAAGGAGACAATACAATTGATGAAAAAACTTATGCCTGAAATGACTAAAGTAGCATTCATTTCAGACAAACGATTCATCAGTTCTTCTGGTTTAGCTCAATTTAAAGAGATAAGGAAAAAATATTATCCGGAGTTGGGAGAAATATCCTTGAATATTAAAGATTTTGATACTCATGATTTACTTGATTCATTAGCAAGCTTTGATAAGCATACAGGAGTGCTTTGTTACGGATGGTATACCAAAAATGAGAATGGCTCTGCCGCCAATAATTCAACGGATAAAATACAAAAGATAATTGGCAGTTTTACTCGTACGCCTGTTTTCAGTCTGTTAGATATTGGAGTTGATAATGGAACTTTTGCAGGAGGCGTGTTTCCAACTTGTGATGAATTAGGTAAGAAAACGGTTAATCTGCTATTGCAGATCTTAAACGGAAAAAATGCAAATGAGATACCTTTTCAAAAGATTGATGTTCCACAAGCTCAATTAAATTATGAATATTTAGTCAGATCGGGAATTAATAAGGAACTGTTGCCTGAAGATGCTGTATATTATCAAAAACCGGATAGCTTTTATCATAAATACAAAACTACGGTAACTATAATTATTTCTTGCTTGCTATTATTGATAATGGGGTTTTTAATAAGAATATATTATTTGAATGAAAGTAAGAAAAGCAAAGACAGAGAAATCTTGTTACTAAAAAAATATAAGGAACTCTACCATAATAATGAAGAGCTATCCTTATTGTTGAATTCAATATTTGACAACATTCCTATTCCTCTTTATGTAAAGGAAGTAGGAGAAGATATTCGTTATACTTATTGGAATAAGAAGGCAGAAGAATTTACCGGATTGAAATCTGAAGATGTGATAGGGAAAACTGATGTAGAAGTGTTTGGAGAAGAAATTGGAAAAAAGTTTCAGGAAGATAATGATCGTTTGCTTAAGAAAGGCGACTTTCTTATTCTTGAAGACTATTTTCCGCATGTTGATAAAAAACTACATATCACCAGTACGATTAAAACAATTATAAAAAGAAAGAATAAAACATCCTATATTTTGGTTACGAGATGGGATATATCTGAGTTAATAGCAATTCAACGAAAGTTGGAATTGAGTAATCGCGAACTTTCATTAGTACTGAATGTTGGAGAAATTATGCCTTGGACTTGGGATATCTCCAAAAATGAGATATCTATTTATGATGCAACGAACAATGGGGTGGGGAATCCTGAAAAGGAAAGCATTGTAAAGACTTTGAAACAAATGGACTCTGAAATCCATCCAGATGATTTGCCGAAATTTATGGCTGTACATGATGATATATTGAGTGGTAGAATCGATAAATATAGTGTTGATTATAGAGCTGATCACACTGGTAATGGGTATAAATGGTTTACAATACATGGCGTAGTGAGTAAAAGAGATAAAGATGGGAAAGCACTTATTATAACGGGGGCTACTTATGATATTTCAGGACGAAAGCAGATAGAACAGACACTGATTGATGCAAAAGAAAAAGCAGAAGAGTCGGATCGCTTAAAATCAGCTTTCATTTCAAATATGAGTCATGAGATACGTACTCCTTTGAATGCCATTGTTGGATTCTCAAGGATACTGGCTTCAGAAAATAAGGATAATGAACAATATGCTCAGTTTGCTAATATCATTGAAAATAATAACGTGATGTTGTTACAGCTTATAAATGATGTTCTTGATTTATCTAAAATAGAAGCGGGGATTTTAGATTTTAATTATTCAAACGTAGATATTAATAATCTGCTTAGTGAAATAGAGCAAATGTCTAGATTAAAAGTTGATCAGAATATTGTTAAAATATCATTTGAAGACAGATTACCGGAATGTGTAATTAGCACGGACAGAAATCGTTTGGCACAAGTTATCAATAACTTTATATCGAATGCAATTAAGTTCACTAAACAGGGCAGTATTCAGTTTGGTTATTTATTAAAAGATAAACAACTATATTTTTATGTAAAAGACACTGGACATGGCATTTCAAAAGAAAACCAGGCAGCTATTTTTGATCGCTTTGTTAAGCTAGATTCATTCACTCAGGGTACAGGATTAGGGTTAGCTATTTGCACTTCAATTGTACGAAAACTAGGTGGAGATATTGGTGTTGATTCTTTAGAGGGAAAGGGCTCCACATTCTGGTTTACACTACCCGATAATAAGGTTGTAGCCAATTTAGAAACCTTAAAAGTAAAACCCACAAAGGAAAAAGAAGCTAAGGTGCATAAAACTGCAACCTTGCTTGTTGCTGAAGACGATGCCAGTAACTATAGGCTTGTAGAAGTTTTACTTGGTAAAGAATATAATCTTATCCATGCTTGGAATGGGGTAGAAGCTGTTCAACTATTCAAGGAGAATGAACCGGATTTGGTCCTGATGGATATTAATATGCCTCTAATGAATGGATATGAATCAACTAAAAAAATAAGGAAAATTTCGGAGAATGTTCCAGTTATTGCTGTAACAGCTTATGCTACAGAAGAAGACAAGATTAAAATAATGAATAGTGGCTTTGATGATTTATTTCCAAAGCCTATTCATTATATTTTGCTTAAAGAGAAAATAGTGAAATTACTTATGCCGGATGTCTCTTAATGCTCTGCCTCAGCATTATTTCTATATTTGTGGTTTTATTAATCAATTGTTCCTTGATATGGAACATGGAAACGAACAAAAAACAATGAATTCAGCATATAAAATATTGTTCCTTTTCGAAAACAAAGAGATTATTATAGCGGAAGTAAAACGCACTGATTTAGTTGATGCGCCCAAAGATCAGAAGTATCATTGGATATTCTATGATAAAGCTGGTGGCTCTGTTCAAAAGCTTTCTTTCGTGTCAATGAATTCTTCAGAGAATCTTCAGGAAAGAACTTTTAAGCAAGGTGAACTAAAGTTTAGTAAGTCCGAAGGTGTTTTTGAAGGAGATGGTAAGCGGTTTGTTTTGCAGAACCGTACTGGTGATTCTTTGCCGGAAGCAGTATTCAGACAAATTTGCCAATATATTGATTTGCTATATTAAAGGCTAAATCTATTATTATTGGTAATAATAGATTCTTAAATTCATTTAGTTAGAATAGAATGGAATACAATACAACGCTCTATAAATAATCTGTTTATAGAACGTTGTGTGTAAATTATTATTTCAAATTCTAATATTCTGCAAACCTATTATTTTGTTACTTATAAGAATCTGTATAAATAGCCAAAATATCTTCATCGCTCAATGGTCTGGGGTCAAAACTAAACAATCTACCCATTGTTTCTCTTGCATTTTTTACAAATTTAGGTAAGTCGTTTTCGGTAATTCCATACTCAGAAAGTTTAATTTCATCAACTCCACAGGCTTTCTGCATAGAAGCTAACAGTTGGATAAAGTCTTTAGGATCATTACTTTTTTCACCAGTCATAGCTTCTGCCATTTTCATGAAACGTTCAGGTACATCAGTAATAAATGAAGAGAAATAAGCCAGTGAAATAGCAATTAGTCCAGCTCCATGTGGTAATGCGGAATAGAATGCACTGATTGCGTGTTCTAATGAATGTTCCGAAGTACAGCGAGATGTTGCCTCTACCATACCTGAGAGGGTACTTGCAAGTGCAACATCAGTGCGTGCCTCAATATCATTGCCGTTGGCAACTGCTTTAGGCAACGATTTATAAAGAAGGCCAATACTTTTTAAAGAATAGAGTTCACTTATTGGTGTGGAGATATTGGCAATATATCCTTCTGCTGCGTGAAAGAAAGCATCAAAACCTTGATAAGCAGTTAAGTGTGAAGGCACAGAGGTCATTAATTCCGGATCAACAATAGCTAAAACCGGGAAAAGAGGAGGAATGGCATAACCTATTTTTTCGTTGTTGTGTGTAATTACTGTCGTTGGGTCTATTTCAGTACCTGTACCAGCTGTTGTAGGGATAGCAATAATAGGTAGCGCACCGCCGATTGCTTCTTTACTTTTGCCCGTTCCACCAATAATGTAGTCCCAATAATCACCTTCGTTACAAGCCATTAATGCAATGGATTTAGCAGAATCAATAGAACTTCCACCTCCTAAACCGATAACAAAATCGCATTGCTCGCGTCTGCATATATCTGCAGCTTCCATTACGTGTTCCTTGATAGGATTAGGAAGAACCTTGTCATATACAATTGCTTCGGCTCCATTCAATGAAAGCGCATTAAGTACTTTGTCCAGATAGCCAAATTTGCGCATGGAAGTTCCACTAGAGATAACAACAAGAGCTTTTTTACCTGGAAGTTTTTCTGTTCCTAATTTTTGGATCGCACCTTGTCCTAAAATTAGTTTGGTAGGAATGAACTGATTAAAAATTGAATTTTGCATCGCTTAATTATTTTATAATTTTTACAATGCAAAGATATAGGTAATGCAACGCTCTTGTTTTTCTAAAAAGTCCTTTTAAACTTTTCTGAAAAGTTCATTTCTAATTAAATAATCGTGGAAGGAGGATATCCATATTCTTTCTTGAACGCAGTGGAAAAGTGAGATAAATTTTTAAAACCTACCTTTAAATAGACATCTGAAGGTTTGTATTTTTTATCGTCAAGTAAGTGTTTAGCTTCTTCAAGTCGCTTTTTTATAAGCCATCTGTTTGGTGTCTCATTAAAATAGATGGCAAAATCGCGCTTAAATGAGGTTAGACTTCTGCCGGTGTAATGGGCAAACTCTTCAACAGATAAATCGCTTTTGTAATTTGCATTCATAAAATCAGCCAAATCTATTTTCCAATTATCTATAAAATCAAATAACACTTTTCCAAGTTCGGGCTTTAGCTGTAATAAAACCGAAACAGCTTCTTTTAGCTTGGTATCCATCAATTCTTTAGATGGATATTGCTGTACTTTAAAGTATTGTTCCAGAGATAGAAATAATCCGTCGAGAAACGGATGCTTTGGCAGCATTACATGAAGGGTGTTATCTGGTATGGAAGAACTTGTAACTGGAATTTTGAATGAAGGATCTGTCGCAATAGATTTTAGAAATGACATTCTTAACTCAAGAAAAAGCCCTTTAAAAGGTTCGCCGTTGCTACTCGGTTTTTTTGTTTTTTGTATAAGATGATTACGCTTTAAAAAAACAGAATCCCCTTTTCTAAAAACTACTTGTTTGTCTTTTGTTTGCAACGTCATTTCACCAGAGCATATATAGACTAGCGTATGATTGGTTATCATATTTTCGCACAACTTGGTGTTATCAACATGACAACAAAAAAACATATCCATATAGTTATATGTGATGACGTCTGAGCAACTACCCATAATAGCATGTTTTAAATTGGGCACAAATATAATAGTTTAATATCGTCTTTCTTAATAATCCATTTTTATTAGTTCGATTTTTTTTAAAGGATTCTTAAAGAAAGGTGAGGTGGATGCGTTTATCCTTTCAGATTTTTCAATAACATCTGTGTGAACTCTGTTACAGCTTTTTTCTGGTAATTATCTTTCAGCCACATTAAGGCAGCCTGCATTTTCAATTCCTTTTCTGCCAGTGGCACTGCCTTCAGTTCTTTCTCGTTTATAATGGTTGACATTGGTAGGAGGGAAGTCCAGTGTTTGGTCTTGATGAGTTGGAACAGAATATTAATATCGTTCAGTTCCATCTGTGGTTCCAGCTTCTGTTTGTTCATTACCAGGTAATTATCCAGAATAGCCCGTGCGTGCATCTCCTTGGTTGTAAGTGCCAGTGGATAATTACGTAACATTTGCAGTGGTATTTCCTTCATTGCCGCCAGTGAATGGTGTCGGTGCAGTATCACACATAGCGGGGAGTCGAACAGATACTCACTTTCTATGGATTCTATTGACAGAGGCGATTCAAAGCAGAGTGCCAAATCTAGTTTATGTTCTTTTAAATGTTTCAACAGCTTGTTGGCAGTCTGGCATTCTACCGTGACTTTTATATTGGGATATTTTTGCGAGAATTTCAGCAGCGTGTCTGTTAGTAGTGAACAGAGGCTGAATGTTCCACCAATCCGTAGCGTACCCGTGTGCAGGTTTTGTAAATCGTTCATCCGTTGTGCCGCATCCTCTGAATCCGCCACAGTTCTACGTGCATAAGGCAACAACATTTCACCCGCTTCCGTTAGTTCTATGTGTTTCTTTATTCGTTTGAAAAGCGATATATTCAGCTCTGTTTCCAGCTGTTTTATTTGTTGAGAAAGCGTGCTTTCCGCAATGTTCGATGCCTTTGCCGCCTCGGTAAAGTTTAGTAATTCAGCCGATTTTATAAAGTACTTTAACTGCCTGATCTCCATTTATGGGTGATTTTTCCACAAATATAAACAATCGATAGGAAATATCGATTAATTCATAGATTTTATCCCTAGTAAAAATAGGATCAGTCTCTAAATAACACTATACCTTTGCATCCGAAATCAAGAAAAAATATGAAACTGATACGATTTATCAAAAACTGGACGCTTCCTATCTCAATGTTCACAGGCGCCATCGGCTACTTTATTTATGTGAACATACCCTTTCTGGAGCCGACTAAACCGTTTGTCAACGACCTCGTTAGAATACTTCAGCCTACACTGATTTTTCTAATGCTCTTCATCACATTCTGTAAGGTCAATCCACATGATCTGCGTCCGCATCGTATGCATTTGTGGATGGCGTTTATTCAGATAGGTTTCTTTTGTCTGCTAGGCTTACCACTTATTCTATTTCCTGATACTGAATTTCGTGTTGTACTTGAAGGTGCGATGATCTGTATGATTACACCTACCGCCACTGCAGCAGCTGTGGTTACAGGTAAACTTGGAGGAAATACCCAGTCATTGGTCAGTTACACCATCATTATTAATATGGTTTCGGCCATTATCATTCCTTTGGTGTTACCAATGGTTCATTCCAATCCGTCATTTACGTTTCTTTCATCCTTCCTGCTCATTCTGCGCAAAGTGTTTCCGTTGCTCATCTTCCCGTTTCTGGCAGCGTGGGCAGTTCGTGCGTTCCTTCCCAAATTACACAACAAGTTGATTGGTTGCAAAGACTTGGCATTCTACCTGTGGGCAGTTGCCTTGGCTATTGCCATAGCCGTTACCGTTAGAAGTGTGGTGCATAGTGATGTAAATCCTATATACGAGGTTGGTATAGCCATAGCATCACTCATTTGCTGTATAGGCCAGTTTGCTATTGGTAAAAAGATTGGCTTACATTATAATGATAGCATTGGTGGTGGACAAAGTCTGGGACAGAAAAATACTGTATTTTCCATCTGGCTGGGTGCAACCTTCCTGAGTCCTGTTACTTCCATAGCTGGTGGCTTTTACAGCATCTGGCATAATTTGTTTAATTCCTATCAGCTTTACAAGAAGCGCAAGGAGGATGAAACTGAATTAATTATAAGTGAAGATGCTGAAAAAGAACTAATTGGAGTTACAGTAAATATTCCTTCTGATAAAATATGAAAATGAAATTGGGTAATTAGATGATAATGCTTGAATTCTGGCTTATTATGCATTTAATCCATACTCCAATAAATAAAAATTATTGGCGAATAACCTTACAATTATTGGCGAATAAATTCTGAAATAAGCCCATAAAAAGGTTAGATGCGGAATGATTTTTGAAAAATATAACCGGACATTCTCAAACAAAATATTTTTTTTCACGAATCATCTGCTTATCTGCTACTAAACAGAGACAATACTCTGATTATTAGATATCTTGTCTAGTGGGAGATAAAAACAAATTACATCTATCTTCCACTAAGTAAAATTCAAACCATTGATTATCAGTGTGCAGGTTAGTAGCAGATGATTTGAATTTAGTAGCAGATAGAAAATCATCTGCCACTACCTGAAAGGCTTTATAGCAAGTACTTTTAGAGAAATGGTGGAAGATAAGCAGATGATTTTGCGTTTTTTTAGGTTCTTCGTCACTTTAGGTGCAAGCTATTAGGTTTTAAACGCAATGAGTTTGACATTAAGTAGTCTATAGCTTGCCCTATTAAACATCTGCCTTTTGATGGCCTTTATTTTATTGACAGTTCCTTCCAAGAGTCCGTTGTTCAAATAAATATCCATTGCATTTTGCACCGCTTGTTGGTCTGCTTTTATTCCACAAGCAAATGTCTTCATGGCTTTTGAATCACATTCCATAGCCTGTTTTATCCAATTTCCCAGAGACCATTGCTTGGGATTTCCATTTATCATTTCCTTGAATCTCAGTCCTAATGTTACAACCTGTTTTATTGATGGATTCTTCAATAGATCAGTAAGACTTTGCACGGCGGATTCCCCTTTCAATATAAATCTCCGTATACTCCTTATTGATGCGTGTTTTTTGTTTTTCCTTTCAGCTATATTTTTGTTATATTTCCTGATTTCTCGTAGTTCTTGCTTTATTTTGTTTCTGATTCCTATCGTGGCAGCCGAGATTGCAATCGCATCCATTTTGCTTTCCATTTTCTTCTTCAATTTCTTTATATCCGTACATCCATGGCTGATTTCCAAAGCCAGTTCATCGACATGTTTTAATATACTCTTTTGCTGCGCAGACATATAATCCTTGCCTGTATGGTGACGTACCAAACGCCAGATAACCTGTGAATGCACTCCTAATTGGCGGGCTGTTTCTGAAATGCTCATTCCTTTTCTGATAAGGCTATCTGCTTGCACAAACAGGTTCAGTTTATGTCGATGTCTGGCATCCCCCAGGCCATAAAGAGCTTCCATGATTTTGGTTCTGCATTCTTCCGTGGAGGGATAAGAATAAGTTTGGTTATGTACACTTAGCCGCGATAATGAGGCTATTTCTTCCGTCAGAGCATCCACCAGATTCTTTATCAAATGGAATCTGTCACAGATTTGGGTAACACCGGGTAGGATACGATTAATAGCTTCAACAAAGTTTCGCCCCCGGTCTCGGGTTATATATTGTATCTGAGGATTATTTCGCAAGAACTGCTCTAATTCATCCCCTTCCCGGCAAGGAAGTACCGCAATGGGACGATGGGTCATCTGGTCTACAATAACACTCCCATATATATGCCCTTTCTTCTGTGCAAAGTCATCTATACCTATAGCCACAGGTAGAGAATTACTACTTTTTGAGGGCAATTCCTTGTGAGCACTCCGTAGACAGGCAGATTGACTGCAGAAGATGTTCTGCCCGTGTAAAAGCTCACTAGCAGTACGGGATGTGACTTTTAGAGATACTTCACGGATACGTTCCTCTACCTCCAGAGTGTTGCGGCCATAGGGAGAAGCCAGGCAGGAATGGTCCTCACTAAAGACCTTGCGGAGACAATGCTCATTTCGGCAACGAAATTTGCGGGTTTTGACCAATAGAGTTAGGGAATGATTAAAGATCTCTGAACCCTGAAGTTGGCGTATATAGTGCCCATGTAAGCTTTGACTCAAACAACCACAGGCCGGACAGCGGATATTATTAGAGGTACAGGACAATTCTACAGTATATGATTTTCCACTTATAGAGACTCTATCCTGGCGATAATGGGGAATATGAAGTTTAAAAGAAATAGTTGATTTCTTTTTGTTAACATTGACGTAAATAGGCTTATTTGTAGTAACTTTACCAACTGTAGATATGCTTTGATTCATTGGAGTCTTGATGCTTTGGTCAGCTTAAAGATACTGATTTTCAAGCATATCTGCAACTTTTTAAACACCTAATTCTCTGATAATAAGATAGATACAAACCTTTAGATGGCTTAATTATAGAGGTTGTTAGAAATTTCAATAGAACTTCCCTTTATCACGACTTTTGACAATATCATGACTTTAGATAACGGGGCATAATATTCAAGATAGAAAAACATTTGAAATGCCTATGAATAAAGACTTTTATCTGAATAGCTTGCACCTAAAGTGACGAAGAACCTTTTTTTATTTCTGTGATAAAATGATTAATGAAATTTCTCAGCCTCCTTGTTCTTAAAGGTACTCTCAATATCTTGTGCCCCAAAAGGCACCGGACTCTTTGATAAATCTGGTATATTGTAAGATTTCAATGTATTGTCATAATGCGTTGGATCTTCCTGCGGCAATGCAAAAGGTTTGTAGGCTTTACCTGTTTTGTCTATGTAACAGAAGTAAGGCTTTCCATACTGACCATCGCCTCGCTTGCTGGCAAAAACAAACCAGCGGCTATTAGATGACCAGGAATGATAGGTGTCTGAACGATTGGAATTCACCACTTTTAAATCATCAGTTTTGCCTGTTTGCAAGTTCATTAATTGCAAATCGGTTTCACGATGCCAAATGGGGAACGTACCATAATCAGCTACTGTATAAAGAAGATATTTACCATCCGGTGAAGCTTTTGGGAAACAAACAGATTTTCCTGTCAATCGGGCATTCCACAGAGTATCGACCTTATTGCCAATGGTTCCCTTCTGAGCATCAAAAGGAATGCGGCACAAACTATATTTCAGATTCTTAATATCTTCCGGTAATTTCACTCTTGGAGCCGAGCAATAATAAATGAATTTACCGTCAGCACTGAAAACCGGGAATGTTTCAAACACTGTTGAGTCGTTCAATAACGGAGATGAAATGATCCGGTTCCGGTCAAAGTCTGCTACCACAACATCCGAAGCTGTATCATACACCTCCAGTCGCTTGCTTCCCTGAGTGTGAAAGGAAGGAATTATTACATTGGTAGAGAAAGCACCATAGCGTCCACTTGGATGGAATTCGCCGTAAACACAGCCGGAAACCATTCCGTCTACTTTCAGTGCAAGCTTGCGCAACTTACCGTCACGGTTCAGAATAGTTCCTCCCTTTTTGTCCCGCAAATGGAAGAACGAAAGATTTCCGCTCTGATTCCCATGAGTGTGGCAATTCATGCAGGAATTGTTCACCATATTATTGTCTATCAGCACCTTTTCGTCAAATGTTTCCACATTGCGCTCGCAAAGCTGGATAGAATTCCATACTTCATAACCGGGTTCTATCAAACGATAAGTCAGATATCCATCCACAGCATCAGCAGCTACGTACCAGGTGAAAGGTTTGTAAGCCAGCCACTTTCCATTTACCCGGGCAGTTACCTGCACAGTCAATGTGTTTCCCTTTTCTGCATTGAGCAGCGCTTTCCAGTCGCTCATTGAGAAACGCACCTCATCTTTTCCATATACTGTCAGATTCTTATTCCGGCCTGTAACTTTTACCTCAACGGCATCAGCACCATCACGAAGCAAGAAATTAAGAGGGGCTATATTGTAAGGAATAGCCACATCTGCATAATCAGGATAGATAGGAGCGGACTGACTAACCGTTCTCACATCGCTGGGTTTTGAAGAACAAGAGACCATTAGTAAAGAGCAAAAAATAATTATGATGTAGAGTTTATTTTTCATTTATTCTGAAATTTAGCAAAATGGTAATAGAACCAATATGACTGACCATAAGTATATTGCAGTAATCTGCCATCCCCCTGGCTTTGTTCATATCTCTGGGTATAATTTACAAAATCTTTCCACACACCCGGACTAATCCGGTAATGGCGCAATGTCTCGGCATTAGTTTGTTTGCTGTTAGCCAAGTAAACAAGCAGCGCCTGCTGATAAAAAGGAGAGGGGACTTCACCTTTAGACATAGAAGGCATTTTGAATTCCGTGTAATCAGTCATAAAAGACTTCACATCTTTCAGTAATAATTCATAGCAGAAAAGATAGTCCTGTGCTTTGGTGTTTTCCGGATGTGAAACAAGCAAACTGCGCAAAGCAGTCTCAGCGTTATCGCTTCGATGCAAAGAATCGGACGTTGCAGCTAATTTTCGCTTATTATCATACACAAAAGCCACACTTTTTGATTGTTTTCCCGGCCAACTGTCTGCTGCCCACTTACGATAACATAGCGTATGGCTCAGCATACGTAAATATTTCTTTGCTGCTTCATCGTCTCCGGTAATTAGATTTATCTCTGCCAAACGACGTACCATTCTGGCACTGCGATGGTTAGGTGAGAATATTTCGCCCAACATAGCTGCATGCTCAGCCATAGTCATTTCACCCACTTGATACCACACTTCATTGCTAAAGAAAATATGTAGGAATGGCGTGTTTGGTCCCACTTGTAATATCAGACCATAATTTATCGGTTGATAGAAATTCATCAGTTTATCGGGCATTTGTCCTTGCATACAATTTGCCAGATTATAGAAATAGGTAACTGCAGCGCTTCGCTTCCCACTCTTTTCGGCCAGTTTAGTTACCTTTCCATAATGGCCAAAATAGGTTTCGCAATCCAATGCCAGCAACTGCTCCCTATCCCAATTGGGATAACCCATTAAATTTCTGGAAGGATAATTATAAGCCTGTTTTGTAGTGAGTAGATATGCATGGCTTAAAATAAGAGGAAGAGCGGCAATCTCAGCAATGATGACAGCAGCAGCCAGCCAACGGCTTTGCTTCAATGCCCGGATCAGCATTAATCCGCTTAATATTACTGCTCCATAACCAAACATCCAGTATCCGGCAAGTATGCAAATTGTAACAACCAAAAGGTTTGCCCAGCTTTTAGATAAAAACTTCTTTGCAGTCCAGCTATAAATAAGGAACAGCCCTATTCCGCCAATCAGTGAGATGGTAGAAGAAGTGAGATAGTTCAATTCACAATTTCGTAACAATTCCCACAAAGCAACTATCATTCCAAGAAACAAAGCCAGCCATCCGGGAAGAAAGTTTTTCAAAGCCTTTTCTGAGAGTACATAAACAGTAGCTAATAAGATAGAAAGAACAGCAGCACCTCCGGCAATATAATAAAAAAACTGAGTAAGAAAATCACCAGCCAAACAAGCCAGCCAGGCAGGATGTTGCAAATAAGAACTCAAATATTCTGAAGTATAAAGAAATAGTTGTGTTTGTTCTCTATAGAATAAATGATAAGGATAGAAAAACTGGAAGAAGATAAAACTTCCTGCAAGTATTAATAATCCCACTACCCATGTAGCAGTATTATATAAACTGTGTTTCAATATTTTTTTGCCCATTTTCTTTAACGGTTAACAAATACTGAGCAAATATAAAAGAATAATATGGATAAAGGTTGTCCATATTATTCTTTTTGTATTTTTAGCCACAAATATTTCTGCTAAAAATAGGAATGCTATTTTTACTGTACAATTATTGCATTGACTACCAATTATCTACCTAAATTCAGTGCTAATAGCAATTAAATACTTTGTCCAATGTTATAAGCTTCTTCCACGGCTGGAGTATTTTTTATATCACCCACTTGCCAGGCTCCGGTACCATAAATAGTTCCTTTTTCGGTTGCTCCTTCCAAGCAATACAGAAATCCACGGAATCCTTCCAAAGTCCTTTCCATAGCCTGCTTGCTATCGTCGGCAGCCGATACAATAAAATAAAACTCCTTATTGTTGATCTCGGTGTATCGGGAGCAAGTTCTATCGATCAACGTTTTCATTTGTGCATCCATTGTGTAAAAATACACAGGTGTTGCCATTGTAATTACATCGGCAGCAATTATTTTATTCAGCACCTCCGCCATATCATCTTTTTGCGGACATTCATTTCCTCGGTTATAGCATGTGCCGCAGCCTGTACAATAATTAATTTTCTTGTCTTTCAGAAAGATCTTTTCCACACTGTGGCCGGCTGCTTGTGCTCCCTGCATAAACTGATCACACAGTGTATCTGAATTTCCGCCTTTTCTTGGGCTGGCGGATAGCACTAATACTTTTTTATTCATTTCTATTTTTTCAATATTTGATTTTATTATCTCAATTATTCAAAAGTGTCTGCTACTTCTAATCTAAAAGTTTAAATTAATTCCACCCATAATTGTAGCTTTCGGCATGGGATAACCGAGATTTATTTCATAACGTTGCGCTAATAAATTCTCTCCACGTACAAAAAGATGGGCAAGATGGCACAAGCGATAACTCCCTCTTAAATTCCACAATACAAAATTTTCTTTTGTATTTGAATTGATAGAGGTATAAAGTCCGCAAACATATTGCACGCCGGTTGATACACTCCATTTTCCCCGTGAAAAATCTACGCCGGCATATAATTTATGTTCGGGAGCGGCCACTACGGGATATCTCATTCTCAACCAGCTGTAATTGGCGGAAAACATCCATAAAGGATTCATCCGGTAATTGATATTTGTTTCTACACCCCAGTTTTCTATTTTTCCGGTATTGATGTTTAAAGGGCGACCATTAACAGGCACTGTCTGAATCATATTTTCACCATTGATATAAAAAATATTCAGACCATATGATAGGGCATTATCCATCAAACTTTGAGAAAAGGAGATTTCATAGTTCATCATACTTTCTGGTTTCAAATCGGGATTTTGCGGGCGAAACATATAAAGTTCCCGGATAGTGGGATTACGAAAACCTTTGCTTATCATTGCTTTCAGTTCGGCTGTGCGGGGCAAGTGCATAGACAATCCTGCCTGAGGTATCCATTCCGTTCCGGTCTGTGAGTGATGATCCACACGCTGACCAATGTCCAGAGTAAAGAGTGAGCCGAGTGCCTGACGGAAATCCACATAACCGGCTATCTCGTTTTCAGTTTTATCTGCAATTTCTGTGCGGCTATCAGTAAACTGATTCCATGCCTCTCCATCGAGATGCTGATAATCTACCCCGAATGTAATTCGGTTGCCAGTGAAGAGGGTAGCACTTTGATACCATGTGATACCCAACATCTGGTCTTTTGAATTAAACCGATAGTTAAGCGGATCTGCTCCTGCAGAATAACCATCATTGATTTTGTGTCGTCCCCAATTATAAAAGAACTTCAAAGCACCCGAAGTGTGACTATAATTATTTTCAATAGAGAAAGAGGTCATTCCACGGGTAACGCGTGAATCGTTATCAAAAACAGGAGCTGCCACTGTACCCGGATTGGATGCATTGAAATGCGTCAGATTAGCATCGGCAAAAATGTTCCATGCATGACTGAACTCGTATCCCAATTTCATATAACCGCTATATTGGTTGAAATCCATATTTTCACGATGTCCGTCTGTCTTATTGTAAGAAGCTGTAACAATGCTGCTGAAACGTCCTTTGCGGATGCTGCTTGAAGCTTCAGTTGTCAGAGTATTGTATGAACCATAGCTTAGTCTTACATTATTCTTTATACCATCTTCCTTTAATTTATTGGTTACAATATTAATAACACCTCCCATTGCATTTGAACCATATAAAACCGATGCGGGACCACGTACCACTTCTACACGCTCGGCCAGCATAGATTGGTAAGCATCGGATAAAGGATGTCCCATCAATCCCATGTATTGCGGATGCCCGTCAATAAGTACTAACAGCCCGGTAGTAGGAGTGCCTCCCACACCTCGCAAACTCATACCGCCTGCTGCACCCGTTGATACACCATATCCCATAATACCACGTCCGGTGGTGAAAAGTCCCGGTACCTGTTCTGTCAATAACGGGAGTAAAGATTGCTCATAACGTTGGTCAATCTGTTGCCGGTTAACTACGGATATGCTCATTGGTAAATGGCGTATATCTGTTTCACTCCGCGTACCAGTTACAACAACTTCGTCCACCGTATAGCTTTTTTCTATATATGTGCTATCTCTTTGGGGTTGCGCATGTCCGATTATTGGCAGAAGTATATTGATTAATAGGGTATAAGTGATCCGTTTATTCATAGGAAATTTTTTATATAAGACTTTTTATAAACAAAATATCACTAAAGATACCACCATTACAGTAATTCCAATAATAAACATACATGCTATGCAACACTTTATTTTCAATTTATCACTTTACAATTTTCTTTTCGCGCAACCATTTCATAACATTGCCTTTTGATTCTTTTACATGACTTCCTCTGATTGCAAGCCCTTCTGTAACCGTCGATTTAGGGCAAAGTTTCTTTATGTCCGAAACGGTGCGTCCCATTTCGCTTCCTTCGTGTGTCATAAACGGTACAATGGTTTTTCCCGATAGGTCATAGCTTGATAAAAACGTTGCAACAGGTGGTGCCATTGTGCTCCACCAACAAGGAGAACCCACAAATATGATGTCATAAGAGCTAATATTCTTTACCCTTGTTTTTAGAACAGGTTTGTATTTAGCGTTAATCTCCTTCTTAGCCTGATCTACGCATGCCTGATAATCGCTTGGATAAGCCTTTACCGGTAGAATCTCGAAAATATCTCCACCTGTAAGATCCTTTATCTGATTGGCAACTTCTCTGGTGTTTCCACTATGTGAAAAATAAACAACCAGAATCTTTTTGGTTGCTGACGATGATTGTGCCTGCATGCTAATACTTGAAAGTAGCAATGCAACTATAGCGATAAAAAAATGTTTTGTTTTCATATATAGTTAGTTTAAAAGCAGATACTTATTAAAGAAATTTTCTAGTTTGTCAAATGGAATTAAATCGGTCTTGTCATACAAATCAACATGACCAGCGTTAGGTACAATATATAATTCTTTTGGTTCGGCAGCACGTTTGTATGCGTCTTCGCTAAATTCTTTTGAGTGAGCATGGTCTCCTGTAATAAAGAGTAACGGACGGGGAGAAATTGTTTCAATATCATTGAAAGGATAGAAATTCATAAATTTCACAACACTCGTTAATGTTGGGTGAGTCGTGAGTTCCGGAGAACTCATTTTTGGTGTATATTCACCTCTCGGAGTACGATAAAAATCATAAAACTCACGTTGTATCGGGTCAGTATTGTTCTCTAATTTATGAACTGTTCCACCGATATACTTGGTTTTACCTCCTGTAGACTCTACATAACGCTGTTCCGCTGCTTCTGCAATAATATTCTTTCTCTGTTCAAGATTCTGTGAATGATTTAAGGCGTTACGGCTAGCCGAACCCATATCATACATGCTGACTGTAGCAATGGCTTTCATTCGAGGGTCAATCTTTGCAGCGCTAACAACAAAACTTCCACTGCCACAAATTCCGATAATACCAATTCTGTTTCTATCAACAAATGGACGAGTTCCGAGAAAGTCAACTGCGGCACTGAAGTCTTCAGCATAAATATCAGGAGCAACGACATTGCGTGGTTTTCCTTCACTCTCACCCCAAAAAGATAAATCAATTGCTAAAGTAACAAACCCACGTTCTGCCATATTTGAGGCATATACATCAGCACTTTGCTCTTTAACAGCTCCCATAGGATGCCCAACAATGATTGCGGCATGTTTTTGATTCTTGTCTAAATTGGCTGACATGAAGAGGTGCCCGGCAACTTTCATATTGTATTGATTCCTGAAAGTAACCTTATACATTTTTATATTTTTGCTTACCTTAAATGTCGTATATCCCATCGGATTTACCTGTTCCATTTCTTCTGTTATTTTATGATGCTTTGCTTGTGCAAAAGCTTGTCCGATAGTAAGAATGGATATCATGGCTATAACTGTTATTTTTTTCATGACAAACTGTTTATGAATTGTTAGATTTTAATTTTAATTGTTCTCGTTTGATTCTTCCCTTCTACTTTCAGAATATAAACTCCTTTTGGAAAGCTATTTATATTAAGAATATTGGATGAGGTACTTGATACTATTTTCCCATTTATATCTATTAATGAGATTTTCTTAGCATAGCCTGTATATTGTAATAACCCATCATTTGAAATCTTAAACTCTATACTGTTTTGTTCTACAGACTCAATTCCGGTAGTATTGTTCAATATTTCAAACGTTACAGTCGGATTATTTGACCCAAGTGCGGTTTTAAGCCCTGTTGGGTTATCAATATACCCAATAGGGGTGTAGCTATACGAAGTGGTAAATGTTTCATAAAAAAGTACAATGTAGCTTTGCCCGTAAAGCATTAAATCTCCGGCATGTATGGTTTGCGGATAAAGCGGGGAAGAAGGCAGGTTGTCTGAGAGAGAATGGTATTTTTCGTTTCCATTTAACTCATTCATACTGATGGTTATAGGTAGCAATGCGATAAACGCTTTTGCTGTTGCATTATCGTATGTTGTGGCAACAAACGAAGCAGAACCTGCTGTGATTTTAATTTTTGCAGTTTCCTGGGCATTCATATTTATCATTGAAATAAATAAAAAGATGGCAGCAAGAGTTGTTTGTTTCATTATAGATAGTTTCTAACCAATAGTTTTAATGACTTTAGCCGGTACACCCGCCACAACAGTATTAGCAGGTACATCTTTCGTTACTACTGCACCGGCTGCAACTACTGAATTCTCGCCAACAGTAACACCAGGCAAGATAGTAACTGCGGCTCCAATCCATGCATTGCGCTTTATTACAATCGGTTTCACCGTAAGAGCTTTTCGTTCTGCAGGATTTAATGGATGTCCTTCAGTTATCAGGTTTACTTTAGGACCAATTAATACATCATCTTCGATGGTTATCCCTCCCATATCAAGAAACGAGCAGGCATGATTAATAAAGACATTTTTGCCAATACGGGTAAATTGCCCGATATTGATATAGAATGGCACAAGAATTGTACTGCCTGAACCCATTTGAGCACCGGATATTTCATTCCAAAGTTCACGAACGCGCTCATTATTGACAGAGACGTTTAGCTCTGTCAATAAATTTGCGGTACGAGAAGCAGCTTCAAATATTTGGGAATAGTTAGGGTCATTAAACGGAACTGTTTCACCTGCTCTCAGTCTGTCAAAAATGGTCATGTTAATCTCAGATTTACTTACCATTATTTTGCATTTTCCAGTACTGTTCTAATCATCTCTTTGGTATAAAAATCTTTTGCGCCCCACATACTGGCAACAACAGATAGTTTTTCAACCAATACAGGAATGTCTTCTTCCGGAATATTCCCTTCTTTTAATGTTACCGGTGTTCCTATTTTTACATACCATTGTTTTAATGCTTCTATACCTGCATCGGCTCCTTCAACATTGAACATGTTTTTAGCAAAACGTTCGAAACGTTCCGGAAGCAAGCTCTTTTGCCATTTCATCCATGCAGGAACTATGATTGACAAACCTGCTCCGTGGGCAATATTATACTCAGCCGACAATGTATGTTCTATAAAATGTGTGTCGAACCGGTTGTTTTCTATGCCACAAAAAGTGGTGAAGTTCAAAGCTTGTGTGGCCGCCCAGGCAAATTCGCCTCTTGCCTCAAGGTTATCTGCATCTGCAAGTAGAATTTCAGTGGCTCTCATTACTGTTTTCAGGATATTTTCAACGTATCCGGCAATGAATTCGGGCAAATAGGTGGCTGATAAGTACATATCTAAACTATGTGCAAAAATATCAGCTGCCGAATAAACCAGATATTCTTTGGTAACAGTAGTTTGCAGTTCGGGGTTTATTACCGAAACAGTAGGGAAAGTAGCCGCACCAGCCAGACTAAACTTTTCTTTAGTCTCGTCTTTGGTTACTACTGCATAATTGTTCATCTCGCTACCAGTTGCCGCAAGTGTCATAATGTCGAAAATCTTCAAAGCCTTGTTGGGAACAGCTTTATAGGTAAAGAAATCCCAAACATCTCCTTCGTATGCGGCTCCTGCTGCAATAGATTTTGATGAATCCAGTACAGAACCACCACCAACAGCCAGTACAGCTTCAAGACCTTTAACCTTGGCCAATTCAATGCCTTCATACACCTTGCTTAACAGTGGATTACTTTGCACGCCACCTAACTCTTCAAAATTAATTCCGTTATCGGTCAGAGATTTTGCAATAGTATCAAATAAACCGCTTTTCTTTATTCGTTCTGAACCATAAACGATTAATACTTTTGATACACCATATTCACTAATGTAGTTCCCTATATTTTTTTCTTTTCCTGTACCGAATTCTATTCGGGTAGGATTGTAAAATGTGAAATCTTTCATTTTGATTAATTATTTAATTTATTTTTTTGTTTGATTTTTACTTTGCTTAAAATCTTGCGTTACTTAACCATTTCACAATTTCCGGATCACGATGATCTAAGAAACTACTACTCTTCATATCAAGTGCTACAATAGCATCCATATCTTCCTGAGCTAGTTCAAAGTCGAAAATATTGAAGTTTTCGATAATTCTCTCTTTGTGGGTAGATTTTGGGATAACAACAATTCCTCTTTGTGTTAACCAGCGCAGAATTATCTGTGCAACACTCTTTTCGTATTTCTTTGCAATCGAAATCAGTAATTCATTTTTGAAGATATTATTTCTGCCTTCAGCAAACGGTCCCCATGATTCAATCTGAACATTATTCTCTTTTAAGAATTTAGCTGTTTCTATTTGCTGACAGAAAGGATGTGTCTCAATTTGATTTACAGCAGGAGCCACTTCATTATGAAGCATCAAGTCCATTAAACGATCTGGCTGGAAGTTGCTGACACCTATTGCTTTGATTTTACCTTCATGATAAAGTTCCTCCATAGCTCGCCAGGAACCATAAACGTCTCCAATGGGTTGGTGAATCAAATACAGATCCAGATAATCTAACTGTAAATTGTTTAATGACTTCTCAAAAGCTTTTTTGGTATTTTCGTAACCGGCATCCTGAATCCAAAGCTTTGTAGTGATAAACAACTCTTCTCTTGCCACACCACTTCTTTTGATTGCTTTGCCAACTGCGTCTTCATTTCCATAAGCTGCAGCAGTATCAATTGACCGATAACCGGCAACTATAGCATCATAAACACTTCTTTCACATTCTTCTGCATCAGTTACCTGATAAACACCAAATCCTAGTATGGGCATTTCTACACCATTATTTAATACTACTTTTTGCATAATTTTCTTTATAGTTGGTTTATAAAACACCATTATCCTTTAACCATGTTTCCACGCTTTTTCTAGAAGATGGAGATTTTACACTTCCTCCTCGTATAGCTAATGCTTGAAATACTTCTGAATCCGGATTAAGTTTTTCAATGTCTTTTACGCTTCTTGATAATCCACTACCCTCGTGAGTGCAAAATGGAATAATAACTTTTCCTGATAAGTCATATTCTTCAAAGAAAGTGAAAACCGACATAGGCATTGTTCCCCACCAGTTAGGATATCCAATAAATATAATATCATATTTATCTATATTTTCAACGTGGGTTGATAGCTCAGGTCTGGCACCCATGTTTAGTTCACTTTGTGCAACCTCCGTAGCCTGAGTATAATCTTCAGGATAAGAATCTACTGTCTCTATCTTAAAAAGATCACCACCAGCCATTTCCTGAATCATTTTGGCTATCACTTCCGTGTTACCAACAGGCAGGTGGGTAATTGATCCTCCAACATAATTATTGCCTGATCGTGAATAATATGCAATTAAAATGTTTTTATTCTCTGTATTCATAATCCTATTTATTTTTAGCTTTATAATTTTCTCTTTTCCAGATTTTTATTCATGATGCAAATTTATCCTGAATTTCTTATGTGATTGTTATACAAATTACTGATATACATACCATAATTACTGATATAAGTTTGAATGGCTGTTATCTGGTATAAAGAATGTACTTTATGAATTTGCTGTGTGATGGCTCTCAAACCTATGATTGGGAATAAACCACATTAAAGAAATCAAAAACAATAAAATAAAAGCAATTTTAGGTAAGCCAATAAATGCAATCAAAGCTGCTAATAAATTGAGAGCAATGGTTAAATAAATTTTGAAATAACCTTTAAAAGCTTTCGAAAATTTAGAATCGTATCCATGCAAAGAGCGCAATTGATGCACTAAAATCAAATAAGAGATAACGCTAAGTGTCAGTATTATGGCATAAAATGTAACGGTTGCGCTTTTGAAGGCATTTTCTCCCATCCATGCTGTAGCGAATGGTGTAAATGACAAACAAAACAAACCAAGCAAATTAGCCCAAAGTATTTTATTGTTTACCTTGCTTGCCAAATGAAATAAATGGTGATGACTGCTCCAATTAAGACCTACAAAAAAGAAACTAAGTGCATAGCTGACAAAGACGGGCCAAATTTGCCATAATGATTCCCAACTGGTACTTTTGGGCATTTTAAACTCCAAGACCATAATGGTGATAATAATAGACATAACTCCATCAGAGAAGGCTTCTAAGCGATTCTTATCCATATTTTCTAACTATATAAATTATGGCAAACTTCTATATTAAGACATTTAGCTAATAAAAACTTTATATCATAACAAACAGCTGAATAGATTCGTTTAATCGTTTTTTCTTTATTAGTTATTGAGTTATTGAACCATCGATTCTTTAATCAGATGTTGATCTCTATTCTGGCTTCTACTGTAGCACCTGCCACGGATAATGGAGAGATAATATCTTCATTCACATCTCCAATATGCACAACTTTAAAAGGGTCAATGTGTGCATCACCAAAAAGAACAGTAAAGGCACTCCAGCCATCATAGTAGTAAATGCCGCCTGCGTGTGCATCTGAAGTCATAGGAACTCCTTTTATTGAAGGTTTTTTGGGAAGAGAACTGTAATACTCATGACCCGCATATCTTTGTAGTGTTAACTCCAGAGGCAGCATATCTAATATATCTTCTACAGTGCGGTTATCGTTTAGTGTTGCTGTATATTCTTTTCCGTCTATTGTTAATTTAATTGATTTTTTCATTGTTATTTCCTCTTTATTCTATTTCTTGAATTATTATCTTTGATATCTTTATATTGTTTTAAACTGCATCCATTTTCCACTTACATATCTGTATATAAATATAGCAGCTTTGGCTATCCAGTCAATAAACATAGCCACCCAGGTACCAAACATTCCCATATGAAAATAGATGCCAAACAGATAAGCCAATGCTATACGACAAAATAACATGGATAAGCTACCAACAGCCATTGGAAATTTGGCATCTCCTGATGCGCGAAATGTTACTGGCAATGTGTAAGCCAACGGCCAGATAAATATCATAAATATGCCATGATACCAAACAATCTTTTTCGTCAGAAATGTTGCCGTATCAGATAATCCGTATACTTTCAATATGAGTGGGAGCAAAGCAAGTACTACTACACAGCTAACGACTTGAGTTACATATACAATTCGCATAATCTTTTTTGTGTAGTATTTAGCCTGAACATAATCTCCGGCACCGATGCATCGTGAGATAACAACAGTCAGACCCAGACCAATTGCTATGCCTGGTAAAACCTGAAACATAACAATAGTACCCGACACAGCATTTGCAGCAATTGCTGCTGTTCCAAAAGTGGCAACCAAACTGAGTACCACAATTCGTCCAAAATAAAACAAACCATTTTCCAGTCCGTATGGAACGCCGATACCCAGAATCCTTTTTAGTACCGGCCAGTTGAACTTATGTTTTAAGCTACGCTTTAAGTGCAATGATTGCTTTTTATTTAATAACATTGCAATGATGATAACCGCTGCAGC
Source organism: uncultured Bacteroides sp. (assembly GCF_963676325.1). Taxonomy (NCBI): domain Bacteria; kingdom Pseudomonadati; phylum Bacteroidota; class Bacteroidia; order Bacteroidales; family Bacteroidaceae; genus Bacteroides; species uncultured Bacteroides sp. Next base: position 1,440,431 of record NZ_OY781099.1, read on the forward strand.
AATACGCGATATAAGTGTAGGTATTGCAACCCCCTCAACTCCATAGTGAAGACCGTAGATAAGTACCGCATTTCCTACTGCATGTACAATATTCATTATCAGCATCACCTTCATTGGCAACTTAGAATTACCCATTGTCCGGAAAATTGCAGCTCCTGCATTGTAAAGTGCAAGAAACGGGATGGATAATGCTGTAATCATCAGATATGTATTTGCATCCCTGCGAACATCATCTGAAATGTTTCCGAACAAGCCATTTAATATAAATGGTTTTGCAAAGTAGATAAAGAACATGATTATAACCGATGCTATCCCGGCAAACCATACGAGCTGATTGGCTGCCTCTCTTGATTTTTCTGTCTCTTTCTTGCCGAGATATTGTCCGGCAATAACTGCACCACCGGTTGATAATGCTGCAAACAGACTAATGAGCAATGCCATGACGAAATCTACCAAAGAAACCCCCGAAACGGCTGATTCGCCTACAAATGCTACCATAATTGAGTCGGCTAATCCAACCAGGTATTCTAAGAACTGTTCTATGATAAGTGGCAGAAATAGTTTGAATAAATCCCTATTCGAAAAAAACTTTGTTGTTAGTGATATTTGTTCCAATTTTAACTCTCCTTGTTTTATCTTTTTACCTTTTTACGTCTGTCTCAGAACGTTCCTTTATTTAATCTTTTTCCACCATTGAGAAAACTGCTGAGTTGTATCTTTTAGATTTACCGGTTCGCCAATCATAGGGGTCAGAGCCCTAATATTGTAGTGTTTGGCATCCTTTACCAGTTTATTCAGTGGTTCATCCCATTGGTGTGCTGCCAAAGCAAACTTTGAATTGTGGACAGGTAATAAACTTTTTGTTTTTAAATCAAGTGCGGCTTGAAAAACCTGTTCGGGTAGTAAATGAATGTATTTCCATCGCTGGTCATATTGACCTTGTTCCAGTATTGCCAAATCTATGGGCCCAAATTTATTTCCTATCTCTTTAAAATGTTTGTCGTATCCGCCATCACCTCCGATAAATATTTTCATAGATGGAGTTTGAAGCAGGAAAGAAGCCCAAAGGGTTTTATTTCTCTTTAATCCGCGTCCCGAGAAATGACGTGCAGGAGTGGCGGTAGCCATCCAGCTCTTATCTAAATCAGTATGCTCGTACCAATCCAGTTCGGTAATCGAAGCGGGATTATAACCCCAATATTCAAAATAAGATCCAACTCCCAGTCCGCAGATTACTTTTTTAACCCGTGGTTTAATCTTCATCACAGTTTCATAATCCAAATGATCCCAGTGATCATGAGTGATAAAAAGATAATCGATATCCGGAATGTTTTCCGCTTTGTAAGCATCAGAACCTTTAAAAGCTTTAATCATCCATGAAAAAGGAGAGGCATGATCATTCAGAACCGGATCTACCAGAATCCTTTTTCCATCAATTTGAATAAAATAAGATGAATGTCCCAACCACACCAGTACATCTTTGTGAGGATCCAGACCGGTGAGATTTGTTTTAATAACAGGAATTAAATCGGTAGGAGTGACACGCTCTTTCTTACCGAAAAGAAATTTGTATATAGCCGTAATCTGGTTATCTTCTCCGGTCAAAGTTGGCGTTGGTGACTGATTTTGAAATTCACCATCCTTATAATTAGGAGATTGTTTGATTCTTTCCAATCTCTCCCCTTTGGGTAGTTTTCCAAAATTTGTTCTGCCAAGGACGATATATGATAACAGCGATAAAAAGAATAATGATGTAAATGAGATATACATAATACGTTTCATGAATGAACTTTATTAAAAGAAGCTGCCTCATAAAAGACAGCTTCTCTCTACTTTTATTTTTTTAGACGAAATAACCTGAAGAACAATTTGTTTATTCAGGTATAACTTCGTTTAAGCATTTCAATGCATTCAGCGTGCGAGGATATCCAATATAGGGTAAAAGTTGTGTGGTTACACTTAGCAAGGTCTCTTTGTTATTGCCCACTTTTACATTACCAAGAATGTGTCCTTTAACCTGTGATTCAGTACCACCCATGCTGATGAGCATGGAGAAGGTTAATAGTTCTCTGGCTTTTGCATCTAAACCGGTACGAGTTTGATAATCGCCGAAGCAATTTGCCGACAAGTACTTTTGTATATGCAGCTGATTCTTTGGTGACTGCTCGTACATTTTATCAATTACATCTCCAAAAATATCTTTTTGAAGAACCAATCCTTTTTCCATACGAGTTTCTGGTGTGGTGGTCGATTGTCCTTTTACCGGTAATTCAATTCCCCTTTCCTTTAGTATTTCGTTGGCAGCATAAATAAAATCTATCACTTTGGCCACTCCAACATAAGCAACCGATTGATACAATATTTCCTTAATTTCAACAGGTGTAACACCAACATTGAGAGCTCCATTTACAAACATTTTATATTCCGTAAGTGCACCCTGAGCAATGGTGGAACCCATAATCATCATCACTCTGGTTTTGGTATCCAGATTGCCATATTTGATTACTTCATCAAAAGCAAAATTATCGAATATCTCAATCAATTCCGGGTCGGTTTGTTTAGCTTTTGATTGGTATCCGGGCCATAATTCTTCATGATTTTTAATAGCTGCATTAGTCAGGTTGATCTCCTTACTGCCTGAAGCGGTAGTCGCTTTTTTATACTGCTCGTCATCCACAGCCTCTAACCAGGTATTTTGGTTATACTGAGGATTTGTTTCAATTGCCAGATGCGAGAACCAACTATCTGGAGCAGCTCCATGCCAGTGAACCACATTTGCAGGAATTTCAACCACATCACCCGGTAAAAGCAAACGTGCCGGTTCACCTTTAGCCTGATAATATCCTTTTCCACCTACCACAACAAGGATCTGACCACCAGTATGGCTATGCCAATTGTTCCGGCAGCCCGGTTCAAAGGTTACATTATATATAGGACAATTTAAATCTTTATTTTTAGTTAACGGGGCCAGATAAGCCTGCCCGATAAAGTATTTAGAAAACATTTCGGGAAGTTTGTCTCCCACTGGGAAGTTACTTATTTTAGGAATTTCTTCTTTCATATTTTGTGCATTTAATTGATTGTTTTGGTTGAAGAATAAAATTACAGCAACCATTAAAATTGTTACTAAGTTCTTCATTTTTGTTTCATAATTATATGAATTACTTCAAAGTGCTCATATCAATAACATATCTGAATTTTACTTTTCCTGCCAATACGTTTTTATAAGCTTCAGTTACAGCATCTCCGTCGGCTTTGATAATTTCCACTTCGGGATAGATATTGTGTGCTACCGAATAATCGAGCATTTCCTGTGTTTCTTTCATGCCACCAATTTGAGAACCATACACATTTCTGCCTGCAAGGAACACAAAATCCATTACTTTAAGTGTAGGTTGATTATTGAATGCCGGTAATCCAACAATGGCAAAATTACCATTGTATTTGGTCATTCTAAGATACATGGATGGATCATACATTGCAGGAATAGTGCTTAACACAAAATCAAAAGAATCGTCCATTCCTTTTAATTCTTCTTTATTATTGACGTTTACATATTTCACAGCACCCATTCGTAAGGCATCTGCACGCTTGTCTTCCGTAATATCAAATACGGTAACTTTTGCGCCTAATTTTACAGCATATTGCACGGCCATATGACCAAGCCCACCAAATCCTGCAATAGCCACATTGTCTCCTTTTTTAACATCAGATTGCATTAGTGGTGAATAGGTCGTAATTCCGGCACATAATAAAGGAGCTACTTTTTTCATATCCGCATTTTGAGGAACTTTAACTGCAAACCTGTCTTTTACAACAATATTATTTGAGTATCCACCTTGCGTAATTTCATTATTATGAAATGGGTCATGAGCATGATAGGTCATAACTACTTTTTTACAATATTGTTCTAAACCAGCTTTACAATAATCGCATTCACCACAGGAGTTTACCATACAACCAACACCGGCATAATCGCCAACTTTGAATTTGGTCACATTCTTACCTACTCTGGTTACTTTTCCTACAATTTCATGTCCTGGAACCATTGGATATATTTCATTCCCCCAATCTTGGTGAGAGTGGTGTAAATCGCTATGGCATATACTGGCGTACATCGTTTCAATGAGAATATCATCATCTCCAAGGGCATGACGCGTAAACTCATAAGGTTTAAATTGCCAATCGTTTGAAAAAACAGCAAGACCTTTGGCTGGGATTCTTTTTTCCTGAGCATTAACTTGAAATACAGATAAAATGCTCAATGCTATGCTTAAAAATAGATATTTCATAAGTTTACTTTTTAAATTATACTAATCATTATCAACCATTTTTTGACTGCTTTCAGGATATCGATGTCCAAGAATATCTATTTTTGCTAATGCAGTTTCAATCTGAGTTAAATCATCCTTATTTAATTCAAGATTTGCTGCTCCTACATTTTCTTCAAGTCGGTGTATTTTTGTTGTTCCTGGAATTGGTACAATCCATTCTTTTTGAGCGTGAATCCATGCTAAGGCAACTTGTGCAGGTGTTGCCTCTTTTTTCTGAGCAATTTGGGTAATCAACTCAACCAAAGCTTGATTCGCTTTTCGGTTTTCAGCATCGAAGCGAGGTATACCATTGCGAAAGTCTTTGGTATCGAATTCTGTATTTACATCAATTTTTCCTGTTAAAAATCCTTTGCCAAGAGGACTGAAAGGCACAAAGCCAATACCTAGTTCCTCAAGAGTAGCAAAAGTTTTTGTTTCAGGCTCCCGCCACCACATAGAGTATTCGCTTTGTAAGGCTGACACCGGCTGAATAGCATGAGCTTTGCGAATATTGGTAACTCCAGCTTCAGACATACCAAAGTATTTTACTTTTCCTTCCTGAATTAAATCTTTAACTGTACCCGCAACATCTTCAATAGGAACATTCGGGTCAATTCGATGTTGATATAGCAAATCTATGGCTTCTACATTTAATCTTTTTAAAGAACCTTCTACAGCCTGACGGATGTACTCTGGTTTACTGTTTAGCCCAACCGACTGACCATTCTTAAAGTTAAAACCAAATTTGGTAGCAACTACAATTTCGTTTCTAAATGGAGCAATCGCTTCGCCAACAACTTCTTCATTGGTAAAAGGGCCATATATTTCGGCGGTATCAAAAAATGTAACACCTAATTCGTAAGCTCTTCTAATTAATTTAATAGCCTCTTGCTTATCTGTAGCAGGGCCATAACCAAAACTTAAGCCCATGCACCCTAATCCTAGTGCAGATACTTCTAATCCTTGAGTACCTAATTTACGCTGTTTCATATATTTATGTTTTAAATTTGAAAAAATAGTTTTATTTCTGCGTCGAAATAATCACGTTGCAAATTTAGGGGTAAATTGCAGGTTGATTGTTATACATATTACAGGTATGCATACCACTTTTACTGTTTAAGAAAAACCGAAGTAAACTGTCGTAGGTAAGTAAAACTAAAATTTTCCATTTTCTAATATATAATTATTTTGATGATGCAAAATTATGCCGTATTTTCGGGGTGAATGTTATACATATTACTGATATACATACCATTATTACAGATACGGGTTGCCTGATGAATTAAATAACAAAAAAAGTTCTACTTTTGTCTTGCAAACTAATATAAAAACTTATGAATGAGATTCCAAGAATAGATAATATTTGCGATTACAATTCTATAATGGGGTTGGAAACGTTGCATCCTTTGGTTAGTGTTATCGATATGTCCAAGTCTAAAAGAATGTCACATATGCGTCATAGCTTTGGCTTTTATGCCATCTATCTGAAGCAGGTGAAATGTGGAGATTTGATATATGGACGCAACTATTATGATTATCAGGAGGGAACATTGGTATGCATTGCACCGGGGCAGGTTCTTGGTGTTGAAGATAACGGAGAGTACTTTCAACCGAAAGGCTGGGCGTTGTTGTTTCATCCGGACTTGATTCGTGGCACCTCGCTTGGGCGTAATATCAAAAACTATTCATTCTTTTCCTATGAAGCTAACGAAGCCCTTCACCTGTCAGAGCAGGAAAGAGTTGTTGTAATAGACTGCATGCATAAGATAGAACTGGAACTGAATCATTCAATTGATAAACACAGCAAAACATTGATTGCATCGAACATAGAGTTGCTTCTTAATTATTGCGAGCGCTTTTATGACCGCCAGTTTATTACCCGCGAACATATAAATAAAGATGTCTTGGTACGGTTTGAAAATCTGCTTGAAGATTATTTTACGTCGGACAAGCCACAGAATATTGGTTTGCCTACAGTGGGATATTGTGCTGATAAGCTTAATCTTTCATCAAACTATTTGGGTGATTTGATTAAAAAAGAAACCGGCAAATCAGCTTTGGAACATATACAACTGAAATTGATTAATATAGCTAAAGAGTTAGTGTATGACACAAGCAAATCTGTTAGTGAGATAGCCTATGAACTGGGATTCAAATACCCTCAGCACTTCAGCCGGCTGTTTAAGAAACGTGTTGGTGTTTCGCCAAATGAATATAGGGTGCAGCATTAATAATTGTCTTTGTATTCGGTTCTAATATCTCTTGTCAGAACGTATAGTCTTGTCTCTTTACGTGTAGCTTTTCCTGACCAATGAGCTTTAGATAAAAAGATAGGTGTAATAATTGAAATTTATTACACCTATTGCAAAAACAACCAAATATGTCCAATAATTATGCTTGATGTTCCGTTATAAGTTCTTGCTAAAAAATATCGTTAATTTGTCGAATGGAATTAAATCGGTTTTGTGATACAACTCAACATGTAAGGCGTTAGGTATAATATATAATTCTTTAGGTTTTAATTCAGAATTCTGTATTCATTAGGTGTATAGCCGGTTTCCTTCTTAAACATACGGCTGAAATGTTGTTGATACTTGAACCCTAACTCATAAGCAATATCACTTATTGATTTGGTCCGGTCAAAAAGCTTTTCCTTAGCCATATCAATCAACTTTAGCTGTATATGCTCCTGGGCGGACTTACCTGTCTCTTTTTTTATTAAATCTCCAAGATAGTTGGCCGACAAATGTAATCCTTCTGCACAATATTTCACTGAGGGAAATCCAATTGTCTGAGGTTTATCTGATTCAAAATAACTATTAAGGAGGTTCTCAAACTTTATCAGAACATCTTTGTTTGCATTCTCACGGGTAATAAACTGCCGGTCATAAAAACGTGTGCAATAATTGAGCAGTAATTCAATGTTTGTTACTATCAATGTTTTGCTATGCTTATCAATTGTATGCTTCAATTCTATATTAATTTTGTTAAAGCAGTCAATGATAGTTTGTTGCTCACTGGCTGAAAGATGTAAGGCTTCAAACACTTCATAAGAGAAAAATGTATAGCTTTTCATTTTATGTCCAAGCGAAGTACCACGAATTAAATCGGGATGGAATACCAATTCCCACCCCATGGGCTGAATATATTCTCCTTTATTATCAATATCCATAATCTGGCCGGGTGCGGTAAACACTAACGTTCCTTCTCTGTAATCATAATAATTGCGTCCATATCTTATGTCGCCACATTTGGTATCTTTTAGAACCACACTATAAAACTCCATGCATTTACGGATGTGCTTTATCGGTTTTACTTTTGAATAATCGATAACACTCACTAAAGGATGTAAGGTTTCCTGACCCATCATCTCATTATACTGAGAAATGCTTTTCAGTTTTGTTATTTCTTCCATATTGTTTTGGCTTAATTCTGACTACAAAAATAATGTAATTCATATAAGTCCATGCATAATAAGTAATTATGGTAAAACAATCAGTAATTAGTATAAATATCAATGCTTTCTCAGCAGTACTTTTGTATCCGTAAAGAAACATTTAAGAAAAGAACGAAATTCAAATTTAATAAATAGGAGATTTTAATATGCCTGTAATAACTATTCAAGCCTCAAAACTAAGCAACGAACAAAAGAAAGAGTTAACCATCACATTAACAAACGAAGCAGCCCGCATTATGAATATGCCTGTAGCACCTTTTACAGTATTGATTTACGAAAACGATCTTACTAATATAGGTTTTGGAGGAAAGTGGCTGGGTGACATGAATGTTGCAAATACGAAAGAAGATTAATTAAACTATTAAACAAATAATAATATGTCTAAAAATATTTTGGTACTTACTGGTAGCCCCCGCAAAGGAGGCAATAGTGATCAATTGGCAGATGCATTTATTTCCGGAGCTCAAAAAGCAGGACATACTGCTGTTAAATTTGCTACAGCAAATAAAAATATTAAAGGTTGCGTTGACTGTATGAGCTGCTACAGTAAAGGTGTAGCGTGCTCATTCAATGATGATTTCAACGAACTTGCCCCAATGGTGGAGGAAGCTGATATGATTGTTTTTGCCACACCCTTATATTGGTTTACATTCCCCATGCAATTAAAAGCTGCTATCGATAAATTCTTCGCTTTTCTAATTGGCAAGCGGAAACTAAAAATACAAAGCAGCGCACTGTTAGTTTGTTCCGGTGCTCCAAATGAGGACGGTTTTGATGCAATAAAAGCAACTTACAAACAGATAGCTAACCATATGAATTGGAGTGATTCCGGCATCATTACAGTTCCCGGTATAAATGCAAAAAGTGATATTCAGAACACAGATGCATTGAAAAGAGCAGAAGAGTTAGGACTAAGCATACAATAATGGCTACAATATGCATTTTTGTATTTTCCTAATAGGAGAGAAGTGGTGATTAATACACAATAACGGAAAGGGAAATTATCTTTCCCCCTCCGTTTACTTTTACTTAAAGCGGTCTTACCGGAATACAGATATCCAGAATAAATTTCTTTTCCGGATGCTCGTTATGGTCATTGTAATATAACTCATAAGTACTGCCATTTCCAGGTTGGTATCCATTTTCTGTAAACCACAAACACATCGTATTCCAGGCTTGTTCGAATTCAGTTACAGTAATTTCAAAATGTCCTACAGCGTATTTTCCCCCTTCAACAATCATTTTACCAATCTCTCCGTCTACTTTAATATCTTCATTAACGGTGATACAAGCATCCTGACGTACATTCTCAATCTCGGTAATTGAAGGATCGTCATGGTAAACGGTCAGTGATTTAGTTTCCGGAAAATTTAGCAACCCTCTTGGACCTGCCCATTTCATTAATTTGTCATACGCTTTGCAGATGTCTTTGAAAGCACCTTTGTGACGACAATAAATAACTTTCATCTCCGGCATTTCTTTAATTTCAATCTTTGTGTTCATAATAATTAATTGTTTTAAATTGATGTTGCAAAGTTGCAAATCAATGCTGTGATGTTGTTGATTATTCTTGCTGAACACTTTACCATCCTTGCTATAATAAGAACCATTGATGGCAAGGAAAGCTTTTTCTCTGCTCCTGAAATCCGTAGCCGATGTATTGAAGTACTTTCTGAAAGTTCTGCTAAAGATTGACACACTGCTGAATCCGCAGTTATAGGCAATCTCACTGATAGGAACATCTTTGTATTCCCTGATTAAAGAAGCTGCTTTTTCTATTCTGATTCGTTGAATGAAAGCTGATAAACTCTCGCTTGTAAATAATGTAAATATCCGATGGAAATGATATGGAGACAGATTGGCCACGCCCGCTACCGTTCCTAAGGATAAAGGTTCGTTTATATGGTTGTCGATGTAATCCATTACCTTATTAATCCTTGCAATATATTCCTGTTTGCTTTGCTCTTTAACGCTCATATCTTTGTTTTTCAGTGAAATAGCAAAGGTAATTCAATTCCCGGTTTTCTGTTTTACTTATCTTGCTCTTTTTATTTCTCTTGATAATTATAGTTTTGAATAAATTGTCAAGAATCCACAGGTATGAGTTGGTTATATATTTTTTATCTTCCTGTCTTTTACTTATTACGTAATATTAGAAGCAAAAAAGTTAGAATAAGCATAATAAACTGAATAATAAATACGGGATATAAAGGGCCGGATTCTGCAAATCTATATATAAAACTGAAGAAATTGATCGGTATAGTAATTAGAGAAAATGGTAATACCCACTCCCCATTAAATCTGTCTTCTGGATAAACTGAACAAATCGTTAGAGTTCCAATTCCATTATATATTAATGCAATCCAAAAATCTAATTTATTTGTTTTATATAGTTCTATTAATTTATTCATTTGATGTCTATCTTTTATTTATGAAAGTCTAAACAATTCCTATTAAACTAATGAACCAATGCAATCCAATAGCAAACATTAAATATACGAACCAAACAAGACTTGAACCTCCAGCACTATTAAATACTAGATTGTAGAAAAAGAATCCACTATATAATCCTAAAACAGTTAGGTTAATGATACATGTTTTTAGTCTCTCTTTACTTCTTAAAATCAAAATAAGAAGTGTTAAAGCGTAAATAGCATAGCAACAAAGCAAGATTAAATTGTCTTCTGTCATGGTTTTTTTTATTTTTAAATGCTATCTAACGACTGAGGCTATGGGCTTTGATGGTTTGTAGAAGCGTTCGCTGTCGCGGAATAACAAAGTGAATGCGGGAGCAGAGCCTGCTAAAAGCACATAAGCTGCTAACTGTCCATAGACACATTAGCACTAGTTTTTTAATCGTATTTGTTTTTCTGTCTAAATTTAGGATGCAAATTATTTCTATCTAAAAAGTTGTATCCTAAATCTAACGTTATAGCTTTGTTTTTCTCCCTAAACTGATAATACCTTCCGTCAGTTATTATTTCTTTCTGGTTGTCCTTCTCATCCCAGTATCTTAAAATGTATTTCTTCTCGAAAACATGTTTAACTTCCTTGCTTCTATAAAGTTCGATGGACAAATAAAACCTTTCTGACCTTTCTAACTCACATATTAGCCCTTTGTTTTCAAAGCAAGCAGGACTAATTGAAAGAGGTTCTTTCGTGTTGACCTTAAATGGCTTCAAATCTAATTTTTGATATAAGAAATTAACTGGAGTATAAGCCCAATAAAGTTCTCTAGGTGCTTTATGTCCGTAATCACTGATAGTCTTATATATTTTATTGTCTTTAATGAATGTTACTGTAATTGTTTGATCATCTGTCCAATTAGCAGAATAATTGTTATCTAATTTGTCAATATTTGCTTTTTTGAAATTCAATTCAATTCTATGGTAATAATCTTGATTAATTTTAGATATAAATAAGCCTGTCTTAGTGTTATAACCTTGTCCATAGAAAATAAAATTACCATATTTGTCAATACTTGTGTTGCTAATAGGACAAGTTCCGTTACATGCTGAAGAAGAAACTAAAATCATATCGAAAGTCTGGGCTTTGTCAATTCTATAGTGAGTCTTTGCATATTTGAAAAATACAGTATCATCTACTTCTAAAGTTAAGGTGTCAGATGTAATACTCCGGATTTTGATTCCTTTCCAAGTGCTGTCAGCTAAATCAAATATTTTTAAGCTATCATCTTCCACTTTATATTTTGTGTCATTACCAAGAAAAAGTATCTTTTTATCTTCTCGACTCTTTCCGTCAATTTGTTTAAAGTAACCACGTTTATCTTCACAGGAATTATTACTATAAAATATATATCCCTTTCTGAAATTTAGGTTCTCAGAAATTGAAGGAGGGAGAGGAAGTTCAATTGTTTTTCTTTCTTCTTTCTTTTCTGCGTTTCTTGCTTCATTATCTGTACCCACTTTCACAAAAATCCATTCACCACATATTGATTTCTTGAATTTTTCTTCTTTCTCAGTCTTACAAGAAATCAAGTAAAATACAATCAATAATATGGTTATAAGTTTTATTTTCATTGAGTTTGTCTTTCTTTTTTAATTCTGACTAACGATCTGGGTTGTGGGCTTTGAAGATTCGCTGGAGCGTTCGCTGTCGCGGAACGACAAAGTGTACGCATAAGCAAAACCTGCTAAATACACAATCGCCACCAATTATCTATAGGCGTATATTAACTCCGTAATTTATTTGCAATTTTTCTCAATTAATTCATCCACCTGCATCATTCCCAAAGTCTTCACTTTCTCTAAATCTTCACATGCGGCATTTTTGTTGCCTAAGTTCATTTCACAAATTGCTTTATAGTAGAGACTTTCATAATCACTCGGAACTTTTTCCAAAGCTAAATCAAAATATGTAAGTGCTCTTGTGAAATCTAAATTAGTCATAGCAATTTTTCCTTTTTGTAAATAATTATACTTAGGTAGAAAGCTGCTGGAAGAAATGAACTTAAATGAAATTGTCATTTGAACATCTACTTTATTTCCATTAAGTTCTCCAGCTATCCAACGTCTTTTAGATTTCTCCAGTGCTTTACGGATTTGCTTCTCAAATTTATTGTTTATATTTTCTAAAACCTGTATACTGTCAACTAATCCGTTTTTTCGCACAATAAAAGTTGCAAAAAATAGAGAGTTAGTAGCCATTACTTTATCTCTTTCTGGAGTGTTTTCGGAGCAAAAGTCAAAAAATGACTTATCTCCTAAAAATTTAGCATGAATTTTTTCTGTCGCTTTATAGACTGTATCATTCTTATTTATTAAAAGAATGTCAGAAGCTTTAACTGGCAGCTGATTTTGATAATCTTTTTCTTTGATAAAATAATATTTAAGGCAATCATTGTCGGTAAATCCATTATTCCCTTTTTGAATTATGATTAGTTCGTTACTTGAAATCTTACTGATCTGAAAGCTATTTATTATATTGCCATACGAATTTTTTATCTCTATAATTTTAGCTTTTGTTTCAAAGTTAAATGCAGTTCCTTTATCGTCAAAAGCGAAGCTCATAAATAGCTTATTGCCTTTTTCAAATGTATATCGCAAATACTGAAATTTAATAGCATAATTATCAGGTAATTCGGTACCATCAGAATATGAAACTTTCGTTTTAATCCAGTTCCCGAAAATATCTTGAGCATTTGCTTGGATGCTAAAGAATATTAGAATAATAATCCATATTTTTTTTATTTCAGTTTTCATTGTGCCACTTATTTGTTTCATTTTTTATTATGTCTGTTAATACAACTTTCTTTTTTAAGCAAATTTACAACTTTTGACGCGCCATTCAAATAATTGTTGGACTTTTTATGTATTTACCTCTTATGTCAAGATGCAGATGAGTAAACCTTTGTGGCGTAATTTATTATTCTCCTTATTGCTATTACGATTAAAGTTATTAGCAATCCACAAATTCCAAAATCAAGGGCAAAATCTGCAAAATTAAATACTCCTATTTTTAACAATTCATAAGAACCTTTGATATCAATAAAATCAATTACTCTAAATGGGTAATAAAAATGACTAATCAAGTTTCCAAATCCTGATGAAATAATTATCACAATAAAAAGCCTTATAAAAAAGTCGTTGATGTAATTATTATTTTTCATATTTAATAATCAAAGTTAGAAAGTTTTATTTAATTTACCTAATTCTTTTTCTAGTTATTTACAATTAGATTACTTACGAGTTGGAATTCGATATTCTCAACTCTTTATCCTGCTGTTCAAGAAACGTGTTGGTGTTTCACCAAATGAATATTGAACGTGGAACTAAATTTAGTTATGTGAAAAGTATTTCAAGATTACTATATAACTCCAATAGATTTTTTTTCGAAAAAATTATCTGCTTATCTGCTACTAATTTAGACTAATGATTTGATTATAAATATATTATCTGGTGGGAGATAAAAATAATCACCATTTATCTCCCACTAATAAATTACTAAGTTGTTGATTATCAGGATGCGTTTTAGTAGCAGATGATTTTAGTTTAGTAGCAGATAGAAATCATCTGCCACTAACTTGAAATCACAACCCTTACAGCATTCTACAAATCTCCAACGAGCCTTTTTAAAATCTCTTTCGAGTGATTTTATTTTTCAGGCGGGATGTTTATGTTATCTTGTACAAAACAAAACATTCTTCTGTACAAAAGAATTAATTGTTTTGTACAGAAGAATGCATTCTTTTGTACAAGGATGTACAAACTTGTCTAGTGATATTTTAAAAAGTAAACCGGAGTTTTGTTGTACTCCGGGCGTTATTCAGAAAAATCCTCAGTGAATTTTCTAAAACGATTTAATCCTTCTACCAACACAGAACGAGGGCAAGCAATATTCCACCGCATAAAGGTTTCGCCGTTTGCACCGTACATGGTACCTTCATTCAGCCACAGTCTGGCTTTTTCTAAAAGTAACCGTTCTATTTCTTCTGAATTCTTGTGAAGTGCAGAGCAATCCATCCAAACCAGATACGTGCCTTCAAGTATGGTTATTGGAAATTGTGGGAGGTCGCTTTCACAGAATTCCTTCATGTAGAGGTAGTTTTCGTAGAGATAGGCATTCAACTGATTCAGCCAGTCTTCTCCTTTGCTGTAAGCAGCTATAAGCGCTTCTACACCAAAAGGATTCACATCACAAACCTCATTTATATTGATGGCTTTATCAACTTTGCAACGTATTTCTTCATTGGCAATAATGATATTTGCAATCTGAAGTCCGGCCAGATTAAAGGCTTTGCTGGGCGAAACACAGGTAGCTGAATGTTGCAGCAATTCCTCGCTAAGAGAAGCAAAAGGAGTATAGGTATGTCCCGGGTAAACGAATTCGCAATGGATTTCGTCGGCAATGACGAATACATTGTGACTCAGACAGATTTCGCCTATACGCATCAATTCCTCACGTGTCCATACACGTCCGGCAGGATTGTGAGGATTACAAAGCAACATTACCTTTACTGCCGTATCAGCAGCTTTGCGCTCTAAATCATCGAAGTCAATGGTATAAGTGCGATTGGCATAAACTAAATCACAGGTTACCAATTCACAGCCATTATTACGAATAGAGGAAAAGAAGCAGTTGTACACGGGCGTCTGTACCAGCACTTTATCGCCCGGAGATGTTACAGCTTTGATAATGGCGGATATTGCGGGAACCACTCCGGTAGTGTAAATAATCCACTCTTTAGATATCTGCCAGTTGTGCCTGCGACTAAACCAATCTATTATCTTCTCATAATAAGTATCGGGCACCTTTACATAACCAAAAATGCCATGTTCCACGCGGCGCGACAATGCCTCTATGATAGGCGGCGCCGTACGGAAATCCATATCAG
The DNA here is from genome assembly GCF_963676325.1 of uncultured Bacteroides sp. Classification (NCBI taxonomy): domain Bacteria; kingdom Pseudomonadati; phylum Bacteroidota; class Bacteroidia; order Bacteroidales; family Bacteroidaceae; genus Bacteroides; species uncultured Bacteroides sp. The sequence continues at coordinate 1,455,555 of NZ_OY781099.1, forward strand.
CCACCCACATTGGAAGAACATCCGCATCCGCAGTACTATCCCATTTATAGGAGTTGGTGCCGCGGCGAGGAATTATTTCATCAAAATTGTATTTCATCTCGGGATTAATCAAAACAAGTGTGATTGTCCCAAAGTTTCAGTTCACAGTCACCAGGCGATTTAACGTTCTTGTCAATAATGATTTCGCCATAACTGTTAGCAGTAATACTTCCGCTACGAGGATTCTTTACACTATGAACCGGACTATTGATAGTAGCGTTTATACTTGACTGTTCAAATGCAAGATCGGCATCATCATCCATCGTGCAGTTTTCCATTATCAGATCAGTGGCATAGCAAAGCGGCTGTGTACCCGAAATCTTACAATTTACCAAACGCAGGTTCTTTGAATGCCAGCCAAGATATTCACCAGTAAGGGTAGAATCATAAACCGTTACATTCTCTGTGTTCCAGAAAGCATCTTTGGAGTAGACTTCGGCATTCCGGATTTCCACATTCTTGCAATACTGGAAAGAATAATTTCCATTCAGCGTAAAACCATTAATTTGTATATCAGAGCCATGTGTAAAAAGGTAGTCACCCTTGTCTACTTGTACATTGTGTAACTCTACGTTTCTGCAATACCAGCAGGTTTCTAACGCATAAGGCAGTTGTACATTTTTCAGCACCATACCATCTATCTCGCGAAACATTTTAGGAGCTTCCACCAACGTATCTGTCATGCGGAGATTACGGGAATACCAAAGTGCGGCGCGAGCACCTTCTTTGAACAGACAGTTCTCGATAACAAAACCATCGTTGTGCCAGAAAGGATATTTGCCCTGAAACTCACAATTTACAGCTTCAATATTTTTACATTCTTTCAGTGCCGATTCTCCAGGGTAAATAGTTACTTCTTCCAGACGTAAGTCATGGGTAGCAAACAGTGGACGTTCACCTTCGTAAGATCTATTTTTAATTAGTTCCATTTTATTAATTACGTATTATCAGTTTTTTTAATGCTGCAAAGGTACAAAGACTCAATAGGCTTCTTTGTACACAAATTACGGATAAGCATACCCGGATTACTGATATTTACGAAACAAGTTTATTTGTCTCTAAATTGATAATAATAAAATGAATCATTGCTTTTAGGATTTATTTTAGTAGCAGATGATTTGATTTAGTAGCAGATGATTTTTTATCTGCTACTAGCTGAAAGGGCTTGTGATAAGTTGTTTTAGTGGGTTTGGTGGGGGATAGGGAGATGATTTTGTGAAAAAAGGAACCAGTTATTAAATAAGATATATAGAAAGTGATTACTTAAATATATATCCTTTTTACTTGCTGTAAAGTTAAATAAATTTTATATTTGTAGGACTAAGAACTGTTTAAGTATAGGCACATACACAATAAAATGGCAACAATATCATATAAAGAGATAGAAAAGAAACTTAAAGTATTTAAAGAACAACCTGTTACAACTGAAAATGTAGGTTATGCGTTACTAAAAGCTTTTGGGATGACAGATACAAGCATTGAAAGGGTTCGCTCGGGAAAGATGAATCTGGCACACTACGATGGCATATTGGTAAAGAAAAAACTAGCTTACCGAGCTGCTCCCACAGAACAGCTTACATCAGTGCTCGAAGAAATGAAAGCCGATACAAAGATAGCCAAAGCCTCTCCGTGCATTATTGCTGTGAGTGATGGTAACCTTATGCTTGCCTACGATCCTAGAGAAAAAGAAAGTTATGAGAACAAGCTTTCTAAACTGTGGCTCGACTTTCAGTTCTTTTATCCCTTGGCAGGAGTAGAAAAGTATAAAGGCGTAACAGAGAATCTGGCAGATGTTAAGGCTGCCGAAAAGATGGCAAAGCTCTATGATGAAATTCGCTGCTGCAATGAAATAACGACCGATGAAGATGTGCACAATCTGAATATCTTTATGACTCGCCTGTTGTTTTGCTTCTTTGCCGAAGATACCGGAATCTTTGAAACAAACATCTTTACCGATTCAATAAAACGATTCACCAAAGACGATGGTAGCGACCTGAGTGCATATCTGGCTGCTTGTTTTAATGTAATGGATAAAGACCTCCGGGTAGGAATTCCATCGGCCATTGCACAATTTCCTTATGTAAATGGCGGACTGTTCAGAAAGCATATTGCCATTCCGCAGATGGGCTACAAAGCCCGACGAATTATACTGGAATGTGGCGAATTGAGTTGGTCGGAGATTAATCCCGATATTTTTGGTTCTATGATTCAGGCTGTTGTTTCGCCTGAAAAGCGAGGAGAATTGGGAATGCACTACACCAGTGTACCAAATATTATGAAGCTTATTGGACCGCTGTTTCTTAATGATTTATATGATGTTTTTAATGCTGCCAAAGATAGTGAAAAGAAGCTGAATGCTTTATTGGTTCGTCTTTCTAAAATAAAGTTATTCGACCCGGCTTGTGGAAGTGGTAACTTTTTAATTATAACATACAAAGAGCTTCGTAAACTGGAAATTCTGATATGGAAACGTATTCGCGAAGTAACCAAACAAGCTATAATCCCTTTTGTGAATATTCAGCTATACCAGTTTTATGGTATAGAGATTGACGATTTTTGTCACGAAACAGCCATCCTTTCCCTTTGGCTTGCCGAGCACCAGATGAACAGTTTGTTCCGCAAAGAATTCGACGTGAGGATTCAAGCTTTACCACTCCGTCCTTCGGGAAATATAGTTTGTGCCAATGCGTGCAGAATTGATTGGGAAGATGTTTGTCCGCATAGTAGGGAGGAGGAAGTTTATATTATGGGGAATCCGCCTTATTTGGGAGCTCGCTTACAAAGTGAAGAACAAAAAAGTGATATGGAATTTGCAATAGGCAATGTAAAAGGATATAATAATCTGGATTATATCGCTTGTTGGTTCTATAACGGAGCAAAGTATATAAAAGGATCTGATTCAAAGTACGCTTTTGTTAGCACTAATTCTATTTGTCAAGGAGAGCAAGTTTCTATTTTATGGCCAATTATATTTGATCAAGGATTAGAAATATCATTTACACATACATCCTTTAAATGGACAAATAATGCTAAAGGACAAGCTGCTGTTATAGTAGTAATCCTTGGTTTACAACAAATTAACAAATCATATAAATATATTTATAAAGACAGTGTTTCTTGTAAGGTGTCATCCATAAATGCATATTTAACTTCAGGAAGCAATGTAATAATAACCCCTCGAACGAAACCAATATCAAAGATACCATTAATGTCTTTTGGGAATATGGCAAATGACGGTGGAAATTTATTTTTAGATAAAGAACAAAAAAACGAATTGACTACAAACTATCCTCAATCAAATAATTTAGTAAGAAGAATATTCGGCTCTCAAGAATTTATAAGAGGAGAAGAAAGATATTGCTTATGGATAACAGAAGAACTAAAAGAGCTTGCTTACTCTATAAAACCAATAAAAGACAGAATTGATAGATGTGCTATAATTAGAAATAATAGTAAAAGAGAAGCAACAAATAAATTATCGAACGTGCCTTATCTTTTTGCTGAAATTCGCCATAAAGAAACTAATTCTATTTTTATTCCAAAAGTTTCATCTGAGCGAAGAGAGTATATTCCAATCGGATTTTTAAATAAAGATACTATTATTTCTGACTTAGCTTTTGCTATTTATAATGCCCAAATGTGGACGTTTGGAGTCTTAACTTCTAAAATGCATATGGCTTGGGTAAAAACTGTAGGAGGAAGATTAAAGACAGATTATCGTTATTCAGCTCAATTATGCTACAACACATTCCCATTCCCAAATATCTCCGATTCAAAGAAACAAGAACTAGAATCCGCAGCCGAAGAAGTACTCTTAGTCCGTGCAGAACATTCCGAAAAAACATTGGCCGAAATGTACGATCCGAACAAAATGCCGCAAGATCTTCGGGATACTCATCATACTCTCGATTTAATTGTAGAAAGCTGCTATCGCAATGAACCATTTACCAGTGATGAAGAGCGGTTGGAGCATTTGTTTAAGTTATATGAAAAAATGACGGCTAAAAAATGAAAGTAATTAACGCTATAAGAAGTGGAAGTTAGAAGAATATAACGCTTTGATTTTAATTAGTGACCATGATAGTGACCATGATAGTGACTATGATTGTAACTATGATAGTAACCATGATAGTAACTAAAATAAAAGAAATTAATAAGCAGAATGCAATTAGCCAACAAGCTGTTGACCAATTTTAAAATGATAAATTGAATTTAAAACAATGGTAGAAGGACAATTATTAGATAAAAAATCATTAAAAACAATTTCGGGTAAAACCGCAGATTTTGATGAACTAGCAAAAGACTGTGTAGCTTTTGCTAACGCTGTGGGTGGTAGCTTATATATTGGAATAGAAGATGATGCTGAGGAGCCTTCTGCTAGTCAGCGGATACCTGACGAACTTCTTGGAAAATTGATGAAAAGAATTGGAGAACTTTCAGTTAATGTAGGTATTTCGCCTATAAGAAGGGTCGCCAATAATGGAGGTGAGTATATAGAATTAAAAATATTCAGATCTGCTGCAAGTATTGCTTCTACAACATCCGGCAAGTATTATATACGTATTGATGACCAAAGCAAACCTCTTTATCCCGATGAATTAATAAGGCTTATTGCAGATAAAACGGCTTATAACTGGGAAACGAAAGTTACTCAAAATATTCCCTGGAAAAGTGCTGATAATAAGAAACTATATCAATTTATTCTTGAGCTTAAACAATCAGATAGAGTCTCTTCATTTGTGAAAGATAAAACAGAATCTGAGATTCTTGAATATTATAATTTTGTAGATGCTAATGGTATTCTTACAAATTTAGGTGTGCTCTGGATTGGAAGGCGTGAACAACGCGCCCGTTTGCTTTATGCTCCGGTGGTTCAATATATTAAGTATGATGAAGATGGAAAAAAAATACGAAAAATTCCTTGGGATGATTTTTCATTAAATCCTAAAGAATTAATAGAAACCATATGGAATGAAATTCCAGAATGGCGTGAAAGTTATGAAGTGGCAGATGGATTGTTTAGAAAGAATATTCCGGCGTATGACGAGATTGTTGTCCGGGAACTAATTGCGAATGCCTTAGTTCATAGACCATACACTACTCGCGGTGATATCTTTATTAATCTTTATCCTGATAAATTGGAGGTGATAAATCCGGGTGTTTTTCCTTTAGGTGTCAATAGCCAGAATATATTACATAAAACTGTTAAGCGAAATGAACATCTTGCAAAGGTCTTTTATGATTTGCATTTAATGGAACGTGAAGGTAGTGGATATGATATGATGTATGAGACTTTGCTAACTACAGGACGACCTGTTCCGGATGCATACGAAGGCGATGATTTTATTCGTGTGACTATAAACAGAAAAGTGGTTAGTGTGGAAGCAGCTAAACTAATGAATGAAGCCACAAATCGTTTTGGTTTGAGGCGTAAAGAGGCTATTTGTTTAGGACTAATTGCCCAACGTGAGTGTGTGTCTTCTTTTCAATTAACAAAATTGTTAGAATTAAACGAAAAAGATGCTTTAAGGGCATGGATTGGACGATTGATTGATAAAAAGATTGTTATTGCAAAAGGTAAAACAAAAGGAACAATGTATTGTGTGAATAATAAGATATTGCAGGAAACTAATTTTAAAGGCAAGACTTCACTTATTCAGATTGAACCATATAGAATAAGACAGCTTATTATAGAAGATTTAAAGAAATACAATAAGGCATCTTTGAGTGAGATAAATGAGAGGATTGGAAAAGAAATTCCTCGAAGAGAGGTTATAAAACAGGCTAAGTATCTTATTGAACAAAATAAAATAGATCGTGAAGGCTCTACTAGATGGACACTTTATTTTATTAAAAAATGAACTGTCTTTATCTTATTTTCTATTTATCTTATAGTATCGTAATAATTCAAATTTGAAGATAGAATATTCATATAAAAGTAGATATAATACGTGTATTGTATTGATAATTAATAATTTATATGATCGAAAAAGATGCGTAAAAAACAGCTTATAATTCATAGATTAAGCAAAAAGAAAAAAATGAATTGTTGAATTCAAAACAAGAATAGCTATGGAAAATATTGTTGATATTGAATACGAACAGACGGGCGAAAGCTCTAATACCAATGCATTAGGTATGCGCCAAATGCAGGAGATGGTTTATGAAGCACGCACACAACAGTACTTGCTTATTAAGGCTCCACCGGCATCGGGTAAATCGAGAGCTTTGATGTTTGTAGCTCTGGATAAGTTGGCTAACCAAAACATTAAACGTGTAGTGGTGGCTGTTCCCGAAAAATCAATTGGGCGGTCGTTCAGAAATACAGATTTAACGAAATACGGTTTCTTTGAAGACTGGCGGGTAGCACAGTACTTTGATCTTTGCGATGTGGAGTTTGAAAGAGATAAAACAGGACGCTTCAAAGCGTTCTTTCAGCAAACCGTTGCAAAGATTCTGATTTGTACGCACGCTACTTTACGCTTTGCAATGAGGGAAATTACGGATGATTCATTGAATGATACGCTGCTGGCTATTGATGAGTTTCACCATGCTTCGGCTGATGAAGCCAGCGGACTAGGCGATATCGTGCGAAGGGCGATGACGGGATCTAATGCACATCTATTGGCAATGACCGGTTCTTATTTCCGTGGCGATGGGGTTCCTGTGCTTCGTTCCGAAGATGAAGATCGTTTTTATCGGGTTACTTATAACTATTACCAACAACTGAATGGTTACAAGTATCTTAAAAGTCTGGGTATTGGTTATCACTTCTATCAGGGATCATATCTTTCTGCATTGGCAGACACTGATTTGCTGGATACGGACAAGAAAACCATTATTCATATTCCTTCTGTAAACAGTCGTGCTTCTTTGGGTGATAAGTATCATGAGGTTCAACAAATTATGGATATCATAGGCGATAAAGAATCTACGGATTTTAATACCGGAGTACATACACTTATAAGGAGAAAAGACGGAAAAAGGATAAAAGTGGTTGACCTGGTAGAAGATAATATTGATGAACGAAACCAGGCACAAGGGTTTTTGCAAAGAATGAAGGGCAAGGATGCTGTGGATGTTATTATTGCTCTGGGTACTGCAAAAGAAGGGTTCGACTGGCAATGGTGCGAACACTGTCTTACTGTTGGGGTACGTGGATCATTAACGGAAGTGGTACAGATTATTGGCCGGTGTACCCGTGATTGTGAAGGAAAAGAACATGCACAGTTTACCAACCTTATTGCAGCTCCCGAAGCTGTTCAGGAAAGGGTTGAGGTTGCTGTAAATGATATGCTGAAAGCAATTACGGCTTCGCTACTTATGGAACAGGTGATGGCTCCGGTATGGAAATTTAGAAGTAAAGAGGAAGCAGACGGTGGTGAGGGTGATAAACGCACGCTTATTATTGAAGGGCTGAAACCACTGTCAACAGAGAAAATAAAACATATTGTAGAAAATGATCTGGATGATCTTAAAGCTACTATCTTACAGGATGATATGATTGTGAAGGCGATGGGTGGTAACACACCGCCCGAGGTGATAAACAATGTGCTTATTCCAAAGATTATCCAGGAAAGGTATCCTGATTGCAGTGATGATGAGTTGGAAGAGCTTAGACAGCACGTGGTACTTGATTCTGTAACTAAAGGTGCGGAAGTGGTTGTTGGCAGTGATGGTAATCGTATGCTGAGAATAGCAAACCGATTTATTAATATTGATGAACTCTCTATTAGATTGATAGATTCCATAAATCCTTTTCAACGAGCATATGAAATTATGTCGAAGAGTGTAACAGCTCCGGTTCTGAAACTAATTCAGGATACCATTGCCGAACAGCGTATTCAAATGACCAGAGAGGAAGTTGTTATGTTGTTTCGTCGTGCTATTCCAGAATATATGAAAGCGCACAACAATCAGGAACCGGAAATGGGTGATCCTGATCCGCAAGTACGCAGAATGGCGGAAGCCTTTGCTTTTGTGCGTAATGCAAAAGCACGTGAAATGATGCAATCAATAAGTAATGAAAGGGTAAATGCATGAATTGTGATGATGAATTCACGGCTTTGTTTGATTTGCCTATGTTTGATAATGTACGTCCACTAGCTCCTAAAGCTACGACAACTGACAGACTGACGCAATCTTTTGAAGAGGTGAACGCTTTCTATGAAGCCAACAATAGAGAGCCTTCTTTGGATGGACCTTTTGATGAAAAGACGTTAGCACACAAGTTACTCGGTATACGGAAAAATGAGCGTAATTGTAAGTTGATGTTGCCATACGATAAGTTCAATTTACTGGATAAACCATCTGTTAAGACTGTTGATGAGGAGTTTGAGGATATTCTCAATAATCCTTATCTTAATATCTCAAAAGAGGACCTTTCTATCTTTGATGTACCCAAACATTTGATAAAGAAGCAGGAGAGATCTGAAGCCGATTTTGTGGCTCAACGGGAAAAATGTGAGGACTTTCATTTATATGAGGATAGTTTTAAGAAGGTGCATAAAGAACTGAATGAAGGAAAACGCTCACTGGTTAAGTTTAATACTCAGTCATTAAAAGAGGGTACTTATTATGTGGTTTCGGGAGTAGTTGTTCTCCTTGAAAAGATTCTTGAATTAAGAAAGGATAAAGGTCACTACGATGGGCGTACTCGTTGTATTTATGAAAATGGTACGGAATCGAATATCTTTCTTGATACATTAAGAAAAGCTGTTTATGCAGACGGCTTTGTTATAACTGAAAATGCTGATGCTGACGAACAGGCTTTTCAAAATAATTTTGCCATAGTAAAAGAAGATGTGCAGGATGGATGGATATATGTGCTGCGCTCACTCTCTAAAGAACCGGCTATCAGTAGTCAGAAGAATTTGTATAAAATAGGATTTTCTACTGTTCCTGTGGAAGAACGGATAAAGAATCCGGAACAAGAACCTACTTACCTGATGGATAAAGTGGCGATTGTATCTACCTGGAAGACCTTTAACATGAAAACGCATGAATTTGAGAATATAATTCATCAGTTCTTCAGCACTGCAATGTTTCATATAAAGGTGCAGGACAGCAATGGAATAATATTTACTCCCCGGGAATGGTTTGTGGTACCTTTGGGAATTATTGAATCGGCAATAAAAAAGATTATTGATAAAAGCATTGTGAACTATCATTATAATCGCAATCTGGAAGCGTTGGAGGAGTTACCGCAAAAAGAAGAACGTGTAAAAAGTGAAAAGATAGACACTACAGATTGGAGCATTTTAACGCTCAATATAAAGCAAATATATTTTAATGAGATTCTATCTGGAGAAAAGACTATTGAATACCGTGATTTGAAGCAATCAAAAATGAATGCATACACATGGGTAGACAATAACGATGGGAAGCGTTACTTACGTCAGTTCAATGCCCTCCAGGGGCGACGCATTAAAAATTTTGCGCCAATAAAAGTTCACAGAGGAACCCTTGATCCCATCCGGCTGCTTTTCTTTTTCCTTTAATGCTGCCTTTTCTTGGACTTTTCTTTAGTATCATAAGTGCTATCTTATTCATTAATGAAAAGTTCTGGGCAGCATTTCCTGTTTTTCTTCCGGCGTCTTCTCCAAAGGAAACATCTAACTGCCAGTGCAAATTGTTTTCCACAGACCAGTGCGCTCGTACTGCTTCTGCTATTTTCTGAGGCTCTAAACCTAAGGAAGTTATATAATATCTCTTTTCTAAAGATATCTCCCCTGTCTTAATGATTGTTCTTTCTGAAGTAACTCTTACTATTGATTTTATTCCTTTCCACTCTTTAAAAAACACCTCAAATCCTTCATGATTGTATACAAAGCATTCCCTGATTTCTTTGCGTCCATGTCCTGTTTCCTCCGTCCGGTATTTGGCATGTTGAGTTTCACTATATGCTATATTTTTATCACTCTCATTTCTGTCCAACTCTTCAAACCATGCCCGTAAATCGACATACAGTTTTCTTTGGTTGTTTTTTACATGAAGAACATAGTCTGCTTCTTTATCGATAATCTTTTTGGCTATTGCCTTTTGACATCCCATGGCATCAATCGTCACTATGCAGTTCTGTAGATCAAGAGCGCTAAGGAGTTCAGGAATAGCCGTAATCTCGTTGCTTTTCCTATTTACCTTGACCTGTCCTAAGGTTACCCCATTAGCTGCTGCCCAGGCACTTACCATATGAAGTTTAAAACGAGATTCTCCTTCTGGATTGGAGCGGGTGCATTTGCTGGCACCCCGTATGGTTTTTCCATCAATGGCCACAACTCCTTCATATTTTTCACAAATTTCAGACATCCAATAACGGAAAACACGTTCAAAATAATCGGGTGAAAGACTACTAAAAAAGCGATTAAAGGTATCATGTGAGGGAACATTCCTGAAAGAAGAAATACGTTCAGCAAAGAAATCTTTCCTGGAGTTACCAAACTCTTCTATCTCATTCCAAGAATCAGCACCACAAAGAACTGCAGCCATGGCAATATATACTATCGATTCTACTGAATGTTCCTTTTTTCTGTCAATACGAGTATCGTTGATTTGTTTACAAAGACTAATTATGCTCATTTTTCTACTAATTTATGTTTCTAATTTCTTTATAAAGATAATAAATATAATTAACTTAGAAAAATGTTTAAAGCTTTAATATTAATAATATAACATGCATTTATTAGGTAATATATATAATCATTTTAAGTAATTATTATAATGCGTTTGCCCTGCAATGCCCTCCGTTTCTATGTGGGCTACAACCGGGAACAGGATTCTGCTCTGGTGGAAGTAACGGATACAACTTATAATGCTGATGCAAGGCAGGTGGAATATCATTTAGGAAAGGTGTTTGAAGTGGATTTGAAGAAGAAAGGATAATAATTTAAAAATGAAGATGTACCTGTAAGAACGTCCTATAAATGATAAAGTAGATGATGGGGTAAATAAAAGAAATCTTGTCTATCCGCAACTAAAAAAAGAAGTTTTAGGCTATATTATGTCTGGCTCAGTAATTCGGCAGACAACGCTTCAACTGAAAGATTATATGTAAATTCGTATTCACTATTTAATTCTTCGGGAACCTGTTCGCCTGATTCGCGCATGCCTTCTAAATGAAACGGAACAATTTCCTTGATGTTCTTTTTAAGTTCATCTATAGTTTCTCCCGTTGTAATGCATCCTGGAAGGATTGGTAAATATGCTGAATAGTTATTTCCTGTATACGACACCTCTACCAATATTTTATTTTCGTTCTTTTCCATAATCGTGTGTCAATTTACATATTAATAATGTTTTAGTCCAATGAGTAATTATATCTGCATTTTTTATTAAAGTTCAGTTTATATGTATTTACTACAAATATTTATAATTCAAAGATAGTGATAGTACGAACTAATACAAATAAAAGTTCTCTTTTTTATCTATCAAGATATTATCTTCATCAAAAAGGGGAAGTACCCCCAAAAAAAACTATAAAAAGTTATAGGCAACTTACCAAAAACGACATGTGAAATCCCTTTTTGTTGAATTGCTACGTTATTGCTTTCGTTTTTACCATATATATTATAATGTTGACGTAAGGCAGGTAGAATATCATTTTATAAACCGGAGGATACTACATTATAACAGATAAGAAAGAAGATATCTAGCTATGAAAAGCCTTGTTGATATAAGTTGTGGGCAGATGGGTTAAATAAGATTATATAAAAATGTGATTATAAAGATTTTACATCAAAAACGCAAGTCATAAAATCAAAAAAGGAAGTGATGTTGTCATTCTAAAAATATATCTTTATGACTCATTGTTAATCTTTAAAAAACAGCCTATGAAAAATCTAAAAATGTTTATCAATGGGAAATTTGTAGAAAATGCTTCTGACAAATGGATCAATGTTCTAAACCCTTCGACTGAAGAAGTTATTTCACTGATGCCCGATGGTAGTGCCGATGATGTAAAAACAGCAATTGATGCAGCAGAAAAGGCGCAGCCTGAGTGGGAAAAAATCCCTGCCGTAGAAAGAGGTAGATATCTTAGAATTATTGCAAGCGGTATCAGGAAAAGAGAAGCTGAACTGACTGATATTATTGTGAGAGAGGGTGGCAAAACGCAGGCATTGGCAAATGTTGAGGTTTTATTTACCGCTGATTATATGGATTACATGGCCGAATGGGCTCGCCGTTATGAAGGTGAAATCATTCAAAGTGACAGACCAAAAGAAAATATATTCCTGTTTAAGAAACCTATTGGTGTAACTACAGGAATCCTTCCCTGGAATTTCCCGTTTTTCTTAATTGCCAGAAAAGCTGCTCCTGCATTGCTTACCGGAAATACGATCGTAATTAAACCTAGTCAGTTAACGCCGGAGAATGCTTATGTGTTTGCTCAGATTGTGGAAGAATCAGGTTTGCCTGCAGGCGTTCTCAATATTGTGTTTGGTAAAGGTTCGGTAGTAGGTCATGAACTGGCTGCTAATCCGAAGGTGGGTATGGTTAGTCTCACCGGAAGTGTGGATGCCGGTCGTCAGACCATGGCTGCTGCTTCAACTAATATCACCAAGGTATCTCTGGAACTAGGTGGAAAAGCTCCTGCTATTGTAATGAATGATGCAGACATTGATTTGGCTGTAAAATGCATTATTGCATCCCGGGTTATTAATACCGGACAGGTTTGCAACTGTTGCGAACGTGTTTATGTGCACAAAGATATAAAGGATGAATTCCAGGAAAAGGTGATTGCTGCAATGAAAAAAGTTACTTTTGGAGATCCAAGCAAAATTAAAGAACTGGATATGGGGCCGCTGATTGATGCCAATTCTCTGAAATCGGTTCAGGATAAAGTGGATAAAGCTGTTAAGCAAGGAGCTAAGATTGCATGTGGCGGTAAGAAAATAGATAAGAAAGGTTATTTCTTTGAACCGACTGTTCTGACAGATGTAACCCACGATATGGATATTGCGCACGAAGAAACCTTTGGTCCGGTGTTGCCAATCATTGAATTTACTGATTTAGATAAAGCTATTGAATGGGCCAACGATTGCGAATATGGACTTACTTCATCTGTATATACAAAGAACCTGAACACTGCGTTGAAGTTGGTTCGTGGATTGAAGTTTGGTGAAACGTATATCAACAGAGAGAACTTTGAGGCAATGCAGGGATTCCATGCCGGATGGCGTAAATCGGGTATTGGTGGTGCTGATGGTAAACACGGCCTGGAAGAGTATTTACAAACTCATGTTGTATATGTTGAAACTCAGGATTGAGAGATAATTTATAATGAATAATTTTTGATAAATGTTCACTGAAACGAAGATCTTTGAAAAGCAACGGCTGCAAAGATGTATAGGTTTCAGTGAACATTGTTTTTATAGAAGTTTGTTCCCTAAAACTCAAAAGTAACTCCCAAAGTAGGAATCACCGTACCGCTATCCTGACTAATGTATTTCATTTTATACCGTTGCTGACCTGCTGGTGCAGAAGGATTTTCAATTACTCCGGTACTCATTAAGGCATCGGCTTGCTTAATCTGGCTTCCGGTTATGTTCTGCAAATCAATGTAGAAACCAAGCATGTATTTCTTTAAATAGAAAGTCTTGTCAACTCTCAGGTCTATGCGGGTATAGGCAGATAAACGTTCGGTATTGTATCTGGAATAATCATAATATGCACGTCCTTGCGCATCCCATGCGGTTACCAGTGAAGACTTGTTCACATCATAAGGTGTGTAGGGCGCACCGCCTATGCTGCTGATTTTTGCTCCGAAGCTCCAGTTATTAGAGAAATTATAGGTACCACCCAGATTAAAGATGTATTTGTTATCCCACGAAGAAGCGATGTACTGACTTTGCTCGTCTTTTCTGTATTCACTTTTAAAGAGGGTAAGGGCAGAGGATAGATTCAGCTTTTTCACAATAATCCATTTCGCCATCAACTCAACTCCGTATGATCGCCCCTGAGCAGTGGGTGTGAGTTCTTCGTTTCCCACTACGCCATAGTCAGCTCCTTTATCTGCAAGTGGGATGTTATCATTAACGGAAAAAGGAATTTTATCATACTTCTTGTAGAATCCTTCGGCGGTAATCTGTAGATTCTCACTGTGCTTGTAAGTCAGCCCGGCACTGTACTGGTCAACCGTTACATATCCCAGACCTTTATTGAGGTAAATTCCGTTGTTATCTTTGTAGCCCAGTGCGGTATAAGCCGGCAACTGATAATATCGGCCTACATTTCCACTGAAATAAACATCGCCGACAATCTGGTAGGATAGGGATAACCTTGGCGAAAGCTGATTGCTGAGCTTATTCATCTGTGAGGTATAATTGCAGGCATCGCCTCTTACTCCCAGCGAAACAGTCATCCGTTCATCGGGCGATTCATAATTCATGGTTCCAAAGAATCCCCATCTGACCATATCCAGAAAAGTGTGGTAGTTGTATGTCTTCGATTGATTGGTATATGCCTTCTGAAAAGTAGTATTGGTATATTGAGTGTGGTCCAGATTTGCTCCGAAGTTCACTTTCATTGTTCCGAAGGTGGAGGCATTTTCTACGCGTAGTTTAGTCTCTTGATCCAGCGAACCATATTTCAAGGTCAGATTATCAGGAGTGCTTTCATCATTTCTGAGATACTTAGTGAGGTGATTGTTCTGATAGCTGTGACTCAAAACCACAGTCTGGATATGTGCGCCTGCATAATGTTTGTAGACCGAACCAAGGGTGAATGTTTCCTGCTTAACAGTGGGCAGGTAACTGAGTATGTATTCTGCTTTTTCACCCGTGAGATTTGTATTGAGTTTCATGTTGTCAATACCTGTAAGTCCAAGGAATGTAATCTCATTATGTTGAGAAAGGCGCGTTTTAATTTTAAACTGTGCATCGGTGTATGTTGGCAGAAAGGGCAATCCCAGAGCTTTGAAAAGGAATTGCAGGTATGACTGACGGACAGAAGCCAAATAAGTTGTTTTTTTGCTCAGATGTCCGTTGGAAGTAAGAGAAAATTCTGCTGCTCCAAGAGTGGCTTTCATGGAGTTCTTTTCCATGTTTCCGTCACGCAACTTGAAATCGAGCACGGAACTCAACGCATTTCCACGACTTGCTGGGAAGGCTCCTGTGTAGAATCCCACTTCACGGATAAGGTCGGCATTGATAATACCTACCGGACCGCCGGATGCTCCCTGCGTACTGAAGTGATTGATATTGGGAATCTCCACTCCATCCATAAAGAAGCGGTTTTCCGAAGGACCGCCTCCGCGAACAATCAGATCGTTACGGTATCCCACCGGCGAGTATCCCACACCTGCATAGTTCTGCACAATACGTGAAATGTCGCGGTTGGCACCGGGACTCTTTTCTATTTCCTGTAATCCGATAAGACGAAGGCCCACCGGACTCTCGGGATTCCTTCTGAAAACGGAAGCAGTGACGCTGACTTCATTCAGGTGAGTCACATTTTCTTCCAGTTCCACGGTGATGAAAAGATCTTTTGTGGAAAGAATGTATTCAGGAGTAAGCACAGTGTTGTATCCCACTGCCGAAACCTGCAAACGATAGATTCCCGGTGTAATATTTTTAATGGTAAAGTTTCCCAGAGAATCGGTTACAGAGCCTTGGCCTGTACCGTAAATGCCTACACTGGCAAAGGAAACCGGTTCGCGCTTTCCTTTATCAATCACTTTACCTTTTAATGAAACTTTCTGTTGGGCAGCCGCTGTTAGAGCGATACATATAAATAGGAATATATAGATTATCCGTTTCATAAGATGTTCATTTTTTATGTATTAACAAAAATAGGCTAAAAATGTTACATGCTTCTCTCTTTTTGTCTATTTTTGCGGCATCTTTGACAAAGAATAATTAAATATTAATCAATTGAAATATGAAAAACCGTATTTTTTCTTTATCCTTTCTGCTGCTGTTTGCTTTTGTAGTAAGCGTAAGTGCGGCAAAAGTAGACACTCTACTAGTGAAAAGTCCTTCCATGAACAAAGATGTTAAGGTGGTAGTCATTGCACCCGATGGTACTAAAGCATCAAAGAATGCAACTTATCCGGTTCTTTATCTCTTGCATGGCTACAGTGGTAATGCCAAAAGCTGGATAGAACTAAAACCAAATCTACCAGAAATTGTCGATCAGAATAAGATAATCATTGTATGCCCTGACGGTAAAAATAGTTGGTACTGGGACAGTCCCAAAGATCCTTCTTATAAATATGAAACATTTGTTTCTGATGAACTGGTAAAGTATGTGGATGCTCATTATAAAACTATTGCCGACAAGAAAGGACGTGCCATTACCGGTCTCAGCATGGGTGGTCACGGAGCATTGTGGCTGGCTTTCCGTCATAAAGATATATTTGGTGCGGCAGGAAGTACCAGTGGTGGAGTAGATATTCGTCCTTTCCCTACAAATTGGGAAATGAGCAAACAGTTGGGTGAATTTGCTGCCAACAAGAAGTCATGGGATGAACACACAGTAATCAATCAGATAGATAAGATTGAGAACGGTGACCTGGCAATTATCATCGACTGTGGCGAGAGTGATTTCTTCCTTAACGTGAACAAGGATCTTCACGAACGTTTACTGGGACGGAAGATTGATCATGATTTTATTACCCGTCCTGGAGTTCATAACGGTAAATACTGGAATAACTCCATTGATTATCAGCTTCTGTTCTTCAAGAAGTTCTTTGAGAGATAACAGTTTGTTATCTCTTTACAGGAGCTAACCATGCTCCGTTTGTCTTCTTTCTGTCCAAAGATGATTGACCGATATTCAATCCGATAGATACAGATCTGGTGCTGGCGGCTTTAGCGACGCTGGCACCATTTATTAATGCAAGCGCCTGCTTCAGCATAATCTCGTTTTCATTTCCCAGTTCCCTGAAAGCATTATAATCTGCCGATTCATTCAGCACTAAATCTGGTGTAAATCCACTGGCATAATCAGACTTATCTTCCGCATTATAGACCATGCATATAATAGGATGAATGGTCCAGTTAAATTCGCTGAATTCATAAGCCTGCGATCCCAGATTCTTTCCTTCCGTAGTGGCTCCTATTAATGTAACGTTCATAAACGGTTTCAATCCGTTGATCAGCGCTTCAGATGCTGAGGCTGTGTAGTTGCTTACCAATACATACAGGCGGGAAAGATTCAGATTTGCCCCATCTTTTATTAAACTGCTGTTAAAGGTAAAGGTGTATTGAGCAGGATTCATTTTAGCATTAAATTTTGTAACACAGAATGTTTTGCCAAGTGCCGAGCTGGGAGCCAGCATAGTACTAAGCAGCTGACTGGTGGATAGATATCCTCCCGGATTGTAGCGTAGATCGAGAATAAAGTCCTGCACATTCTGGCTCTTGTAGGCAGCAAATACCTGGCGTAACTCGTTCTCGTAAGTATTATCATCAGCATTATCACCCGGCCCTGTAGAGAAGCGGTTGTACATAAGGTAAGCTATCTTACTTCCCGAAGTACTGGTGAACACCTTATTTACCAGAATAGGATCATTGTTCACCGCCCGTGCTGCTGCTAAGGTAAGTGTGCCGCTTTCTGCAAATGGAGTTTTTGCATTGCCAGTGAATACTCCCAAGGTAAGATTTATTCCGCTTCCGGTAAGTAGCTCAGTATAATTTGAACTGGTTATCTTTTTCCCATCAAAGGAAAGAATCCAGTCGCCACGTTTAAGTCCGGCATCACTGGCTGGGCTTCCCGGAAGTACATAAAGCACCCGGGCATAGCGTGTAGTGTCTGTGGTATAGCTCAAAAACTCAAATCCGTAAGATGAACTTTCGTCTATGCTTTTGGTTGCAACTTTTTTCTGCTCTATCCAGGAGTAATAACTGTTATTCTTTTTTTCCTTACTGGATAGTATGGTATAGAAGAATACATCCGGATTGGCATAAAAATTAAGTTTGCTGCTTGCAGGAATTTCGTTATACCAAAGATAAACGCTGTCCATTAAACTGTAAATCTGAGAATTCACACCTTCAGTGTCTCTGTATTCCAGTGATCTGTCATCTCCTTTGCAGGAGGTGAACAGAGTGGAAATTGTTGTTCCCAGGAGAACAATGAGAATATATAATTTGTTGTTCATTTTTTATAGCTTTCTACATTTTGAATTGCAAACTTAGTAATTCTTATTGATTTATACCACAATTGTGGTACGAAAATGACTATTTTACGTGATTGTGTACCCTCACCTCACACACTATCTTTGCAATATAAAAAAACAACTAAAAAATTGAATGTTATGGCAAAGATCGCAAAACAATTAACAGACTTGATAGGAAACACTCCTTTGTTGGAACTTTCTCATTTTAATGCAGTTAAGAATCTGCAGGCAACAGTGATTGCTAAACTTGAGTACTTTAATCCTGCCGGTAGTGTGAAAGACCGTGCGGCGTTTGCAATGATTCAGAGTGCTGAGGAAAAAGGCTTGCTGAAAGCAAATAGTGTGATTGTAGAACCAACCAGTGGAAACATGGGAGTGGGACTGGCATTTGTTTCGGCCGTTAAAAAATATAAACTGATATTGACCATGCCCGACACCATGAGTGTGGAAAGAAGAAATCTGCTTAAAGCTCTTGGCGCAACAATTGTTCTTACTCCAGGTGCGGAAGGAATGAAAGGTGCTATTGCAAAGGCTACTGAAATAAAGAACGAAACTCCGGATGCAGTAATTCTGCAACAGTTTGAGAATCCTGCTAACCCGGAAATTCATAGTAAAACTACCGGAGAAGAGGTTTGGAGAGATACCGATGGTGAGGTGGACATCTTTGTAGCTGGTGTAGGAACAGGCGGAACTGTTTCCGGAGTAGGAGAGACATTGAAGAGACATAATCCGAATGTGAAGATTGTAGCTGTTGAACCTTTGGATTCACCGGTATTATCGGGAGGAAAATCGGGTCCGCATAAGATTCAGGGAATTGGAGCTGGATTCGTACCTGGAAACTTTAAGATAGAAGTGGTGGATGAAATTCTTCAGGTGAGCAATGACGATGCAATCCGTACCGGTCGTGAACTGGCTTCTCAGGAAGGTTTGCTTGTAGGTATCTCATCAGGTGCAGCAGTCTTTGCAGCAGTTGAACTTGCTAAACGACCTGAAAACGCAGGAAAGAAAATTGTAGTATTGCTACCCGATACCGGAGAACGCTATCTTTCAACTCTTCTTTATGCATTTGAAGAATATCCATTATAAAACACGATTGATTTCAGTATATATTAATAATTGAACACTTATAAAGAATAAAGAATATGGCAACAAATAATTTGAAATTTGAAACATTACAAGTACATGCAGGACAGGAAGTAGACAAAACAACACATTCACGCGCAGTACCTATTTATTTAACAAGTTCTTATGTTTTTGAAGATGCACAGGATGGTGCCGATCTTTTTGGACTACGTAAGTTTGGCAATATATATACCCGGTTAATGAATCCTACTACCGATGTATTCGAAAAAAGAGTGGCAGCCCTTGAGGGCGGACTTTCCGCCTTGGCTACCTCTTCCGGACAATCGGCTCAGTTCATAGCCCTTAATAATATTCTTGAGGCAGGTGATAACTTTGTCTCTACCTCTCATCTATATGGAGGAACGTATAATCAGTTTAAAAATCAGTTCAAACGATTGGGGGTAACGGTTCACTTCACACCAAACGATGCTCCCGAGGAATTTGAAAAGCTGATTGATGACAAAACAAAAGCTCTTTATCTGGAAACAATCGGTAACCCTGATTTGAATATCCCGGATTTTGAAGCCATTGCTGCAGTAGCCGATAAACATGGCATTCCATTGATCGTAGATAATACCTTTGGTGCAGGCGGTGCTATCTTCCGTCCGTTGGAACACGGTGCAAGTGTAGTGGTGGAAAGTGCTACAAAATGGATTGGCGGACATGGAACTGCGCTTGGTGGTGTGATTGTTGATAGCGGTAAGTTTAACTGGGGTAATGGTAAGTTTCCTGTATTTACTGAACCAAGTGACAGTTATCACGGATTGATCTTTTGGGATACCTTTGGTGCCAATAGCCCATTTGGAAATATTGCCTTTACACTTCGTGCACGTACCGAAGGATTGCGTGACTGGGGTAATACAATTTCTCCATTCAACTCATTCTTATTGTTGCAAGGTTTAGAATCTCTTTCTCTGCGTGTGGAACGTCATGTGTCTAATGCACTTGCTTTGGCTCAATGGCTGGAATCTCGCCCTGAAGTGGAATATGTAAATTATCCTGGATTGGAAAGCAGTCCTTATCATAAGCTCGCTTTGAAATATCTGAAAAGAGGCTTTGGTGGTGTTCTCTCATTTAAACTAAAAGGTGGAAGTAAAGATGCCGACAGTTTGATTAATAATCTGGAACTAATCAGCCATCTGGCTAATGTCGGTGATGCCAAAACCTTGATTATTCATCCGGCAACCACTACACATGATCAGCTTTCCGATGCAGATAAAATTGCCTCAGGAGCAGTTCCCGGACTACTTCGCCTTTCAGCCGGTATTGAGAATATTGACGATATAAAGGCTGATCTGGAACAGGCATTAAGTAAACTATAATTATGGATGAGCTGAGAATAGAATTTTATCAGCCATCTTATCAAAAAGATTTTGTCCGGCTTAATTCTGAATGGATAAAGACTTTCTTTCATTTGGAAAGTTCTGACCAAGCCGTGTTTAACGACCCAAAGGGATACATTCTGAATAAAGGCGGACAAATTTTCTTTGCAGTCAATGAGATTGGAAAACCTGTGGGATGTTGCGCGCTTATTGCACATTCTAAACCGAAGAAATATGAATTGGCAAAGATGGCTGTAACTCCCCGCTATCAAGGCAAAGGCGTAGGGAGCTTATTGGGAGAGGCAGTGTTGGCTTATGCCAGGAGTAACGGTTATAAAAAACTCTTTCTGGAAGGAAATACTAAAATGGAAGCTTCTATCGGTCTTTACCGCAAACTAGGATTTAAAGCGGTTCCTAAGTATGGAGCTTCTTATAAACGTTGTAATATTATGATGGAACTTGATCTATAATACCCAGATGATGGTTTCTTCTGTTTATTCTTTATTGTTATTGTTTTAAGTGGTGATAGCCGGGGCTTTTTAATTTGTGAAAATTAAAAAGTTCCGGCTACATTGCTTATTAGTCTTTACAAAGGATTTCTCCACTTCCCACACAAATCTGTGAATCTTTATCATACACCACACCAAACTGTCCCGGAGCAATGCCTTGCAGTTTCTTGGATGATTCTATTTTGTAAATGTTTCCGTCGTGTGTCAGCTTACCGGGAATGAATTCCGGAGTGTGACGAATCTTGAAGGTTACATCAATTGATTCTTTTACAGATTCCCATGGATTGTCTGTTATGAAGTGGAAATCGTGCATGCTGAACTCGTTACCATATTGTGTCTCCACATCATAACCACGGGAAACATATATAATATTCTCTTCCAGATTCTTTTTAATCACGAACCAAGGTCCGCCTCCTAAACCTAATCCTTTACGCTGACCGATAGTGTGGAACCAATATCCCTTGTGAGTCCCGATGATCTTTCCGGTTTCCAGTTCCACAATCTTTCCTTCTTTCTCACCTAAGTAGCGGCGGATAAAGTCATTGTAGTTAATCTTGCCCAGGAAGCAAATTCCCTGACTGTCTTTTCTCTTTGCAGTAGGAAGTGCGGCACGCTGCGCAGCATCTCTTACTTCGCTCTTCATCATATTGCCAAGAGGGAACATCAGTTTAGATACTTGCAGGTAATCAATTTGTGCAAGAAAGTCGGTCTGGTCTTTCACCGGGTCAATGGCTGTAGAGAGATAAACCTTTCCATCCTTTTCAGTAGTAGATGCATAATGTCCTGTAGCGGTCTTATCGAAATCCTTACCACATTTCTGTTCAAAACAACCAAACTTAATTAGTTTATTACACATCACATCCGGATTGGGAGTAAAACCATGGCGCACCTTATCAATAGTATAAGACACTACATTTTCCCAATATTCCTTTTGTAAGTCAATAATCTCGAAACGGCATCCGTATTTTTTTGCAATAAAAGTAGCCATTTCAATGTCTTCTTCTGCCGTGCAGGTAAGATCCTCGTCACTGTCCATTCCGATCTTTATATAAAATAAAGCCGGATCATATCCTTGTTCCTTTAGAAGGTGTACAACAACTGAACTGTCTACACCTCCTGAGAGTAATGTTGCTATTTCCATAAAAATAAATGTTATATATAATATTCCGCCAGATCAACAATCCCTGCTCTCATGGCGTATTTGGTTGCTTCGTGAACGTTGTTGACTTCCAGTTTCCGGAAGATATTTTTCCGGTGCGAGTTTATTGTGTGAAAGCTTAGGTTACGTTCGGCTGCAATTTCTTTTGTAGTTTTACCTAATGCAATTTCTTTTAAAATAATCTTTTCCGTATTAGTCAGTATATTTTCCACCGGAGTAGTATCCTTTTTACCAATAAGCATATTGCTTATGTGATTACAGATAAACCTTTCTTTATGCATGGCGCATTGTAAAGCGGAGGTTATTTCTTCTTTAGAATTGTCTTTCATTACAAAGCTGAACTGCTGACTACTGTACAGAATCCGTTTCACAAACTCTTCACTAAGCTCATCGGAAAACAGAATCCAGTTTGCTTTTGGGAATCGTTCAGTAAGGATCAGTAACTCTTCAGCTCCGGCAAAGTCGAACAGCGTATAGTCCAGAATAACGACAGCTTCGGGATATGCGCGCAACTCTTTAATCAGTTCTGCCCGGTTGTCGGCTTCAGAGATATTGCCAACATCTTTTAAACCACCAAGCAAAAATAGTATTCCTGCCTTGGTAATGTCCTGATTGTCTGCAATAATATACTCTCTCATAATTCCTTACTCTTCTGCTATTCTAGAATGAATTTGGGTGCAAATTTACGTAAAATAGTGGGATTATTATTCCTGATGAATATTTTTATTTTTTCTTTAGTTAAAGTTGGTTGCTTTGCCTGCTGTTGCATTGTTAGTGCTTATACATCTTTCTCCTTTTATGGCTTGTGCAATTTAAAAGTAAACATTAAATTTGGCATCTTATAAAAAACCTGGCTAATCAGAAGAGAACGAAGTAATGAAACAGCATCTAACCATCACCTTTATTTTTATAATTGCGCTACTTTGTAATAGCGTAAATGTAAATGCTCAATCGGGCATCACTCCAAAACCCTTGTATGAAGAACTGCAAAAGGGGATTTTTACAATTAAGAAAAAGACAGCAGTTTATACAAACTTAGAAGGTGAGGAGCGAACAAATATGCTTAGCTTTTTAAAAGAATCTTCTTTAAAGATTTCAAAGAAAGGAAAGCTGGGTAAGAAGAATACAATAAGTTTACTTCTGGTGGAAAAGTCTGAAGAGTTTCCTTCTCCTGAAAGTTATCAGCTTTCTATAACTCCTGCAAAGATTACAATTTCAGCAACGAATGGCGCCGGATTGTTTTATGGTGTTCAGTCGCTTTTGCAATTGGCTAATCAGAATGAGGATTCACGAATTATTAAACTTCCAGCATCACTTATTAAAGATACGCCGCGATTTGGTTATCGCGGATTGCATCTGGATGTTTCTCGTCATTTCCTTTCCAAAGAGTTTATAAAGAAACAGATAGACATGATGGCTTACTACAAACTCAATCGCTTTCACTGGCATCTGGTAGATGGTGCAGGATGGCGTATTGAGATAAAGAAATATCCGTTACTTACTGATAGTGCAGCATGGAGACCTTATAACACCTGGAAAGAATGGAATAAAAATGGCAAACTATATTGTACTAAAGAAAATCCTAAAGCAAAAGGAGGGTACTATACTCAGGAAGATATAAAAGAGGTGGTAGCGTATGCTCAATCTCGTTTCATTACCGTTATTCCCGAAATAGAAATGCCGGGACATTCAGAAGAAGTTTTAGCCGTTTACCCGGAATTATCTTGTTCCGGAAAGCCTTACGTGGACTCAGATTTCTGCATTGGCAACGATAGTACTTTTACATTTCTGGAAAATGTGCTCACAGAGGTGATGGAACTTTTTCCCTCAAAATATATCCATATAGGTGGAGATGAGGCTACAAAGAAAGGATGGAAAAACTGTCCTAAATGTCAGGCTAGGATGTCAAGTGAGAATCTGAAGAATGTAGATGAATTACAAAGTTACATGATTCATCGCATAGAAAGATTCCTTAATGATCACGGACGAAAACTGTTGGGATGGGATGAAATACTTCAGGGAGGTTTGGCTCCCGATGCCACAGTGATGTCCTGGCGAGGAGAACAGGGTGGAATTGCTGCAGCGAAAGCTAGTCATCAAGCCATTATGACTCCCGGTGAATTCTGCTATTTCGATGCTTATCAGGACGATCCATCTTCAGAACCAAAAGCTATAGGCGGATTCCTGCCATTAAAGAAAGTATACTCATATAATCCGGTGCCAGATTCTCTCAGTTCAGAAGAGAAGAAACTTATTCTTGGTGTGCAAGCTAATGTCTGGGCAGAGTATATTCCTACACCTGAACATATGGAGTATATGATTTATCCTCGCTTACTTGCTTTGTCAGAGGTTGCATGGACGGCTCCGGAACGGAAGTCATATACTGATTTTTATGAGCGTGCTCTTAAAGCCGTAACGTTTCTTGAAAGTCGCGGATACAATACTTTTCATTTGAAAGATGAAGTGGGGGAACGTCCTGTAAGTCTGGTCAGGGAAAATCATCTGGCTGTGGGCAAAAAAGTTATTTATGCAAATAAATACTATCATAACTATACAGCGGGAGGAGACTCTGCATTGGTTGATGGTTATAGAGGCGGTTGGGCGTATGCTGATCACCGTTGGCAAGGTTTTATCGGTAAAGATTTGGATGTTACTATTGATTTAGGCTCTTCAATGACTGTTCATTCAATCAATGCAGATTTTATGCAGATCATAGGTCCTGGAGTATGGATGCCTCGCAATGTGGAAATCTTTGTTTCCGAAGACGGCATAACATTTACTCCCATCAAACAGATTGATAATGATGTTCCTGAAAATAAAGAAGAACTTGTTTTTCGTGATTTTGGATGGGAAGGTAATGCTGTAGCGCGTTATATCCACTATGTTGCTCATCTAAACAATAAAGGAGGGTTTATATTTACTGATGAAATTATTGTAAAGTAAGATTAAGTTCTAATATAGATTGAAAAGTAGGATATTTAGTGAGGATATCCTACTTTTTAATTTTACTCATTATCTCGTATTATTTTTCTACTTCTGCACCAACACTTATTCCCAACTTAACAGGTAATGATTCCCATTTTCCCTGACTTGTTTTTCTGCAATAGGATTTTGCTCCTATCATTCCCGATGCCAGATATAACCCTCCTTTTCCTAAATCCTTAATAAATTCCATTGTAACAAGTGTGTTTCCTTCAACAACAATATCGTTCAGTTTATTATCAGATAAATTTGCATTTAGAATGAATCGACTTTTGGGTACTTTCCTGAAAACATAAATTGGATCGCGCAACACATTTACAAAAGTCTTTTTGTCTGTCTCTTTGTAAATATTCAGACGAAAACAAAGACTGTCATAACCGCAATTGGACACTTTTATAGATATGTTATGTAAGATAGCCCGTTTTTTAATCTTTAATAGAACTCCCATTTCATAACCCTTTCTATTATCTTTGAAACCTGCTTGAAAAAACACCTTGAAATTATTACCTAACTTCTTTTCTTCTATACGAATTGGTTTTATTACTACTTCATTCAGATTAAAGACTTGCGGCTTTAGGCTGATAAGATGAGATTGCTTTTTGAAATCGGCAACCTTAATTGTAACAGGGGTGTATCCAGTATAAGAAAAGCGGATGGAATCATTCTCAAACAGAGGATCAATATTAATACTGTAGTGTCCACTGACATCTGAAACTGTACCTATGTCTTTTCCAATAACACCAATATTTACGTATCCCAGAGGCTCCTTTTTCTCATTAAGAACATTTCCTGAATATGTTTGGGCGAATGTGATAATGGGAAAAATAAATAAGATAATTAGGTTGATAGATCTTTTCATTTCTTTTTTAATGATTTAATGGCTATCATATATGTTATTTGTAAGAAAAGTTACCTTTACGTGATGCGTCAATTATTATTTTACGAATACTGTTTAATGGTATTGATTTCTTTGTCATAAATATATAAGATATAAAACCTGTTATGACTGAATCTTCCTTTAAAACGGTATCGAAATAGAAAACAGTTTTCTTATTATTTGAATCTGTTACCTGCATTAGTATATTAGGGTTAACCTTAACTTTTACTGGTTGCTGTTTTTTGTTAAGACACTCAATGTATTCTATTCCATTAGTCTCTAGCTTATCAGCTCTTGCGAAAATTATTCCAGGTTTATTAGTCGCTTTGTTGATCTTTGATGACGTTGCCATTTGAGCCATAAAACTATCAACAGGAATAGTATAAGTTGAACAAGCAGTAAATATTATTGCAATAAATATTCCGGTAATTCCCTTATACAGTGATTTAGAGTTATTCATTTGTTTATGTAGTGCTTTATTTTAGTCATTTAATTTGAAAGTGTAAATGTATGTCTTTTTTAAAGTTGTGTACAAATAAATTTTGGAAATTTAATTTATTTGTTAATTTTTTATCTCTAAATAGCTAATTAAATAGTTTTTTATTAATGAAAACCCAAGTAAATATTAAAGTTGGATTGGGTTGCATAGGTTAGGTGTTTGGCTTGTGCAAGCTCTGGATAATTATCCTGTGACTTTTACTAAAATAAACAGTTTTATTAGTTATTCATTTAGGAATGATTAGTCTATTTCTAAAAATAGCGATACATTTGCGAGTTGATATATTATATCCGGACAGTAATGTATTTCTATGAAAACACATATCCTTTCTTCACTAATTGCTTGTTGACTTTATAACTAATCTAATTATACGGATTCTATGAAAAGATTTATTTTACTTATTGTGACATTCTTTTTATCACTGCATTTTTATGGAAGTAATGCAGTTACAAAAGAAAATTTAAAGGAGCTCGACAGATTGATTGAGAAGCGCTCTTCCTTTGAAGATACGAAGAAACATCATATACTTAATATAAAAGATCAATTGCTAAGCAAGGATGCCGGTACAGTAAAACGGTATGAGTTATGTTGTGAACTATATAATGAATATCGCTCATACAAATATGATTCAGCTTATTATTATGCAGGACAAATGCTTTATCTTGCGCAAAAAATACAAAATACCAATTTGATTGCGGACTCAAAGATAGCCTTGTCCTTTAGTTGTATGTCTGCTGGATTGTTTAAGGAGGCTGCCGATATTGCTTATTCAGTTAATCCAGCCCAATTGGAAACAGACAGACTGGTTAATCTTTATCTTTTTCTGTCTACTCTGAATATTGATATGGCTACTTATTCTGCGACTGAGCCTTATAACAGCGAATATAAAAACAAGTCACTACAATATTGCAAACAGGCCACTGTTTTAAAAATAAAAGAGAGTCCTGAAATTGCTACTGCTAAAATTCAGGAATGTCAGCTTCGGGGCAATTATCCTGAAGCTATTAAAATAGCACGGCAATGTCTGTCTTCAGAGAAACTTGACGATCGCAATAATGCAATTATAGCCTCAACTCTTGGTTTCTGTTATTTGATGGAAAAAGATACTACGAATGCTATTTGTTATCTGACATCTGCTGCTATATCGGATATAAAGATGGTTACAAAAGAAACTTCTGCAATTCGCCAGTTAGCAGAACTACTTTATGCAAAAGGAGATCTTCAGCATGCATACACCTACGCAAGAATAGCTCTTGATGATGCCAATTTTTATAATTCCAGATTCCGAAAGATTGAGATTGGGCATATACTTCCGATAATAGAAGCAGAACGATTTAGTATTATTGAGCAACAAAAGGATAAGCTAATGTTTTATTCTATTCTTATATCAATTCTTGGTCTGTTGTTTATGATTGCAACGGTTATAATTATGAAACAAAAGAAGAAATCGAATCTTGATAAGAAACTGATCTTTAATCAAAATCAGGAACTATTAGAGTCTAACAAAAGGTTGAAGGATGTGCATCGAATTAAAGATGAATATATTGGCTATTTCTTCACCGCCAATTCGACATATATTGAGAAAACAGAGGAATTTCAAAAGATGGTTATAAAGAAGATACGTAACCGCAAATTTGAAGAACTTATCCAACTGGCTGATTCAGGAGATTTGGAAAAAGAAAGAAAGGGTATGTTTGCCTTGTTTGACCAAATTTTTCTGAGACTGTTCCCAGATTTCATTAATCAATATAATCTATTATTTAAGGAAGAAGATCGAGTTTTACATAAAACAGATAAAATACAACTAACTCCCGAGGTTCGAATATTCGCTCTCATCCGCCTAGGAATATCAAACAATGAAAGTATAGCTAAATTCTTAAATTTATCTGTATCCACTATTAAGAATTACAAAACAAAAGTAAAGAACCGCTCTGAAGTATCAAATGATTTATTTGAGCAAAAAATAATGGAAATAGGATATGAAGACAGGGATATTTAAGGAAATAATAGCAAAGTAATAGTATCTAAACAGTACTTTTTAATCCATAGATATGCTTTAAAATAGTTTGTAAATCAATTAATTAAGCTATTTAAGTTTGCTTAAGTTGGTATATATTCAGTAATCAGCGTTTCATTACATATTTAATTGAGATAAATTTGTCAGACAAATGAATTTGACAGATTAAGTTTCACGGTTAACCACCGGGCTTAAATATTAACCATTAAATTATGTACAATGAAAAAAGAAATGAGATTTTTGTTCTTTTGCATCTTGCTTGTCTTTGCCGGAGTTACAGTGCAGGCACAAGGAAGATACATTATTAAGAGTAAAGTTTTAGATGAGAAAAAAGTTCCTTTTCCTGCCGTAAGTGTCTCTGAGATTGGAACAAGCAATGGAGTAGTCTCTGATTTGGATGGAAATTTTATATTGAAGGTTACTTCTGAAACATCGAAAGTAAAGATTAGTTTTATCGGATACAAAACAATTGAACTGCCTGCAAATAAGATAGAAGCAACAATTATATTGAAAGAAGATGAGAAAATGCTTTCAGATGTAGTAGTGATTGGTTATGGTTCATTACGAAAATCAGATGTAACTGGTGCTGTATCAAGTGTTTCAAGTAACGATTTTAATAAGGGTGCTACAACAAACCCTTTACAACAAATTGCTGGTAAGTCTGCAGGTGTTTCAATCTCGCAAGCCGGAAGTGAACCGGGAACCAGTCCAAGTATTCGAATAAGAGGTATTACCTCTTTAATTGGCGGTAGTGATCCATTGGTTGTTGTTGATGGTATTCAAGGGAATCTTGATCTTATGAACCAACTTCCCCCAAATGAAATTGAGTCTGTTGATATTTTAAAGGATGCCTCCGCAACAGCTATTTACGGTTCTCGTGGTGCTGCCGGAGTAATTCTTGTAACAACAAAAAAGAGCAAGGCCGGCACATTTAATATTGAATATAGCGGAACGGTTTCCATGGATTTCAATTCAAAGAAACTAGATGTATTCAATGCTAATGAATGGCGTGAGCAATGTAAAAACTGGAATGTTCCTGCATCCGCCGATAATGGAGCCAACACAGATTGGTATGATCTTTTAACTCGCACAGGATATACTCAGAATCATAGTATTTCAATGGGTGGAGGCACAAGTAACTTTAATTATCGTGCTTCTCTTTCGGCTGTTCTACAGAATGGTATTGTTATTGGTTCAAATAATAAGAACTATATTGGGCGCTTTCAAGCAACTCAGAAAGCATTTAATGATAGATTAACATTGACGGCAAACCTTAGCAGTGGAACAATTAAAAACATAGGTAGCCCACAAAGTATAGGTCGCGCTGCATTTACTTCTAATTTAATAAGTAATGCTTATGTGAGTAGACCAACGGATCCTATTTATAATGCTGAAGGGACTTACTTTTCAGATGTTAACGTATTCCAATATATCAATCCATATGCAGTTGCGAAGACGGTTGTCAATGAACAAACAACAAATAATATGTTTGGTAGCTTCAGGGCCGACTTTGAAATAACCCA
The DNA here is from genome assembly GCF_963676325.1 of uncultured Bacteroides sp. NCBI lineage: Bacteria > Pseudomonadati > Bacteroidota > Bacteroidia > Bacteroidales > Bacteroidaceae > Bacteroides > uncultured Bacteroides sp. Next base: position 1,485,719 of record NZ_OY781099.1, read on the forward strand.
CGGATTAACCGCTGGATGGTTTGGTAGTTGGCGTAAGATTGATGTCAATTCCGGATATTATTTGCCTTCAAAATCAACTGTTACATCAGCAATAGACAATAAAGGTATTGCAAATATTAATAATGCACATTCAGATGAAAGATTATCAGATATCAGCCTGAATTATAAGAAAACATTTGGTAACCATAATATCAATGCAATTGCTGTTTACGAATGGCAAAGACAGACATATAATGGAAATTATACTCAGATGAAGGGCTTTGTAAATGATATTACTACTTACAATGCTTTACAGTTAGGCGATTTTGCTAAGATTAACTCCGGAGATATCTCGTCTTACAAAAATGATCGTACGTTGGTTTCATTCCTTGGCAGAGTAAACTACTCTTACCTTAACCGTTATTTACTGACAGCAAGTATCAGACGAGATGGCTCTTCTGTCTTTGGAGTTGATAATAAATGGGGGAATTTTCCATCTGCATCTGTTGCATGGGTATTAAGTGAAGAACCATTTATGGCTAATGTTAGTTTCTTAAACAATTTGAAATTGCGTGCTGGTTATGGTGTTACAGGAAATCAGCAAGGATTGAATCCTCAATGCTCACTTAATCTGGTAGGGACCAACGGGCAGACTTATTTTGGAGGAAGTCAGATTACAAACTATTCCATCTCACAGAATTCAAATCCAGATCTAAAATGGGAGACTCGTGCACAAACAAATATAGGTGTTGATTTTGCTTTGTTCAATAGTCGTGTATCCGGTTCTGTTGATTTGTATACCGCAAAGACAAAGAACTTGTTATTTAATTACACTGTTCCTCAACCTCCATACCCTTATGGAAGTGTAGTGGCAAATGTTGGCAGTCTTTCTAATAAAGGTCTGGATATGAACCTTAATTTACATATCATAAAATCAAAGGATATCAATTTTTCATTGAATAGCAACTTGTCATTGTTAAAGAATAAAGTATTAAATCTAAATGGAAGTATTAACGGAGTACCGCTGAACACGGATTATGTTTCCTGGGGTACAAATAGTTATTTAATTAAAGGTAAATCAATAGGTACATTCTATATATTAAAACACGAAGGGAAGACTAGCGCAAATGAAGAAACTGTTGTAGATAGAGACAATAGTGGCTCAATTGATACTGGAAATACAAGCAAGGACCGCTTTCTTGAAGGATCTGCACTTCCAAAGTACACTTATGCATTCTCTCCTGTATTCAATTACAAGAACTTTGACGCATCAATTCTTTTCCGTGGATCAGGTGGAAATAAAATATATAATAGCATAAGGTCTAACTTTAGCTATTTTGAGAACCTAGGTAAATCCAATTTGTTAAAAAGTGCTGTTTCTACAGGTATTTATACATCAAAATATGCATCTGATTTATGGTTGGAAGATGGCTCTTTTTTACGTTTGGACAATGTCACCTTAGGTTATCGCTTTGATACAAAAAATATTAAAAATATTAGTGCTTTCCGCTTGTCTGTTACCGCAACAAACTTAGCACTCTTCACTAAATACAAAGGAATTGATCCAGAAATGAATTTTGGAGGAGGCAATGGATTTGGTGCGGATAATGGAATGTATCCTCGCACAAGGTCTATTTCAATAGGAGTAAATGTAATTTTTAAATAACCTGTAACAATCAGATAAAATGAAAAAAATATTAACTATAGCCCTGTTTGCTTCTATGGTAATACAAGGATGTACAAATGTAGATGAACAAGTTTACGATAAATACAACTCGGATGATTTCTATTCATCACCCGCGGGAGCTAATGTTGCTTTGGCCAATGTTTACTCACAAATACCAGGGAACTGGGGTGGAGTAGGGTATGCCGGTGCCGATAATGGCTGGTATGATTTGAATAGTATGTCTTCCGATGAGCAAGTTGTGCCACACCGTAACACGGGAGACTGGCAGCTTGATTTTGCACAACTTTATTTACGTAAGTTTTTGCCAGATCATACGATAGTTACTAATACATGGAACTGGCTTTATGCTTCTGTGTTCAGAGCCAATCTGGCAGTGGATTTACTTCAAAAGGCAAATGCTGATGAATCAAAGATAGCGGAAGCAAAAGTTTTGAGAGCTTTCTTCTATTACTTACTAATGGACGATTATGGGAATGTACCATTTTATACAAGCAACAATATTACTGTTGACAATATGCCCCAAAAGAGCAGAAAAGAAGTCTTCGATTTTGTGGTAAGTGAGTTAAAAGATAATATTGATAAGTTATCTATTACAAAAGGGGGCTCTTATTATGGCCGTTTCAACAAATGGGCAGGTTATGCTTTACTGGCAAAAGTATATTTGAATGCTGAAGTTTATACAGGTACTCCAATGTGGAATGAATGTATTGCTGCTTGTGATAAGGTTTCAGAAGGTGGCTTCACTCTCCATTCCAGTGCAGCTGATGTTTCTCAGCCTCTGGGCTCTAAATATTATGAATTGTTTGGAGATGTTTGTCCAGACGATGAAACAATACTTGCAATTTATACAAAGGTTGATGTAGTAGGACGGAATATTTTTACGGTACGTAGCTTTGGAGGTAACGACGGAAGCCTTTTGTTAGGTTTTGGTGCATGGAATGGTTCTGTTATTCCTGCTGATTATATTGCTAAGTTTGATGATAATGATATCCGTAAACGTCAATTCAGATATGGTGCAAATCCTTACGGGCCTCAATTACCAGGCTTTATTAATTACTCACTAGAGGTTACTAATATTGATAATCCCGGTGCAAATCCTAACGCTGGAGCCCGAAGTCAGAAGTTCTGGCCTGCTGCTCCTGCAAATAGCGGTGGAGCATCTAATGATTTCCCTATTTATCGCTATGCTGATATAATGTTGATGAAAGCTGAATGCTTGGTTCGTACCAGTCAGGCAACACTAGCTAAACCTTTGGTAGATGCAATAAGAACTCGTGCTGGCGTAGATGCTTTGTCTGCTAACCCAACACTGACAGATATTTATAATGAAAGAGGTTTTGAATTAACCTGGGAAGGTCATCGCAGACAGGATATGATTCGCTTCGGAACGTTTACACAAGCACATGGCTTGGTTTCGGCTGTAGATAAACATTTCAATTTATTCCCAATCCCTACATCTGCACTGAATGCTAACCCTAAGTTGGTACAGAATCCAAATTACTAATTGATAATAAATTTTAATAAAGCTGCTACTTCATATATTGGGTAGCAGCTTTAATTACTCTCTTTAAAAATATATCGTATGAGTCTATCACATTTCTATATAGGAAAGCCGATCTTAAGTATTAAAGTATTGCTGTTAACGATTTTACTTGGAGGTTGTAATAATCAAACTGAATTGAAATCGGCAGAAGTTTCTAATGTACTTGATAAAGATCCTGTTCAATATAATGTTCCTTTTTCTAAAGTCCCCGATGCAAGAGATGTGGTCTTGTATCAGGTAAACATTCGTTCTTTTAGTATGACTCATAACATACAAGGCATTATATCCCGACTCGATTCAATAAAGAGTTTGGGCGTGAATGTTATTTATTTAATGCCTATTTATCCTGTTGGCACACTAAAAGCAGTCAATTCACCTTATTGTGTGAAGGATTATAAATCTGTCAATCCAGAGTTTGGCTCTATAAATGATTTGCGGGCACTGATTGACGGGGCTCATACTCGGGGGATGTCTGTTATTCTGGATTGGGTGGCCAATCATACATCCTGGGATAACCCTTGGATAAAAAATAAATCGTGGTACCAGCAAGATTCTTCCGGGCAGATAGTTAGTCCCAAAGGATACAATGATGTGGCGCAGCTCAATTTTAAAAATGCAGATATGCGTGCAGCCATGATAAAAGCAATGAAATATTGGATTTATACAGCCAATTGTGATGGCTTTAGGTGCGATTATGCCGATGGTCCTTCTTTCGATTTCTGGAAACAGGCCATTGATACATTAAGAAACATCCAAACTCACAAACTTTTAATGCTTGCAGAGGGGAGCCGCGGTGATCACTTCTCTGCCGGATTCAATTATATTTTCGGGTTTAAGTTCTTTGACCAACTAAAGAATGTCTATGGTAAAGAAAAGTCAGCTTTATCCCTTGATAGTATAAATGCATTAGAATATGTGAACGCCAATGATTTAAACAGAGTTGTAAGATATACCTCAAACCATGATGTGAATAGTTCTGATGGCACTCCCCAAGATTTGTTTGGTGGTACGTCTGGTTCCATGGCGGCATTTGTTGCTGTTGCCTATATGAAAGGTATCCCCATGATATACAATGGTCAGGAAGTTGGTTATCCCAAAAGAATAGAATTTCCATTTACATCTTCTGTTATAGACTGGACTCTCAATCCTGATATTAAATCTGAGTATAAACAAATAATAGCCCTCTGGAACAGTAATGCTGCTCTCCGCCGTGGCGTTCTCAAATCTTATAGCAATGCTGACATTTGTGCATTTACCAAAATCTTGGGAGATGAAACTGTTTTGATTATGGTGAATCTGAGAAATAAAATTATAGATTATCCACTTCCACTAACCTTTGCAAATACTACCCGATGCGATGCATTTAATAATAATCCTATTTCCCTAGGCTCAAACATCACTTTACAACCTTATTCTTATATCGTCTTAAAGTAAACTATGTAAGGAAAGGATAAAATAGGATATTGGAAGCAAAAAATCAAGAAATAATTAACCACGAATATGAATAGATTATGAAAAGACTGTTATTTGTAATTTGCATGCTAATGGCTCTCAGCGCAAAAGCAGCAAGTATAAAATCTCCTAATGGAATGTTAGAACTAAGATTTGACATTAAAAATGGTGTTCCGATTTATGAACTTAATTACAAGCTGTGTCCTGTGATAAAAGAGAGCCACCTGGGACTGGAACTGAAAAATGACACTAATTTACTAAACGGTTTTGTGCTCCATGATGTAAAGACTAGTAACTTTGATGAAACTTGGAAACCTGTTTGGGGAGAAACAAAATACATTCGTAATCACTATAATGAATTGGCTATTACATTAAATCAACCATCTACAGATCGTTATATTTTGGTGCGTTTTCGCTTGTTCGATGACGGGCTTGGTTTCCGTTATGAGTTTCCACAACAAAAGAAACTGGACTACTTTGTTATTAAGGAAGAACGCACACAATTTGCAATGACAGGAGATCATACAGCATTTTGGCTGCCGGGAGATTATGATACGCAAGAGTATAGCACGGTGACCTCTAAGCTTTCTGAGATAAGAGGACTAATGAAAAAATCAATTAGTCAGAATGCAACGCAAACTCCAATTGCTCCAACTAGCGTGCAAACATCTTTGATGATGAAGACTAATGAAGGTCTTTACATCAATATTCACGAAGCAGCTCTGGTTGATTATTCTTGCTTGAGCTTGACTTTAGATGATAAAAACATGGTATTCGAATCATGTTTAACTCCAGATGCTCAAGGCGATAAAGGGTATATGCAAACACCTTGTCAGTCTCCTTGGCGTACAGTAATGGTCAGTGATAACGCATGTGATATTCTTGCTTCTAATCTGATACTCAACCTCAATGATCCTTGTAAAATAAAGGATACTTCGTGGATTAAGCCCATTAAATATATGGGTGTATGGTGGGAAATGATAACCAACAAGAGTACTTGGGCATATACTGATACAAATCCTGTAAAAATAGACCAGTTTGATTATACTAAAGCTAAGCCCAATGGCAAACATGCGGCCAACACTGTTAATGTAAAAAGATATATAGACTTTGCTTCTGAGAATGGATTTGGCGCTCTTTTGGTTGAAGGATGGAACATTGGATGGGAAGATTGGGTAGGAAACCTGAAGGATAATGTTTTTGACTTTGTAACTCCTTATCCCGACTTTGATTTGAAAGAAATACACAGTTATGCGGCAAGTAAGGGAATTAAGATGATTATGCATCATGAAACGTCTAGCTCGGTGCGTAACTATGAACGCCGTATGGACAAAGCATATCAGTTTATGGTTGACAATGGATATAATGCCGTAAAAAGTGGATATGTAGGAAATATTGTTCCAAGGGGAGAGCATCACTTTGGTCAATGGATTGTGAATCATTTCTTATATGCTGTAACAAAGGCGGCCGATTATAAAATTATGGTAAATGCTCACGAAGCAGTTCATCCCACAGGATTGTGCCGCACTTACCCAAATCTTATTGGCAATGAATCGGCTCGCGGAACAGAGTACGAGGCCTTTGGTGGAAATAATCCAGATCATACCACCATACTACCTTTTACTCGTTTAAAAGGAGGACCAATGGATTATACTCCGGGCATTTTTGAAACACAAATATGGAAGGTTAATCCAGATAATAAATCGTACGTAAGAACCACCATTGCGCGCCAACTGGGTTTATATCTTACAATGTATAGTCCGTTACAAATGGCTGCTGATCTTCCCGAAAACTATCAAAAGCACATGGATGCTTTTCAGTTCATCAAAGACGTGGCAGTTGATTGGGATGATAGTAAATATCTTGAGGCCGAGCCCGGTGATTACATTACTGTAGCACGTAAGGCAAAAGGTACAAATAACTGGTTTGTGGGCTGTACAAGCGATGAAAACGGTCATCTTTCCAACCTTAAATTCGATTTTCTTGATCCGGGGAAAAAGTATATTGCCACAATCTATGCTGATGCAAAGAATGCACATTATCAAAAGAATCCACAGGCTTATGTAATAACAAAAGGAGTTGTAACAAAAAAGACAAAGTTAACAATTAAAGCGGCTCCTGGCGGAGGATATGCCATTAGTCTTATAGAAGCATGCAATTCTATAGATCTAAAAGGCATTAAAAGTTTGTGATTAATGTCTGAAAGTTGCTGTTTAATTATGTTTAAATGATTGATAACACAGCTAAACTAGGACATTGAAGCCGAGGTGGAAATTACTTTCCGCCTCGGCTTTTTGTCCTTTTTCTGTCTAAACTCAACTCAAATGTCTGTTATTTACAAAAAATTAGCTTGGATTTCATATCTTAATCATCCTACTTTAATAAAGCTAATGTCATTTTTGTGGACGATACAATAGTTTAGAGTGATATTATCCTTTTATTATACTTCATTCTCTGTAATCAAAAAAACATCTATCTTTGGACTCCAAATATCAGTTATAGAATTATGAATCAATTGAAATTTGTAGAAATAGAAGAGGAAGATCTTTCTTTTGTGAAGGAAATGTATGATTACTATACCCTTAACACAACAGTAGTTTACTCAATAGATCCTGTTCCGATGGAAGATATCCGGAGCTTTGTTCCAGTTAAAGACTCCCTTTACCGATCATTTATGCTCATTACTCCGGAAGGGGAGAAGTGTGGCTTTTGTTATTTTAATAAGTTTAAACCTCGTGCGGCATTTAGTGTATCGGTAGAGATTACGATTTATCTGAAACCAGGATTTGAGGGCAGGGGATACGGAACCGAATCTTTGCTGAGGCTTGAAGATTATGTCCGTGAAGGAGGTTTTACAAATATTGTTGCGCTGATTTCGGGCGATAATATGGTTAGTCGTCATTTGTTTGAGAAGTGTGGCTATACTTGCAGTGGGAATTTAAAGAATGTGGCCCGTAAGTTTGACCAATACCTGGACCTGATGTTTTATCAGAAAGAAGTATAGATTAAAACCGTTTGTTACGTTAGAAGTAGTTACTTTCCGGCTGAGAAAGTCCGCCGGAGAAAGCTCATAAAATAAATCTGCCCAAAATGAAAATAAGAGTAATAAATAACTGTGATGGCATTGATTTCTCAGAAGTAGTGGAGATCCTGAAGAAAGTAGGAATGAGGTATCATGCTCCTGAGGTTCAGGAAAAGGCTTTCAGGAACAGCGCTTGTACGATATTTCTTTTCGACGAAGATACATTGGTGGGATTTGGACGAGCAATCAGCGATGGAGTGATTCAGGCTGCGGTTTACGATGTAGCCATTGACCCATCTTATCATGGTAAAGGCCTGGGGACGATAATTATTGAGGAGATTAAGGAAGAACTTTCCGGTTATAATCTTATTCTGTATGCATCTCCGGGTAAAGAAGACTTTTACAGAAAAAATGGCTTCAGCAAAATGCTCACAGGAATGGCCTTTTTTCAGGATGCAGAGGCAAAGAGAGAAAAAGGATTTATTGAATAAAGGTTGACTGAACTTTATTGTAATATAAAAGCGGCCGTTCAAAACATAGTAACCCCGCCAGTAATGAGATCTGTATCATTACTGGCGGGGTTCTATAATTAGTATAGAATTCGTTTCTAATCTTTGATAAACTCTACATCAGCAACAATTTTCACGTTATCGCTAATCATTGCTTCTCCGAATTTAGAGCCCAGATTGTAATTTGAGCGCTTAACCACTCCGGTGATTTTAAATCCGGATACCTTTTTCTGATTCATTGGATTGGTAATTTCGCCAAGGAAAAGAACATCCAGAGTCACGAATTTAGTTATCCCATGCATTGTAAGATTCCCCATTAACTTGAAATTCTTACTGGTAATCTTTTTGTGTGATGTACTTACGAAAGTAAGTGTTGGATATTTCTCGGCATCAAAGAAATCGGCCGTTTTCAGGTGATTGTCTCTGGCTTCAATATCTGTATTGATGCTTGCTACTTTTGCAGTTAATTCTACCTTCAGGTCACTTAAGTCGGCTTTTGCTGATTTAACCTTAACGCTAAAATCAGTAAAGCGGCCGCTTACTTCTGATATTGTCATGTGCTTAATGGTGAAACCTAAGCGCGAATGTGAAGGATCATTAGTCCACGATTGCTGAGCAAAGCCTGCTACAGATAGTGCTGACAGCGCTATTAATGATAAAAAGAACTTTTTCATAACTTCAGTTGTTAAATTTATATTATTGGTATATTAACATTGAAGTTATGAGAAAGTTCATTTCAATCAAAAGAATAATCCGGTTTTTATTCAGCTCTGTAGTATGATTCCAGGAACAGGCGGGATATAAAATCCCAGTTATCATGGAATACCTTTTTACTATACTCTTCCCCCTTCTTACTTATGAAACCGGCATCGGGTAACCGATTGCTTTCTTCCAGAAATCTTAGCAAGTCGGCAGGGCAGGCTCCCTGAACGGTGAACAGATCCAAAGCATTCTTCCGGGCCTCTTCGGCATTGTACATCGGGTTGCGGGCATCCTTTACATATTCCGCAATGTTTGGAGCTATAAGCATTCCCTTCGGATTGGCATGGAGCACGAAGTTTTGCATATCCTTCAGGTCGGGCATCATGTTGTCTTCGTTATCTTCCCACTTCAATCCGTTGATGAAGAACTCTTTCAGTGCATCGTAGGAAGGAATAAACATTAAAGATTCCCCATTGCTGGCCTTCATAAATGTGTCATAAACCGGATCGTCAGCCTTTTCTTCTTTTATATAAGGAACTGCCGGACGGATATCTTCCTCATCATTTAGTTCGCGGGTAGAGTATTCACCAAAGAACCACCAGGTGTCGTTATAAAATGCACAGCACACTCTTATTACTGTCTTCCATGGATGCAGTCCGGATACGTTTTTGATGGATTCTTTTGTAACGTCAATCTCTCTTCCGTTTGCTGCAGAGCGAATCTTGATGTGCAAATTGCTTTTCTCAATCACGTAAAACTCTTCTCTGTCAATGAATTCAAATTTATCAAAAGATTCTTTGAACGGTTGTTGAGATCCTGCAATGGCAGAAAGCCATTCATTCATGCTTAATGCCAGCGGTCCGCAAGGATCAGAGAACATCAGTCGGTTTACGGCATCATGAATAATGGCATTCTTTTCTTTATCTGCTGCTTTAGGATAAAATTTATGTACCTGCCCAATGATTTCGTTTATCGGTTCTTCATTGCACAAAGCCAGCAGATAAGACTGGAAAAAGAGCCATTCGGCATCATTTGCAAAGGCAGGAAATTTATCGTATTCCTTGTTCCCGAAATCAAAAAAGCCGGTCATAAAAGTATTCTCGGGAGCAACCTCGTACTCGGTGTCAAGAAAATCATAGATCTCTTTTGCAAGAGCCATTATTGACGATTCTTCCGGATCAATAAGCTCTTCCTTGTCATTTCCTACGTAAAGCTGCATGTTGAGCCAAAGCAAGAAAGCAATATCCTCATAGTTTACCTCATCTTCGAAATAGCTGTCGGATAATGAGTAAAACGGAAGATACTTGCCGTAAAGCTCTTTGTGCTTTGAGATAAAAGCCTTCCATAACCCCAGTTGCGAAATAACATCTTCAAAATAGGCGGTCAGGTGACAGGCAACGGAGCTTTTAATTTCACTGTTTACCTGAAAGCTGAGTTCTGATTTATTCCAGATTTTAAGAATATCATTTGCAAGGTCAAGGTAATACTGATCGGTTTCCGACACTCGGTTATAAGGATGCAGTGCAAGCCAGTCCTGCATGTATATAGATGTAGAGTTTGCTTTCATAATTCGCGATTTTAAAAATTGTTTGTGGACAAAGATAATCAGATTATTAAAAAAAGCTGACCACCTTTCTGTTTGTTTTTATAATTTTGCGCCTATGATTGAGTTTGATGCAGATATTGTTTGCCAAAAGATGAACGAAGCCGGACGAAAGCGGACTCCTTTCCTCTTTGGCGTTAATTTTGAGATGACGAGCGGATTCTTCTTTGAGAACCCGATGGATGATCAATCCGTGTTGTTTTCAGTAGGGAAGAATTCAAATCATCTCCAATTACAGACGAACAATAACGTTTTGCCCCTGCTTAAAAAGAAACCGGGGAGTTACGAAAACTATTTCTCTAAATTTCAGAAAGTGAGCAATGCTTTGCACAAGGGCAATTCCTTTCTGCTGAATCTCACGGAACGGACAGCCATTGAGTGCAACCTCACTTTGGAAGATATTTATTCGCGGACTAATGCCCTTTATAAAATTGTTGTTCCCGACAGGTTTGTCTGCTTCTCGCCCGAAAGTTTTGTAAGGATAGCCGGAGGAGAGATTTCCTCGTACCCGATGAAGGGCACCATAGACGCTTCTCTGCCCGATGCTGAGGCTCAACTGATGGCCGATTACAAGGAGACTTGTGAGCACAACACCATTGTTGACTTGATAAGAAACGACCTGAGCATTGTGGCAAACCATGTACATGTGCGCCGTTTCCGTTATGTTGATGTGCTGAAAACGAATGAAAAGGAGTTGTTGCAGACCAGTTCGGAGATTTGCGGCACGCTGCCCGACAATTATCACGAACGCCTGGGAAGTATCATCTTTGATATGCTTCCGGCCGGTTCCATATCCGGTGCGCCAAAGCAATCTACTGTAAATACCATCCGCAATGCCGAGAAGATGAAACGCGGTTACTATACCGGAGTGTTTGGTTATTATGACGGAGAAACGCTTGACAGCGCCGTGATGATACGATATATTGAGAAGAAAAACGGGAATTATTATTTCCGCAGTGGGGGAGGGATTACCGTGAACAGCAATCCCGAAGAAGAATATCAGGAAGTACTGGATAAAATATATTTGCCATTATGAGTGAAACAAAGCAATTTTTAGAGACCGTGAAGGTGGTGGACGGAGTGTTTATCCACTCAGGATACAATCTTCAGAGAATGAAGCAAACCATGAACGAGGTGTTTCATACCTCTGTGCCCGATTCCTTTTTTGAGGAACTGACTGTCCCTGAAAATATGAGGCTGGGTGTGGTGAAATGCCGTATTCTTTATGGTGAATCTATTGATGAAGTGCAGTTTCAGCCTTATGCATGCCGTAAAGTTGCATCCTTAAAGCTGGTTGATGGCGGGAATATAGACTACTCCCGAAAGTATGCCGACAGAACGGCTTTGCTGAATCTTGTTCAGCAGAAAGGTGAATGTGATGATATTCTGATAGTGAAGAACGGACAAATAACTGATACCAGTTACAGCAATGTGGTGCTGAGTGACGGCACCGGATACTATACTCCGAAAACCTATTTACTGAACGGCACCTGCCGCCAGCGACTGATTGCCGAGGGAAAGATTATCCCCAGAGATATATCCGTTAACGATCTTTCCTCTTTTCAGCATCTTTACCTTATCAATGCCATGATTGATCTGGAAGATAAAGTAATTGTTCCGGTAAGTAACATTGAAGGTTGAACGGCAAACCTCATCCAAATAAAAAAGAGACCCCAATGGAGGTCTCTTTTCACGTTCAATATTAGTTGGCAATGCAGTCGTGGGAGTTATTTCACCCTTCTGTTCTGCTGGTTATTCGCTTTTGCAGGTCTCGACTTGCCAATTCTTTTTCCTGTAGGTTTTACAACTTGCCCATTCTTTTTGGGCATGTAAGCAGCTGGTTTTGCAGGTTCTTTTTTCATTCTATTTGTTTACAGCGTAAGTTTCTTAATCAGCAATATAAGCTATTTTGAAAACAATTTTTCTTCCGGTAGTTTCCTCTCCTTTTGTCCAGATAGAAGCTTTGTGCAATTCACCTGGGAAAAGAAGGAAGAAAGTTTTGCCCGATAAAGTATAAAACTTAACCTTATCTCCCGAGTAGTTTACAACATCTTTCTTTTCATTGTAAGGCTTGATCTCTTTAGCATTGGCAGTAGAGATAAGTCCCATAAGTTCGGCGTTAGTAGCCATATACTGCAAGTCAATGTACTTTTTGTGAGCTTCAATCTGCACCACATTCGGCGATTTTGTCTTTGCATCAGTTACATTAACAAAGCAACGGTCGCCATCAATTTGGTATTTTCCTGCAGGCATGTTTACAAGATCATTTTCTTTCATGAACTTGAAAATCTTCTCCCACATAGCCTTATCCTTGTGATACTGAGTGGCAAATTTTACATAATCGGTTGTTTTGTGAGGAACAATGGCTAGTCCGTTGGCCCACACTCTGCTGTTTACCCACTTCTTTGCACTGCTTTTAGTCCATTCACCCGACTTTGTTTGAGCCGAAGCCATAGAAATCATGGCAAAGCAAAGCATGGAAACAGCTATTAGCTTTCCAAAAATACTTTTTTTCATATCTATCTATTATTCTATTATTTTATTGCAGACAAAGATAGATAAAAAAAACTTGGACAGAGATTTTAAGGAAAATAATTATGCCTTTAATTCCCCTCTGTAATATGATTAATATAGGCTTGGATGATATACTCCTGTCAGCCTATATAAATGAGTAATATGTTGTTGCTATTTCAAGTTTACCTTTTTAAGTTAGTTCTGGAAATCTCTATTCCATTAGGAGATGAATTATTTCCCTGATCCTCTGCTGTTATAAATATTTCAAGAACCTTAAAAGGAGTATTAGTTTTTAATACAGCTTTTTTGGCATTTTTATTTGTCAGCATCCCTAAGTTCATAGTTCCATTCTCTTCTGTTACAATCCAAACATTGTAATTCTTTTTTGGAGGATTAAGTCTGTCGGGACTAGCCAAATTTTTAGCTATAATTTCAATAGAATAATTTTTATTTTTATCTTGTTTCGTTTTTGCAGTTATTTCCGCTGCCGGCAAGGTGTTAGATACTGGAAATGTTGTGATTGATGCACAAGATGTTAAAAATAAAAGGGTTGCAACTAATAATACATTTCTTCCTTTTTTCATGTTGATTTATTATTTAATTTATTCCTACTCTTATGGCTTCTCGGAACTGTCTCTTTGATAAGTTTTATTATCTATATATAACAGACCAATAGTGTTATTTGTTTATAAGTTTTGAAAGTTAGTTTTATAGTTGAATATTGCTGGTAATAATTTGTTCTTTGTAATCAATGAAAAGTATAGGTGTAGTTGGCTCTCTTTATTAATTTGAATTTAAAGGAGTATGGTCCTGACTTTATTGGTTTATAAATTAAATTTATTCTCCAATAAATTTAATTTATAAACCAATAATTGTGCAATCACTGTTGAATGAAATATCTTTATACTGCTTGCGTGCTTTTTTTATCTTTATGTTATGATTAAGCTCTTTAGTTTTATTTTAATTATAAGATTATCAGTGAGTTAATTGTAAAATTAATCTTGAACAAAACAATTCTCTAAAAAACAGATTTATTGCTAGTATAAATTAGGGGGGTAACAGGGGTGCTCCTTCTGAAACGCCGTGGCAGTGGGCGTGCTAAATTTTTGCACGGGACATATAAAAGAAGTTTTTTTCATAGTTTGTCACCACTCTTGAAATATTGATACAATCATTGTAACTTCATTTAGAAGTGAAAGCTCATTCCCCAGCAAACCCCTAAATATTCCCCGGCAAAACGACGTCTGTCTGCGGGCAAGTTTCTGTTGAGCATCTTAGTAAAGTCGAGAGTGGTATACCCAGCCCAAAAATCAAAATACTTTTTGTGTAAAGGAACCGAGGCCCCTAATTTGCAGGAATAATAGAAATGCAGGTATTCATTCTCCTTTCTTGATGTGTTTACATGATAATCTTCAATTGTAGCAAAGGTATTTAAAACTGAAAATTCATTTTCCAGATAAAGGAAAGCACTTTTATCTGTATCAGCCATATTAAGATTAAGATAGAGTTTAGGAGCAATACTTGTGTGAAGACAAGTCATTGAATATCTGAATACTTGTGTTTCCGGAATTCCCTCTTTCCTGGAATTTACAAAACCACCGCCTCCAATTCTGTATTCGATACTAAACTTTTGTTGCTTTTGTTTGGGAATAATGTCATATCCCAAGTCTGCTATAAAACCTCCGGGTAAGTCTATATTTTCCATAGGTAATCCATAGGCCTGCAAACTTAATGTAAAACTATTCTTGTTTTCAGCTTCCTGAGAATAAGAACTGGTAAAAAACAGAATAAGTATAATGAATAAACAAATCTTTTTTATTGAGAACATTGGTTTAGATAGTTTAGTTACTTTTGTATGTACAATTAAATTGCCGTGCAAAAGTAACTATAAACTTCTAATAAGCCACATTTCTCTGATAATCTTTGGGAGAGGTGCCTACAATCTTCTTAAAATATTTTCCGAAGAAGCTTTGGTTGGCAAAGTTAAGCGTATAAGCCACTTCCTTGATACTATTTCCTGAATTCCGAAGCAAAGATTTAGCTTCAGCAATAACAGCATTTGTAATCCATTCGTTGGCCGACTTCCCGGTAGACTGCTTCAGTAGTAAAGTGAGGTATTTGGGAGTTATACATAACTTGTCTGCATAAAACCCCACTTGCCTTTGTTCCCTTGAATACTCTTTCACCAATCCAAAAAAGTCTCTCGATATTTTCACTTTTCTGCCGGTCTCACCCGAAGAAATGAATGCCGGAAACAGGCTGTTACTCTTAACAAACACGTTAAGAAGATCAATAAATAAAATGGATACAAGGCTCAGCAGTTTTTCTTTGCGGAATATGTGTTCCTGATTTGAGATTTCATCTTTTATAAGCATAAATATTTGATTGATGCTATACTGAATATCCTCCGACAAGCTTTGTCTGACAAACGGGCTGTTCTTGTTTGTAACCATAGGAACCTGCAAAGACTCAACAAAGATGTTTGAAAACATCATGATGTAACCTCTAAACTTTGTATCGCTTGACTTTATAGAAAAAGATGTATTCGGTGGCAGATACACCAAAGAGTATCTGGACAAGGAATGCACCGTGTTATCAATCTCTATATCCAGCGTTCCTGAATTAACAATGATAACTTCAAATGCATCTTTTGATCTTGGATACTTATTCCCCGGAATATTTCCCTGTATAAGATAAAGCGCAAAATCATTATTCAGCGTTCCTATTGTTGAAATCCTTGAGGTGGAACCTGTAATATTCATTGTTGGCATTGTTATGCTACTTAAACTCATTGTTTTTTAAGATTTAACTAATTACAGAAGCTATATATTGATAGCTATGCAAACTTCACTCTTTTATCTCTTACCCGCAAAATTTATCGACCAAACACAACTATAAATGATTAAAGACTTTGTTTCGCACTACGAATACCGGATTGGCGTGTCTATGGCCTTCTCCGATATTTTAAGCTTCTTTTTAATATAACTTCTGTAATTTACAATTAAATAATTTATATTCTATCTATTAACAAAGTTGCAGAGGCGGGTCACTAAGACTTTTTCCTGTAACTGAGAATTGCCCATGAATTAAAAAATACTGCAAACACTACCAATGCAAATATCTGAGTACCTAATTCCATTATGCCACTGCCTTTAAGGTAAACCGCACGCATTATCTGAACAAAGTACTTTAACGGATTAAACATTGTTATGACTTGTGCCCATTGAGGCATACTATTAATAGGGGTGAACAATCCGCTCAGTAAAATAAGCACCAGCATGAAGAAGAACATTACAAACATGGCTTGCTGCATGGTTTCCGAATAGTTGGATATAACCAGACCAAAGCCGGATATTGTAAACAGATAAAGCAATGCAAGAATGTATAAAGTACTGAGTTGCCCGGTTGGGATAATTCCATAAACCACTGCTGCAATTCCGAAACACATGGTAAGAACAATAAATCCTATAATCCAGTAGGGGATTACTTTAGCAAGGATAAACATAAACTTGCTTACCGGAGTAACGTTAATCTGTTCAATGGTTCCTTTTTCCTTTTCGCCCACAATATTCAAAGCAGGCAGGAATCCGCATAAAATGGTAAGCACCATAACCATTAAGGCAGGAACCATAAATACTTTATAGTCAAGATTCGGATTAAACCTGCTCTGAGCTACCATCTTTATGGCCGGAGCTGCAGTTGCTCCCTTTGTGGGTTGCACTATGCGGTCTTTTATATCTGACGTAAAGTCGTTGACTATGTTTGTCAGATAACTGCTCCCCAAACCACCTTTGGTTCCGTTTACAGTATTTGCCGAGATCAGTAATTCCGCATTTCCTTCTTTCATGAGATTGTGCTCAAAATCGGCAGGAATTTCCATAATAATATCCGATTCTCCTTTTTCAATACTTTTAAGTGCCTCGCTATAAGACGGCGACATATCTGTCAATCGGAAATATCCCGATGATACAGCTTTATTTATTAATTGTCTGGAACATTGAGTGTTATTATTATCTACAATGCTAAGGTTGATGTTCTTTATTTCAAGATTAGCCGCCCATGGCATTATCAGCATCATCATAATAGGATAGCCGATGATCAATCGTGGCAGAAAGCTATTCCGTCTTATCTGCTTGAATTCTTTTTCTATTAAATATTTTAGCATAATCTATTCTAATCTGTCGTTAAACTTCTTAAGACTTACAATCAGTAATACAAAGGCCATGAATGAGAGGATTCCAATCTCTTTCAGAACAAAAGAAACATCGAGCCCTTCAATCATAATCTTTTTCACAGCAATGATATACCATTTTGCCGGGATTATATTTGATATCACCTGAAGCATTACAGGCATATTCTCGGTAGGATAAATCATTCCGGAAAGAAGCATTACCGGCATCAGTAAAACCATACCCGAAACAAGCATAGCTGCTACCTGTGTTTCTGCCATGGTAGATATCAGCAATCCGAGCGCCAGTGATACAAGAATGAACAGCAACGATACACCAAACAATAAAACAAGGCTTCCGGCAATAGGAACATCGAGCACATATACTGATAATAGTAAGATGGTGATGATGTTTATACACGAAAGAACCATATAAGGAATTGCTTTTGCCAGAATGATATATATAGGTTTTACTGGTGATACCAGGAGAACTTCCATTGTACCCGTTTCTTTTTCACGTACGATGGATATAGATGTCATCATGGCACATATAAGCATCAATATCAATCCCATAACTCCCGGAACGAAATTATATGCTCCCTTCATACCCGGGTTATAAAGCAACTTTACTTTTGGAGTAATTGTTAATGGTGCTTTATATTGCCCGCTCAATTCCTGCTGAGCCGAGGAAATTACATTGGATACATATCCCGTCAGCGTAGATGCCGTATTGGGATCAGTTCCATCGGTAATGAGTTGCACGGAAGCATCACCCGTGTGGCGGAAGTTTTCGCCAAAGTGATCTCCAAAGACCAGAATGATATCGGCTTTCCCTTCTTTGAATGTAGTCTGAATATCTTGCTCATTATTTATTCGGGCAATCACATTCATGTATTCGTTGGCATCAATCTTATCAATGATCTTCTGAGTAACCTCGTCTTTTGATGGATCGAAAACAGCAACACGTACGTTTTTCACCTCGGTTGTGATGGCGAATCCGAATATGATAATCTGCACGATAGGCATTCCCAAAAGAATAAGGATGGTACGCTTATCGCGGGATATGTGATAAAATTCTTTTCTTACAAATGCTAAAAACTGCTTCATAGTTTTATTCTCCTCTTGTTGCTTTACGTGCCAGTTTATAGAATACCTCTTCCATTTCCTGAGCATTGAACTGCTTTTTCAGATTGGCCGGACTGTCAAGGGCTTCAATTACTCCATCAACCATTATAGATACCCGGTTGCAATATTCAGCTTCGTCCATGTAGTGAGTAGTTACAAATACAGTAATTCCTCTGTCGGCTGCCTGATATATAAGTTCCCAGAACTGTCGGCGTGTGGCAGGATCAACTCCACCCGTTGGCTCATCAAGAAAAACTATTTTGGGTTCGTGAAAGATGGCTACGGAAAAGGCAAGTTTCTGTTTCCATCCCAGCGGCAGACTGGAAACCAACGTGTTCCTTTCTGATTCGAAACCCAGTCGGGCAAGCAGTTCTTCCGTCTTTATGGCAATATCTTTGTCCTTCATTCCGTAGATTCCGGCAAACAGACGGATGTTTTCCCACACTTTAAGGTCTTCGTAAAGAGAAAACTTCTGGCTCATGTAACCAATATTCCGTTTTACCAATTCAGACTCTCTGCCAATATCAAAGCCTGCCACCTTGCCATTTCCCGAAGTAGGCTTGCTCAAAGCACAAAGCATTCTCATGGCGGTAGTTTTTCCGGCTCCGTTTGCTCCAAGAAAACCAAAGATCTCACCTTCATAAACGTTGAAGCTTATGCGATCAACGGCTGTAAAATGGCCGAAACGTTTAGTCAGCTCTTTGGTTTCAATCACTATATTGTCTTTATTCATACTTTTTTTCTATTTAGGCTTCCTTTGGTTTAGAGGCCAGTTGCATGTAACAATCTTCAATTGTTGGTGTTATCTCACTGATTTCAATATCCCAGTGCCCCTTATCCTGCAGTTGTTTTTCCAGTGCAGGGATGGTAAGTGACGGGTCAACGGTGATGTGATGCACGGTCCCAAAAGCAAAGCAGCTTTTTACTCCCTCACATGCTCTTAATTCATTGAGCAAAGCCGACATGTTGTGGCTTTTTGCCGACCAGATTACTTCGCTGAAGCCACTTACAATTTCCTGAGGAGTTTCAATTTTCAGAAAACTGCCATCCTGAATCAAAGCAATTCTGTCGCAAAGTACAGCCTCGTCCATATAAGGTGTTGATACCAAAATTGTTATGCCTTGGGCTTTCAGCTTTTTCAGCATTTCCCAGAATTCTTTTCTTGAAACCGGATCCACACCGGTGGTTGGCTCGTCAAGGAAAAGAACTGTTGGTTTATGTATCAGGGCACAACTTAATGCCAGCTTCTGTTTCATACCTCCCGACAGTTTTCCCGCCCGGCGTTTCTTGAAAGGCTCTATCTGCTGATAGATATCTTTAATCAGGTGATAGTTCTCTTCAATCGTTGTATTAAACACTGTGGCAAAGAATTTCAGGTTTTCCTCAACCGTCATATCCTGATAAAGGGAGAAGCGTCCCGGCATATAGCCCACACGGTTACGTATTTCCTTGTAGTCTTTTACAATATCGAGTCCGTCAACAGTGGCATTACCGCTGTTTGGCCTGATTAGTGTGGTGAGGATTCGGAACATTGTAGTCTTTCCGGCACCGTCGGGACCAATCAGTCCGAACATCTCTCCCGGATTAACTGAGAATGTAATATTCTTCAGTGCTTCCACATCACCATATTTCTTAGAGATTCCCTCTACTTCAATTGCTGCCATTACTTTGTAAAGCTTACTTCTCCGTACATTCCTATTTTTATGTCCCCACTGTTTTTAACGGCAATCTTAACGGCATAAACAAGATTGGCACGTTCGTCCTTAGTCAGGATTCCTTTTGGAGTAAATTCAGACTTGTTTGAAATCCAGCTAATAGTTCCCGGAAACTCTTTCACATTGTCTGCTCCGTAATCGGCAAAGACTTTCACCTTCTGACCAATCTTGATTTTTGAAAGCTGATCGGAAGTTACATATGCGCGTAAATACATATTTCCTATATCAGCTACTTTAAAGAGTGCCTTTCCCGGAGTGGCAAGCTCGCCTTTTTCAGCATATTTGCTTAATACTGTTCCGCTAATAGGAGAGGTTATATGACATTTACGAAGTTGGTCTTCCAATTGGGCAATCTGAATTTCAAGTGAAGAACTTTCTCCTGTTACTCCGGCATTGTTGTTTTCCAGAGTAGAAGTCTGGGCTGCCAGTTGTTTCTGCAGGTAAGCAATTTGAGCATTAATATCATCCACTTGTTTCTGGTTGGCGGCATTACTCTTTACCAGATTCTCAAAACGGTTTTTCTCCCTTTGCTGAGTAGCAATCTGTTGTTTTATTGCAGCAATCTGTTTGTTTACATCCTGTTTCCTGCTTCTTACCGTTGTTGTATTTGCCTGAAGCTGAAGTTTCTTCAGATAAAGTTGCACCGTATCTACATATCCTATTTCTGCACCTTGCTGAAGTAAGTCACCTTCAGTAACATTAAAATCCATCAGTTTGCCCGATGCTTCAGAAGAAACAATCACTTCAGTAGCTTCGAATGTTCCGGTTGCATCATAGTTGCCGTTTTTGTTTCCGCAGGCAGATAACATAGTCGTTGTAATTGCGCCGTATAATATACCTTTTAAGAGTTTCATATTGTTAGAATTTTAATTGTTCGTACTGTTTTTATAATTGTAAATTGAGATCAGTAACTGAATTTCGTGCAACACTTTGCTTTGCTTAGCCTGATCTTCTGAGTTTATATCACGAAGCAAATCTGTTACACTTAGTGTTCCGTGCTCAACCTTCACCTCTGATGCTTTTTTAATGTTTGTCCGCAATCGGATAATCTCATCATCATCCCGCATCAGCTGTTTCATCTTGTCAATTTCATTGCTCTGCTGGGTCATTTTCAGATTTGTATTGAACAGGAATGTCTCTTTTTGCACAGCTATGTTCTGCTGATTGTTATCCAGTAATTTCTTATCGTTCTTTTTAGTATAAAGACTTCCAAAGTTCCATGTGAGGCGAGCCCCTGCTATGTAATAAGGAGTAAATTCATTTTTCAGCATATTCAGTCCCGGATTACCGTATCCTCCCTGAACAAATAATCCCAGTTTGGGCATGTTCTTTGAATCAACCATGCTCTTCTGAGTTTCGAACAACTTGTTCTGAGCCTCAAATAATTGTAATTCCGGTCGGTTTATCGTAGCCTGTAATGAAGCATTTTCGGTAGCAGATGGCTTTATTAGATGATCATTTTCTTTTATAGGTTCTCCAATCATTGCCGAAAGCATTTCCATGTAAGCTTTGCGTGTGGCTTCCAGCTCCACTTTGCGCTGAGCCGTACTAAGCTGATTAACTTTCACTGCATCCAGATCGGCCTGATTAGCAATACCATTAGTTACATAAGATGAAATCTGACTGTAGTTGCGTTTTAATTCATCCTGTAACAGAATGTTTTGCTTTATTTGCTCGTCCAGCAACAGAACTCCGAAGAATAATTGGTTAATTCTGTCGTTGATTGTATACATATCCACATCCAGTTTTTGCTTCTCCACAGCAGAACTTGCTTCAGCTATCTTTTTCTGGCTGCTGATTACTCCACCGTCCCAAACTGTTTGGTTAACCTCTACTACTGATTGGTACTGGTCTTTGTTTAGTCCCTTAATGCTAATGTTAGGCAGCGAAACTGGAAATTTTGTAACAGCCGACTGATAGGTAGCCTTTGCAGACAAAGAAACCTGAGGAAGATAACCTTTATTTGCGTTCGATAAGTTGAATTCCCTGGATTGTTCAATCAATCCATACTGTTTTACCAGTGGGTAGTTTGCCTGTGCTTTCTTATAACAATCTTCTATAGATAGTTGCCCATAAATAGGAGTGTGTGTGCAAATGAAAGCAAGGGTAATGATGAATGCCACTTTTTTCATAAATATATTCTTTAATTTTGATAAACTAATCTGTTTAACAAGTTTGTTAGTTTAATAGCAAAAAAATTAAGGGCGTAGCCTTCTTAAAATTATTTCAACGTTCTCAACCCTTTTTTCATCCAGTAAAGAATGGTACTCTTTTCCGAAAGAACCAGCAATGCGTTCAATAATGGGATGAGCTAAAAAAGCAAAAACATTTAGTGAAACAATATCCAATAAAAGATGAACCGGATCAACAGCACAAATTTCCTTATTCTTTATTGCAACTTTCATTTCTGCATTTAGCTTCTCAAGAATATTTCTTATTGCAGGTCCGGCAATTATTGGAAACTTATCCAACCTCTCTTTATTAGTAAGGAACTCATTTAAAACAAAAAAAGGTAGTTTCGGGTTCGATGCCAGGAAGTCAAAATGAGCTTTAATAATATATTCTACCTTTTCAACGAATGGCAGTTCTTCTTCTATCTTTGGCATAAACGAATTAGCCAAAAGAATAACTTTCTTCTGGAATACTTTATCGAAAAGATTTTCTTTTGTTCTGAAATAGTAATGTAACATAGCATGGTTTACACCGACTATCTTTGCAATCTCAGTTGTCTTGGTCAGGGTATAGCCTTTATCAAGGAACTCCTTCTCTGCAGCTTCTAATATTGCCTGTTCTGTATTAATTTCTAGTTTCTCTTTCATAATAACATGTTTGTTTAACAGCGTTGTTAATTGCTGCAAATGTAGTATGTTTTTAGATATAAGCAAAGAATTATTTTATATTTTGCATAGTTTAACAAAAGTTTAGCTCTCAGTAACTACTCAGCTATCTGTTTTCTTTCTTTAGTTTTCAAAAAAGTCTTATTTGGTGTAACCTTTTAAATGTTCGTTGATAGCCTTTACTTTAGAATGTTCCTTTTAAAAATATCATATTGTATTTTTGTATTGTGGAGGAAAATTAGAGTGACATATCGGTTATCCTGTCTACCCTTTGTAAAGAGGTAGACTCCCTGAGACAAACAGTGTCTGTGCAAGAAGGTAAAGAAGAATGGAAAGTAAAGATACGAAGTGTTAAACAGCTTTATATCTGATATTCAGACCTGAACAATTTTAGAATAGAATATGTTTCATCAAATATAAGCTAATTGCTGTAATATATATCATGAATAAAATAGGATAAAATATGAGAACGATTAATCTGTTTCTTTTTATGCTGTTTTCCTTACTAAGTAGCGTTCCCAAACTAATCAGAAAACACCAGTATTTTTATCAGCATATACAATTAATAGAACTGCGATTGATTCTATTTCCAATGAAAGAGTTTAATATACAACAATTAACTTTACAGCGGTACCTTCTCCCCAGAATCCAATTAAAGTCCTAACTCTCTATCATGCGTAGATATATTCTGGAAAACAAGGAAACGCAGTACTATAACAAACGAAACAACTTTTTATATGAAGAGTACGAATTATATGAATGCCCAGGATTTTAGGATAAGTGTAACTTACCGCTTTGGTACAATGAAAACGTCTACTGCTTAAAAAACGAAGAAAGGAATTCAAAATGATGATATAAAAAAGTTTTTTTGTTATTTGAGATTGTATACCTATTATTCTTGAGTCATTAATTATTAATCAATTAAAGTTATGAAAATTAAATTTAGTTACATTATGTCTATCCTTTGCTTGGGAATAATGACTCTACTCCCAATGGAGAGGACCTTAGCTCAAGGTAGAGGAGGGGGCAGAGGTCATGCCATGTCAGGGGTAAGAGGTGGCGGTCATCTAAGAGGACCAAAATTTGGTTTAGTAAGGAATCGTGTTCCTCGCGGAGCGAAATTTGTAGGTTTTCGCGGAGAAACTTATCATTGGCACAATGGTGCGTATTATCATCCCCATGGAAAGAAATTTATTGTAGTAAGACCACCGATTGGCTTGAGAATAGGACTTTTACCTCTCGATTACTTTAAGCTAACAGTGGGTATGATTCCTTATTATTACTATTACGGGACTTTTTATACGTCATCAAATGATGAATATGAAGTAGTTGAACCGCCAGTGGGAGCCGTTGTAGGGGAACTTCCTAACGACTGTGAGGAGGTTACTATTGATGGTAAAGCCTATTACAAAGTAGATGGCACATATTACAAAGCTGTGATTGACGATAAGAATCACGTAATGTATGAAGTCGTGGGCAAGTTAGTTAAATGATGACTTATTTAATTTCTCTGAAATATTTGTTGTAATATTATTATCAATAAAAAAACAATGTCATGAAAAAGTTTTTTGTATTTTCAATGATGGTACTGTTTGCTTTAGCAACAATGCAGGTACAAGCACAGGAAAAAGAAAAAAAAGTAATTAAAGAAGAAATCAAACAAACAAAAAAAGAGCTAAAGGTCGAGAAAAAAGAGTTAAGTAACGAAAGAAAAGAACTAAGGAAACTTGAAAAGGGTGATGTGAACTATCAGTCTAAAGAACAATTTTATAGAGATTTTGGGAATCTACTAAATGTACAATGGAAAAGATCTGATTATTTTGACGAAGCCATGTTTACTAAAGATGGACAAAAAATGACTGCATTTTATGATATTAATTCAAATTTAGTTGGAACAACCTCACAAAAAACTTTTGAGGATTTACCGGCTAGGGCTCAAAAAGAAATCAAGGCAAAGTACAAAGATTACATTGTTGATTTGGTTTTGTTTTTTGAGGACAATGAAGCGAACGATACCGATATATTACTATACGGGGCTCGGTTTTCTGATGTAGATAACTATTTTGTAGAGTTACTGAAGGGGAATGAAAAAATAGTTCTTCAAATTAATCTTGAAGGGGATGTATATTATTTTAAGAAACTCTGAGAAACTGCATTTGTATCAACTCAAGTAAAAGGCTGTTTGAAAAAACAGCCTTTTACTTGAGTATTAAAATTAATGAATGCTTACTGCAATGCTGGTGTCCCTAAAGGAGCTCTATGTGTTTTTCTTTATAAACATTTAGTTAACTAAGAGATAAATATTTATTAGATGTTAACTGTGGGTCGTCTTTTTGAATAAGATCCAAAATAGACTTTCTTATACTGCTGTCCGGTAAAACTTAAAAAAACATTCCGAACCACCAATTTATAGGTCATTTGGATGGCTTTTTATACATTTTAAAGTTTTACCGAACAGCAATAATTAAAAATATACCATAACTAAATAAACTAACTCTTTTTTCGTTTACAAAAAAACAAATAACAACCTAATCAGTTTGTATTTAAAGCTTTATTAGAGAGAGCCGGCCGATAACGTTCAAAACGTTTCGGCTGGTATTTTTACCAGATTAAGTGGTAGTAATATAGATTGGCTGAATCACGCGATTACCTTTGCGGGCAGACAAGATAATATTTTTATCCGTCAAGCAGCCTTTATTTTCTTAATGTGTAGAACATAATCAAATTAATAAAAATATAATATATGAACACAAGAATTATTGAAGGTGTAAAAGCTCTTCACGCCGAAATGAAAGAGTGGATGAGTCATCTCCACCAATGGCCCGAATTGGCGCTTCAAGAAACTGAAACGGCTAAATATTTAGCCGAAAAACTTAAATCGTGGGGATACGATGTGGCGGAAGGCATCGGTAAAACCGGAATCGTGGCATCGATGACCGTTGGCACAGGTAAAAATGCCATTGGGTTGCGTGCAGACTTCGACGCCCTGCCTATTCAGGAAGTAAACGACCTGCCTTATAAAAGCAAAATAGAAGGTAAATCGCACCTTTGCGGACACGACGGGCATAGCACTATGTTGCTCGGAGCCGCTAAATACCTGTCGAAGACGAAAAACTTCAACGGAACGGTTCGTCTTATTTTCCAACCTGCCGAAGAAACTATGGAAGGTAGTCCCGCAATGATTGCAGACGGATTATTTGACCACTTTCCCGTAGATGCTATTTATGGAATGCACAATATGCCGGGCTTGGCGTTTGGAAAATTTCACTTCCGTGAAAACGAAATGATGGCAGCTGTGGACAACTGGGAAATTGAACTCACCGGTAAAGGTAGCCACGGCTCTATGCCCGAATTGAGCATCGACCCGATAGTATGTGGTTCGTCTTTAGTTATGGCATTGCAGACTATTGTATCGCGCAACGTGTCTCCTTGGCAAAACTCAGTGGTCTCTGTTGGCGCTTTCCTTGCGGGAAACGCTGGTAATGTAGTACCGCAAACAGCCATACTGCGATTAAGTATCCGCAATATGGAACAGAAGTTGCGTGAAATGGTACTGAATAAAATCCGCTCCATAACCAAAGCGCAAGCCGAAGTATTCAACTGCAAATATGAAATCCGCGAAGGAATACCTGGAACTGTGCTGGTAAACACCCCTGAAAATACCCAATGGGCTGCTGACGTTGCTCGCAAAACATTTGGCTACGATCAAGTGGTGTACCCCGTTCATCCTTATATGGGCAGTGAAGATTTTGCCTTTATGCTCCAAAAGAAACAAGGCACTTACTGTATGCTTGGCAATGGCGATGCCTTTATGGTTCACCACCCGCAATACGTCTTCAATCAAGACATTCTGCCTATTGGTGCTGCTTATTGGGTAGCGCTGACGGAGGAGTATTTAACCTTTTAAATTTATGACAGTTCCACAAAATACAAAAACACATAAGAACTTCTATCAGCCACTTTTTACAAATAATAGTAACTATATGACGTAATTATTTATCCTTTTCCGTTTTGTCTTTTTTTATCTTCTTATTTTCAATTTGTTTGATAATCTCATTCAGCATGTCTACCTGTTGTTTCTGAATCTCTAAAACCTCCTGTTGTTCGTTAATAATCAGATGGTCCATTTTCTCATGCAGCATTCTAATTTCAAGTTCAGATTTAAGGTTTACCATATAGTCATTCTTTGCTCTTTCCCTGTCTTTTTCTTCTTGTCTGTTTTGGCTCATCATAATAACAGGTGCTTGTAAGGCTGCTAAAGTCGACAATATTAAGTTCAAAAGTATGAATGGATATGGATCAAAACCTTTGTTTGCAAACCAATAAATGTTTATACAAATCCAAATAACAAGAAACACTCCAAACGAAATAATAAATGTCCAACTACCTCCGAAAGAAGCAACCTTATCGGCAACTCGTTGTCCAAAAGTTAGCTTTTGTTTGTCTTTTGTGTCTAATTTATTTATTAAAGTGGTTTTGCCCTTCAAAGAGTCTATAACAGTCTTTTCCAACTCTGTTACTTTTCCAACTTGTTTAGTAACAGAACCTTCTATATGTTTGTCTCTATAATGATTTAGCTCACTAATAGATAAATAACTGTCAGATGTAAATTTTGGATAATCCTTTTTAATTAGTTCTAAGATAGCATCCCTAATCAATTTACCTGATACTTTATCAGAAATTGGGAATTCCTTGTTTGATAAATCGCTTCGAAATTTTTCCATTTGGTTTGTTATGAATGATTAAAGTACTAACATTAATATTTGTTTTTTTTATATGATTTAATGTTTTGTCTTAACCTTTAAATACTTAATAACAACAAATCCTGTACCAATTTGTTTGAGGCAAATGTTGTAAGATGGCATTGATTCATTTCCCTTTTAAACAAAAATAAACTGCCATTTTATTGTCTTGCTCGGTAGTTTTAATTACTTTTGGTCATCAAACATAACCTAAAACTGTGTTTCTGACAATAAATACATCTATTTATGATTAATAAAATTGTTACATTTGGAGAAGTTCTGTTGCGTTTAACTCCTCCTGACTACTTGAAATTTTCTCAGACAAGAGAATTTGTTGCGACTTATGGTGGAAGTGAGGCTAATGTTGCTGTATCATTGGCTAATTTTGGTCTGAATAGTGAATTTGTGACCCGCTTACCTAAGAATGATATTGCCGATGCTTGCATTAAAGAACTTCGTTCACACAATGTAGGGATAGATAGCATTGTTTACGGAGGAGATCGCCTTGGAATCTATTTTCTAGAGAATGGAGCTGTAGCTCGTCAGTCAAAGGTGGTTTACGACCGTGCCAATTCATCTTTTTCAACTCTTCAACCTGGAATGATTGACTGGAAGGAAGTGCTGAAGGATGCTCAGTGGTTCCACTGGTCGGGTGTGGCAGCAGCTGTTTCACAAGGTGCGGCTGATGCCTGCATGGAAGGAATAAAGGTGGCCGATAGTATGGGACTGACCATTTCCTGTGATCTGAATTTTCGCAAGAACCTATGGAAATATGGTAAAACTCCGGATGAGGTAATGCTTCCAATGGTGCAGTACAGTGATGTGATTTTTGGTAGTGAACCTGAATATGAAAAAGTATTGGGTATTGCCAAGGTTGGGTTTAAAGCAGTAACAACCGATGAAAAACTGGATGAAGATGGTTTCAGATCAGTTGGCGAACAAGTTGTGGCAAAAGTTCCTCGTTGCAAGAAGATGTTCTTGGAATTGCGTAACTCAATCAATGCGAATCATAACACTATTGCCGGAGTTGTTTACTCAGATAACACCCTGAAATGTTCTAAAATATATGATATCACACATAATGTAGATCGTGTAGGAGTAGGAGATGCTTTCTGTGGTGGAATGATTTACGGATTAGTAGCTTATCCGGGTGATGATCAGAAAGCACTTGATTTCGCAATGGCGGCTTCTTGCCTGAAGAATACTGTTTACGGCGACTTTAATCTGGTAACTACTGCCGAGGTGGAGAACCTTATGGGAGGTGATGGTTCCGGTCGTGTTTCACGATAAGTCAAATTAAGGAATAATTTAATGCGCTGTTTTGGCGTATTAGCAGAAATAACGGCTCTTGCAATCGAATGGTTGCAAGAGCTTTTTTGTTTTGGTTTACTTCTTGAATATTTATCACGAAGCTAGTAAATATGAATTATTGGTGAACGGGTTTATTTCTTATTTTGAGCAACCTTTATATTTTAAAGTATAAACCCAGCCTTGTGTTGTATCGTGTAAATAGTTATCCTTATAAGTCTCGAAATGAAGAATAATGTTTATTTTTGTACAATCACATAATTCTATGTGATTTCCTCTTTATAGACAAAAATGAGAAATAGAATGAAAAAATCTCTTTGCATATTCTCTATATTGATGTTCCTGCTAAGTGTTCCTGTACATGCAATTCATGGTAATGTAAATGGTTACTTCAGTAAACAAAAAGGAGCAAAAGGTATATCTGTTTCTGAAAATGTTCAGAAGGATGCTCTTCAGAAAGTTTTTAAACTTCGGAATGGAGATTTGATTTTTCAGAATGTAAATTGTGGTCCTATGTGTGATGCTATCAATGAGGTGACTAAAGGTTATCATGGAGCGAAATTTTCTCATGTTGGAATTATTAGTATTGATAAAGGGAAGGTTAATGTGATTGAAGCTATATCAAAAGGTGTATCGGTTACTCCGCTTGCTAAGTTTCTGAGTAGGAGTGTAGATGATAATGGAAAGCCTTGTATTGCTATTGGGCGGTTGAATAATAAGCACCTATCTTTGATCCCGAAAGCAATTGACGAGGCTCAGAAGTACATAGGCAAACCATATGATGACTACTTTGATATTACGAATGATGCATACTACTGCTCGGAGTTAATCTATTTAATCTTTCTAAAAGCAAACAATAATATTCCGATATTTCCCCTTGCTCCAATGACTTACAAATCGCCCAAAACGGGTGAGATATTTCCTGTATGGGAAGACTATTTTAAAGGATTGAATATTCCTGTTCCGGAAGGTAAGCCAGGTATTAATCCCGGAGGAATATCTTGTTCTGAATCTCTTACCATGTTTTTTCCCTTTAAGTAAAGTAATATCGATAATGATAGCTTAATTACGGCTTGATAAATGCCGATATTTGGATTAAGATAAAAACCTTCGAAATCAAATCTACTTCAACTAATCAAATTAAGTTTTGAACGTTTTGTTATACAGATTGTTTTAACAATATTAGTTAAGGATCTTTTTATTCTGAAGATTCATAATCTTCTAGTTAACAAGTTGTTTAAAACTATGTATATGTCAAAAAGGCTCATTCTTTTTTTTGTGTTTAGCATTTGTATTATAGGCTTTGCTGTCCGCTCTCAAACGCTGACAGCTAAAGAAATCATAACCAGATGCGATGATAAAAGCCGTGGAAAGACCAGTCAGGGAGAGATGACCATGACAATAGTGCGGCCAACCTGGAGCAGATCTATAACTATGAAAAGTTGGGAGAAAGGTCGTGGCTTGTCACTCATTGTAATTACTGCACCGGCAAAAGATAAGGGGCAAGTGTTTCTGAAAATAAAAACAGAAATGTGGAACTGGCTTCCTTCCATTGAACGAATGATTAAAATACCACCTTCCATGATGCTGCAATCGTGGATGGGGTCCGATTTTACCAACGATGACCTGATAAAAGAATCTTCAATAGTAAAGGACTACACACACAAATTACTGGGTAAGGAAACGGTAAGAGACATGCCTTGTTATAAGATAGAAATGATGCCACTTCCCGAAGCTGCCATTACCTGGGGAAAAGTGATAGTATGGATAACTGTAGATGGTTTCGATCAATGGAAGGCCGAATATTACGATGAAGATATGAGCCTGATAAACGTGTTGAATGCATTCAATATTAAAAAGATGGGCGACAGGGAAATTCCTACTCAATTAGAAATTATACCGGTAGATAAAAAGAATAATAAAACCATTCTGGAAATAAGAAGTGTGGTTTATGATCAGCCAATAAAGGATAGCTTCTTTTCGCAACAGAATATGAGGACTGTTAGTCAACGGATAAAATAATTCAAGATGGCACAATATGTAAAGTTGGCGTGGCGGAATTTATGGAGGAACAAACGTAGAACGCTTATTACCTCGGCTTCCGTATTCTTCGGAGTTGTGCTTTCATCGTTTATGCGTTCTATGCAGGAAGGATCGTATGATCAGTACATTCGTTCCATTGTTAATTCCTATACCAGTTATATTCAGATTCACAAAAAAGGCTATTGGGACGATAAGGTTATTAATAATACCTTTGAGCTTAACCAAACTATTGAATCTAAACTTAAAATAAATAGAGATATAACCGTTTATTCTCCCCGTTTTGAAACCTTTTGCCTTGCTTCATCTCAGGATTTTACTAAAGGAGTTATGATATTCGGAGTTGATCCACAAAGGGAAGATAAGATAACCAATATCTCGGGGAAATTAATGAAAGGCAGCTATCTTAAAAATAAAGACGATGGTGTTCTACTGAGTAGTGCATTGGCTAAGTTCTTGAAATTAAACGTAAATGATACATTGGTTTTGATAGGGCAGGGCTATCATGGCGCAAGTGCTGCGGGTAAATTCCCTGTTCGCGGTATTATAAAACATCCTTCGCCCGAGCTCGACAGAACATTAGTGGTGATGGAAATCAAAAAATGCCAGGAACTGTTTTCTGCTCCCGGTCTGCTCACATCAATGGCAATTATGGTGCATGGAAATGATGAAGTGAGCGAAACAAAGAATGCACTTTTGCACAGTCTGCCAGCCGATCTGGAAGTGATGGACTGGAAGCAGATGAATGAACTGCTTTTGAAACAAATAGATAGCGACCGTGGCAGTGGAGTAATCACAATCGGTATTTTGTACCTGATTATCGCATTTGGAATTTTTGGAACAATAGTGATGATGATGGCCGAACGGAAAAAAGAGTTTGGAGTGATAATGGCCGTAGGCATGCAAAAGCATAAATTGATGCTGGTTGTACTGCTCGAAACAGTATTTATAGGTATGATCGGAGCCATCGTGGGCATTGTTGCAAGTATTCCTATTTTGGGATATTACTATTATCATCCCATTCCGTTTACCGGACAAGCTGCCGAGATGATGATGGAAATGGGGTTCGATCCGTCCATGTTCTTTTCGTTGGCACCCTCAATCTTTCTTAAACAGGCACTTATCATCTTTATTTTTACACTCATTATAGGGATTTATCCCGTGTTTAATATCTGGAAATTAGAGATAACAAACGCGTTGCATAACTAAAAAAACAAGAAATCATGCTTGGAGCATTGTCCTGGAAAAATGTCTGGAGAAACAAATTGCGGAGTTCCACAGTGATTGCCGCCGTTGCTTTGGGAGTCTTTGCCGGAATATTTATGATTGCATTTATGAATGGAATGATTGATGCCCGCTTGCAATCCATTATCCATACTGAGATTTCCTGCATTCAGATACACGATCCTGAATTCCTGGCCAACAGTGATTTTTCGCGTCGTATACCTGATGCGGATAATGTTGTGCAGCGGGTAAGTGAAATAAACCGTGTTACAGGTGTAAGCAAGCGTTTGGTTATTACCTCAATGGTGGCTTCGGCCGAAGCAAACACGGGAGTAAAAATTCTGGGAGTAATTCCTGATAAAGAGCGGACAGTAACCAATATTGCCAATAAAATAATTGAAGGCAGTTATTTTAAGAGTAACAAGAAGAATGCGATAGTAATTGGCAAGAAGTTGGCCGAGAAGTTAAAGGTTGGTCTGAATAAGAAGGTGGTAATCACGTTGCAGGATGCAGAGATGAACATTACGGGAGGGGCTTTCAGAGTAGTGGGTATCTACGAAACCGATAACTCAATGTTTGATGAATCTACCGTCTTTACCCGATATACAGATCTTTGTGCGCTGACAGGACTAGCTACAACCGAAGCTCATGAAATTGCTGTTCTGGTAGATAAAGACAGTAATTCCGGGGTGATAAAAGATGTGCTGAAATTCAATTTTCCCGATCTGGATATTCAGGACTGGACACAACTGAGTCCCGAGGCCGGTTATCTGATCAGTGCCATGAATCAGTACTTATATATCTTCGTTCTTATTATTATGCTGGCATTATGCTTTGGGATAGTTAATACAATGCTTATGGCAGTGCTTGAAAGAGTAAAAGAATTGGGAATGCTGATGGCCATTGGCATGAATAAATTCAGGATTTTCTTTATGATCATGCTCGAAACAATATACCTTTCAATTACCGGAGGATTTATCGGCATTATCTGTGGCTATTTCCTGTGCAGATATCTCGAAAAAGCCGGTCTTAATCTCTATTTCTGGGAGGAAGCATATAAGAGTTTCGGATATTCGTCACTGATTTATCCGAAAATAGAACTGAGTATGGTTGCTTATACAGCCATAATGGTTGTTCTGACAGGAATTTTCTCTACCATATATCCTGCATATAAAGCTTTAAAATTAAATCCGGCAGATGCCATACGAACAAAATAATTATCAAAGATGAATAAAGATATAAATATTATTGAGATAAAGGGAATTACAAAAGTTTATGACATTAAAACAATGCCTTTCCAGGCACTCAATGGCATTGATTTAAGTTTTAAGCAAGGCGAATTTGTTGCAATAGTGGGGCCTTCGGGTTCGGGAAAAACCACATTACTCAATATCATTGGGGGGCTTGATAACCCGACTGATGGAGTTGTAATAATCGACGATGTGAATATTACAAAACTGAGCAATTGGAAAAAGACCAATTTCAGGATGAATAATATTGGTTTTGTTTTTCAATCCTACAATCTGATTCCGGTGCTTACAGCGAAAGAGAATGTTGAATTTGTTCTGCAACTTCAGGGAGTAACCAAGGATTATGTAGAGAAGAGGGCGTTGAAACTTCTTGAAGCTGTGGGGCTAAGCAATAAAGTAAATAGTCGCCCCAATAAGTTATCGGGTGGTGAGCAACAGCGTGTGGCAGTGGCAAGGGCTTTGGCGTCAAGACCGAAATATGTTTTGGCCGACGAACCAACTGCCAATCTTGATTCCAAATCGGCCGAGAATTTGCTGGATATTATGGAGAAACTGAATAGGGAAGAGGAGATCACCTTTATATTCTCTACTCATGATGCACGGGTAATGAAAAAAGCCCGAAGAATAATTACGATTGAAGATGGTAAGGTGATAGCAGATGTGATACCATGAAATATGAAATAAGAAGATTGCTATTATTCCTGGCTTTTATTCCCCTTATTCTTTCTGCTCAGGATTCCGTTAAAGTAAATAGCTTTGCGGCCAACGGGTATGTGAAAGATATGCAATCTTTTATTTTCAAGGATTTTAATTCCGCATGGACAAATTTTAATCTGATTCATAACCGGTTAAATTTCAAGTGGTTTATCTCTCCCTCGTTTACTGCCTCACTGGAATTCAGAAATCGTTTTCTGAGCGGAACTATCCTGAATCGTTTCCCCGGATATAATAACACATTTGAAAGCGATAACGGAATAATCCGATTGTCTACCAATTGGTTTCAAGGCAGAAATTATCTATTCAATACTTCAGTAGATCGCTTGTTGTTGCAATATTCAAATAAGAAGTTGCAGATAACTGCAGGCCGGCAACGTATAAACTGGGGACAAAATTATGTGTGGAATCCCAACGATATATTCAACACCTATTCTTATTTCGATTTTGATTACGAGGAAAAACCCGGTAGTGATGCCGTGAGGATTCAATATTACCTCAATTCAACTTCGGTTGTTGAGCTTGCTGCAAAGATCAATAAGCAAAAGAATACAACACTGGCTGCACTTTATCGCTTCAATCAATGGAAATACGATATTCAGTTTATTGCCGGAATGGTAGATCAGTCCGACTTTATGATTGGTACCGGCTGGTCGGGCCAGCTTGGCGATGGTGGCTTTACAGGCGAGGCCAGCTATTTCCGGCCATTGAGTCATTTTACAGATCGCAAAGGTGTATTTCTTGCTTCGGCAGGTTACAATTACACATTCAGGAATTCACTTTATCTGCAAACAGAAGCACTCTATAACGGCAACAAAAATTCTACAAACATATTCTCGATAGATCAGCTAACATCCAGTAATCTCAATGCTAAGAACCTTTTTCTGTCAGACTTCTCATTATTCTGTTCCGCTTCATATCCCATCACCCCATTAGTTAATTGCTCATTAGCCGGTATCGGAAATTCTCAGAGTAAATTATATATTATAATTCCCACCATGAATATTTCACTTAGCAATAATCTGGAACTGTCTTTCATTGGTCAGATATTGAGATATACTGAGAAAGATATTTTCAGACAGAATCTGAATTTCGTTTATATCCGGTTGAAGCAGAGTTTTTAGAGCGGTTATACATAATGCATTGCATTCTATATAATATGTAGTAAATATTTTTTCGAAAAAATTAGAAGGAATAGTATGTGATTAAAGAATAGTTTTTTACCTTTGGTGGGTAAAATATACCAACTTGAATCTATTTTATTGCTGTACATATTTCTACTTTTATAATAGCTTATTATCAGTGTCTTACTTGTAAAAGTATGATGCTATTTAACACATAAATAATAAATATTTGATTATGAAAAACGCTTTTAAAAAAGTTACTTTATCCTTTTGGATACTTTACATGGTAACACTTTTCTCATGCAAAGCACAAAGTCAAAACAACGACCAACTTCCAGCCCCAATGATTAATTATGGAAATGCAGTTCTTTCGGGAAAGATTAGTTTAGACGTATTGGGAAAACTTACGTCTCACGAAGCCTGTCTTACGGTCTATAGTCCGATTTCAGCCTCCAGGGACTATAAAATATCTATTAAAGACGATGGAACGTTCAAATTGGAGATTCCAATGATTTCAGAAGGGCTTGGTTACATAAAATTAGCCAATGGCAATATGGCGGTACTTGCGTTTGTTCCTAATAAAGAGACTATATTTAATGTCTCATCAAATGATAAAGGACAATTGAAAATGAATAGTGAAAACTCCCTGAATTACTCTTCGAATGAAATATCTGAATTTTTTGGTTTCTATCTAAGATATTGGCAAACTCCAACAAAACCATATTATAGACCACAGATGTCGCTTGAGGAATACAAAGACACAATATTAAACAATGTAAAGAAAACATTAAAAGTAGTAGAATCATCATCTCTCTCTAAAAAGGCAAAGCAAGAATGTTACTATGAAATGAAAATTCAATATTTAAAAATGTTGTTTGATTATAAAGAATTATTGCTTTTGGCGCATAGAAGATGGCTGTCTGAACACGATAAAACAATGCAGGAAGTTCCCTTTATAGAGCCAAAAGTAGATAAATCTTATTATACCTTTTTGAAAGAGTTTGAGTTGAATGATGCAAATTACTTATTCAGTACTGAATACCATAATTTTGTAGAAAAACTATTGGAGGATTCTACACTTAATATTCCTTCAGTTAGTGATCTGCCTGCGAAAGAATGGTTCGCGAAAACAAAAAGCATTTTAAAGGATGCAGTTGGTTTTGATAATGGTTTGTTTTATGATGTGTTAGTTGCCAGCGCTTATAATAAATGCTTAATGTATAGACATCCTTTTACAGATGTTCAGAAAAAGAATATGTCAGAGTATTTTACCAATGATTCATATATTAAATTCTTGCTTAATGAGAATAAAGAACTAGTGGCTCAAATAAACAAAGAATCATCAAAGAAAGTTGTGATCAATAAAACACCAGATGTACCCAATGAACAGGTTCTGAATAAAATCATAGAGAAGTATAAAGGGAAAGTGGTGTATGTAGATTTCTGGGCTACCTGGTGCGCACCATGTCTCGATGCATTAAAAGGGTTTGAACCAATAAAAGAAAAAGAATTAAAAGGCTTAGATGTAGTGTATGTTTATATCACAGATACTTCGTCTCCAAAGGATAAATGGCAATTAAAAATACAGAGTGTAGAAGGTGAACACTATTATCTGGATTCTGCAACAGAAGGGTGTATTCAAAAACAATTGCAATTTAGAGGTATCCCTACTTCTTTAATCTATGATAAACAAGGTGTAT
The DNA here is from genome assembly GCF_963676325.1 of uncultured Bacteroides sp. Classification (NCBI taxonomy): domain Bacteria; kingdom Pseudomonadati; phylum Bacteroidota; class Bacteroidia; order Bacteroidales; family Bacteroidaceae; genus Bacteroides; species uncultured Bacteroides sp. The sequence goes on from NZ_OY781099.1 coordinate 1,522,677, forward strand.
TAAAGCATAAACTAACAGTGATGCCTGAAGAAAAAGCTGTTGAATGGATTAAGGAGTTATTGTAGTTCTTTACCTTATTTTGAAGTACATGCAAGAATCGCCCAACTTCGGGGGTAACTTCAGGGGTAGCTTCGGGGGTGGGTGCAATAATTGCCTGATAAATAGCGTTAAGCACAAACTCTATAATGTAATTTTGCAAAATCATCTCCCACCTGCTACTAAATTTGCATAAATCCCTTTGTTTATGGTACTTTAAACTAGTAGCAGATAAAAAATAGTTATAAATAAAATCCGTTTATCTGCTACAAATTGAGACGATCTGCCACTAAATTTAGCTTGTTTTCTTGTTCTTGTCTGTGATAAACCTGACTTTAGAAATAAGAAAGTAGCAGTTTGTATTTCTCTTGTCTGAGATTAAAGTTAGTGGGAGATGATTCTATTTTAGTAGCAGATGATTTTTATCTACTACTGGCTAATGTGGTTATAACCAGATGCTTGAAAAAATGTTGGTGGTAGATGAATTGTATACTATTTTTATCTCCCACTAACTTAATGTGTTTATATTCAATGCTTTAATGTATTTTAGTAGCAGATGCCCTAAAAAAAACATGAAGAAAAATTGTATGAACGGTATTTAGGGTTAAGAAAAATAGCGTAAATTGATCTTAGTAATAACAACTAAACTGTAAACCTATTCCTGAAAAGACCAAGAAAGATCATTGCAAAAAGGCAGAAATCCAAAAGTCCCGCCTGCTTTTCCTCAAAGTCCCGCCTGCTTTTTCAAAAAACAGGCGGGACTTTGAGGAAAAGCAGGCGGGAAGTTGAGCAGTTATTCGCCAATGATTTTTATTTATTGGACAATGGATTTAATTTATTCACCAATAAGTAGAGTAAAACAATTGTTGCAGTATTAAAGCGGTTGATTTACTCGATCTTACTTATTAAAGTTTTATGCGTTTCTTTTATGTTAGTTTAAAATTTTAACATCTTTCGCTTTTATATCACACTTTTGCACAACTACTAATTTAAATACAGATTCAAAATTTTCAGCTATAGGTTTGGTCTGGAAATATTTAGGGTAGTTTTGGTTCCATTCAGTCTTTTCATTTTGTTGATCGGTATGTATAAATATAAGCCGTGACAAAGTTGGCTGAGCTGAGACAGATGAAAACTGGGTTTGTAGAAAGTAATCACTTTTAGCGTCTAATAAAGGCAATAGCTTTTCAATGCTTGCATATTCCTTGTCTAAATAGGGATATATTGTCTTATTATTAATATGATTATATACAGTGAAATTATCTAATCCTGCTAATAGTTTATCTATCATGATATTTCTTATTTTAACTTTATATTGACGGATAGTGTCATTGTCTAGTTTGTAACCATTTAAATATTCATATAGATGGATATTGCTAGTGATATCATCTTTGTTATCATCGAAATATTTATCTAGTATACTATTAGACAATAAAGGAATAAATGGATTTTTAATTATTGAATCCATTTTTTCTAGTTTTCTTGATTCTTCGTTATACCATGCAGATAAATTTGCTTCATATGATTTTATGGCTAAGTACTTTTGTGCTAATTCATTTTGGAGTAAAGATAACCTATCAATAATCATTCCAGCTATATGAAAACGCAACTGTATTACATATTGTTCTTCTCTTTTTTTACGAATTTGCACTTCTTTTCCCTTGTATATTTCGTCTAACTCTTCTTTTAGTTTTCTAAAATAATGTTTCCTTTGAGAAATATATAAGGACAGCAAAACGGCAGTAATGCCTGTTAAGGACATTAAAATCCAATTCCAATCATTAGCGTACCAGTTCTCAATAAAATAACAACAAAATCCCCATATGAGTGCAATAAAAGTAATGAATCCACCATACAGAATATAACGGGCATTACTTTTATTCTGGAAATCTTCTAGTGCTTTAGGACGTTCTTTATCTATAAAGTCTTTTTGTTCTTTTTGTATTTCTTTTTCTTCGTTGATTAAACGATCATTACCTAGCTCGTAAATTTTTGAACGTTTACTATTGTTGCCTAATGTCTGTACTAGTTGCTCGTAGCCGCTTCTTAGCTCAGCGTAATCTTTATTTCTTTTTGCTAACAGTTGCTTTTCTTCATCAATAAGTACTCTAATTATTGAATATCTAATATTTGCGTCCGTTTTATTAAAGGAAACAACTGTATGTTCTTGAATTCCTTTGGTTTCTTCGTCGTTATTAATTGATGTGATAATGCAGGCCGAGTTTATGAATTGTTCATCTTCTATATAAGAAAATGGTATGTAACAATACCCACACTCTCCGAATTCTTTACCCCATGAATTACGCACAATATATACTTTATCATCTTCACTATATCCGCAAATTACCATACTGTGATTGCCACAGCTTTTAGATTCTATTTCTTCATCTGTAGGTCTAAAAACAAAACCACTGTAGCTATTCCCGAATGAATTATATATCTTAAGAGAAATTGCAATAGGATATCCCTCAGATAGAGCCGAAACAAAATCTAAATGTTTAATTTTAACGTTCTCAGCTTTTTTTATAATGTGATTTTTAGCATCTTCATATGCTTCAATATTTGGCTTTTTATAATAATTATCGATGTTATATGGACAAAAATCTTCTAAACAGATGCCTTCCTGTTCTAGACTTTCAATAACAGCGTACACAGAACTACCTTTATCCTCAATGCTTCCATCTTTAGTCCTTACGTTGTAATAAACAAAACGCTCACTTAAGTCGTAATTTTTCTGTTTTGACTTTTTAAGAATATATTCGTAAATTGATGAAATAGCAAAAACAGTACATGCTCCTAATTGTCCCTGATCCTTTATAGGGGTGAAATTATTGCGCATATCCACATTGTTCTTAAGAGTACCTTGTGGTTCGTATGTTTCCTGAAGTGGTTTTTCTTCAATACCTTCTTGCAACTTATAAATGGTATGTCCATATGTAAATCCACCATCAATGAGTCTTTTTTTGCTTTGTTCTTCATTTTCGAGTTGAAGAGACTGTGATTCTAGTTCTTTGCTCTTTTGGCGAATATAATTTGTTGATTCTCGCATGGTTGATCGCAAATATTTCATTCCATCTAATGGAAGATAGATTTTTCCGAATTCATCATGTGGAGTCTCTAGTACGGCAGGAATATATGTTATTTCTCCATTTTTATTCTTTTCTTCTTTAACATGTCTATTATTCTCTTCTATGTATATTCCAAGTGCTTCGCTGTAACAATCATCAAGAATTAGCTGGTCTTTATTAAACTGATTCCCTTTTAATAATTCATCATCTTCTCCTAATAATTGAGCCATAGCCGCTTGTTTTTCAGGTAAAGATAATGCTTCCTCTTTTATAAATGATTGAAAATCTTCCGTTAATTCCTCTATTTTTTTATCTAACTTAGGCGTAATTTCTGTTATAATCTGAACGTGACTTTTTCCTTTTTTTATTAGAGGTTCGACTTCTTCTATATAAAATTCTGAAAAAAGGTTTGTGTGCCCACTTAATTGCTTTTGCACTATTTCAGACATTTTGTTTACATCTACTTCTTTTTGCGTTACATTTTCTCGTTCTAAAACATGTAAGTAAGCTCTCCGAAGAAGGTAATTTACAAAATAAAATTTGTCTAAGTTTAAAACAGAAAAGCCAAAAGCTGTTATGTCTTCACGATCAAATTCTTGCGATTGCGGGAATAATGTTGCGTAGTTTTCAACGCAAAGCAATGAAAATTCTCCAATAATTCGAATGAATGATTCATGGTCTAAGTTTAACGCAACACCTTGTGAATTGCAATTTTGAATTAAAATGAAGCGATGTAAACTTTGAGATTTGAATGCCACAATTTCTTTGGATACAGTTTTCACACTGTTCAAGTGCTCTTCATAGGAAAAAGGCAGTCTTTCTAAATCTTCTTTTTTGCAAAATAGAAAGTCTAAATCAGCAGCAAATCCTATTATATCAATGGAGTAAGATTGTCGAATTGCACCAATTTGCTCAATGATTCTTTTAGCTTCTTTCCAAAGATTTTCTTTGTAAAGAGGCAAGTATATGCATAAATGTAATTTTACGCTATCACCTTGATTATTAATGGTGATAGTGTTGTCGTACAATGATGCAAAATAATGTTTAACCTCTTCATCGTTATTTACCGATTGAGGATGAGAAGATAAAACTTGATAACGTTCATCTATTTCAGAAATGAATTCTGTATTATCGGAGATTATTTTCTCAGTTATAATTTTAGCTACCCATTTATTATCTGAGAAGTCCCAATTAATGACATTGAAATAAGGTTTAGCTTTATCTTCTCCATATTTCGCTCCATACTTTTTTAAATCGATACTGGCACGTTCTAGTCCAGACCCCATTAGCAAATGAACAGTGTGTCTCATTATTTAGTATTACAATGCTTTCTTAACAAATTCAAGTTCAGCTGTTATTAATTTACGGATTGGTTCAAATCCTTTGGTTTTAATCTCATCCTTAGTTAGATTGATCTGAGAATATTTATCAAAATAATTCATCTTAGCATCATCAACTTTAACTTGCATAACATCAACTCCTTTGTTTCTTTGATATAAATTAAAATACTCATTAAATTCATTGCGGATGATAGTTTTATTGCGCTTAAATGAATCAAATGATTCGTCACGATATTTTGTTAGTTCAACCCAATTATCATCTAGTGAGTCTCCTAATTCGTCGCACTTGAAATAATACTTATCGTTTTCATTTTTTATTAAGCCAAAAATGAATCCTTTTACCCAAAGATCTAAAGTGTCATCAACAGCAGCTTTAGGCATGATACTATAATCTTCACGTTGCATTTTATTGAGTATTATTGTGTCAAAGTGGCAATTGCAATTGCAATTATCATATTTTTCTTTGTATGATGTAACTGGGTCTATTGCATAAGCAGGTACTACGCCAAATTGCCTATAAATAATAACTCTATCGTTAACGCCAATGTTTGCAAAATCAACATCAATGCTACCTTGTAGTAAATTCTTAAAGTAATCATCTTTATATAAGCGAGAATTCTTTTTATCAGGAACACCAATATAAAAACTATTGGCAGGTTTCTCTGCTGGTGAATAACCTCTATAGTTGCATCTCAAAAGTGGTTCAGATTTGTTGATAGCAATGCTTACAGTGTGTCTAAATGAATCTTCATCCATGAGGTCAAGGATATTATCAATGGTTGTATTTCCCCATCTTTTAGCAGTAGACAAACTTTTAGCATAGTCTAAAATTTCTTTAGTGACTTCAGTGCTACGTTTGGTGTCGAAATCAAATATTTTTTCTGGATATGACAAATCCTTTAAAAACTCTTCTATCTGAATTTCTTCATCTTTAATTACGACTTGATTCAGAAACGTTTGCGCTAGATCTATTTGAAATGTTTGAGAAGCTCTACCAACTCTATTTTGTATTTCGGATAATTGTTCTGTACAACTTGAAATAATTGCGATCAACATCTTTTTGATATTGGTTACTTTTGTATAGGTATTGATCAGGTTGTTTTGCAATCCATTATAGAATGTTATAGCAGCATTTCTGCGAATTATCTCTCTTTGATTTATAGCCATTATAGTAGCAGCATCTATTACACTATCACTATATTCTTCTAACTTTTGTTTACTCTTAAAGAATTTTCCGTTTAAATCAGATAAATCTTTGATAGCAAGTGTTACAGATGATTCTATGATTGGCTGTTTTTCTTTTAAGTCTTTTAATTCATCATTCATTTCTTTTAAGAAGATGCTTACTTGAGCTTGTATTCCTAATAATATACTTTCAGTTGCACCTACACCACATTCCTGATTGATCTCTTTTACCATCAATTTGCGAAGTTCTTCAGATACTCGTTTGCTTAATCTGGCTATTTTGGTTTCAATTTCACCATCTTTAGGCTGAGTACTTTTTAAGAATGCTTCGTATTCTGGAGTTGCATTTGTTCTATTGTTGATTACGCTAAATGGGTACGGAGGTTCTTTATCTAACATGTAATCAATCACCTTATCGAAACCATTGTTTTCGCGGATATTGACTTCTGGGGAATCTATCCAGCTATTAACGATTGTATCAGCATCAATGCAACTATTTAGTAATCTTTCTATTAATCTTTTTGCCGCTTTGTTAGCATAAAGATCTCTAAGATCTTTTCCATGGAATATGATTTCACAGACACCTAAACCTGCTGCCCAGGCTTTTTTGTTTTCTATATCCATAGAACCGGCACTAATATTTTTCTCAAGATTGTCGCTAACACTTGCTGATGCTGATGATAATTCACCTGCAGATGTAACTAATGTCAGGCTTATCATTTCTGATAACTGATCTACATGCAAATATGTGTCGTTGTTTCTGTTTTTATTATCGATAAAGAAAAATGCATTGAATGGTCTATCATTTGTTTCTTGAATTGAACTAATGTAGTCTAGTGATATCTTATCACTTGTTAAATCCATGTGCATTAGCCAGTCTAAATCTTGTATAGCTCCATATGCATTAGGTTTAACTTTCGCCATTCCAGAACTTGCCATTGCTTCGAATACATCAGGTAAAACGCCGTAACCCGTTAATTTGCATTGTGGAGCACATTTGCGTAATAGGTATGCCATATTTATGAATGTTCCACATCCTGTTCCTCCGCAGAGAGAAAAAACCATGTGTATTTCCACATTTGAAGAAAGTAATTCGTAATTTGGATTATCTGTTATTGTTGCTTCGGTTATACGATCTATTACTGATTTCACTTTATTTTCTACATCAGAATAATTAACGGTTAAAGCAAAACGCCCATTTGTTCGAATTTGTCCTGCACCTAATGTCATTGAAGTTAAAGCAAAAGCATTTTCTTCAGGAAACCAGTTAAAATGATCTTTGTTTACTTCATAAATAGGACGTGCTTCTTGTACTTTAATAGGAAGCTGCTCATTTGGAGAAAGCGTTATTCTTCCATATCTTGAGTCTAAATCTTTTTTATAAGCCCCTCCATCTGTGTCAATTCCTAAAAAGCCAATCATAGGTGGTACTTCACCATAAGTTTCAACGAACATTTTTTTAGTATTTAATAAAGCAGCCATACCTGTACCGCCTAAACCAATGTAAAGACATCTTCTAATTTTAGTTGTCATAGTGTTAAATTTATAAGATTTTTATTTTTGCTTTTTCTTTAGTATTTATATTTTCTATAGTGTAATCTGTGTGTTTTACTAATGATGTAGCGAAAGGGGTAAATACATATTTTCTTTGAGTAATAGCTTTTCCACCTTTTTTGCTTGGGATAATTGCCAATTCATCTTTCCAAATATGATTGGCTTCATAGACAATTTTACCTTTAAATATGGAGCTAAGTTTATTTCCTTCTTTTTTCTTGTCAGTGAATATAATTTTACGTGCACCATGAATACGTATTTGGCGAAAATATGGCTCATCGATTTGTATTTTACCTACTTTAAAAGTTGGGTAGAGTGATGGTTTTATAAATAAAAACCAGATTATTAATAATGCTACAATGAGTACCATAATCCAAAATAGAATAATAGCCAATGGATTATAATTGATTGTATAATGTGTACGGAGTGTTTGTTCATATGCCTGTGTCTCATTGTCATTAATACGCTCAAGATTTTCTATTGAAGTAGTTATTGGGGTTATCTTGAAATATCGATTTCCTGTTTCTGAATCTTTATTAAATATTATTGATAAAATACTCTTTGAGTCTTCTGGCTTTATTGTAAATCTTTTGTCCGGGCACTCTTTTCCATTATATAGTATGGTATAATCATTTTTGGAGTCGGTTGATGAAAGAGCAAACATAACAATAGACTTGTCTGTAATAGCAGCTTTGTTGTATTTGGCTGTTAAATCTACATTTAAAGTGTCTTGTTCTTTTTCACTCCAGAATAGAAATGAATTGTAGTAGGAAGCTTTACCTAAATTGGCTTCTTCTGTAATCATTTCTAGTACACGCTCAGGTTTATTTATTACGTTGATGATAATGGTTGGATTTAATATTTTGACACCTTTTCCTTCTACATTAATATTAAAAGAATAGCTTTGTGCACCTTGTAATTGCTTATTAAGTTCTACCAAAGAGCATTTTGGAATTATCTTAAATATGGCTTTCCCATCTTTTATTTTACCTAATAACTTGACGTCAAAATATGGATCTTTGCAGCTTACTACCGCTTCATATTCACCAGCAGCAGAAAATGATATTTTCTTAGCTTTTAAGTCTAGTGTATTAACTCTAATCTGTTCTTGATCAAAGGCACCAAAAGGCGGTATGTGTCCAGCATTTGCGTCAATTAAGAATGCACTTGGACATGAATTTATTGTCTTTTCTAGTTTTTGGTTACGGGCTTTATCAGTAAGCATAACATAAAAGACAAAGCTGTTTTTATTTTGGCTACACCATTTTTCGATTCGTGCACACAAGGCATCCATGCCTTTAACATTGTCATTGCCATCAGTGAGGATAAACAAATAATTGTCTTTGTTTGGATTTTGACATTTCATGCCTTCATCCCAAGCTGCACAGATATTTGTATTTGTAACATCTTTAATATATTCATTAAATTGGCTATTAATTTTGCTCCAATTGAAATCTTTGCTTTCAAATTGCATGATTGGATGAACAACGGTTTGGAATGGCACAATTGATACGGATGAATTTCCCGCTAAATCTTCTATATCTTCTTTCAGGTAATTTTTAGTTGGTTCCCAAATATTTGTTTGATTAATCATTGATTGTGTGCAATCAAAAAGATAGATGTAATTTCTTTCTCGCTGTGCGTTAACTGAAATATATGATAAAAAAAATATCACGATAAAAATTGTGCGTACTTTCATGTATTTTGTATTTGTTTATTTCTTATAAAGGTTAAATTTATGGAAGTATAGATCAATAGACTATATTCTGATTAGTAGTTAAATGTTCTAATAAAAACTTTTTTTATATTTATTTTATAAAATATTTAATTGTATTTATGTATGTAATTTGTTTATATTTAGACTTTTATGAAAATAAATCTTTAAGTATTAGATGTTAAGTAGCTAACTGTTTCTTTTTAATAAATTAAAATAACTATATATATGTATATATTTATAGACTTCAAAAATAATCATTTTTGCTATATGGTGAACTTTTTATTTAAATAAATATTTGTTTTATTATTTTTTTATGAAATCTCTCTATTATTTCTTTTTATATCTTCAAATATTTATTCATTAATGATTGATAAATATACACATTCTTTATAAAGTATGGTTTGTTGTTCTTTTGATTGTTTTATTATTCGTGTTATCTATATACCGGCATTTACTTAATATCTCTGACTTTGGCATAAAGATGTAACAGAAGGAAAGTATTTGCGACATTAAAATACGCTCTTTAATAGAGGTCTTTATATCTTTCCGGATATAAATTATTAAAGAAGACAATCGTCTTTATTGGATAGCAACAGACACAAACAACGTGAACAAACTACTTTATTATACTATAAGTTTTTTCATGTATTTTTAATTAAATAGCTGATTATGTGTAATCTATATTAAAGAATAACAGCAGTAAGAGGATAAAACACTTCTCAATTGTTCTATACTAGAGTTACTAATTTAATATTATAGATTATGAAAAAGTTATTGTTTGTGTGGTTGGCGTTAACGGCTTTTTCGCTTCCATCGTTTGCACAAGATGCTGGCACTACCAGTGCACCATATGAGGTTGTAGTACCTGATAAAGGTTTCACTCTGAAAGAAAGTCAAATTCCTTTTTCTGTTCTGAAAGCACGGAGTACTAACTTTAAAATGAATGACCCGGTTACATGGACAAAGTTCCCATATACCTTAAAGGATTATGGATGGGAATATGATGAATCTAATAAGGTCGATTATTATAAGGTTTCTATGAAAGCTGCTAACAATAAGATGATATATGCAGTTTATTCTGCAAAAGGAGATCTTATTGCTACCAAGGAGGAAACAACTAATGCTGAGTTGCCTGCTTATGTATTAGACGCATTTTCAAAAAGCAAATACAAAGACTGGCAAATCATTGGGAATAAAGAGGTGATTCATTTCTTTTATGAAAAGAATAGTGTAAAACAGGTAATTCGCTTAACAATTGCAAAAGATAATGAGGTGAAACACATCAATTTCAACTATGAAGGGAAAGTTGATAAATAGGCTAAAATTCTTTTTTAATAGGTTTTATGGTTATTCCAATAGCCTATTTACAATATTTTAATGGGTTATGTAGACCGGAAGTTTTGTTGTCAGGAACGGGAAAGATTCGATATCTTTCTCGTTCTTTAATTTATTACAATGGTATTGGACAATGAATTTAAATTATTCACCAATTACTCAGCCCGGCATTTACTTAATACTTCTGACTTTGGCATGAAGATGTAATAGAAAAAGCGCATAATCTATTCCTCAATGATAGTAGTGAAACTTTTCCATCCTACAGCATTGCTGTAAAATTTAGAATGCCCTTTCGAAACATAAAGTTTGCATATAGTTTTATCAATCTGATCAAATGTATTTTCATATATGGCAGGAACGGTATTACTACTACAGTGAATCTCTTTTAATCCTGTACATCCATAAAAAGCACGGCTTTCAATAGAAGTAATGCTGTCTGGAAGAGTGAGTGATGTTAACTTTTTGCAATTAATAAAAGCTTGATAGCTAATTGAAGTTATGCTGTCTGAAAGATTGATTGAATTTAAGTTTGTACAATTAGCAAAAGCATTTAAGCCAATTGAAGTAATGTCTTTGGGAAGATTGACTGAGCGTAAATTAGTGCAATTATAGAAAGTCCAGTAATTTATAGATTTTATTTTATCAGGAATGGTTACAGCAGTAAGTCCTGTGCCGGTAAAAGCTGCTGAGCCAATGGAAGTAACACTGTCCGGGATTATTATAGAAGTTAATTTTGAGCAATCACTAAAAGCTAAATTTCCAATTGATGCTGTGTTTGAGGGAAGCTTTACAGAAGCTAAGTTTTTCAGACCTGCAAACATGAAATCTGAGATGATATTATCGGATGTATTGCAACAGGTATTATAATCATTGTAATATGACTCTCCACCATTCATAATTTTGGCTTTGGTCATATCAAGATTAGTGAGCCTTCCATCAGTTCTGATTGAAGGAGCATCACCTCCTCCTGCCATTTCGCGGATATACTTAATATCTGTACCGTCTAAATTTCCTATTAAAGTGAGATCAGTAATCAGATATTTGTCAGCAGAAGAGATTTGAGCTGATAGTGTTCCTTGAGAATCTGTTCTTACTGTCATCTTACCATCTTTAAGAACACCATATTCAGCTTCATCATTAATAATGCACCCAAATTCTAAGAATGAAAGTAGAATTGCAGATAGAATTACTCTTTTCATAATGTTTTGTTTAAGGTCTTTTGGGATAAGGCATCACTTTTTTATTGTGATGTAACAAATATATAATAAAATGTTAAGAAGTGTATCTGAATGTTCTGTAAAAATTAATATTTAACTTAATGATGTGTAATATTTTAATTTATAGGAAAGTAAATTTAGTTTTATGTAAAATAAAAAATCCCCGTAATCTTTAAGATTACGGGGATTAATATAGCATTTAAGCTAAATTGTATAAATAGTTTTAGAGCTTAAAACATGTATGCAAAGCCAATCGCAATATTTTCGCCGCTCAAATTGAAACCGAAAGCTTTTCCTGCCTGAGGATAGTTCTTCTTATACCCCAGAAAACCTATTTTAGAGATGAACTTAAATCTTTCAGCTACTTTAATAGCTACGCCAGGTTTTAAACCAGCTTCAAATCCGGTTCTTGTTTCTGATTCATTCCCGATTTCCGATTTTACTTTAGATAAGCCCACTCCGCCATCAATAAACAGACTGATAATTTCTTTATCAAAATAGGTGTAACGTGCGTAAGGAGCAAATGTAAATACTTTATCTGTAGAGACAATTCCATCGTTTTCTCTTTCCTGACCATAGCTTACTGATGCTCCAATTCCCCATTTCTCAGTCAGCTCATAAGTAAGTTCAGGAGCTACTTCAAAGGATGTGGTGTTTTTATCTGTATTACGCCAGAAGTTAGCTGTTCCGGCAATTTCAAACTTTTGGGCATAAGAGGTGAGACTTGTTACAGCCAGTGCAAAGAATAGAATAAATTTTTTCATTGTAAATATGAATTTTGTTAATGAGTCTGCATAAATGCAGAAATCCCCGTAGCCATCAGACTACGAGGATTTAATATAGTTGATTAGCTTAAATTACTTAGTCAAAGCTTGAGAAACAACAACAGCAACAGCAACAGTAGCACCTACCATTGGGTTGTTACCAATTCCTAAGAATCCCATCATTTCTACGTGAGCAGGAACTGATGAAGAACCAGCGAACTGAGCGTCAGAGTGCATACGTCCCATAGTATCAGTCATACCATAAGAAGCAGGACCAGCAGCCATGTTATCTGGGTGAAGAGTACGACCTGTACCACCACCTGATGCTACAGAGAAATAGCTCTTACCTTGTTCGATACATTCTTTTTTGTATGTACCTGCAACTGGGTGTTGGAAACGAGTTGGGTTTGTAGAGTTACCTGTAATAGATACGTCAACTCCTTCTTTATGCATGATAGCTACACCTTCACGAACATCATCTGCACCGTAGCATTTAACTGCTGCGCGAGGACCGTCTGAGTATGCTTTTTCCATAACAACTTTCAATTCGCTTGTATAGTAATCGAATTCAGTTTGAACGTAAGTAAATCCGTTGATACGTGAAATGATCTGAGCAGCGTCTTTTCCAAGACCGTTCAAGATAACACGAAGACGTTCTTTACGTACTTTGTTTGCCATTTCTGCAATTTTGATTGCACCTTCGGCAGCTGCGAATGATTCGTGTCCTGCAAGGAATGCGAAACATTTAGTTTCGTTACGAAGCAAACGTGCAGCAAGGTTACCATGACCGATACCAACCTTACGGTCTTCGGCTACTGAACCTGGGATACAGAATGATTGCAGGCCGATACCGATAGCTTCGGCAGCGTCAGCTGCATTTGAACAACCTTTTTTGATAGCGATAGCTGCACCTACTACGTAAGCCCATTTAGCGTTTTCAAAACAGATTGGCTGTGTTTCTTCACACATTTTATATGGATCGATACCAGCTGCGTCGCAGATAGCTTTTGCTTCTTCGATGTCTTTGATACCGTTAGCGTTTAACGTTGCATTGATCTTGTCGATACGACGTTCATAACTTTCAAATAATGCCATATTGTATTTCCTCCTTTATTTATGCGTGACGTGGATCAATGAATTTAACTGCACCAGCTTCTTTTGTGAAGCGTCCGTATGTACCGGTTACTTTCTTCAAAGCTTCATTAGCATCGGTTCCCTTCTTAATCTCATCCATGAATTTACCCATGTGAACGAATTCATAACCACAGATTTGATCGTCTTCATCCAAAGCAAGAGTTTTGATGTAACCTTCTGCTAGTTCTAGGTAACGAGGACCTTTAGCCAAAGTACCGTAAAGTGTACCTACCTGGCTACGAAGACCTTTTCCTAAATCTTCAAGACCTGCACCGATAATCAAACCACCTTCAGAGAAAGCAGACTGTGTACGTCCATAAACAATTTGAAGGAATAGTTCACGCATTGCTGTGTTGATAGCATCACATACAAGGTCAGTGTTTAATGCTTCAAGGATTGTTTTTCCTGGAAGGATTTCTGCTGCCATTGCTGCAGAGTGAGTCATACCGGAACAACCAATTGTTTCGATCAACGCTTCCTGGATAACACCTTGTTTTACATTAAGTGTAAGCTTACATGCACCTTGTTGTGGAGCACACCAGCCAATACCGTGTGTTAAACCAGAGATGTCTACAATTTCTTTAGATTTTACCCATTTTCCTTCTTCTGGTATGGGAGCTGGTCCGTGATTAGGACCTTTTTGTACAACACACATGTGTTCTACTTCCTGTGAATAAGTCATATTAGCTCTTTTTTACGTATTAAATAAAAAAACTCGTAACTATCGATTTTTTCAAATCGAACGCAAAGTTAGTTCTTTTATTCTTTTTTGCAATGCGAGATTAACTACTTTTTAAAGAATTGAATTAAATAGTTTTATTTCTCTTTCTTTTGCAAAGTCAAGGTTGCATTTAAACTGCTTTTATCAGGGCTAAAGAGGGGAACTTATACGCTATGGTTCTATTTTAAAGAGGGTTGTTCTCTTTTTCGGATAATTAATACTGTGAAGAGTGGGGGTGTTTTATCAGTAATATTCTCTTTTTTAGTAATGAAAATAGGACGATTTGGTAAGTTAATTATTATTTATTCCTGTGGTACTCTTGTTTTAAATAATTAAAAGTGCCGGATGTCGGTGAAAAACATATTTTAATCTATTTTCTTGGATAATTTACCCAATATTATCTATCTTTGACAGCTCTTATAAAATAAAAATATATGGCTACAACAATAGAAATCTCTGATAGTGCATTAAAAGAAGCTGCGTCTCTTGGAATGGATGAGTTTATCAGCGTATTTACAAATAAATACCTGGAGGTAATAGGTGGTGGATTAAAAGCAGAAACAATGAATCTGCTTAATGGATTTCAGCACTCTTTGCTGGCTTATCATTTTTTTCGGGAAGAGGTGATGGAAGGTGGTTTTGTGCAACTTATCCAAAATGGCTACGGCGGATATATTTTTGATAACCCTTTTGCTAAATCCATGAGAATGTTTGGAGCCGAGGAGTTTGCTAAGCTTATTTATAAGGCAAAGAAAATATATGATGCTCATAAAGAAGATTTGGAAAAGGAAAGAACTGAAGATGATTTCATGGCAATGTACGAACAGTACGAAGCATTTGATGATCTGGAGGAAGAATTCCTGAACTCTGAAGAAGAACTAACTGCTACTATTGCTGAATATATCGATAATCATTTGGAGGAATTTGCAATTATTAAATAATACCATGCAGTAATGTACGAAATGCTGCGTTTTTTCTGAAATATTATATTTTGTACATTCAAACTTAATAAACACGGAAAATGAAAAAGATTAAATTTATTCTTTTGTGCCTTACTTTGCTAATGGTTCCTTTCTTATCTTCATGTCTTAATAGTACATCAGATGATACTACTCAATCAAGTTATGGCTTTGCAAGAGTAGTGAATTACTTAGGTTCGTATTGGTTGGTTGTTGATAGTGGTGAAAAGCTTATTCCAACTGCGGCATCTTTAGCTACGATTACAAGTAATGGAACTGATTTGAGTAAAATTGACAGAGCATATATTGCGTATACACTTGTTGATAAAAATGAAATAACAAAGCAGGCTTCTTTACCAGCAGCTTCAAGACAATATAGTGTAGTTCTGAATTACATAGCCAACATAACTCATGGAGTTGCCAGTGTTGTAAAGGGTACAGCTAGTGATACAATTAAAAGTGACCCGATTGTTAATCTTGCTTTGATGACAACAGACAATGAGTTGCTTTTAACAAATGGATATTTAACAATAGCTAATTCTTATTATTTTACTAAACCGTTATTGCACTATTTTACCTTGTTTTATTATGAGAATGAAGGACTTAAGCCTGCGAAAGAAGTTGCTGACCCGGATACATTGAATCTGTATTTAAGTCACAATAAAAATTCGGATGGGGCTAATTATCTCTCTACTTCAAGTTCAATAGTAAGTGGTTATCCATTCTTATACCTCATGTCGTTTAATATTAATGGTATTCTGAATGATGTATATACAGAAAAAAGTGCTTTCATCATTAAATTGAATACTACAGAAAATAAAGGGGGTACTACTATATCTAAGGATGCGTACACTATAAAATATCAAAAATAATAATTATAAAAACAGGTTTGAATTACAAGAATTTATTTAAAAAAGTTTTGTTATTAATTTCCTCTCCTGCCAAGGCATGGGAGGAAATTAGTTTAGAAGAGGATAGACGAAGAGGCTTGGCTACTTTTGTTTATCCTATGATTGGTTTATGTGGGATGGCTGTTTTTGCAAATGTGTTTATCTATAATTTTGCAAGTGAGGATTTTACCCCTAACCAACTTTTTCAATTAGCCATGACTAAGTGTTGTGCTGTCTTTGTTGCGTTTTTTGCAGGATTTTTTCTTGCAGCTAAAATAGTAAGTAAGATGGCACGTAGTTTGTTTCGGGTAGATTGCGATATGCCAAAAGCGGAACAACTGGTGGGATATGCTATGGCTGTTCCTTTTATATTGAAAATATTAGTGGAACTTGTTCCACCTTTTTATATTTTAAAGTTGATTTTTCAGTTCTATATTATATATGTAATTTGGGAAGGCGCAAGGGTTTTACTGAAAATGAATGAAAACAAAAGTTCCTGGTTTTCTATTTTTTCGTCTTTGGTGATTATTTTTTGTCCGTTCTTAATTGAATTGATTTTTAACAAACTGACTGCTATTCTAAACTAGACCTATGAAACAAGCTCCTGTAAATATTAAAAATAAGCGTGCCACTTTCGATTATGAACTTGTGGATACCTTTACTGCCGGTATTGTATTGACTGGTACGGAAATAAAATCTATTCGTTTGGGAAAGGCCAGTCTGGTAGATACCTTCTGCTTTTTTGCCCGACAAGAACTGTGGGTGAAGAATATGCATATTGCTGAATATTTTTATGGTTCGTATAATAATCATGTAGCTCGTCGTGACCGTAAGCTGTTACTAAATAGAAAAGAGCTGAAGAAGCTTGAAAGGGCTACTAAAGAAACAGGCTTTACCATGGTGCCAATCCGTATGTTCATTAATGAAAAGGGACTGGCTAAGGTCGTTATTGCTCTGGCTAAAGGTAAGAAGCAATATGATAAGCGACAATCGTTGAGAGAAAAAGACGATAAGCGTGATATGGACAGAATGTTTAAAAAATAATAATGAAAGATTTTCCTGTACGTCTGCTGAAATGCATTAAGTCTGCTTTACCTAAAGCGGGTAAAGTCAGCTTGTGGCTGCTGAAGATCATTCTTCCGGTCTCTCTGCTTGTGCGTTTTTTGCAATATTCAGGAATTCTTGGCTCACTGGCCGGATACCTTAATCCGGTGTTTCACTTTATCGGACTTCCGGGTGAGTCGGCTATTGTCTTTCTTACCAGTATTTTTCTACCGCTGTATGCTTCCATTGCTGTGATGACTTCTCTGACACTCACTCTTCGTGAAGCAACTATTCTTGCTGTGATGTGTCTTCTTGCTCATAACCTAATGGTGGAAAGTGCCGTTCAGAAGAAAACCGGATCTTCTTTCTGGTGGATGTGCACTCTGCGTGTTGGGATGGCTCTGATTGTGGCATTTACACTGAATCAGATAATGCCTCTTTCTACTGCTCGTTTTGAAGTAGTTACTCAGCCGGAAGTGTTTTCTTCTGTCACTGAGGTACTAAAAGCATGGATGCATACTTCTGCTGTCTTGATTATCACCATTCTGGTGATTGTGTCAGCATTAATGATATTACAAAAGTTACTTGAAGAATATAACCTGTTTGATATTATTTCTCGTCCGTTAAACCCTGTTATGTCCTTTTTCGGGATGTCTAAACAGGCCTCTTTTTCATGGCTCGTGGGTAATATTATGGGATTAGCTTATGGCGGAGCAATTATGATTGATCAGACTGAAAGTGGGAAGCTTACTTCAAAAGATGCAAATGTGCTCAATCATCATTTAGCAATATCTCACTCATTGCTGGAGGATACGCTTCTTTTCGTAGCTCTTGGCATCAGTTTCTGGTGGATTGTTCTCACCCGTCTGAGTTTTGCATTTATAGCCGTATGGTGTTTACGGTTAAAAGATTATTTATTTATAAACAAGTTGCATTCGAGTACTGTTTAGATAATATTTGAACGGCTTTAAAATAGTATTTATATATAATGAAACCAACCATTCAACAGTTCGTTTCCGAGCGCATCCTTATATTGGATGGCGCTATGGGTACAATGATTCAGAAGTATAATCTGAGAGAAGAAGATTTCCGTAACGAACGTTTTGCGCACATCCCCGGTCAGATGAAAGGAAACAATGATTTGCTTTGTCTCACTCGTCCGGATGTTATCATGGATATTCACAGAAAGTATCTTGAAGCAGGAGCCGACATTATTGAAACTAATACATTTAGTTCCACAACGGTTTCTATGGCAGATTACCATGTGCAGGAATATGTGCGTGAGATGAATCTTGCTGCCGTAAAGATTGCCCGTGAAGTGGCAGATGAATTTACCCGTATGAATCCTGACAAACCAAGGTTTGTGGCTGGTTCTGTTGGTCCTACCAATAAAACTTGTTCCATGTCTCCGGATGTGAATAATCCGGCATTCCGTGCTTTGTCGTATGATGAACTGGCTACGGCATATCAGGAACAGATGGACGCTTTGATTGAAGGGGGAGTGGATGCCATTCTTATTGAGACTATCTTTGATACATTAAATGCCAAGGCTGCTATTTTTGCTGCTGAAAGTGCAATGGAAGCTAGAGGTGTTAAGTTGCCTATCATGCTTTCCGTTACAGTTTCTGATACAGGAGGACGTACTCTTTCCGGTCAGACTCTGGATGCTTTTCTGGCTTCCGTACAGCATGCCCCGATTTTCTCGGTGGGATTGAACTGTTCTTTCGGAGCTAAACAGTTAAAACCTTTCCTTGAAGGTTTGGCTGCCCGCGCACCTTACTATATAAGTGCTTATCCTAATGCCGGCCTTCCAAATAGTCTGGGTCAATATGATCAGACTCCTGCCGAGATGGCTGTGCAGGTTAAAGAATATGTTGAGGAAGGATTAATCAATATCATAGGTGGGTGTTGTGGAACCACAAATGAATATATTGCCGAATATGCTGCTTTGATTGAAGGAAAGGCTCCGCATAAACCGGTACCTGCTCCAGATTGTATGTGGCTTTCGGGATTGGAATTGCTGGAAGTAAAACCTGAAATTAATTTCGTGAATGTGGGCGAAAGATGTAACGTGGCTGGTTCGCGTAAGTTTCTTCGACTCATTCAGGAAAAGAAATATGATGAAGCTCTTTCTATTGCCCGCGGACAAGTAGAAGACGGTGCTTTGATTGTTGACGTGAACATGGACGAAGGTTTGCTGGATGCAAAAGAGGAAATGACTACTTTCTTGAATCTGATTGCTTCAGAACCTGATATTGCACGGGTACCTGTCATGATTGACTCTTCTAAATGGGAAGTGATTGTTGCCGGACTGAAATGTTTGCAAGGAAAGTCAATCGTAAACTCTATCTCACTAAAAGAAGGTGAAGAGGCATTTCTGGAGCATGCCCGTGCTATAAAGAAATATGGTGCAGCTGCTGTGGTTATGGCTTTCGATGAGAAAGGACAGGCTGATACTTGTGCACGCAAAATTGAGGTATGCGAAAGAGCTTACCGTCTGTTGGTGGATAAGATTCAGTTTAATCCTCATGATATTATTTTTGACCCAAACGTGCTGGCTATCGCTACCGGAATGGAAGAGCATAATAACTATGCGGTAGACTTTATTAATGCTACGGCATGGATAAAGAAAAACCTTCCCGGAGCACATATCAGTGGTGGTATAAGCAACCTTTCTTTCTCTTTCCGGGGAAACAATTATATTCGTGAGGCTATGCATGCCGTATTCCTTTATCATGCTATTCAGCAAGGTATGGATATGGGTATTGTAAATCCTGCCACAGCGGTAATGTATACTGATATTGATCCTGATTTGCTGGTTAAGATAGAAGATGTGGTGCTCAACCGTCGCCCGGATGCTGCTGAGATTCTGATTGAAACAGCTGAAAGCTTAAAAGATGCTGGTAAGGAAAATAATCAGGCTGCGGTGAAACATGATGCGTGGAGAGACGGAGAGGTAAACGGAAGACTGAAATATGCACTCATAAAAGGTATTGGTGATTTTCTTGAAGAAGACCTTGCCGAAGTTATTCCACTATACAATAAAGCAGTGGATATTATTGAGGGACCTTTAATGGACGGTATGAATACTGTTGGCGAACTTTTTGGAGAAGGAAAGATGTTCTTACCCCAGGTGGTGAAAACAGCCCGTACCATGAAGAAAGCCGTTGCAATACTTCAACCGTTAATTGAAGCAGAAAAGACCGAAGGTTCTACTTCTGCCGGTAAGATGCTTATTGCCACAGTAAAAGGCGATGTGCACGATATCGGAAAGAACATTGTTTCTGTAGTGATGGCTTGTAATAATTACGAAGTAATAGACTTAGGGGTAATGGTTCCTGCCGAAACTATTGTGCAGCGTGCAATAGAGGAAAAGGTAGACTTTATCGGCTTGAGTGGATTAATAACTCCATCACTGGAAGAAATGGTGCATGTGGCTGTTGAACTTCAGAAAGCCGGACTTGATATTCCTTTGATGATTGGTGGTGCAACAACTTCCAAGCTGCATACGGCTCTGAAAATAGCGCCTGTATATAGTGGTATTGTTGCTCACATGAAAGATGCCGCCCAGAATGCTTCTTTAGCTGCTCGTTTGATGAACTCTAATGCCAAAGAAAAGCTGGCTGCAGATCTTAACAACGAGTATGAAACTCTTCGTCAGAAGAATGTTGGAAAGAAGGTTGATACGGTTTCAATTGAAGAAGCACAAAAAAATAAGCTGAAGTTATTTTAATATTATAAGTTAGTTAGCTATGGATACATTCTATTATTCGTCGCCGATAGGTGTTCTTGAGATAAAATCTGCAGATAATCAGATCACTCATTTGCTGTTTAAAGACTCAGCAGGAACATCTTCTGAAGCTATTTCGGATGTAATGAAAGAATGTATCCATCAGCTTGATGAATATTTTGCAGGAAACCTACAGAACTTTTCGCTTCCTTTGGCTCCCGAAGGTACTCACTTCCAGGAATCAGTATGGGAAGCTCTGCAAACCATACCTTACGGGCAGACTATCTGTTACAAACAACTGGCAGAAAAAGTGGGTAATCCTAAAGCTTGCCGCGCTGTTGGTACTGCTAACGGACGAAATCCCATTGCTATTATTATTCCTTGTCACCGCGTGATTGCTGCCGATGGTTCTTTGGGTGGCTATGCAGGCGGACTTGATGTTAAAACTACATTGCTCAGACTAGAAGGTATTAATCGTTTTTGAATACTGCTCTAGATATAGAAAATAGTTGAATTATACCTTACTGTTATTTATTGTTATTTAATTATTTATTTTTACTTTATATTTGTTTGTATAACATATATTGTTTAATATTGCCCGAATATTTAATGTATTTATATTATTTGTGTTCCTATAAATAAAGCATTAAATATTATTTATATGAATATAATTTGTGAACTCTGATTATTTATTAATCAAAGTCCATT
The DNA here is from genome assembly GCF_963676325.1 of uncultured Bacteroides sp. NCBI lineage: Bacteria > Pseudomonadati > Bacteroidota > Bacteroidia > Bacteroidales > Bacteroidaceae > Bacteroides > uncultured Bacteroides sp. The sequence continues at coordinate 1,544,079 of NZ_OY781099.1, forward strand.
TATTTGGCAATTTAATACAAGCAATATGAAAAAACAGATTTACACGACTTTAAGTGCATTTGTGATGGGAATGGCCATCTGTGTTCAGGCACAAAACTATGATGATTATAACCTGAAAAGTTACAAAACACCGGATATAAAACGTAATGCACTTGATTTTAATTTTAACTCAGATGGTGGTTTTGTTACTAACCCTGGTTCCAATAATAATACATTTGACATAAAGGGCCTCATAAATTCAAGTTTTAAAAGAGATATAAATACCCGACACTTTATTGGAGAGCAACAAGTCAATCTTGATTTGTCAGGATCTAACATGGGTTTAAACTCGATTTCCAATTCAAAGAGAAGAAATCTTTCATCGACTTTTCAATATGAAAACTCTTCTCGTTTTTATATTTCAGATAAATGGTTCTGGAATACAGGTGGAAATGTTTATTTCAATTATGATAATATTAAAGGTGCATCAGATCCTGTATATTCAACTCTTAACTTTAATGTTTCACCTACTATCGGTTTAGGAAAAGGACGTATAGAATCAGTGCGTGATGCGCGGCAAGCTATTTATATATTAGACAATTTATCAAAAAAAGGTGTAATTACAACTAAGCTCTCAGAAGAAGAGATTAATAGATTCTCGCAGATTATTTCTACAGTAAAGAATAAACGCTTTCTGGATGCTCGTATTCATTTAATTGATGAAATAACACAAGTTGATTCTTTTCTGATTGAAAATAACTACCTGAAAAAAACAGGAGCTAGCTATTTTACAACTCTTTATGATTACTGGCAATATGGCGATTTATTTGCAAGAGGAGCCGGATTAGAATTTTGTGCAAATCTTAATCCATTTTACGTTTATTCTAATATGCATCCGAATGGAACGAAATATGTTCAGAGTGGAATTAGTGCAAAATTTTTGGTTAATTATGAAGATCCTATTAATCTCTACTGGCAGCAGTCTGCAAATGCGTCGGTTATACTAGGATACAATCATAACTCAATGACATTCGATGATACTAAATCATCCGGGAATGAACGTTCTGGCCTTTTTTTAGGAAACTATGGTATTGGTTATTATCCAAATTCACGGACCAATCTCAATATAGGAGTGTCGGAACAATTCCGATTGAGTAATAATAGTATTTCTGATAAAACATTTTATACCAGTAGTACCAGTTTGGTGTTCTCAACTTATTATTATATTTCTCCCCAACTACGTTTGTCGGGTAATGTTAATCTTGCTTATAATGACAGTAATGACTATAATCTGAATTACGATAGATGGAATGGATACTATTCAATGACATTTACGTATTCTTTATTCTGATGCAGCGTAAGATTTGCCTGATTAAAATGCAAAGTAACTGTATTGCATAAGAGTCTCAGGCATTCACCAATAAATAAAATCCATAGGCCAATGGTTAAGCAACCATTGGCCTATGGATTTTATTTATTGGTGATAGAATATAAGCTGAGTTGATTTATAAAAATGGATATAAAAGGAGTAGATTAAAGTCTATTTAAAGAAGAAAACAGACCTCTGTCCTATGATTATTAGTGCTTGATTTTCTTTTTGTACACCTTGTAGCGGTCATTGATATCCCGAACAAAATTATAGGTCTCTATTCCACGGAAGTAACCGTTCTTGCAGACCGGGTCGGTGAAATATTCTTCATTGCTTTCAAGAAGAATATATTCTTCCACATTATCATACCACACAAGTTTGTTCTTGCCAAACTTTTCTGCCAACGCCATAGCATCGTAGATGTGTGATTGTCCGGCATTATATGTGGCAAGGATAAAGTTTCTACGCTCTTTTTTATTGTGTATCATGCTAAAGCTCTTGTCGATGGATGCAATATATTTCACCGCAGCTTTTACACTCTCTTCGGGAATATCCTCTTCTCCGGCAGCTATTCCCATTGCTCTTGCAGTAGCGGGCATAAGTTGCATCAGACCTCTTGCTCCGGCCCATGAGACTGCTTTTGGATTGAAGTTTGATTCATTGTAGGCAAGTGAAGCAAGAAATCGCCAATCCCAGTCAATCTCCTTCGAGTACTTTTTGAATAACTTATCATAATGTGATATCTTTCCATCCTCGATAGATAGAATAGGAGAGTGAATGGTCGTTTTGAGCAACTCGAAATATCGCTTTGTACTGGCTGCGTAATCAGGAGAAGTCTTGTTCTTTTTATACCACTCATTGGCTGCTTTTGCAAGGAGTGGACAATCATTCCTTACTGCCCACGATGCCCGTTGGTCAAAGCTGACCGATAGCTTGATATCAATGTTGGGATAATAAGTTGCATTCAGTTTGGCAAGGTCGTTATCACATATTGTATACTGAATTTTTCCTTCTGATACCTGAGTAATCAGATTTTCTACTGTGATACTATCGCTTGTTACCTTGTGAATCTTTATTCCCCCTCCCAGTTCTTTGTCGAGGTTGACTAATCGGTCATAGTACTTTCCTGGTTTTACATAAACATCTTTCCCTATCAGTTCCGTAACATCTTTCAGTGGTTTTGTTTTTCCCTCATTGTTCTGAACAACAACCTGATGAGTAATTACTTCCAGTCCGCAGTAAGTCAGACTGTCTTTCATTTTTTTTGTTATCGGCAGACTGTAGGCAATCATGTCTCCTTTGCCGCTTTTTAGCTTTTTAACCAATTCCGGAATATTTTTAGCCACTTCCACCCGTAGCTTTAATCCCAAAGATCGGGCAAACTGTTCGCTAAGTTCGAACTGGAAACCCATATCCTGTCCCCGGTAATTGAAATAAGAGGTAGAGCTGTATAGCGTAAGAACCACCAGCTCTCCGCTGTCTTTTATCTGAGGAAGATCGTAAACATTCACATCTTTCTTACTAGTATGCATGTTCTTGCAGGCTAGTAACGTGAAGAGCATAATAAAGATGGGAATTAGTTTACGCATACATTTTATTTTTCTATTTTTCCAGTCCCAGATTCTTTTCAATATACATGGTTAATATATCAATAGCTATCTGGTTATTTCCACCCTGAGGAATAATTAAGTCGGCATATCTTTTTGTTGGCTCAATAAATTGCTGATGCATGGGTTTCAATACGCGGGTATATCTCTCCATAACCATTTCTGCAGTACGTCCTCTTTCTACAATATCCCGGTTTATAACACGGATCAACCGTTCGTCGGAATCAGCATCCACAAAAACCTTCAGATCCATCAGATCTCTCAGCCTTTTATCGCATAGAGCAAGGATGCCTTCTATAACAATAACATCACGCGGTTCAATGTGGATGGTTTCGGGCTGACGGGTGCAGGTAAGATAAGAATAAGTGGGTTGTTCAATGCTTTTTCCTTTTTTTAGCTGTTGAATGTGTTTTGACAATAGATCCCATTCGAAAGAATCCGGATGATCAAAATTAATAAACTGTCTTTCTTCAACGGGAACATTGCTGCTGTCTTTATAGTAAGAATCCTGAGGAAGAAGTACAACTTCATCTTTTGGAAGACTATCAAAGATCTTACGTACAACGGTTGTTTTGCCGGAACCTGTTCCGCCGGCTATACCTATTATTAACATGGTTTAATATTGCTTTTTAAAACAAATGACTTACTTTTGCTTTAAATTCATTAGAATTGAATTTATATACAAAAATAGAACAAAATAATTAATAAAACAAAGTATGGTAAGACACATTGTATTATTTCAACTTAAAAAAACACTTTCTGAAAGTGATAAACTAATTGTAATGAATCAGTTTAAAGAAGCAATTGAAGCTTTACCAAAGGATATTGAAGTAATTCGCAGTATTGAAGTGAAATTTAATATGAATCCGGCAGAAGTTTATGACATTGCTTTGGTGAGTGAATTTGATTCATTGGAAGATGTAAACTTCTATGCAAAACATCCTTTGCATGTAGCTGCCGGAAAGATTTTGGCAGAGGTGAAAGAAAGTCGCGCATGTGTAGATTATGAGTTTTAATTGACTCTTTATTTAATTATGAGAAAAATAATATTCCTGTTCTGTTTACTGCTTTCTTTGACAGGAACTATCCGTGCTCAGATACAAGACCCGGTAAGCTTTAAAACAGAACTTAAAACGACAAGTGAAACAGAAGCGGAAATTCGTTTCACTGCATCCATTGATAAAGGGTGGCATGTTTATTCAGTAAACCTTCCTTCGGGTGGTCCTATATCGGCAACATTTAATGTTGATAAGATAGAGGGGGCTAAACTTGCTGGTAAGCTGACTCCCGTGAGCAAAGAGATTGCAAAGTTTGATAAAGTGTTTGAAATGAATCTCCGATTCTTTGAACACAGTGCAGTCTTTGTTCAGAAGATAAAAATAACCGGAGCCAAATATAGCATAAAAGGTTATCTGGAATATGGTGCATGTAACGATGAAAATTGCTTGCCTCCTACACAGGTGCCGTTTAGCTATAGCGGAAAAGGTAGTGCAAAAGCAGTAGCTGAGGCTGCAACAACTTCGAAAGAAGAAGTGAAAACAGAGGCAACAACAGCATTACCTATTGATACGCTGGCTATTGCTTCAAAAGATACGGTTGCTGTGACAGATTCTGCTTCAATAACCAATTATTGGAAACCTGTAATTAGTGAGCTGAATGCTTTTGGTGGAACCGTTGCTCATAAGGATTATTCATGGTTCTATATATTTATTACAGGATTTTTAGGTGGTTTATTAGCACTATTTACTCCGTGTGTATGGCCTATTATTCCTATGACGGTAAGCTTCTTCCTGAAACGTTCTCAGAATAAGAAAAAAGGAATCCGAGATGCCTGTTTGTATGGTGTTTCCATTATAGTGATTTATGTAGCTTTGGGATTAGCTGTTACGCTTCTTTTCGGAGCAAGTGCACTCAATGCCTTGTCCACAAATGCTGTATTCAATATCCTCTTCTTCCTGATGCTGGTAATCTTTGCCGCTTCATTCTTTGGAGCATTTGAGATAACTCTGCCTTCATCCTGGAGTACGAAAGTGGATAGTAAAGCCGAAAGTACCGGCGGATTGCTAAGTATTTTCTTGATGGCATTTACACTGACATTGGTTTCCTTCTCATGTACAGGCCCTATTATCGGATTCTTGTTGGTACAGGTTTCCACTACCGGAGGTATCATTGCACCTGCAATTGGTATGCTTGGATTTGCTATAGCTTTGGCACTTCCATTTACGCTGTTTGCATTGTTCCCTTCCTGGCTGAAATCAATGCCTCGTTCAGGGGGATGGATGAATCAGGTAAAGGTGGTGTTGGGATTCCTTGAACTTGCTTTCGCTCTGAAATTCTTCTCGGTTGCCGACCTGGCTTACGGATGGAGATTGCTAGACCGTGAAACATTCCTTGCTTTGTGGATTGTGATCTTTGCGTTGCTTGGTCTTTACCTGCTTGGCAAGATTCGTTTTCCTCATGACGATGATGACTCTCATGTATCCGTACCGGCTTTCTTTATCGCACTTTTCTCACTGGCATTTGCTGTATATATGATTCCCGGATTGTGGGGCGCTCCTTTAAAAGCAGTCAGTGCTTTTGCTCCTCCAATGAAGACTCAGGATTTCAACTTGTATACAAAAGAAGTTCGTGCCAAGTTTGATGATTATGATGCGGGAATGGAATATGCGAAAAAATCAGGCAAACCTGTAATGGTCGACTTTACCGGATTTGGATGTGTGAACTGCCGAAAGATGGAACTTGCTGTGTGGATTGATCCGAAAGTAAGCAATATCATTGAGAATGACTATGTGCTGATTTCCTTGTATGTGGATGATAAGAAACCTCTTCCAATGCCGATTACTGTAAAAGAGAACGGAACAGAAAGAACTCTTAAAACAGTGGGCGATAAGTGGAGCTATCTGCAAAGAAGTAAGTTTGGTGCCAATGCACAACCTTTTTATGTTTTGCTTGATAATGAAGGCAATCCGCTTAATATGTCTTATTCATATAATGAGAATATAGACAAATATGTGAACTTCCTTCAGACGGGCTTGAATAACTATAAGGCGAAAAAATAAAAGTATACTGATCAGATGAAAAAGATAATTAATCCCTGGAATAAAAAAGAAGGCTATAACTGTTTTGGATGCTGCAAAAGCAATGAGAACGGAGTAAAGATGGATTTCTATGAAGACGGTGATGAGGTAGTTAGCGTGTGGAAACCTCAACCTCAGTTTCAGGGATGGGTTAATACCCTTCATGGGGGTATTCAGGCAGTTTTGATGGACGAGATCTGTGCATGGGCTGTTCTTCGTAAACTTCAGACCACTGGCGTTACTACAAATATGCAAACACGGTATATGAAGTCAGTAAGCACGAACGATTCTTATCTTACTTTGCGGGCAAACATTCAGGAAGTAAAGCGCAACATTGTTATTGTGGAAGGACGGCTGTATAATGAAGCCGGTGAACTTTGCACAAAATCTGTTTGCACTTACTTCACTTTTTCTAAAGAAAAGGTACGTGAAGAGATGCAGTTTCTAGGCTGTGAAGTGGAAGAAGAGGATGTAAATCCATTAAATTGTTAGTTATTAAGATCTTTTTGTGATAATTATTTGGAAATACAAATAGATTAGTTTACTTTTGTCGCATCAAATTAAAGAAGACAATATGTTTAATACAACTATACAGCATCATCATTATCCTAACGAATAAATCGGTGGGCGTATAGATTATGTATATATGAAATAGAAAGGCTTGCCGTTATGGTGAGCCTTTTTTTTATCCCTTTATTGATTCAAATTTAAACAAAATAAGTTATGCTAAGAATTGCAGTACAATCCAAAGGGCGTTTGTTCGAAGAAACAATGGCTCTTTTCGAAGAATCAGACATTAAATTAAGTTCTCACAAGAGATCGCTTCTTGTTCAGTCTACTAATTTCCCTGTTGAGGTATTGTACCTTCGTGATGATGATATTCCTCAGGCTGTTGCTACCGGAGTAGCCGACTTAGGTATTGTTGGCGAAAATGAATTCGTAGAGAAGGATGAAGATGCCGAAATCGTTAAACGACTAGGCTTTAGCAAATGTCGCCTTTCCTTAGCTATTCCTAAAGATATTGAATATCCGGGATTGTCATGGTTTGAAGGAAAGAAGATAGCTACTTCTTATCCGGTTATTTTGAAGAACTTTATGAAAGAGAAGGGTATCAAGACTGAAATTCATGTGATTAACGGTTCTGTAGAGGTAGCTCCGGGCATTGGATTGGCTGATGCCATTTTTGATATTGTAAGCTCTGGCTCTACATTGGTGAGCAACCGTTTGAGAGAAGTGGAAGTATTGATGAAATCGGAAGCTTTGCTTATTGGTAATAAGGAGATGTCGGATGAGAATAAGGAAATTCTTGATGAACTGTTGTTCCGCATGGATGCCGTTAAAACTGCAGAAGATAAGAAATATGTGCTGATGAATGCACCAAAAGATAAACTGAAAGATATTATTGAGGTTCTTCCCGGAATGAAGAGTCCTACAGTGATGCCACTTGCACAGGAAGACTGGTGCTCTGTTCACACTGTACTGGAAGAAAAACGTTTCTGGGAAATTATCGGAAAACTAAAAGCTCTTGGAGCTGAAGGTATTTTAGTATTACCTATTGAAAAGATGATTCTTTAATACATCTATGAAAGTAATCAAATATCCCAAAAAAGAGGAGTGGAAGGAAATACTTAAACGCCCCGCACTCAATACTGAAAGTCTGAACGACACAGTAAGAGGAATCCTTGATCGTGTAAAGGCAGAGGGCGATAAAGCTGTGCTTGAATGCGAAGCTACTTTTGACAAAGTACAGTTGGATAGTCTGGCTGTTACTGCGGAAGAGATAAAAGAAGCAGATGGCTTGATTAGTGAGGAACTGAAAGCGGCTATTAAACTAGCCAAAGAAAATATAGAAACCTTTCACACTGCGCAACGCTTTACCGGAAAGAAGGTGGAAACCCGTCCGGGAGTTGTTTGCTGGCAGAAAGCCGTAGGTATTGAAAAGGTGGGATTGTATATTCCTGGAGGAACTGCTCCTCTTTTCTCTACTGTACTGATGCTCGCTACTCCGGCTCGTATTGCAGGTTGTAAGGAGATTGTGCTTTGCACACCACCCAACCGGGAAGGAAAAGTACACCCTGCTATTTTGTTTGCCGCTCAACTGGCCGGCGTAAGCAAAATCTTTAAAGCGGGTGGGGTACAGGCTATTGCTGCTATGGCTTATGGAACAGAATCTGTACCAAAAGTATACAAAATATTTGGTCCGGGAAATCAATACGTAACAGCAGCCAAGCAACTTGTTTCTTTGAAAGATGTGGCAATAGATATGCCTGCCGGACCATCTGAAGTAGAAGTTCTTGCCGATGCATCTGCCAATCCGGCTTTCGTAGCTGCCGACTTATTGTCACAGGCAGAACACGGAGTGGATAGTCAGGCTGTGTTGATTACTACATCTGCAAAATTAATTGATAAGGTTCTTGTAGAGATAGAGCAACAACTGGCTCGCCTTCCAAGAAAAGAAATTGCTGCCAAGTCATTGGACAATAGCAAACTTATTCTGGTGAATGATATGGATGAGGCTATAGCAATGACCAATGAGTACGCTCCTGAACACTTGATTCTTGAGACGGAAGGTTACATGGAAGTAGCCGAGCAAATTACCAATGCAGGTTCTGTGTTCCTCGGTTCTCTTACTCCTGAAAGTGCAGGCGATTATGCTTCGGGTACCAATCACACGCTTCCCACTAACGGATATGCAAAAGCATATAGCGGTGTGAGCCTGGATAGCTTTATTCGTAAAATTACCTTTCAGGAAATCAATAGTCAGGGTATTCAAACCATTGGTCCGGCTATTGAGATTATGGCGGCCAATGAGCAACTGGATGCTCACAAGAATGCGGTGACAGTAAGGCTTAACAGTTTAAAATAGTAAAACAATGAAAGCATTAAAAGAATTAACCCGTCCGAATATCTGGGATTTGAAACCCTATTCTTCGGCTCGTGATGAATATAAGGGCGCAGAAGCTACTGTCTTTCTCGATGCAAATGAGAATCCGTATAACAATCCATATAACCGTTATCCCGATCCGTTGCAGAGAGATTTGAAAGAGATGCTTGCTTCGATAAAGAAGGTAAAACCCGGAAATATCTTTTTGGGAAATGGTAGTGATGAGGCAATTGATCTTGTGTACCGTGCTTTCTGTGAGCCGGATGTAGACAACGTGGTTGCCATTGACCCTACTTATGGAATGTACAAGGTCTGTGCCGATGTGAATAATGTGGATTACCGCAATGTGTTGCTGAATGCTGATTATCAATTCTCGGCAGATGATTTGCTGGCTTCCGCAGATGAGAAAACTAAACTCATCTTCCTTTGTTCGCCAAACAATCCTACCGGAAATGATCTGTTGCGTTCGGAAATAGAGAAAGTACTCACAACCTTTGATGGTCTGGTGATTCTGGATGAGGCTTATAATGATTTCTCAGACAGACCCTCTTTCCTTTCAGAGTTGGATAAATATCCCAATCTGATTGTTCTTCAAACATTCTCCAAAGCAATGGGAAGTGCCGGTATTCGTTTGGGGATGGCGTTTGCTTCCACGGAGATTATAGACATTCTCAACAAGATAAAGTATCCATATAATGTAAATGAGCTTACTCAAAAGCAGGCAATTGAAGTGTTGCAGAATTATTCACAGGTTGAGGCTTGGGTGAAAACACTGATTGAGGAACGTGCTTATTTGGAAAAAGTTTTTGCAGCTCTTCCTTGTACGGAAAATATTTATCCTTCGGATGCCAACTTCTTTCTGGCAAAAGTTTCCGATGCCAAAGCCATATATAATTATCTGGTGGCAAAAGGTATCATTGTCCGCAACCGTAGTTCCATTGCCCTTTGCAAGGACTGCCTGCGTGTAACAGTAGGAACCCGTGAGGAGAACGAACAGCTGATTGAAGCTTTGAAGCAATATAAATGAATGTAAGCATGAAGAAAGTATTATTTATAGATAGAGACGGGACGTTGGTTATTGAACCGCCCGTTGATTTTCAACTCGATTCTCTGGAAAAGCTGGAGTTTTATCCAAAAGTGTTTAAGAATCTTGGTTTCATCCGCAGTAAACTCGATTTTGAGTTTGTGATGGTAACCAATCAGGACGGACTAGGTACAGATTCTTTTCCCGAAGAGACTTTTTGGCCGGCACACAATAAAATGCTGAAAGCCTTTGAAAACGAAGGAATCACTTTCGATGATTTCCTGATCGATCCAAGTATGCCGGAGGAGAATAGTCCGAATCGCAAACCAGGCATCGGAATGATGGGCAAGTATCTGAAAGAAGGAGCTTATGACATAGCTAACAGTTTTGTACTGGGCGACCGCATCACAGATGTGCAATTGGCAAAGAACCTGGGATGCAAAGCTATCTTCCTGCAGGATTCAACGGATGAACTGAAGCGTAAAGGCTTGGAAGATGTTTGTGCACTGGCTACTGCCGACTGGGATAAGATAACCGAATTCCTTTTTGCCGGAGAACGCACAGCACAAGTACAGCGTACTACTAAGGAAACAGATATATTTGTAAAGCTGAATCTGGATGGAACCGGAGCGTGTGATATCTCTACCGGGCTAGGCTTCTTTGACCACATGCTTGAACAGATAGGAAAGCATTCGGGCATGGATTTAACCATTAAGGTAAAAGGCGATTTGGAAGTGGACGAACATCACACTATTGAAGATACAGCTATTGCTTTGGGCGATTGCATCTATCAGGCATTGGGGAACAAACGTGGTATTGAGAGATATGGCTACTGTCTTCCTATGGACGATTGCCTGTGTCAGGTAGCACTCGACTTTGGAGGTCGCCCCTGGTTAGTATGGGATGCAGAGTTCAATCGTGAAAAGATAGGAGAGATGCCTACTGAAATGTTTCTGCATTTCTTTAAATCCTTAAGCGATGCAGCAAAAATGAATCTCAATATCAAAGCCGAAGGACAGAATGAGCATCATAAGATAGAAGGTATTTTCAAAGCTTTGGCTCGTGCATTGAAGATGGCAGTGAAGAGAGATATATATCATTACGAACTGCCTTCAACAAAAGGGATACTCTAGTAGTAGCTTAGAATGGATTATGGATAATGAAGCTGAAAGAATATTAGAGAACAAGAATATAAAGCCAACTGCAATGCGCATTCTGGTTCTAAAAGAATTGCTATTGCAATCAGATGCAGTTAGTTTATATGAACTGGAACAAAAGTTTGATAAAGTTGAAAGAACAACACTATTTCGTACATTAAATACTTTTGTAGAAAACAATTTAATCCACAAAATAGATGATGGTACAGGTGCTGTAAAGTATGCTTTATGTGAGAAAGATTGCACCTGTGAATTAGAAGATTTGCATGTACATTTTTTATGCACAAAATGTGGAAGAACCTTTTGTTTAAAAGATATACCTATTCCTTCATTTCAATTACCAAATAATTTTGAGTTTAAAACAGCTAACTTTGTGATTAAAGGAATTTGTCCACATTGCCACAAATAATGCAACACTGTTGCATGTTCATATTACTTATCTTTGCAGCATCAAAATGATTAATTCTTTAAGAATTAAGATAAGTATAAACGTTAAACAGTAGTTGAAATGACAAACTCAGAACAAGGATTATATCGAAAGGCTTGGCTATTAAGTCTATTTACAATTTTCTATAATGTTATTGAAGGTCTGGTTTCTATGCATTTTGGATATCAGGATGAAACGCTCGCTCTATTTGGTTTTGGTGTGGATAGCTTTATTGAAGTGTTGTCTGGCATTGGTATCGCTGTTATGATATTGCGTATCAAACGAAACCCTGAAAGTAATAAGAGCATTTTTGAAAAGACTGCATTAAAAATTACAGGAGCTGCTTTTTACATCTTATCAGTAGGTTTACTTGTTGGTATTATCATGAACCTAATTAGTGGCCATAAACCGGAAACTACGCTCTGGGGTGTAATCGTGTCTTCCTTATCTATTTTTACAATGGTATGGTTAATGTACGCCAAGAAGAAGGTTGGGAGGAAGCTTGATTCAGAACCTATTATAGCTGATAGTAATTGTACCAAAGTATGCGTATATATGTCAGTGGTTTTGCTCGCATCAAGTTTGATTTATGAAATTACAGGCTTTGCCTATGCTGATGTTATTGGTGCAGCAGGTTTAATCTATTTTTCTTTTTCAGAAGGGAAAGAAGCCTTTGAAAAGGCTGAAGAGAAAGGATGTAGTTGTAGCTGTCATTGAATAGATAAATACGCTGTCTATAAATAACCTGAAAAAGGCTACTATTCAAATAAAGCGGTGATAGGTCTCTGACTTATCACCGCTTTGTTTATTTATCTCTCCTGATAAACTTATATGTAAATATTGTGCGAAAGCATGTAAACGCATTCAGATGGGGCTGTATGTTCATGCTTTTAGAAAAAATATAAGTATTTGTTCCATAATAAATCTCTATATTTGTTGAACAGTAATATGAATTTAAGAAATTAATATGACAGTTAAACATTTTATAGGTATAGCAGGTATTGCTTTTGTTCTTTTTGCAAAGCCTCTTTTTGTCGCTGCTCAGGCATCAAAATATGGAGTGTCCATACAGCAGCATGATTCACTTGTTGCTTATTGGACCGCACATCATCCCAAACAATTTGTTGATCCTAATGAACCATTGGGCAAGGGGAAGGGAGCTATTCCGGGAAGAGTAGTATGGGCGCATTGTCCGGGTGTTGCCAAATGGGATGGCTCAACTGGTTTATGGGTGGAAGATCGGTGGAACAATCAGCAGAAAGCATGTAATATGATTTCAGCCGCTGTTACTTCTCTTGCAGGTGAAAAGAATCCTCAAAAGGCTTGGAAAAAGTTGTTTGAAGCTTTTAATTATTCTCATAATAAAGGAAATCGTGGATACAAACCGGGAGAAAAGATTGTGATCAAGCTGAACATGAATAATGTGATAACCCATCACGATACGATTGACTTGAATTCATCACCTTTTGTTACCCTGGCTTTGTTGAAAACTCTGATCAATGATGGGAAAGTGCGCCAACAGGATGTGGTAGTTTGTGAACCAAGCCGGGCCATAACTGACAGTATATATAATAAATGTCACCGTGAATTCCCGCATGTTACGTTTATAGATAATATTGGGGGAGACGGACGGGAGAAATGTGAATATTATCCCGATAAGATTTTGTATTCTGTAGATAACGGAAGTTTGGCAAAAGGACTAGCCAAGTGCATTGTCGATGCCGATTATTTGATAAACAGTGCATTGCTGAAAACTCATGTTGGCCCTGGAGTGACACTAACTTCCAAGAATTGGTATGGTGCAACAGATATAAGCATAAGCTGGAGAAAGAATAGTCACAGTAATTTTAGTCAGGATAAAAAGAACGGTGGAATTGGTTATCGCACTTTTGTTGACTTTATAGGTCATAAGGATTTGGGACAGAAATGTCTGTTGTTTTTAATAGATGGTACATATGGCAGTAAAAATGTGAATGGAAAGCCTTATCCGAAATGGCAGAATCCCCCTTTCTGTAATGACTGGTGTTGTTCTCTTTTGCTGTCTCAGGATGAATTGGCAGTAGACGCAGTTGGTCTGGATCTGTTAACCGGAGAATGGCCTGAATATCCAAGTTTCTCTTATTGTGACGAATACCTTCAAGAGGCGGCTATGATTCCTAATCCTCCAAGTAAGACTGTTTACGACCCCGAACGAGATGGCAATGTATTGACAGATCCCCTTGGACTTTTTGAGCATTGGAATAATCCGGTAGACAGACAATATAAGAAGCTGGACTTAGTATATCTTAAACTGAAATAAGACAGTCTGTCAAACGTTGAATGTAAAACATATAATTATCATAAATAGATTGAATTAGAAATGAAAAATTTCCTTACTTTCCTTATTCTTATTTTTGGGTTTTCGCAAAATGCATTTATGCAAGAAAGCAACAAAAATTTATTTCCCGATGGTACTAAAATACCGGATTGGTTTTTGAAAACAACAAAGGTTCAATTAAACAAATTGGGTAAGCAATACGTAATAACCAATTATGGAGCAACTAATGATAGTATGGCAATTCAGACAAAAGCCATTCAAAATACAATTAACAAAGCTGCAAAACAAGGAGGTGGCGTTATTGTAATACCAAAAGGTGTTTATTTAAGCGGCGCTTTGTTCTTTAAACCCAAAACACATTTATATCTTTCTGAAGGAGCTGTTTTAAAGGGCTCGGATAACATTGCAGACTATCCCATTAAACCTTCAAGAATGGAAGGCCAGAACCTTGATTACTATTCTGCTTTAGTAAATGCATACGGAGTCGATGGTTTTACTATTTCGGGCAAAGGTACAATAAACGGAAACGGACTTAAATACTGGAATGCATTTTGGCAGAGACGAAAAGAGAATCCTAAATGTACCAATCTGGAGGTTTCCCGTCCACGATTAGTCTTTATATGGAAGTGTAAAAATGTTCAGATGCAAGATGTAAAGCTAATAAATTCAGGCTTCTGGACAAACCATTTTTATCAATGCAGTAATGTGAAAATGATCGATCTTTATATCTATTCACCGGTTAGTCCCGTTAAAGCTCCAAGTACGGATGGCGTAGATATTGATATCTGCTCTAACTTTCTCATAAAAGGTTGCTATATAGCAGTGAACGATGATGCTATCTCTTTAAAAGGAGGAAAAGGTCCTTGGGCTGATAAGGATTCCCGTAACGGCGCTAACACAAATATCATCATTGAAAACAGTGAGTTTGGCTTCTCTCATTCCACGTTGACATGTGGAAGTGAATCAATACACGATAGAAACGTGTTGTTGAGAAATTGCAAGGTGAATGGACCTCAGAGATTGTTGTGGTTTAAAATGAGACCGGACACTCCTCAGAATTACGAATTCGTTACAGTAGAGAACGTAGAAGGAGAAGCTCGTAGTTTCCTTGATATTAAGCCATGGAAGCAGTTTTTCGACCTTAAAGGACGTAAGGATCTTCCAATATCTACTTGTAAAAATGTCACTTTAAGGAATATCAATTTTAAGTGCGAAACGTTTTTTGATGTAAAACCAAGCGATAAATACAAGCTGTCAAACTTTACATTCCAGAATTTGAACATTGAAGCTGCAAAAGGTTCAATTGATAAAAGCCTGATCAATGGATTTACTCTAAAGAATGTAAAGGTGAACAACACCTTGGTTGAGTAATATTAGTAACGATATAAAAAGCTAAAAGAGCGTCTGGGACAGATAAAACCAGGCGCTCTTTTTTTTCGCTTTCCCGAAGGCATATCTTATAATCAGGTATTATTGCTATTACTCTGACTAAAATAAATTTTTCAAATATTACTTTGTTATTTGTCAAATCTCTTTGTAGCGATTAAAATATTCTGTTTATTTGTAAGTAATTATATGTGATTAGTTACAAGTGAAAGATTAACCATAAATGAATGTGAGAAAAGCAATAATTCTTTTAGTAGGAGTACTGATATCAGTAAATACATTTTCGAATGTAAACTACATTGAAATCTCTAAGATCAGTAATGAGAGTAAGTTTGTAAATGCTTTCAATTATATTAAAGATAATCAGCAATACTTTGATCATTGGACAAATAAGTGGAGTTATGACAAATCTCAAAAAGAATTAATAAAGAACCTTCGTGAAAGCTATACAATGTTTTCGTCTGTTCCAATAAAGAATGAAGAACTTTTCATGTTGTTGGGTGACATTGCACATTATCTATATAATCTTAACGAATCTGATTATTATCAGTTAGCTGTCAATAATTACAACTCAGCCATTGCGATTAATCCCAATGACTATCGGGCTTACTGGTTTCTGGGTTTTCATTATGTGCTTTCCAATGTTCCTACATTAGGCATTGATAATTTTCTAAAAGCGCAACAATTATTGCCTACGAAACAACTTGCTGACTTTTGGGAAGAATATGCATGGGCAACAGCTGCCACAAATATGCCATCACATTGCATTTACGCCATGGATAAAGCGAGAAGTATTTCGGGCACTCCTGGACGTTTCGAATCCCAACTTGGACCAGAAATACATAAAAGAATCATTGATGTAAATAAGGACATCTTTTACAAAAAAGAAGATCTATGGTCAACTTCAAAGGGAGAAAAAATCGCATTTACTTGCCGGCCGTTAGGTATTAAAGTCTTGGTGGACTCTACATGGGAGCTATCAGTATATGACTATAAGAATCATCAAAGTGCATTTGTCCTAAATCTACCGGCAATTAAGAGTAAAAAAGGAAAAAAAATTAATTATACTGTTGCAATAATCATGAAAGTGGCGAACTTAACGGACGAATTAGATGATTACATCAACACTTTGAATCCTAAATGCTCAAATAAAAATAAGATTGCATTCTCTGACAAATACGATAAGATGGTTGCTTACGAGATTAAAGATAATGAGATCTATAAAGAAATGGGTGGAGGTCACATTTATATGATTGGCATTGAAAGAAATAGTCCAATGTATCCTGGACTGCTTTTGGAGAATCCTGCTACTTTTCCAGATGGTAATAAAGGTGAAGTTGCATATTATACAGTAAAAGATAATAAAGGCCGATTTGAAGGAAGGATATTTTATGCTATCATGTTAGACAGCTGTGAAGAAATAAATGAACAATCATTAGCCGTTTTCAAGACTCTTTTTGATAATCAAATAATAATAGAATAAAAGGCAAAACAATTGATAGGGAATCACAAATTAAATATACTGAGCTGAAGACAGTATATGCTAATGACGGATCAGCATGGATTGGAGAAGCTGAGTTTTATAAGTCTGGAATAGCAACCTTAATGGACATGCTTTTAAAGGTAGTGGGCACGGAGTTTTTTAACGCCAAGTTTAAATGAAAATAAAACTGATTATTTTAATACTAATAACATCATTTGCTATAAAAGCTATGGGGCAGGTTAATGATAATTCCATAAGACAACAGGTCTTAAAAGAAAACATTGTTGACAGTTTATTCGTTTTTGGTAGATGGACGATAAATGGAGGAACTGAAACACATTTAAAATACTTGGGACAAGTAATGACTTCGGATGGGCGAATTTTTAAAATAATGGATTCTTGTTGGTTTTGGGGACTATCACACAGAGCAACAAGCCGAATTTTAATTTTCAATGGGAATAATCAGTATGTAGGCAACTATTGTTTAGGAATGATAAATGACTTACCTGATAAGTTAGAAAATGGGATACTAATATTCACAAACACAGATAATGAGGACTGCGATAAAAGTATTATTACAAAAGTTGATTTGACAAAAGGATTACCAGAACATATTTTCCTGAGATGTGAAGGAGAGAATGGTGATTTGTATAGTTTCTCAACTGAATAACAAATAAAATACCCTTATACAAAATTTAACAATTAATTATCTGATATTTAGAGCCTGTTTAAATTTTAAAGATAAAAATAAAAAAGTGTTTCCTCTTTCCGTTAAAATGATTATTTTTAGTTACCACACTTTAAATAATTATGTATTTAACGGATTTAGAAGAAACACAGTGGCAAGTTATTAAGAAAATCTTGAAACCACAAGAGAGAAAGCGAAAATATGATTTACGTAAAATATGGAATGCCATATTTTATATTGTAAAAACCGGTTGTCAGTGGCGTATGTTGCCTTCAGATTTTCCCTCGTGGGAATTGGTATACTATTATTATCGAAAATGGTCATCTCTTGGTGAATTTGATCTATTACTCAATAATTTACGTGAGAAAGTACGTGTCTCTATGGGGCAAAAAGCCGAAGCTAGCGTAGGTATAATGGATAGCCAAAGTGTACGTTGGGGAAATAACCGTTCCCTTAATGGAGTTGATGGTAATAAGAAAGTCAAAGGGATTAAACGTCATGTGGTTGTTGACAAGAATGGTTTCCTGATCGCTGTTATGGTAACAATTGCATGTGTGCATGATAGCAAAGCGGCTTATCTGCTTGCCCGATGTCTGAAAGAATTGTGCTGTAATATAAAAGTAATTCTTGCTGATGGCGGTTACCGCGGAGACGTATCAGAAAAAATAAAAAATACTTTTGGATATTTACTGGATATTATAGTCAGTGGAGACAAAGTAAATGGCTTTAAACCAATTAAAAAGAGATGGATTGTAGAAAGAACTTTTTCCTGGTTTGATAACTATAGAAGACTCTGCCGAAACTATGAACTTACATTCGATTCAGCAGAGGAAATGGTTAAACTGGCAAACATAAGGATGCTATTGAATAAAATTTAAACAGGCTCTTAAAATGATGACATTACTTTATATACCAACAATTTTAGGAGTAAGCATTGAAGTTTATTTCATTCTATTTGTGCTTTGTCTTCCTACTTTTATTTTTTGGAGATGGTTACTAAAAAAGCTTATTAAAGTTGATCGAACAAGGAAGATTGTATCTTGGGTGGCAACTCTTATAGCGACACCATTAATTTATATAGGAATCATTATGCTTTTGTTTTTTAGCATGAGTTATTATCCAACGCATGATTTTGATAAAGAAAAATGGTTTACGGACAAGGAAAAACGATATGAGATGTCTGATGATATTATTGAAAGCAATATGCTTATCGGTAAGACTAAAGCTGAAATTCAACAAATTTTAGGTGATGGTGATAACTCTGCGCAAAGTGACGATTGGTATTATTATCTTGGTTACAGACCTGGATTTGCCAGTATAGATCCTGATGTGCTTTACATTGAATTTAGAAACTGTAAAGTAATAAGAATAGAACAACATAAAACATAATCCCTACCGACGAGGATGCCTTAAAATAATATGATGGCACAAATTATACACTCAGCATGATTAACGGCACCTGTCATTATCCGATGATAGAGAATCCTGCCGAGTTTAATACTCTGCTTGATAAACTTCTTTTGAGATTATAAAACGATAAAAGTACTTCTTCTTTAAAACACACACTATGACTAAGACAACATTAATCCTTTTGACATTTCTGCTGACTACTTATTATTCATTCGGACAGACAACCTCAGAAGTGATAATTCCAAAGTTTAATGATAAATATTCAGGGTTTGTAAAACAACTTGAAGCTGGAGAAGCCGATATTAATTATCGGGAATTTCGAGAAAGCTTTATTGAAAGTGAACAATTTAAAGTAGCTTCAAACAAGTCGAAAGAGTTTGAACGCCTCGAGAAAGAAATGTATGTTCAAATGGATAAATCAAATTCTAAGGAAATAATAGGAATTACAAAAGCAATGTTAAGTATTGATTATACGAGCATGATTGCACATAAGATATTGCGTCAAACATACAATATTATAGGTGATACTTTAAATGCAAAGAAATATAAGACAATTCAATTTGGACTCCTGTATTCTATAATAGATAGTGGAGATGGAAATACCTGTGAATCAGCTTGGCATGTAACCCAAGTAAATGAAGAGTATTTTATTTTACAAATGCTAGGTGTTGATTTAATAACTCAGAGTATTCTTACTAATAATGTTGGACTTTACGATAAAATGGAAGTAAAAGCAGAAGATGGTAGTAGTAAAACTTACTATTTTGACGTAAACAAAGTCTTTGAAGGTTATAAAAAGTTGGGCATGAAGTAAATAATGTTTTAAGCATTTTATTCTCCTTTGTTGCATTTAACACTTAAATTTAGGCTGTACTGTGGCAAAGAATTCACGGGTCATCTGGTCTCTTGAATCGTAGTCGATGGAAAATGCTACGTTTCACTTGTCGCTGACCTTCTTGGCGAACTAATAAGAATTTCTTATAAGTTCGATTTTCGTCCAATTCATTATCTTTGAATATTTTGGGAATGTGCATAGATATATTCTCTTGCGTTGTGTCGTATATTTCAGCCAACTGTTGTTATAACTCTACTGAACCTTGCATAGATTTAAAGCTTAACAAGGAACGAACCACATTGAAATGCTATATGGCAGATACCGGCTTGCTTATCAGCCATGCTTTTGATGAACGAGGTATCGTGAGCGATGAACCTACCATCAGTCAGATAATTTTCGCTACAACTTTGACGTATATGAATGCAATTCCATACCTAGTATGCCCGCCAAAATTGGCAACCTCAAAAATTATAATTCAATGCAATGTGGGATGGTTTTCATTGTTCCTATATAGTGACTATAATGTCACTTCTTTACATTGAATCGAGCCTTGTATTCACTAGGAGTCATACCCAAAACTCGCTTGACGTAACGTGTGAAATAACTTGTCGTGCTGAAGTCCAACTGATAAGAAATATCAGTAACTGAAAGATCTTCTTTCTTCAGCAGTCGGGCTATTTCCTCAGCCGTAAAGTGTTCGATGAAAAAAGAGGCATTGTGCCCACTTGCCTTAATGCAACACTCGGAAAGGTATTTTTTACAGTAGCTGTACAAAAAAAACAAACATATAAATACACAAACAATCTACGAACATGATAATCCAATACGCTTCCGACTTACATTTGGAATTTAAAGAAAATAAGATTTTTCTAAATGCAAACCCGCTACAAGTAGTGGGCGATGTTTTATTGCTGGCAGGAGATATTATTCCATTTAAGCTACTGGAGCAGCATAAAGACTTCTTTAGTTTTCTTTCCGATAGTTTTGCCGCGACCTATTGGGTACCAGGCAACCACGAATATTATCACTTTAATATCGCAACAAAATGTGGTGTTGTGAATGAGAAGATACAAAGCAATGTTTTTCTGGTAAATAATACCTCAGTAATACACGATGATGTCAAGTTTATCTTCTCAACACTCTGGAGCAAAATTAGTCCGGCCAAGGAATATCAAATTCAAAGAGCCATGAATGATTTTTATGTCATCAAACACCGTAGCTATCCACTTTCAATAGCGCAGTATAACCAATTACACGCCGATAGTTTAGCATTTCTAAAAGAAGAATTGACATTGGAAACATCTACTAAAAATGTAGTAGTTACCCACCATGTACCCACTTATAAAAACTACCCTGAAAAATATAAAGACAGTATCATAAACGAAGCATTTGCTGTAGAATTGTTCGATTTAATTAAGTCTACCGCACCTGACTATTGGATTTACGGTCATACACATGGTAATACGACTGACTTTGAGATAGGGAAAACTCAATTACTCACCAATCAATTAGGATATGTAAAGTATGGAGAGGGATTAGGTTTTAGTACTGACAGAAAATTTATTTTATAATATAATATTGTATATCAATATAATTGCATTACATTTGCACAATAGCATTAATGGAGCAATCATGCAAATTAAATGACATCATACTAATTACCAGAATATTAAATGAAAGATCTGAAAAAATACTTCGATAGCACATTGGGTGTAAACGTGGTGATAAAGCCATTGAAAGAAGAAAAAATGAAAGGTTTGCCCTATTTTGTGATAGGGAACTATAATTTATTCACTACCGAATTATTTGGTTCTGAATTACTTCTGGTTGAAGTGAAAGAAGACATTACCGCGAATAGACTAAGAAAGCAACTTGACATCATTCAGACAATAATTCAACTTACTGCCATAGCAGTTTTAAAACCAATTGAAGCCTATAACCGATTGAGGTTGATTGAGAAGAAAATTCCTTTCGTTATCCCTGGTAAGCAAATGTATATGCCCAGTTTACTTATTGATTTAAAAGAATTTGGTGTAAACCAAACAGTTAAACAAGAAGTAATGCAGCCGGCAGCTCAACTTTTATTATTATTTCATCTGCAAGTAGAATCTTTGGAAGGCCTGAATCTTAAAACGATTGCTGAAAAACTTGAATACAATGCAACAACTATTACACGTGCTGTTAAATATTTATTAATCAATAACCTTTGTGAATTACAAGGAACAAAAGATAAATTTCTACATTTCAGTTTCACTAAAAAAGAACTCTGGACTAATACAGAACCTTTAATGACTAATCCAATCAAAAAAACCACATATTACACAGGACTTCTGAAGGATCAGTATTTGCGGAAATCAAATATCAATGCACTTTCCAATTATTCCGACTTGAACCCAACAGCAATGGAATCTTACGCCGCAAAACCAGCATACATCAAACTACTTAAAGTTCAAAATGCAGATAAAATTGGTCAAAAGGAGGGTGAAATTCGCATAGAAGAATGGAAGTATGATCCGGCAAAACTAAGCCATACTGAATTTATCGACCGTTTGTCACTGTATCTGTGCTTTAGAGACAATAAAAATGAGCGTATAGAAAATGCTTTAGAACAATTAATTGACAACGTAGAATGGTAAGAGGATTGGATATATTCAAGAAATACTTTGAAGCATACCCCGATAACTATGTAATTATAGGAGGTACTGCTTGTGATTTGATTTTAGATGAAGCAGGTTTTATTCCTCGCGCAACGAAAGACATTGATATTATTTTGATTGTAGAAGCTTTGAACACAGAATTCGTAAAACAGTTTTGGAAGTTTGTTGTAGATGGAAATTATGAACGTAAGGAAAAAAACGAGGATGAACGTAAGTATTATCGTTTTATGAAGCCCGGAAATACTGAGTTCCCTTTTCAAATTGAGCTGTTTGCGAGAAACCCAGACTTATTGGACTTTGACGAACAATCATACCTTACTCCCATTCCCGTAGATGATGATTTAACTAGTCTTTCAGCCATATTAATGAATGATGACTATTATCACTATATGTTGGAACATAGTGTACTTGAGAATGGATTACACCTTGCCAATATTGAAGCGCTGATATGCCTAAAAGCAAAAGCATACCTCGAAATTGCAGAACGTATCGTTAATGGTAGTAAAGAAGATGCTAAACATCTACGTAAACACAAAGGCGATGTATTTAGGTTGGCGGTTATGCTTACTGGAAACGATGTATTTAAACTTCCGGAAAGCATAAAAGCTCATTTGCAAACCTTTGTTGACGTCACTGCTGAAGAATTACCAGACAAAGCCATATTTAAAGAAATGGGACTGAATTCAATATCGGTAGAAGAAGTTTTGAAGCAGCTTATCAAAAGCTTTAAATTGAAAATTGCATGATAAGTCAAGAAACAAGACGATTTTAATGAATATGTATACAATTTGTACCTCAAATCGCGTATCTTACTGATATACAATAAGCTATATATTCTGTATTGGTAAGCTAATTTTTATTCCCCAATAAATAAAATCCAAACTCCAATAAATAAAAATTATTGCCGAATAACTGCTCAACCTCCCGCCTGCTTTTTTTGAAAGCAGGCGGGACTTTGCTCAACATCCGGTTACGTTCCAAAAAAAGCAGGCGGGAGTTTTTTGCATCGCACTTTTGCCGGATTCTACAGAAAAACGAAAACCATCCCTCACTCCCTCACTATTTTTTGTAATATTTTAAAATACAATATGTTAGCCAGTGATGGTAGCATTCTCAACCATCACGGAACCATCACTTTTGGGGCCATCCCTCACTATTTCGAATCAAATTCATGCAATTTTGTGTATTTTGTCAAACTAAGAAGTAACCAATTTTAATCTGCAACTCAGTTTTTGGGTTTGTCCAGACTTTTAATAATTCGGAGAAATTTGCAACGAAAAAGTGAGGGATGAACCAAAAAGTGATGGTTCGTGGCTTTTTAGGTCTCATCTGTCACGGATTAATGGTTTGAAAATTAAGTGATTATGTTTTAAGGCGTGATGGATGAGTGAGGGATGAATTTAGTCAATGCGTTGAACTATAGTTATTTATGTGAAAAAGGTGATGGTAGGACCAAAAAATATTTTTTTTATGTGGGAAAAATAACTCCGGATACAAATGCTTTGTTTTCTAATGGTATTATTCATTAATAATTATGCAAATAAACTTTGTTTAAGTCAAAGTAAAGCACTACTTTAGTAGCACTTATCGTACAGTTCAAAAAAGATAAATAACCTTATATCTGATACTATAAATGGAAAAAAGAATTGTAGAATGCGTGCCCAACTTTAGTGAGGGACGCGATATGACCGTTATCAAACAGATTACTGATGTAATAGAGGGTGTAGAAGGCATCAAACTCCTTGATGTAGACCCGGGTAACGCTACTAACAGAACCGTTGTTACTTTTGTGGGAGAAATTGAGGCCGTGGTGGAGGCTGCCTTTCGTTGTGTGGTGAAAGCTGCGGAACTTATTGATATGAGAAAACATCACGGTGAACATCCTCGCATGGGAGCTACCGATGTATTGCCGCTTATTCCTGTTTCCGGCATTACCATGGAAGAGACTGCCAGATATGCCCGTCAACTTGCCAGGAGAATTGCACTCGAAGGTGGTGTCCCTACTTATTGTTATGAATATGCAGCCATTTATCCCGAACGTAAGAAGTTGGCTGTTTGCCGGGAAGGGGAGTATGAAGGATTGAAGCCGCGCTTTGGGAATCCTGTCCGGATGCCCGACTTTGGCGGTGAACTGTGGACGGAGCGTGTGGCCCAAACCGGATGCACAGCCGTGGGCGCAAGAGATTTTCTGATTGCTATTAATTTCAATCTGAACACAACTTCTAACCGTAGGGCCAATGCCATTGCTTTCGATGTCCGCGAACGTGGACGTGTGAAGCGGGAAGGTAATTCGCCGGTGGGCAAGATTATGAAAGATGAGAATGGACAGGATCTGTTTATTCCCGGCACGTTAAAAAGTACGGCCGCTATTGGGTGGTTTATTAAAGAATATGGCATTGCTCAGGTTTCCATGAATATAACCAATGTTGCTGTTACCCCCGTACATATTGCTTTTGAAGAGGTGGTGGCAAAGGCTGCGGCTCGTGGTGTGCGGATTACGGGCACTGAGATTGTGGGATTGGTACCAAAATCCACACTGATTGATGCAGGGAAATATTTCCTTCGCAAGCAACAACGTTCTGTGGGTATCTCTGAAAAGGAGATTATCAGGATTGCGATAAAGTCAATGGGGCTTGATGATTTGAAACCTTTCGATGTAAAGACCAAAGTGATAGAATATATGCTTGAAGATGATACTGAAGAGAAGCTGGTGGATATGACTGTTTCGGACTTTGCTTTAGAGACGGCCAGTGAATCGGCTGCTCCCGGTGGCGGCTCTATCTCTGCTTACATGGGAACGTTGGGGGCTGCTTTGGGTACAATGGTTGCTAATCTCTCTTCGCACAAAGCGGGATGGGATGCCCGTTGGGAAGAGTTCTCTGATTGTGCCGAGCGCGGTCAGGCTTTGGTGAGT
The DNA here is from genome assembly GCF_963676325.1 of uncultured Bacteroides sp. Lineage (NCBI taxonomy): Bacteria > Pseudomonadati > Bacteroidota > Bacteroidia > Bacteroidales > Bacteroidaceae > Bacteroides > uncultured Bacteroides sp. The sequence goes on from NZ_OY781099.1 coordinate 1,569,293, forward strand.
GAACTGATTTTTCTTGTGGATGAAGATACCCGTTCATTTAATAAGGTGATGGATGCTTTTGGCCTGCCAAAGAACACAGAGGAAGAAAAAGCTGCACGCACTAAGGCTATTCAGGAGGCTACATTCTATGCTACCCAAATACCGTTCAGGGTGATGAAGGCTTCAATGGCAGTGTTTGATATTGTGGAACAAATGGCTAAAGAGGGTAATCCTAATTCTGTGTCGGATGCCGGAGTAGGTGCACTGGCTGCTCGTTCGGCAGTGCTGGGTGCCTGGCTCAATGTGCGTATCAATGCGGGTGGCATTAAGAACAAGGCGTTGATTGAACCCATACTCGAAGAGGCTGCTGTCATGGCAAAACTGGCGCAGGAGAGGGAGAGTGCAATTCTTGAAATCGTGAATAGTAAAATATAATACTGCCATGAAAGAAATAACTAAAGAGGAATTTCGCAGATTGGTTTCGGCAGGCATTCCTGATGTTTTGCCCGAGCCCAAGCCTTTTGATCTAGCCATCAATCATGCACCCAAGCGCAAAGATATTCTTTCTGACACTGAAAAGGAGCTTGCTTTGAAGAATGCACTTCGCTATTTCCCTGCCAAACATCATGCGGTGCTGGCTCCTGAATTTGCTGAGGAGTTGGCTAAGTATGGCCGTATATACATGTATCGTTTTCGTCCCGATTATAAGATATTTGCCCGTCCCATCGAAGATTATCCTTATCAGTCGAAACAGGCAGCAGCTATTATGCTGATGTTGAGCAATAACCTGGATAATGCGGTGGCTCAGCATCCGCACGAACTTATTACGTATGGTGGCAATGGTGCGGCGTTTCAGAACTGGGCGCAGTATCTGCTTACCATGAAGTACTTGTCCGTAATGACGGACGAGCAGACGCTGGTGTTGTATTCCGGTCACCCCATGGGATTATTCCCTTCTCATAAAGATGCCCCGCGTGTGGTGATAACCAATGGTATGGTGATACCAAATTATTCTTCCAAAGATCATTGGGAGAGGTTTAATGCGCTGGGTGTTTCTCAATATGGGCAGATGACAGCGGGTTCGTTTATGTACATCGGTCCGCAGGGCATTGTGCACGGTACGAGTATCACGGTGCTGAATGCCAAACGCATGCAGCGGGCCAAACATCCTTCCGAAAAAGGAGTGCTGTTTGTTTCTTCAGGACTGGGCGGAATGTCGGGTGCGCAACCAAAGGCGGGTAATATTGCCGGAGTGGTTTCTGTGATTGCCGAGATTAATCCCAAAGCGGTGGCTGTTCGTCGCTCCCAAGGTTGGGTGGACGAGGTGTTTACTGATTTAGATACATTGATGCCCCGAATCCGCAGGGCGGTTGATACAAACGAAGTGGTGTCAATTGCTTATCAGGGAAATGTGGTGGACTTATGGGAGCGGTTGGCAGCCGAAGAGATGTATGTGGATCTGGGTTCCGATCAGACTTCTTTGCATAATCCCTGGGCGGGTGGCTATTATCCGGCAGACCTTGATTTTGATGAGGCTAACCGTTTGATGGCCGAAGAACCTGAGAAGTTTCAGGCGAAGGTTCGCAATACATTGCGGCGTCATGCTGCGGCTATCAATAAACTTACTGCAAAGGGTATGTACTTCTTTGATTATGGCAATGCTTTTCTGCTGGAAGCATCCCGTGCGGGAGCTGATGTGATGAAGGCTGATGGTACTTTCCGTTATCCTTCGTATGTGCAGGATATTATGGGACCTCTCTTTTTCGACTATGGTTTCGGACCTTTCCGCTGGGTATGTACTTCGGGCAATCCTAAAGATCTGGCAGTAAGTGACAGGATTGCCGCTGAGGTGCTGGAACGGATTCTTCAAACAGCACCTGCAGATATTCAGTCGCAGTTGAATGATAATCTTCATTGGATAAAAGAGGCCGGTAAGAATAATCTGGTGGTAGGTTCGCAGGCGCGTATTCTTTATCTCGATTCATTGGGGCGTATTGAGGTGGCTAAGGCACTTAACCAGGCAATCGGGCGTGGAGAGATTTCTGCACCAATAGTACTGGGACGAGATCATCACGATGTGTCGGGCACTGATTCGCCTTTTCGTGAGACTTCAAATATATACGATGGCTCTTCGTTCACCGCAGACATGGCTGTGCAGAATGTGATTGGTGATTCTTTCCGTGGCGCTACCTGGGTTTCCATTCATAACGGTGGCGGAGTAGGCTGGGGCGAGGTTATCAATGGTGGCTTTGGAATGATGATTGATGGTTCAGCTGATGCTGACCGTCGTCTCAGATCTATGCTTTTGTGGGATGTAAATAACGGACTGGCACGCCGCAGCTGGGCTCGTAACCCGGGAGCAATGGATACTGTCCGCAGAGAGATGGCTCGTACTCCCGAACTTGTAGTAACTTTACCTAATATAGCTGATGATAACCTTATTAAATTGGTATTAAAACATAAATAACAATGGCAAAAACGCATAAAATAAGTACAGAACATTTATCAATAGATAGATTGCAACAGATTATTGTGAAGGGATACAAGTTAGAATTGTCTGACGAATCGAAAGCACTGATAATAAAAGGACGCAAGTATCTGGATAATAAGATGAAGACTCAGAAAGAGCCTATCTATGGTGTATCAACAGGTTTTGGTTGTCTTTGTGATATCAGTGTGAGCGGTGAACAACTCTCTATTCTGCAACGTAACCTGGTGATGTCTCATGCTTGCGGTCTTGGCGAACGTGTACCTAATGAGATTGTGAAGCTGATGCTTTTTCTAAAAGTTCAATCGCTCTCTTACGGTTATTCGGGTGCTCAGCTGGAAACGGTACAACGGCTGATTGACTTTTTCAATAACGGTGTCTGTCCGGTTGTTTATCAGCAAGGTTCATTAGGAGCATCGGGTGATTTAGTACCGCTTGCACATCTTTCATTGCCTATTTTAGGTTTGGGAGAGGTAAATTACAAAGGTAGGGATGTGGATGTTCAAGTGGTGAACGAGAAATTTGGTTGGGAACCTATCACGTTGCAATCCAAAGAAGGGCTGGCTTTGTTAAATGGCACGCAGTTTATGGGTGCTTATGGCTGTTGGTGTATTATGAATGCAAACAGGTTATCGGCTATAGCAGATGTAACGGCTGCCATTTCTATTGATGCTTTCGATGGCCGCATTGAACCTTTCCATCCTGCCGTTCATGCTATTCGTCCACACAAAGGACAGATTGAAACTGCCCGTCGCATCCGCGAACTGCTAGACGGTAGTGAGATTATTGCCCGTAAGAAAGTACATGTGCAGGACCCTTATTCATTCCGTTGTGTGCCACAGGTTCACGGTGCATCCAAGGATACCATTGCTTATGTGGAGAGTGTGTTTACCACAGAGATTAACTCTACCACGGACAATCCTACAATTGTACCCGATGAAGATCTGGTAATCTCGGCAGGAAACTTTCACGGACAGCCATTGGCTGTGGCGCTCGACTTCCTGGCTATTGGTGTGGCCGAACTTGGAAGCATCTCTTCTCAGCGAACTTATCAGCTTATTGCAGGCGAACGTGAACTGCCTATATTTCTGGCAGGTAATCCCGGCTTGAATAGTGGATTTATGATTCCGCAATATGCTGCCGCTTCTATTGTTAGTCAGAGCAAACAACTGTGTACTCCTGCATCGGTAGATTCGATTGAGTCATCGCAAGGGCAGGAAGATCATGTGAGTATGGGGGCTAATGCGGCAACAAAATGCTACAAGGTGGTGGAAAACACCGAACGTTTACTGGCTATTGAATTGTTTAATGCTGTGCAGGCAATTGATTTTCGTTGTCCGCTTAAAACCTCGCCTGTATTGCAAAAGGTGTGCACGGCATATCGCAAGGTGGTGCCGTTTATAGAGAACGATTGTGTGATGTATCCGCACATTCATAATAGTGTTGATTTTCTGAGGAAATGGAAATTTTAGAAGAATGAAACTATTAATAAAGAATATCAGAGAGCTGTATCAGGTGGAAGACAAGCCACGAATAATGGTTTGCGGAAAAGATATGGCTTCTCTGCCTTGTATCAAGGATGCTTACTTGCTGATGGAAGATGAATGTATAGCCTCGTTTGGTACCATGTCGTCACTTTCTCCAACTCTAAGAGCTGATGAGGTTATTGATGCAACGGGAAAGATTGTGCTGCCTGCGTTTTGCGATTCTCACACGCATCTTGTTTATGCTGGCAGTAGAGAACTGGAATTTATAGACAAGATAAACGGGCTATCGTATGAAGAAATTGCACAACGTGGAGGTGGTATTCTTAATTCCGCCCAACGTCTGCACGAAGCAACTGAAGATGGACTCTACGAACAGGCACTTGTCCGGATTCATGAGATGATTGGTATGGGAACAGGTGCAGCCGAGATAAAGAGTGGTTACGGACTGTCTATCGAAGATGAACTCAAGATGTTGCGTGTTATAAAGCGTCTTCGTGAAACAACACCTCTTACTATCCGTGCCACTTTTCTGGGTGCTCATGCAGTGCCGACCGACTATAAAGGCAGGCAGGCTGCGTATGTGGATTTGATTGTTAATGAGATGATACCTGCCGTGGCAAGTGAAGGCCTGGCGGATTTCGTTGACTGCTTTTGCGATAAAGGTTTCTTTACCTGTGAAGAGACTGAACGCATAATGGTTGCAGGTGCCAGATACGGTATGCGTCCGAAGATACATGCCAATGAACTTGCTCTTTCTGGGGGCATACAGATAGGAGTGAAGCACAATGCACTTTCGGTAGATCATCTGGAGTTTACCGGTGATGCCGAGATTGAAGCATTGAAAGGCAGCGGTACAATGCCTACCTTGCTACCCGGGGCGGCTTTCTTTCTGGGAATGAATTATCCGCCTGCCCGTAAGATGATAGACAGCGGACTACCTATCGCCCTTGCTTCTGATTACAATCCAGGTTCGTCGCCATCGGGTAACATGAAGTTTATCTTGTCACTGGCAACAATCAATATGAAGTTAACTCCCGAAGAGGCAATTAATGCAGCCACCATCAACAGTGCTTATGCGATGGGTATCAGTGAAAGTCACGGCTCTATCTGTGTGGGCAAGCGGGCAAATGTACTTATCACGAAAGAGATACCATCGCTTTACTTTCTGCCTTATGCTTATACTTCCAATTTGATAGATTGTGTGATACTTGGAGGGAGAGTGGTGAGGTAAACAGAATGTGTTAGCTAATAGTTACTTAGCATTATATGAAGTTAAACCATTAAAAAAGCCGGCTCTTTGTTGGGGACCGGCTTAAAAAATTCAATTTATTATGGAACTATTATCTTAGTATATAAAAACTCTATTCAATCGATTTATTCACTGATGCATTCTTTCCACTTTTAACGGCATTGTTCACCACCAATTCCATGTAGCTCTCTAATAGGTTGGCATCTTTAACTTCCCATTTGTCATCTTTGTTATTCCATTTGAAATAAACAAAAGTAGGTACATCTTTTCCGGCTTGTTTATAAGAAATAGATTTTTGTTTGTTCAGAGAGAAATCTTGTTTCTTGTTGTTCCACAATGCAAATTCCTGGATTTGATTTTCTCCTTTAGTTGTTGTGGTAAGCAAATAATAAGGAACCCATTTCTGAGTGTAAGCTTTCCAGTAATATGCTGTTTTGTGTTTTGACTGTCCGTTTTCACTGGAAGTGAAGTCGTACTTTAAATAAGGGGTAAGAGCCTGTGATATGGAATCATATAAGTATACAATTTCATTGTTGTCACTTTTGTTGTAGACAAAGTTCATAGGTTCCATTGCATTTGCAGCATGCATACATACAAACAATAAACAAATAGTAATGCTAGTTACTAATTTACGGCTACTTAATACAATTGTTTTCATGATTAGAAATTTTTATTGGTTCTATCAAAATGTTATTTTTAAATCTGCTTATAGCCATATATTAGATTTAAATTCTTATTAAATTGTTAATAAATCCAATATTGCTATCATTTTGTTCGTCAAAGATAGAAACTAGATTTGAATTAAAAAAGAAAAAACAATAAAAAATTGAATATTTAACAAATAAATATGCTAGTGAAGTGTACTGATCTGGCTGGAAACAATTGTTCTTTTGAGGGGTAAATATGCAGATGCGTTTTTAATGTGCAAATCTTTAATAAGTTTGCTTTTTTAGATTCTAATTATTTACAGAATGAAAGTATTTGGTGCTTTTTATTTTAAGTTTGTTTTTGGCTGATATTGACCAAATAGGATGGGATGTTTTTCAGTCATTCCTCTTAAATTATTGCTAAATATAAAAAAGAGTGGGTTACTCCTTTATTCTCTTCTAGTTTTACTTCAATCATGACTGTTTATATTGAGTGGTTTAAAATGAAAACCCTTCTCTTTGTCAATCGACATTGGGGAAGGGTTGATGTAAAATGCAACATTTTAGGATCTCTTAATAGATAGCTTTTAATGATGAATTAATCATCGCTTCTATTTTTACGTTTTAAGGCTTTATCAGCTCTCTTTTCTTTCAGGCTTTTTACAGCTTCCTTTTTTTGAGATTTCTCTTTTACTTCTTTTCCTTTTGGCATAATATTTATTTTTAAATGTGTAGAAATTCCCAATGGTTGAGAATTAGTCTATAATGAATCGGTAGATGTATAATATGTTTTTGTTACTGTAATAATTAGCACTCCAAGTTGTATAAACAAGGGATATTACTAATGATTCTGCAGTATAAAGACCCGATCTGAACCGGTATGTAGTAATTGATCAAAATAAAGATATATGATAGACTATTTCTTTTCCTTAGTTTATCAATATATTGTATTCGTAGAAAACTTATTTGTTACGAATCAGCCTCCAAATCTATTGGCGCTCATTTTAGTTTTCTTATTCTTTGTTGTGGTAGATAATAATTATATTTCCAAATGTACGGTATTAATCCGGATTTTCAAAATTAATTGAGACTAATCTTACTTCTGAAAAGAGAAGATGCAATATATATTTAAAAGTCAGGACGCATTTAAATTTAGAAAGTCCCTCATGCGGAAAAAATTGAAAATGATACATATAAACATATATATTCCGATTCCAATCAGCGATGCAGCATTTGACCACTTGAATTTTTTTATGAAAATAAGCCATTCTGGTTCTGAAAAGTTTTCAAGAGGTACATTTACAACTTCACAACTAATTCTCCATGAAACAATAAAAATAATAAGTCCTAGTAATACAACCCATCCCAGTGTACCTCCTGTGAGGCGCCAACAGATTGCGCTGGATCCAATCCAAAAAGCAATGTTTAATAGTAATAAGATTTTTGTTAACGTTTTCATGTCCTATTTAAATATTTTAGACTTTTATCAAATCAAGATCTACGGTTTATTCTCCGTGTGTTTAGATTATTCCCTTATTGTACTTGATTAAAGCTTTAAAAAAACAAGAAATTTTAATTGTTATACAGCTTATTCCTGTTTCTTATATCTGTATTTTACCAAAACGAATGCAAAAATATAGATTAATATTTTATTGCGCAATGAAATGTGTGAAATTATTTTTACTTTTAATTATTGATTTATAAATTGGATAGCTTTCTTGTTGTTTACTTAAATATTTAACAATTAAGATATTATATTTGTTTATTGAAAATATTAATTAAATATATAAATAATCGCTTATATATAAAAATGAATAGAATATAAGAACTGTCTTATGCAAATGATTTATTTCTCAATTGATAACAACACTCAGCTTTATATTTAAGCGTAAAGGTGGTGTTAATGTAATAATAGCTTGTTACAGAATTAAATAGAAGTTATTCGTAAATGCTATAGAGAATTATGCGGAGTGATTCTCTATTAATAATAAAATGAAAGATGAGTAGTGTATATGGAAAGAAAAAAGAATTCCGGAATGCAGACTTGATTATGCTATTCCGGAATTCTCTATTTAAAGTTATAAGTAGCAGAAAGATGATATTCTCTGCTGTATTGTTAAATTAAAGCTCTTCAATCTCTTTTAACCACAAAGCAGAACTTGCATCACTTGGCATGCGCCAGTCACCTCGTGGACTAATGGAGATGCTTCCCACTTTAGGACCATCGGGTAAGCAGGAGCGTTTGAATTGCTGGTTGAAGAAGCGTCGGAAGAAGGTGTGCAACCATTTTTTGATTGTTTCTTTGTTGTATCTGTTACCAAAAGCAATACCTGCCAGATAGTATATTTTAGCAGGACGGAAGCCAAAACGCATGGTGTAATATAGGAAGAAGTCATGAAGCTCATAGGGGCCTACTAGGTCTTCTGTCTTTTGCGAGATATTTCCTTCTTCGTCGGCTGGAATCAGTTCAGGGCTGATTGGGGTGTCCACAATATCCGTTAAGATAACAGCGGCATCTTCTTCCACTTCATTACGGCTAACCCAGTCAACAAGATATTTAACAAGTGTTTTGGGAATACTTACGTTTACACCGTACATTGACATGTGATCGCCATTATAAGTAGCCCATCCCAAAGCCAGTTCGGAAAGATCTCCTGTTCCAATAACCATACCTCCGGTTTGATTAGCCACATCCATCAGAATTTGGGTTCTTTCTCTTGCTTGTGAGTTTTCATAAGTAACGTCGTGCACGTTTATATTGTGATTGATATCTTTAAAATGCTGAATGCAGGCTGCTTTAATATCTATTTCACGGATAGAGACTCCAAGCTCTTTCATCAGATTGATTGCATTGTTATAAGTGCGATCGGTTGTTCCGAACCCGGGCATGGTAATTCCCAGAATACCTTCGCGTGAAAGTCCCAGTTTATCGAAAGTCTTTACGCATACAAGCAGAGCAAGTGTTGAGTCAAGTCCTCCGGATATGCCTATTACGGCTGTTTTTGACTGAGTATGTACAATACGTTTTGCTAATCCGGAAACCTGTATCTCGAAAATCTCTTCACATCTCTCATTAAGTGTCTTGCCTTGTGGTACGAAAGGAAGAGCTTCTACTTTTCGGGTAAGGTTTAAAGGTCTGCTGTTTGTTATCTCGGTAGTAACATGGATACAATCCGTGTCTTTATAATCACCGCTGTTTGCCGAGAAAGTGGTGTTTATGCGTCTTTCTGTGCGTAAGCGTTCCACATCTATTTCAGTGATAATAAGCTGTTCTTCCAGACTGAAACGTTTGGATTCTGCCAGTAAAGCTCCGTTCTCGTAGATTAATCCGTTGCCGGCAAAGACCACATCTGTGGTTGATTCTCCGAATCCGCAGGAAGAGAAGATATATGCAGCTATGCAACGGGCCGATTGCTGACAAATTAGTGAACGTACATAATTGTGTTTTGCGATACCTTCATTGTCAGCTGAAAGATTGATGAGTACCTCGGCTCCTTTCAATGCCAGTTTTGAACTAGGAGGGATAACAGACCAGAGGTCTTCACAGATTTCCACACCAAAGCACACATCTGGAGTATCGAATAGTAGGCTTGAACTAACAGGAGCCAGCTGACCGCAAAGGCGAACTGTTTTATCAATCACGTCTCTGGCGGAGGTGAACCAGCGTTGTTCGTAAAATTCTTTATAATTAGGTAAGTAAGTTTTCGGAATCACACCGAGAATCTTTCCTCGTTGAAAGACAACTGCGGCATTTAAAAGAATGGTATTTGTTACAACCGGCATTCCTACCACGCAAATAATATCCAGTTGGCGGGTATTATTCATTACTTCTACCAGTCCCATTTCTGCTTTTTCAAGCAAAAGTTCCTGTGCAAAAAGATCAGCGCAGGTATATCCGGTGATACATAGTTCCGGGAAAGCAATAATCTGAACACCTTTCTCGTCAGCTTCATTTATCATTCCCTCAATTTGCTCAGCATTATACTGGCAATCGGCTACTTTTACCCGTGGCACAGCTGCGGCCACTTTTACAAATCCGTAGTTCATTTTTCCTTATATTAATCTGATTCGATGATGCAAAAATAGTGATTTAAAAGTTAATCCGGTTAAATAAATAACTTTATTTACTTAACCGGATTATCATAACTATTCAGAGGAAAAATGAACTTTTGCTGATCAGTGTTTTACCCCATCTACCGTGATGCGGTTATATTCTATCATCTCGGCATCATCAGTAACAAATAACGGACGTCCGTCGGGCTTTTCGTAATGGAAGTCTATGTTGTTGAATGTGACGTTCTTTGCATGACGAATATAGAAGCCTTTTGCCGGAATGGTGCCAAACATTAACGGATCGGGGTATACCTTTACTTGTTCCGGAGGAACTATCTTTCCGTCCTCACTTGTGTATCCACCTTTATGATAGATATGCAGGTCACTTAGAGAAACATCTTCGATAATGCTTCCTGGTACTCCGCTGATAATGGAGGAGTATTGTGAATCCGCATTATAAACGTTGATGTTGCTGATGCGTATTCTTTTCATACTTCCTTTTGGTGTTCCTTCCGGACTTCTCATACGTCCACCGAGTCGAAGAAAGATTGGTGAGTTCACAATGTCACGCATCGTGATATTGCTTACCACTACATCTTCCAGATGTCCGCCATCAACACTTTCCAAAGCCAGACCTCTGCATCGGTCAAAGATACAGTTGGTTATTGCAATATTCTTAAAACCACCGCTTGATTCTGTTCCAAGTTTAATTCTACCGCAAACATAAGCATGATCCGGAGCCTGAGGTTCGTCTCTTTCATAGGTAGCCTTTAACACACTTCCCTGATCGAATCCGGAAACAAAACAACCGGTGATGGTTACATTTTCAGTGTCTCTGAAATATCCCAATGCGTAAGATGCTTTTAGAACAATGGCATCGTCCCAGGGAGAATTAACGGTACAGTCTGTGATGCGTACGTTCTTACAACAGTCAATATCGAATCCATCGCGGTTAGTATCCACTTTCAGGTTCAGTACGCTCAGATTATCTACTCCCGTTGCCAGCAAAGCAAAGTGCCCGCAACGAAGCATGGAGATGTCTTTAATGATCACATTCTTGCAATTCTTTAGACTTATAGCTTTGTTTCCAGCTCCGGCCAAACGACTTTCCTCGCGTGATAGTCCTTTGCCGTAAATAAGTCCCGGACCGCAAATGGTTATATCTTCCAGTCCGATACCCCAAATAAGAGAGTTCTGCCAATGAGTATGTCCAAAGTCCTGATATTTATAGAATTCATTTGCCTCAGCAACATCATATCCCTGATCTTTTGTTGGAAAGGCAGCAATAATGCGTGCACCCGATTCCAGATAAAGAGTGATGTGGCTTTTCAGGCGAATAGAATAGCAGGCATATTCTCCGGAAGGAATATACACAGTTCCTCCACCGTCGTTAGCTGCATTTTGAATAGCCTGATTGATGGAAGGAGAGTCTATTGTTTTTCCATCACCCTTAGCACCGAAATCTCTCACGTTATAGGTCTTTGCCTGAAGCTGGAAAGCACCTGTAAGGATAAAGAGTATGAACAGGATGTATGTTTTTGTCTGTTTCATAGATTAAAATTCTTTTTTAAATAGTTCAGGTAACATAAAACTGTTGTAGTCCGCCTTTGCATTTTGAAGGTAAAAGCAGAAATAAAGTTTGCCGTTGATTAATTTAGTTGTTCCGGTAAGGGCAGGGGCATCTGTCTTTTTTCCTGATTGGTGGAATGCCAACGGACTGGTTTGTTTATGTGCATCTGACAAGTGGATATCCGATTCGTCAGGAACTACTGCCTGAACTACTTTCAGGTCAAGACTTTCACCGTAATATACAGTAAATGCATTACCCTCCACACTAAAAACATTGTCTTTGCAATATTCCGGTTTAAGACCACTGTCTGTTTTATCGGAAAGCACTTTGGCATAACTACCTCCAAAGCTCCAGAACAAATCAATCCCCGTAGGTAGGTTTGTCCCTTCCACTTCCATAACAAAGCCGTCGCTATCTGTCAGCTTAGCAATCCTTAGAGTTACTTTTCCTTCTTTTAGCAAATTATCTTCAATAGTATAAATCAGCTTTCCGTCTTTCTTCTGAAGCTTCACACTCTTCAGTTCACTGCACCAAAGACTTTTCTGTCCGGAGATAATTCCCAGTTTAAAGTTCCCCGCCATCTGAGGAAAGTGAAATGAGAATTCAGGTGTTTTACATGCCAGTACTCTGGGAGCAGCTTGTGTTCCACTTAATACAATAGAGAATTTGTTACCTTCACCAGCATAAACATGAATGCCGGCAAAGATAAATAATACTGCAAGAATAGTTTTATTTAATTTACTCATAACAAATTTTCATCTTAAGATTTGTATTTTCTTTAAGCACAACCTTGCTTTTATCAGAAACCTTTAGCTTTATGTTTTTTATGCTGAAATGATCTGTGAAAGATATATTTCCAGCTTCTTCAACTTTAGCTTTGATATTATTCAAATAAAAGTTTTCCAATCTTAATTTGTCGTTCCAGCCTGAAGCTGAAATAAACTGTTTTGCATTCTGAGCTTTTACATTCGAAAGATACACATTTTTGAAATGCGGATAACCTTTTTCCACAGGAACTACCGGAGTAAGCATTACTTTCCAATGTTCAGGAATCTCTTTACCTACATATTTCTCGGGCAAAGTAGAGTAACTGTAACTTGGGTTCCAGTTTAAATCGGCTGCCAGCACACTACCTACGCTATCAGCTTTTACATTATCCATATAGATATTTTCTACAGTACCACCTCTGTTCATTGCCGACTTGATGCGAAGAGCAGAAGATGTGCCGTAAGCTTTCATATTATATGCAAGAATATTGCGAATTGAACCCGACGTTTCACTTCCGCAGGTAATCAGTCCTGCACCTTTTCTGGCAATACAGTTGCGCACAACCACATATTCAGTAGGACGGTTTACACGAAGTCCGTCAGCATCTCTTCCTGATTTGATGCAGATATTATCATCATTACAGTCAATATCACAATTCTGAACCAGAATTCTTGTGGAAGAATCAATATCAATACCATCTGTACTTGGACCGTGTCCACCCATGTTATTATTGATATTTATCCCATCAACAGTACAATATGAGGAATATAAAACCTGAACAGCCCAGAAGCCACTTCTCATTAAACGAACTCCCTTTAGTGAAATATCAGAGCTTCCCGATATAAGAATGCCTCTTACCCGCTTGCAGTCATAATCCACAATCCAGCGAAGTCCTTCTTTTTCGTATTGTTTTCTCATCTCCCAGTATTTATCCCAAAAGACTTTACCCTGAAAATCTATTGTTCCTTCTCCGGAAATTGCTGCTTTCTTTTGGTCAATAACGTTTATCACTGCAGAAGGCCATACCATCTCAATTCCGGCAATTCTGGATTTTAATTCTGGGTAGTTACTGATATCAGTACTTGCCATCAAGGTAACGTCCTTACCGATACAAAGGTTTACTCCCTTCTTTATAAAGAGGGCACCTGTAAGATATTTGCCAGGCGCAAAGACAACAGTCCCTCCGCCAGCGGAGTTACAAGCATCTATTGCGTCCTGTATTTGTTTGGTGCAAAGAGTCTTTCCATCATTTACTGTCTGACAATCCTTTACCTTGAAGAGTTTATTACCGGGATATGATTTTGCTCCTACTTTTAATGCCCAGGAAAGGTCATGCTTTCCATTCTCATTGGCCCAGTTAAAAGAAGGAATCGCTTTTTCCTGAGCCATACATCCGGAGACAAGAATAGCAAACAATGAAACTAAAAAACTTTTCTTCATACTTTTTTTAGTGTTATTTTTATATTAATTGCCATCAGGCTTTTCAACTTCAGTAAAAGGACTTTGATTCCAGTGAAAAGAATCAATAGCATCTGGTTTCTGAGGGTTGAATGGTTTATAGTCTTTTTTCAGGTACTTAACAATATCCAGTTTATTGGCTTTCATTCCTTCAATTATGCATTTTGATATTTCGTATGCTCCATAAGGATTGAAATGGGTATTGTCTGCCAGAGCCTGTGTCTGTCCAGGATAAGTGTTGGCAGGGTAGTGAACAAATGCCTTTGTTGATAGTTCCACTCCCCATGTTTCATAAAGTGTACGAGTCATGGCATTGAGATCAATTAACGGAACATTCTCTTCACGAGCCAGCTTTTTCATGGCATTAGGATATTCTCCGTGCGTATCCATTATTTTACCCTGTTCATTAAAACTTCTTCTTTGAGTTGGAGTTACTAAAACAGGATGTGCGCCACGTGCTTTGGCTTCGGTAATAAATGTACGAAGACTATTAAAGTATGAGGTGTAAGGACCTTTGTCCGGACCTTTTTGTTTCTGGTCATTGTGGCCGAACTCAACAAAGATATAATCACCGGCTTTCATCTGTGACAGGGCTTTCTTCAGTCTTCCTGCAGCAATAAATGTATTGGCCGATTCTCCTGATTCCGCATAGTTAGCGAAACAAACATTCATGTCAAAGAACCGGGTAATCATTTGTCCCCAGCTTGCCCAAGGTTCATTATCCTGGTCTACCACGGTAGAGTCTCCGAAAAGGAAAACGGTAGGAATGTTATTTACCTTCTGAATAGTCATAGACTCTACAAGAGGAGCATCTCCGTTAAATTCAATTGTTAGTTTATCATCCCAGTTGAGTTTCTTCTTTTCACGTTGTTTGATTTTTACATTCTCGTTCTCACTGATTTTACTATTGCGCTTATTGATGATAAATGTTACCTCAACGATTTCTCCTTTTTTAGTAGCAAGATTTTCAATGAAAAGACGGCGCGATTCTCCTCTTACAGTTGTTATTCCCGCTTTATTTTTAGATCCAATTCTTATGGTTACTTTATAATTACCATCCGGAACCTGAACAGAAAAATAAAAAGGTTTGTTTTCTCCTGCTGAACTTGACTGAAGGTCGTATCCATAACCTTTCTCAGCTGTATATCTGTTTGAAGAATCTATTTTTGTATATCCTTTTTGTGCTTTATTCGATGTGAAATCGAACTTAAACTGTTCCTTTTGTGCTGCACAAAAGGAACTGATTAATAATGCGATGGCTAATAATTTGAATTTCATGTGTCTTTCTTTATTTTTAAATACCTTTATCTCCCTTCACTGGTTTTAATTCATCCGGTGAATCTTTTGTAAACATGTCAACTTTCTTTGCTTTCTTCGTAAATAAATCCTTGATGTTTTCCAGTGAAACAGCTGTCTGCGGACGGAAATTATCGGAATTCATATAATCAAGGATCGCTTTATACATTTGGCGAGCTACAATTCTATTATCTGAATTTGATGTAATATCCATACTTGTCATCATTAGTTTACCGTTTAGAACCTTTACTTCAAAGAGCATTCCTATTTTACGGCTTACAAACCAAGTGTCGATGCTTTGCACTAATGGCTGAAAATCGGCAGGGAAATCAGTGAATTGTATTACCTGTGCCTTATTCAGAAGTTCCCACCACTGTAAGTCACTGTGATAATCAGTAGGGAAGTTTTTGAAAAGTGGGTGGTAATTGTTTACGAAAATTCCGGTAGTGTGCGGTGGACGCATCTTAAACCATGAAGTGTTCCAGAATACTGGAGTGAAATACTGAGCCACTTCTTTTCCGTATGTAATTTTTCCGGCAGCTGTCAGCAGTACGTTTCCTCCGTTTTTCAATATTTCCGTAGCTTTTGCATCTATAGAATCGGTTACATAAACGCTTCCCTTATTAATATTTACTGTTGCAGGATATACCCAGAAGTTCCAGCTATTGACAGCATCAGTACCTCCGACTGCTATTTCCAGATTTAGTTTCTGAGCCTTCTCAATAGAATTAAGTGCAAACTTCACAGTACCTAGATTAAAGCAGTTCCCTACCGGAATATCTTTGGTGCTAAGAATGCCTTTTGAGAATACTTTACCAAATTCATCCGTTATTTTATAAGTAGTCTGTGCATTCTTTAATGTACTCTTTCCAAAATGGGCAATTTCAATATCTGCCTGGAATACTTCATCACTCTTATAAACGAACTTCTTTATTCTTGCCAAAGGAACCGTTGGACTGCAGAAACGGCGGAACTCCGGTGCATTGATGTAGCCTTTTTCTTCAAAGAACACATTCAGCAAACCAACCAATGCTGTTCCCTGACCGGAATAGTCATTCAGACTTAATAGCTGGAATCCTGCATAGCCAGGAGTGCGGAGTGTTTTTTCAATTTCATTCTTATAACACAAAGCCTGAAGCTTTCCGGAAGCCATCATAAATTCATGACTCATCTCTTTCATATTTCCGGCTTCCAGTAAATCTTTGAATATTTCAAAGTTCTTGGCTTTATTTACTCCGGTATATTTCTTTATCTCACTAAAGTCGGGGAAAGCACACCATTGTCCTGTTTCGTGAGAAACATAAGGCTGCTTCACGCTGTCAATCTTTGCACGATAGTCGGACATTGATTCCGGCATAGAGTTTACCCAATCCAGTCCGCGCGCTCCGGCTTTCACGTGATATTGACTTTTTGGTTGCCATTGCCAGCTACCACCAACGGATGCACCTGTATATACTCTGCGAGAATCTTTTGCTTTCCAGTAATCTACGAATTTACTTACCCATGCCACCCAGCGTCCTGAAGGTTCATTACCGCAGGCAAGCATACAGAAAGAGGCGAAATTGCCATATTCTTTAGACATGCGGATTGTTTCGTCCATCAAATATTTATCAATAGGTTGTCCCATTCCCAATTTTGGTCCGTGGTTTGGCCAACTTGGTCCTTCCGGTTGAATATAAAAACCAACTAAATCTGCTGCTTCAAATGCAGCTGCCGGAGGGCAGAATGAATGGAAACGCATGTGATTTAATCCGTAGTTTTTGCAAATACGGAACACTCTTTCCCAATCTTCAATCTGCATAGGTGCATATCCGGTTAAAGGGAAGTCGCAGTTCTCAACTGTTCCGCGAAGTACTGTCTTGTTACCGTTCACATAAAAATATTTACCCTTTATAGTAAAGTCGCGCATACCAAACTGAACCTCTTTCTCATCACTCTTATCTCCATATACAATCCTAGCTTTTAGTTTGTATAAGGCAGGATCAAATTCATCCCAGGTGAGCATGCCATCTCCCATAGGAAGTTCCATTTCCAATGAAAGAGTATCGTTCTTAATCACAATATCCTTTGAAACGGGTAGGGGAGTATGAGTTCTTTCAGAATTGAAGCTTTGAGCGGAAAGTATCACTTTTGCAGATACATTCTTAAGCTTATCTGATATTAACTGTATCTTAACCAGAGCTTTTTTATTTGCTACATCAGGAAAAACCTGTATATCGTCAAAGTGAATGGTAGAACCTGCAGTAAGAGTCATCTTTCCAACAATTCCATTCCAGTTACCTTGTGTCTGATCTGTTACGCTGTGTGAGTCGGGTCCAACATTAATCTCTTTCAGACGATTATCTATGCGGATAGAAATCTTACATTTGCCTGCACGAAGATAGCTGGTAAGATCGTACACATGAGGAACACAAAGACTGTTTTGCATACCCACCTTCTTATCATTAACCCAAACAGTTGTTTCTATGTGAGGACGCTCCAGAGAGAGAACAATACGCTTTCCTTTCCATGAAGATGGAATAACTACCTCTTTCTGATACCATGCCACGCCTACATAAT
This sequence comes from uncultured Bacteroides sp., assembly GCF_963676325.1. Classification (NCBI taxonomy): domain Bacteria; kingdom Pseudomonadati; phylum Bacteroidota; class Bacteroidia; order Bacteroidales; family Bacteroidaceae; genus Bacteroides; species uncultured Bacteroides sp. The sequence goes on from NZ_OY781099.1 coordinate 1,586,847, forward strand.
GTTTATCGGGAGTAAGGAAGAATGGCAGTTTAATATTTCCTTGCACTCTGTATTTCTCCAGGAAAGGATTATAATAATAAGAACTGTCATACAGACTACCAGTCCATTTAGTGTGTACACTAACATCATCACCCTTCAGTTTCTCAGGCATTGACCCCGGAAGATTAATATCTTCATTTAGATGTTTCTTGAACCATTGTTCAGCAATACCTGCATCTTGCCGGTCAATCTGGAAATTCCATTTTCCGGAAAGATCAATGCTGCTCTGAGCATATATAAAGTGAACGAAAAATAATGATAAAATGATTGATGAGATAATTCTTTTCATAATATTAACTAATGAATTTTTACGTCGCTAAGATACTACCTTTCAATAATTAGTTAAATAGAAAGTAGTACATAAACATAGAATTTCGTATATATATCCCCTTAAAAGAGGCCTTTTGTACAATAATACATTCGTTTGACTTATCTTTCTATGGAATGTTTACATTGGCCCTTTAAAAATTCATTTTATAAGTTTATATTTGTACTCATATATTAAATCTTACTATCTAATTAAAATATTTTATGAAAAGAGTTTTCACCTATCTTTTATTCTTTGTGGTAACATTGCTTAGCGTACAAGGAAAATCATATTTATTTTGTTATTTTACTGGTAATAGCGAAGATGGTCTTCATTTGGCATACAGTCATGATGGATTAACATGGACAGCCTTGAAAAATGGTAAATCATTCTTAACAGCTACAGTTGGAAAGGATAAACTAATGAGAGATCCCAGTATCTGTCAGGCGCCGGACGGTACGTTCCACATGGTTTGGACTTCAAGCTGGACGGACAGAATTATAGGTTATGCCTCTTCAAAAGACCTGATTCATTGGTCCGAACAAAAAGCCATTCCGGTAATGATGCACGAGCCTACAGCTCATAACTGCTGGGCACCCGAATTGTTTTATGACAAGCCTTCAAATACCTATTATATCTTTTGGGCTACAACTATTCCGGGAAGACATAAAGAGGTAGCAACAAGTGAAAAAGAAAAGGGGCTGAATCATCGGATTTACTATGTTACTACTAAAGATTTTGAAACTTTCTCTGAAACAAAAATGTTTTTTAATCCCGATTTTAATGTCATCGATGCAGCTATTGTCAAGGATAAGAACCGCGAGTTGATTCTGGTTGTAAAGAATGAAAACTCAAATCCTGCGGAAAAGAATATTCGTATAACCAAAACAAAGAATATAAAAGATGGATTCCCTGTAGAGGTGTCGGAACCTATTACAGGTAACTATTGGGCGGAAGGACCTTCTCCTTTAGTTGTTGGCGATTCTTTGTATGTGTACTTTGATAAATACCGTGAACATAAATATGGTGCTGTTCGTTCAAAAGACCGTATTCATTGGGAAGATGTTTCTTCTTTGGTTTCTTTCCCTAAAGGAACACGCCACGGAACTGCATTTAGAGTTAGAAGATCAGTATTAGAGCAGCTTTTGAAAGAAAATTGATTTTAAAGAAATAACTATGAAAAGATTTATTTTACTCACACTTTGTTTTTGTGCAGGTGCTCTTTCTGCATTCTCGCAGAACAAAAAGGTCTGGTTTCCCGACAAAGACTTGATTCAGGCAGGAGTTTATTATTATCCCGAACATTGGAACGAAAGTCAGTGGGAGAGAGACTTTAAACAAATGCACGATCTGGGTTTTGAGTTTACCCACTTTGCCGAGTTTGCCTGGGCGCAACTGGAGCCTCAGGAAGGAAAATATGATTTTGCCTGGCTCGACAGAGCAGTTGCTTTGGCTGCCAAGTATAAATTAAAAGTAGTAATGTGTACTTCAACAGCCACTCCTCCGGTATGGCTGAGTAGAAAATACCCCGAAATCCTTATAAAAGAGGAAGACGGAACAGTGCTTGATCACGGTGCTCGTCAGCATGCATCGTTTGCATCGCCACTTTACAGGGAACTGGCTTTTAAAATGATTGAGAAGCTGGCTCAGCATTACGGGAATGATTCACGTATTATTGGCTGGCAGTTAGATAATGAACCAGCGGTTCAGTTCGATTTTAATCCTAAAGCAGAACTCGGCTTCCGTGACTTTCTGAAGAAGAAATATAATAATGACATAAAGGCGCTGAACAGTGCATGGGGAACAGCTTTCTGGAGTGAGACCTACAGCTCATTTGATGAAATCACTCTTCCCAAGATGCGTCAGATGTTTATGAATCATCACCAGATACTCGACTATCGTCGCTTTGCCGCAGAGCAAACAACCTCTTTCCTGAACGATCAGTGTCTGTTGATAAAGAAATATGCAAAGAATCAATGGGTAACCACCAACTATATTCCCAGCTATGAAGACGGACATATTGGCGGAAGCAAGGACCTTGATTTCCTTTCTTATACCCGCTACATGGTTTATGGTGGTAAAGATGGCATTGGAAGAAGAGGATATCGCGTAGGTGATCCTTTACGAATTGCTTTTGCAAATGACTTTTTCCGTCCGATAAAAGGAACTTATGGTGTGATGGAACTTCAACCTGGGCAGGTAAACTGGGGAAGTATTAACCCTCAACCACTTCCAGGAGCTGTAAGATTATGGTTGTGGAGTGTGTTTGCCGGAGGAAGCGACTTTGTTTGTACCTATCGTTACCGCCAGCCACTGTATGGCACAGAGCAATATCATTATGGAATTGTAGGTTCAGACGGAGTTACTGTAACTCCTGGTGGAAAAGAGTATCAGCAGTTTATGCAGGAAATAAAGAATTTACGCAAAAAATATTCTCCTCGTGAGGACAAACCGAAAGAATATCTGGCTCGCAAGACCGCAATCCTCTTTAATCATGAAAACTCGTGGAGCATTGATCGCCAGAAGCAAAATGCAACCTGGAATACAATGGCTCATGTAGATAAATACTATCGCCAGCTAAAGGCGTTTGGAGCGCCGGTAGATATTATCAGTGAAGAGAAAGATTTCAGCGCATATCCTGTTTTAATTGCTCCAGCCTATCAGTTGATTGATGAGGCTTTGGTTAGCCGTTGGACTGAATACGTAAAGAATGGTGGTAATCTGGTTCTTACCTGCCGCACAGGTCATAAAGATCGTAACGGAAGATTGTTTGAAGCGCCATTCCGTTCTAAGATTGATAATCTGACCGGAAATAAAGTTGACTTCTACGACTTACTATTACCCGAAGATCCGGGGAAAGTAGCTATGGATGGTAAGAAATACAATTGGAATACCTGGGGTGAAATGCTTATTCCGGGAAAAGATACTGATGTATGGGCCTCATATACTGATGAATTTTATGAAGGCAAACCTGCTGTAACGATGCATCGTTTGGGAAAAGGAACGGTAACTTACGTAGGTGTTGATTCAAATGATGGAACATTGGAGAAAGATGTGCTGACTAAGTTATATTCCACTCTTAATATTCCTGTAATGGATTTACCTTACGGGGTTACAATGGAATATAGAAACGGTTTGGGTATTGTTCTTAATTATTCTGATAAGCCGTATGAGTTCCAGTTACCAAAAGGCAGAAAAGTACTCATTGGTGAAACAAAGATACCTACAGCCGGCGTTTTGGTTTTTAAATAAAAGAGTAAAGGTATAATATACTTTATGCAATATCAGGGGGATGATTCGCTAGCGTGATGATTCCCCTTTTTTATGGTGCGGGCAACTATGCCATTTTTTTGTATATTAAGGGGGCGGTATAAAATTGCCCGCGGCTGATAATCAGTTGCTTACTTCTGAAAATAAAATAGTAGGACAGAAAACAACCCGGGATGTTGCTTGTTTTTAGATGGAAATGAAGTTAAAAAGTGTTTTATCGTTCTTTCTCAGTGGTTTAATTTGCCATAAACTATGTTCACATGCTGATACTACTCTCCAAATACGATTGAATCTAATAGGCCTTTTAGATTCATTAACAATATGGTGGCGGATTCTTATATAACTGAATATATCTTCTTTTCATTTACATAGTATAGATGCTTCATTACAGCTTATTTCTTTTGGAAATAGTACTTTAACTGTTGAAAATACAAAAGGTTATCTTGCTCAATCTTCGGTTATAGATTTTTATTTATAGGCGGAAGATTTAGCCATGATCTAAAAAGTTCCGCTCACACATACATTCATAATACAAAAAAAGAAGGAATAACCCTCACGGCCATTCCTTCCTGTCAATTAATCTATTAATCATTACCTGATTAATTCTAAACCTTAACCTATCACCTATTGAATTATTTTAATTTGTAAAGTTCTGATCCGGCTAAAAGGAAGCAACCTACGCCATAATCTTCAAAATCAGGAGATTTATCGTAAGTAGTAGGCTGACCATCTTTAGGTTCTTTTCCTGTTCCCTGAACATATCCCAGGAAGCCATTAGGATGAACAGCCTCTTTAGCCAATCCATTCCATGCTTTAGCTACAACAGGAAGATATTCTTTTTTATCCAGATATCCGTTTGATATTCCCCAGGCCATGCCATAAACAAATAAGGCTGTACCCGAAGTCTCTTTTCCTCCAAAATTATTAGAATCGTGCAGACTGCAATTCCAGAATCCATCTTCGCGTTGACAATTCTTCAACGCTTTACTCATGGCCAGAAAATCATTCAGATAATCCTGACGGTGCTTCTCGTTGGCAGGAATTTCTTTCATAACCCGCACCAAAGCAGCATATACCCATCCGTTACCTCTCGACCAATAACAATCTTCTCCGTTTGGTTCTTTGTAAGGAGGAACAAAGTCCTTATCGCGCCACCATAACCCATCTTTAGGATTGTACAGACCATTCTGTCCATGTTTGTTGCGTGAGAATGAATACATGTCCCACATCTTATCAAAATACTTCTGTTCTTTAAATATATTACCAAGTTTTGCGAAAACAGGCATACCCATTTGTATAGCATCAATCCACGACCAGTCATCATTCTGAGGAGTATTGACCACCATATCAATAGATAGCTTTATATTCTTCAGTCTCTCAGGCGATGGATTTATACGGTATAGTTCAATATAAGTCTGTCCGCAGCACTGATCATCGGCGTTGCGCGTAGTGTTTCCGTTCCTTAATCCCCATTTATGATAACTTGCCCAGTTAAGAGCATATTCATAGTAATCTTCTCTAGGTAATATAGAGTGCAAATCCATTAATCCTTCATAATATACTGCCCTTGTCCAGATGTTGCTTGGTCTTACTTTTCCAACGAATGTAGGAATACTAGGATCAGCATATTTCTTCATGAAATAATCATTGACCGAAGTTGTTGTTTTTAAAATCTCTTTACGATCAGGAAGTGTCTGAGCCACAGTGTGTCCAAACGTTAAAGTAGCAAGTAGAAGGGGAACCAATATCTTTTTCTTCATAAAAAAATGTATTTATAGTATTACAAATATTAACGCAATCCGTCCTCTTTATAGAACTGAAGCAAAGATATATGAAAGTACCTATTTTGTAAATGGAATATTATACGTATTCATTTACTTTTATTCACATGAACAAAAATCCATTGTTCATTGTTTATGCTTCATTTAACTTTGGTGCATTAGTTAATAATGTATATATAACCATGAAAAAAATCTTAATACTATTTTTAGTACCTTTCTTATTTAGTTTCCAAACTGCTCCCGATAAAATACATATTTATATTGCGGGCGATTCTACTTCCCAGACATACGATACAACAAAAACTCTTCAAAGAGGGTGGGGGCAATACCTTTCTTCGTTCTTTGACGATAAAGTTGAAGTGATTAATAAAGCCAAAGCTGGCCGAAGCACCAAATCATTTCAGGATGAAGGACGGTGGACTGAAATAGTTTCCAGTATAAGAAAAGGCGACTGGGTGATTATCCAGTTTGGCCACAATGATACTTCTGATAAACCCGAACGTCATGCCTCTCCTGAAGATTTCAAAAAGAACCTTATAAAGTTTATATCAGATGTGCGTAGTAAAAAAGCAAATCCTTTATTACTGACACCTGTTGTAATGAGAACATTTAAGGATGGTGCGTTAGTTGATGACCGATTGAAGTCATACCCGGGAATAACCCGTGAAGTGGCAAAAGAGTATAATGTGCCAATGATCGACATTAATCTGAAGACCAGAGATCTTGTTTTAAAGCTGGGAGATGAAAAATCAAAGTCCTTATATATGTGGTTGGAGCCGGGAATTGATCCTTCAAAACCTGAAGGGAGCAAAGATGATACACATTCATTGGAAAAAGGAGCTGTACAGATAGCAAAGTATGTATCTGACGGAGTTAAAGAGTTAAAATTGAATAATTTATATAAGCATCTAAAATAATTAAAAATCTATCAAATTTATAAAATTACATGTGATTGTACGATTGTCTATTGCTGCATTTTAGTATTTACTATATGTTTGCAACGCAATTTAATAGTTAGAAAGTCTCATTTGAATCGTTACAGTGAACTTTTATTAAAAAATAGTTAAACTTATATTTTATGGAAAACAAAAAGCAAATTAAACTGCTTAGCCTTCAGAATTTATTTCCAAGGCTTTTGTTAGTTGTCTTATTCTCCGCAGTGGCTTCATTTGCATTTGCACAGAATAAAACCGTTACAGGTTCTGTGGTTGATGCTAAAGGCGAGCCGGTAATTGGCGCCAGTCTATTGGTAAAGGGTACTTCAAATGGTACTATTTCTGATATCGATGGTAACTTCTCTCTTCGAAATGTTCCAGGCAATGCAACTTTACAGGTTAGCTATATTGGCTATATCTCTCAAACAGTCCCTGTTGCCGGTAAAAGTACTATTAAGGTAGTGCTACAGGAAAATTCTCAGGTATTGGAAGAAGTAGTTGTTGTAGGTTATGGTGTTCAAAAGAAGACAGACGTAACTGGTGCAATGGCGCGTGTTGGTGACAAAGAATTGAAGGCAATGCCAGTTAAGGATGCTTTTCAAGCGATGCAAGGTAAGGTTGCCGGTGTAGATATTACTTCAAACCAGCGTCCGGGTGAAACTGGAAGCATTCAAATTCGTGGTGTTCGTTCTTTAAGTGCAAAAAATGATCCGTTATGTGTTGTTGACGGAATGATTATACAGAGTGGTGGTATTGATAACATTAATCCTAGTGATATCGAGTCTATAGATATTCTGAAAGATGCTTCTGCAACTGCTATTTATGGTTCTCGTGGTGCTAATGGCGTTATCCTGGTAACAACCAAACATGGTAAAGAAGGTAAGGTTACTTTGAATTATTCAGGTTCAGTAACTATGGAAAAAATGTATGATGTTACTGAATATATGAATGCTGCTGAATGGTTGGATTATGCTCGTTTGGCAAAATACAATATAGGTACTTATAAATCTGCTACTCCTTCTTATGCTGCCGATTTAGCTGCATGGGGTTCAGTTGGTGCTTCTTTCGCAAATATAGCTAAAGGTTGGACCGACAACAATACTGTATATGACAGTAGCAAAGTGGGTAACTACGATTGGAGTAAATATGGCAAACAGACAGGCATTTCAACAGAACATACTTTGAGTGCATCAGGCGGTTCAGAAAAATTCCAAGGTTATGGCTCATTCGGTTATTTACGTCAGGAAGGCACACAACCTGGTGAATTATACCAACGTTATACTGCAAAGACAAGCTTTGATGCTTCTCCATTAAAATGGTTCAAAATGGGAACATCAATGAATCTTTCCTGGGGCGATCAGGATTATGGTTATAGCTTTGCAAAATCAGTGACAGGTGCTGGTGATTTGTATTCTGCTTTGAAAGGAATGCTTCCGTGGACAGTTCCTTATGACGAGAACGGTGATTATATCCGTAATCCGGCAAATGGTGACGTTAATATTATTAACCCTATTAATGAACTTAGCTATACAGTAAATAACCGTCAGACACTTCGTGCTACAGGAAGTTTCTATGCACAGATGGATCTTGGAGAGATATGGAATCCCCTGAAAGGTTTAAAGTTCCGTACTCAGTTTGGTCCTGAATTCAAATATTATCGTACAGGTACTTTCTATGATAAAAAAGGTATAAATGGTGATGGTAATAATACAGCAGTATATAATAACTATCAGACACGTGCATGGACATTAGATAATTTGATGTATTATGATCGTACTATTGCTAATGAACACAAAATAGGTTTGACTTTGATGCAGTCATCATCTGATAGTCATTATGAATATGGTACAATGAAGGCTCTTGGCGTTGCTACTGCTTCAGAATTGTGGTACAATATGAGTTCTGTTAGTGCTTTGAATTCATTTGATACTGGGTTAACAGAACAGCAGATGGAATCATATATGATGCGTGCTAACTATAGTTTTAAAGACAAATATTTATTAACTGCTTCAATTCGTTGGGATGGTGCTTCTCAGTTAGCTGACGGAAACAAATGGTCTAGTTTCCCTTCATTGGCCTTAGGTTGGCGTATTGATCAGGAGAATTTTATGAAAGACATAAAATGGGTGGATGCATTAAAACTACGTTTGGGTATGGGTACAACAGGTAATGCTGCTGTAGATCCTTATTCAACCAAGGGTGGTATCTCTACCTTGTATTATAATTGGGGAGCTACTGCATCTACAATAGGTTATGTTGCATCTGACCCTTCACAGGCATCTCCTGCAAAAATGGCAAATCCTAAATTGGGTTGGGAGAGAACTACACAGTATAATTTAGGTTTGGATTACGGATTTTTAAAGGGACGTATCAATGGTAATATTGATGTTTATAAAACCAAAACAAACGATTTGTTAATGGCTATGTCTATTCCTTCATTGACTGGTTATACATCTACTTATGCTAATGTTGGTAAGACTGAAGGTTGGGGTATCGATTTGCAGCTTAATACTGTAAATGTCAAAACCCGCGATTTTACATGGACTACTAATTTAACCTGGTCGAAAGATAAGAGCAAGATTACAGAACTGGCCAATGGAAATAAAGAAAATATAGGTAGCGCATGGTTTGTAGGCAAAGAAATCGGTGTTTTCTATGACTATGTATATGATGGAATCTGGAAAACTTCCGAAGCTACAGAAGCTGCTAAGTATGGCCGTCAACCAGGACAAATCAAAGTGAAAGATTTGAATATTGATGGAAAGATAGATGCCAATAATGATAAGAAAATTGTAGGTTCTGTTCGTCCTGCTTGGTCTGGTGGTATTACCAATATTTTTAATTACAAAAATCTTGAGTTTTCATTCTTTATATACACTCGTTGGGGATCTACATTTAGGGGTGGTGCAGTAACCTTAGATGGACGTTATATGCAACGTAAAATTGATTATTGGGTAGCTGGCACAAATGAGAATGCAAAATACTATTCTCCAGGTTCAACTAAAAGTGAATCAGCTGATACATATAACTCTTCTATGAATTACCAGGATGGTTCATTCATTAAAGTACGTAATGTAAATCTTGGATATAATTTTACTCAAAAGCAGTTGAAGAAAATAGGCTTTAGTTCTTTGAAGGTTTATGCTCAATGTATGAATCCATTCATGATTTACAAGAAATGCGACTTTTTGGATACAGATCTTTCCAGCTATGACAACAACACTGTAACTACAGGTTCTGCAACTACTACAAGAGGTCTTGTGTTTGGTGTTAATGTTGGATTCTAACTTTAAAACAGAAAATTAAGATGAAAATAAATAAAATATTATTAGCAGCAGTGATGGTAGGTACAGTAGGTACGTCCATCACATCTTGTAGCAGTGATTTCTTGAATGAAGATCTGACTACACAGTATAGTAGTGACCGCTTTAAGACTCAGGATGGTCTTGATGAATTAGTTACTGGTACTTATCAGAAATTAAAATTCAAATTCAACTATATCTGGGGTATTGAAATGTATAATTTAGGTGTTGATGAATTTACTGATGCCAATAACCCTGTACCAAGTTTCAACTGCTATAGTGCTGATTTGAATTCGGCGGAAACTGGAGCCAATGCTCCTCTTTGGGATAATATGTATGGAGGTATAGAATCAGCTAATACATTGATTCAGAATATTCCTCTTTATTATAATAAGACTAACACTAATTATAATACTCGCTTGGGTGAGAGTTATTTTTTACGTGCTTACTTTTATTTACAGCTCGTAACTCAATATGGTGGTGTACCTTTGAAATTACAACCTTCTACAAGTGTTGAAACTTACTTTACCCGAGCTTCTGAGGAAGATTGTTTCGCTCAGATCATTTCAGACTTGGATCAGGCTTATACTTTATTACCAACCAAAGCAGCTCAAACTGGTCGTATAACTAAATGGGCGGCAGCTCACTTTTTGGCCAAAGCTCACTTGACACGTGCCAGTGAATTGTACTCATCATGGAACGCTTCTACAACGGCTGCAGATTTAGACGCTGTTATCAAATACGGACAGGAAGTGGTTGCTGCTCAGCCATTGTGCGACAACTATGTTAATCTGTGGGATTTCACAAAGGCTAATAGTGCTAATGAAACAGTATCAGAAGTAGTCTTGGCAGCTCAGTTCTCTGACGACCAAACTACCTGGGGACGTTATGGTAACCAAATGCACTTGTATTATCCTTCTGTTTATCAAGATATTGCAGGAACTAAACGTGATATTTCCGGTGATCGTGAATTCTCGTATGCTCGTGCAACCAATTATTCAATGGATGTATTTGACCGTGTAAACGACTCTCGTTTCTGGAAATCATTCACTACTTGCTATGGTTGTAACTATACGAAAGATGCTCCTACCTGGTCGGCTGCAAATGCTCCACTAGGACCTACAGGAACTGTCGTTGGTGCTAAACGTTTTATTGGTGGTCAGTTGGCTATTAAATATATTGTGAATGATGCCGGTGATGCTCGTTATGCACAAGTTGCAAATGATCCTACAGGTGTTTTGAAAAATAGTGTTATGCAGAATACTCATACTTTTGTACGTTACTTTAATAGCGAACCACAAGCATGGGTAGGTATACATGGAAATGAAGGTCATTCTGGCATACCAAAACGTTCTGTTGCTTTATCTAAGTATCGTGATGGTTATCGTAATGCTGTTTCTTCCCAGTTTGGTACACGTGATGCTATTATCGCTCGCTCTGCTGAAGATGCTTTGATGGTAGCTGAAGCTTATATCCGTCAGGGAGAAGCTCAATATCCCAATGCAATTATATGGATAAATAAATTGCGCGATCGTGCAGCTTTCAAGGATGGTGAAGATCGTTCTAAAAACGTAGATGGAGGTCAGGCTTATAAAAACAATTCTTATTGTACAGGCCTTGGTGGAGGTTTCTCTGCTGATGGAGCTATCTATTGGGATAAGAATACATATTATGAATCTAATAATGATATGCCCGCGACTACAACTTCTACTGCATCTGCTATGCATATCAACTCTGTAAATGATATTTATAGCTCAAAGGTTGATTCACCTATTTACGATAAACTAGGTTGTACAACAAATACTGCAAAGATGATGTGTTTTCTACTGAATGAAAGAACTCGTGAGCTTTGTGGAGAAACCTATCGTTGGGAAGATTTGGCAAGAACTAAAACTCTTGAATCTCGTTGGAAAGCATTTAATGATGGTTTTGTTAGAGGTAATACTATATTTAATGCTTCTACTCACTATTATCGTCCTATTCCGCAATCATTCTTGGATAACATTACCGATCAAAATGGTATAGCATTAACTTCAGAACAAAAGACTGCAATGCAGAATCCAGGCTATTAATTTATATGTTATTATAAACGAGGCACCTCCCAAAAAGAGGTGCTTCTTTATATTATGCAAAACTGTTACTGAATAGACTATCTAATCAGCTAATTGGGGTTTTCTTTCCAGGGTTTTGAAAACGGTCTGTTGTTATCTGTTTTTTTTCTATCTTATCCTTAACTTACTTCCTTGAATCTATTTACATGCAATTGTACATATTTATAGGTTGACATTTGTTTATAAATACTATTTTTGACAAACAAAAACTTATTGTTAGTTATGAAAAACCATTCTTACTTAAATAGAAAGAAAATTATTTTTTCCATCTTAACTTTCATATCCTTTTCTTTAGGTGCACAAGAACATTTGTTTACTTTAAAGCTTTGGTACAACAAACCGGCTACCCGTTTTGAGGAAGCACTTCCTTTGGGTAATGGAAGAATAGGAGTAATGGTGTATGGGGACGTAAATCATGAAACACTTAATCTGAATGAGTCAACTTTGTGGGGCGGAGGTCCTACTAATACTAATCCAACTCCTGATGCTCCGACTTTTCTTCCAAAAGTGCGGGAAGAATTGTTTAAAGAAAACTGGAATGGAGCTTCCGCTATATTAAGAAATATTCAGGGAGGGAATTGTCAGTCTTTTGTTCCAATGGGAAATCTTTATATAAATCAGGATTTTGCTTCAAAAACTACTTCTTATTATCGTGAACTTGATTTGAATCGTGCTATATCTCTTACTCGTTTTACTGTGGATAGCGTAGAGTATACACGCGAAATATTTGTTTCAGCCAAGCAACAAGTGGCTGTTATTCATCTTACAGCATCAAAAACAGGTGCTCTTAACTTCTCGGTTAATGCTGATACTCCTTTTGAAAATGCTATGATTCGTAGTATTTCTAATAATGAATTTGTTTTGTTGGGTCAACTTCCTTATCAGATTAATTCTGCTCGTAATTTCCCATTGGTATATGTCGGCCCTAATGGTGAAAAAGGAATGAGGTATCAGTATCGGGTGAAAGCTTTAAGTGCTGATGGAACAATAACTACTGCACCTTGTCTTCAGATAAGTAAAGCGACGGATGTAACCCTTTTTATCTCTGCTGCAACAAGTTTTAATGGTTTTGACAAGCGTCCCGATACTCAGGGAAAGAATGAAGATAGTATAGCTTCTGATTATTTGAATAAGGCGATGAACGTGCCTTACGAACAGATGAAGCAAGAACATATAACTGATTATCAGTGTTATTTTAATAGAGTATCTTTAAATATAGGAAATAATAAAGCTGCAAAGTTACCTACTGATGAGCGTCTTATAGCTTACTCTAAAGGAAATGCTGATCCAGCATTAGAGGCTCTTTATTTTCAATTTGGTCGTTATCTACTTATTTCTTCTTCTCGTCCGGGAGGTGTTCCGGCTAATTTGCAGGGAGTCTGGAATAAGAATCAACGTCCGTCGTGGGGAAGTAACTATACAACAAATATAAATCTTCAAATGAATTATTGGCCTGCAGAAACATTAGGACTTAGTGAACTGACTCAGCCTTTAATGAGTTTTATAGGAAATTTGTCCGTCACGGGTAAGGACATTGCTCGTAATTTCTATAACATGAATGGATGGGCTGTGCACCATAATTCAGATATTTGGGCGCATGCTAATCCAGTGGGACATAAAAAAGGAGATCCAAAATGGGCAAACTGGTCATTAGGTTCACCTTGGCTGTGTCAACATTTATTTGAACATTATCGTTTTACTCAGGATAAGGATTTTCTCCGGGAAACTGCTTATCCTTTAATGAAAGGAGCAGCTGACTTTTGCAAAGACTGGTTAATTGAAAAAGATGGCTATTTAATTACGGCTCCTTCCACTTCTCCCGAAAATGTATTTATTGATGACAATGGGAATAAAGGTGTAGTTACCATTGCTTCCACAATGGATATGGAAATTATCTGGGATTTATATAATAACCTGATTCAGGCATCGGAAATTCTGAATGATGATGCAACAATTCGTGCTGAATGGAAAAGTATACGAAACAGACTTTATCCTTTGCGTATTGGAAAGAATGGCAATTTGATTGAATGGTACAAAGACTGGCAGGATGCTGAACCTCAGCATCGTCACGTATCTCACTTATTTGGTTTACACCCGGGAAGAGAGATCTCTCCTCTGACTACCCCTGAGCTAGCAAAGGCATGTGAAAAAACATTGCAGGTGCGCGGTGATGGTGGAACAGGTTGGAGCAAAGCATGGAAAATTAATTTCTGGTCTCGTTTACTGAATGGTGACCATGCATATAAAATGTATCGTGAGTTATTGTCTACTTCTACTTTACCTAACCTTTTTGATACGCATCCTCCTTTCCAGATTGATGGAAACTTTGGTAGTATTGCCGGAATAGGAGAGATGTTACTGCAAAGTCAGAATGATGAACTACATTTACTTCCGGCTTTACCATCTGCATGGCCTTTGGGTGAAGTGAAAGGCTTATGCGCCCGTGGAGGTTTTGTTGTTGATTTACAGTGGAAAGATATGAAATTAACGGAAGGAACTTTGCTTTCAAAAATGGGAGGTACTTGTACGTTACGCACTTCTGTTCCGTTGAAAGTGGCTGGTGCATCTGTTAAGAGCCGCAAAGATGGGATATACTATTTGACTAAATTGGCTACTAAAGCCGGAAAACAATATAAGTTATTGCCTAAAAATAATTAAATTATGAAGAATTTCATATTAACATTTTTCTTTCTATTCTCTATCGGAGTAGTTGCTCAGCCCAATTATAATTATTCGGTGCTGAAGCGTGAAAAACTTGGCCGCGGAGTGGTGGCCATTCGTCTAAACTCTAAGGATGTATTTATTTCCTGGAGGTATCTTTCTTCTGATCCGATGAATGTTGGCTTCAATGTTTATCGCAACGGAGTTAAACTGACTAAGGAACCAGTAGCTAAAGGTACATTCTTTAAAGATTCTGATGAGGATTCTGCTAAGAAGGTTTACACAGTAAAATCAGTGATTCAGGGAAAAGAACAGGATGAGTTATCTGGCTCATACATTCTTCCTGCTAACGCACCAATAGGTTATATAAATATACCTCTTGATAAACCGGCTGATGGGGTAACTCCTGCTGGCGATAAATATACTTATTCTCCCAATGATGCAAGTATAGGAGATGTTGATGGAGATGGCGAATATGAAATTATCCTGAAATGGGATCCTTCCAATGCTCATGATAATGCTCACAATGGATATACAGGCAATGTATATTTTGATTGTTATCGCCTGAACGGAGAAAAGCTTTGGAGAATTGATATGGGAAAGAATATTCGTGCCGGAGCTCATTATACTCAGTTTATGGTCTTTGATCTGGATGGAGATAATAAGGCTGAGGTAGTGATGAAAACATCTGATGGAACGATTGATGGAACAGGAAAAGTAATTGGAAATCCGAATGCTGATTATCGTTCTGAAAATGGACGTATTCTTACAGGGTCTGAATATCTTACTGTTTTTAATGGAAAGACCGGAGCTGCTATGTCTACAATTGATTATATTCCGCAGCGCGGTGACCTGATGGGATGGGGTGATGATCATGCTAACAGATCAGATCGCTATTTGGCTTG
Organism: uncultured Bacteroides sp.; assembly: GCF_963676325.1. Classification (NCBI taxonomy): domain Bacteria; kingdom Pseudomonadati; phylum Bacteroidota; class Bacteroidia; order Bacteroidales; family Bacteroidaceae; genus Bacteroides; species uncultured Bacteroides sp. Next base: position 1,602,158 of record NZ_OY781099.1, read on the forward strand.
TGTAGCATATCTGGATGGAGTTCATCCAAGTGTAGTGATGTGCCGTGGATATTACACTCGCACTGTACTTGCAGCTTTTGACTGGGATGGGAAAGAATTGAAAAATCGTTGGACCTTTGATTCTAATGTTCCGGGTAATGAGAAATATGCCGGACAAGGAAATCATAATCTTCGTGTAGGTGATGTGGATGGCGACGGATGTGACGAGATAGTCTATGGCGCATGTGTTATTGATAATAATGGTAAAGGACTTTATTCCACTGGTATGGGACATGGCGATGCTTTGCACATGACAGCTTTTGATCCTTCCAGCAAAGAACTTCAGGTGTGGGATTGCCATGAAAACAAAAAGGATGGCTCTTCATTCCGCGATGCCCGTACTGGAAAAATAATTTTTCAGGTAAGGAGTAATACTGATGTGGGACGTGCAATGGCTGCTGATATTGATCCAACAAATCCGGGAGTAGAAATGTGGTCTTTAGAAAGCGGGGGTATAAGAAATATAAAAGGTGAAGTTATTAATCCTAATCTGAGAACTGTTTCTGTAAATTCAGCAGTTTGGTGGGATGGCGATCTTTTAAGAGAACTGCTTGACAAGAACTCTATTAGTAAATATGATTGGAAAACGGGAAGGTGTCAGCCTATATTTACAGCTCAGGATTGTTCTTCAAACAATGGAACTAAATCTACTCCTGCTCTTCAGGGCGATATTATCGGTGACTGGAGAGAGGAAGTTTTATTGCGCACTTCAGACAATTCGGCTTTGCATTTATATGTTTCAACAATTCCTACTGAATATCGTTTTCATACATTCCTTGAAGATCCGGTTTATCGCATAAGTATTGCTACACAAAATGTGGCTTATAACCAGCCTACTCAACCTGGATTTTATTTTGGTACTGACTTGAAAGGTATATTTAGAGGATATAATTTTAACTCAGATAAGAAATAATTTGTAAATTAGTTCTGTAAGATTATTTATATGAAGAAATCAATTTTGTTGATTGCGATAATGCAAACAGCTTTAGCTTTTTCATTATCGGCGCAGAAAAAGGAAAAGGTCAACGATTCAAATGCTCCGCTTCATCTGTTGCAACCGGCATATAAAGTTCCATACGGAGAGCTTTCTACCGGTGCAATAAAGAAAGATCTGAACCGTATCCTTTCATATCTTGAAACAGCTACTCCTGCACGTGTAGTCGATAAAAATACTCAAAAGGAAATAACCGATTACAGCAAGATAAATGCTGATGCACAGTTGGAACGCGGAACTTTCCGTCTGGCCAGTTATGAGTGGGGAGTAACTTATGCGGCAATGCTTGATGCTGCTTTAGCTACAGGTGACAGTAAATATTCTGATTATGTATATAAGCGGTTTAGCTTTTTGAATAATGTAGCTCCGTCTTTTAAGAAAGTGCTGGATGCTACTGGTTCTACAGATCCGCAGATGAAACAACTTCTGGCTCCGCATGCTCTTGATGATGCCGGTGCTATGTGTGCTGCAATGATTAAGGCAAACAGGTTAAAACCATCTTTGGAGATTCGCACATTGATAGATAATTACATGAATTATATCATGTATAAAGAGTACCGTCTTTCTGACGGAACGTTTGCGCGCAACCGTCCTCAGAAAAATACGCTTTGGCTGGATGATATGTTTATGTCAGTACCTGCAATAGCGCAGATGGGAAAACTGACTGGGGAAGATAAATATTACAATGAGGCTGTGAAGCAAATTATGCAATTCTCATCCCGAATGTTCGTAAAAGAAAAAGGATTGTATCGTCACGGCTGGGTAGAGGGAATGGAACAACATCCTTCTTTCCATTGGGCAAGAGCAAACGGATGGGCTTTGCTCACACTAGTTGAAACACTCGATGTCTTGCCGCAATCCCATCCTCAGTATAATGCTATACTTGAACAACTTCGTGCACACATTGCCGGTTTGGCTGCTTGCCAATCAAGTGAGGGATTCTGGCATCAGCTTCTGGATAGGAATGATTCTTATCTGGAAACTTCGGCAACAGGAATATATGTCTATTGTATAGCTCATGCTATTAATCGCGGATGGGTTGATGCTTCTGCTTACGGACCGGTAGTTCAGCTTGGATGGCATGCAATTTCTACTAAGATTAATTCGGCTGGTGAAGTGGAAGGTACATGTGTGGGAACTGGAATGGGATTTGATCCGGCATATTATTACTATCGCCCTGTTAATACTTATGCTGCTCATGGCTACGGACCAGTTATCTGGGCAGGTGCTGAAATGATTAAACTGCTTAACAGTAAATATCCTAAAATGAATGATAGTGCGGTGCAGTATTATTCAACGCCACAAAACACTACTGCTCCAATTTTTGGTGTAGCTGTTTCAGGCCGTCCGGAAGAAATTATTGCGGGTAGCAGCAGACGAAATGAGAATGCTCCTGTTATCTTTGTGATTGGTGACTCTACCGTGAAAAACGGAATGGGAAAAGGCGATGACGAAATGTGGGGGTGGGCTGCTTTCTTTGACAACTTCTTTGATACTAAACGCATCTCTATAGAGAATCATGCTCTTGGCGGACGAAGCAGTCGTACTTTCCTTACAGAAGGATTGTGGGAAAAAGTTCTTCCGGGAATAAAGAAAGGAGATTATCTTTTTATTCAGTTCGGACATAACGATGGAGGTTCATTGAGTACTGGCCGTGCACGCGCTTCATTGAATGGTACCGGCGAGGAATCGGAAACCGTAATCATGGAACGTACAGGCGGACCGGAAGAGGTTTTCACCTTTGGTCATTATCTGAGACTATATATTCGTCAGGCAAAGGCTCATGGAGCAATACCTGTTGTGCTGTCTCACACTCCGGCCAATAAGTGGGCCGATGGTAAAATGAGCAGATGTGATGAAACTTATGGAAAGTGGTCAAAGGAAGTGGCAGAACAGGAAGGTGCATTTTATATTGATGTGAATGACCGCAGTGCCAAGAAGTTTGAAACGCAGGGAATGGAGAAAGCAAAATCTTATTATAAGGACAATGTTCATACCACATTTGATGGAGCAATGCTGAATGCTAAATCAGTGCTTGAAGGTCTACTTGATTTGCCAGACTGTCCATTGAATCAGTATCTTGACAAGTCTGCTTTATCAAAAGAATATAAAGCTGCTGATAAGCCTTTGTTCCGTGATCCTGTTTACGATGGAGCAGCAGATCCAATTGTTATATGGAATAAGCAGGAACAGAAATGGTTCATGTTTTATACCAACCGTCGTGCAAATATGACCGATAGTAAAGGAGTTGACTGGGTTCATGGAACTCCAATCGGAATTGCAGAGTCTACCGATGGAGGAGCAACCTGGAAATACCGTGGAATAGCCAATATCAATTATGGTTCAAAGGATGTAACTTACTGGGCTCCGGATATTGTTGAAAGTAATGGCGTTTATCACATGTTCCTTACTATTGTTCCGGGAGTATTTACAGATTGGAGCCATCCACGGGAGATTATACACCTTACAAGTTCTAATCTGCTTGACTGGACTTTTATTTCAAAGATTCCTTTAGCTTCCGATAAAGTTATTGATGCCGGTATTGTAAAAGCACCCGATGGTATGTGGCGCATGTATTACAATAACGAGAAAGATCATAAATCAATTTACTATGCGCAAAGTAAGGATCTGAACAAATGGGAAGATAAAGGAAAAGTTGTAGGTGACCGTTCAGGAGAAGGACCAAAAGTTTTCGCCTGGAAAGGAAAGTATTTTATGCTTGTAGATAATTGGGACGGTTTGGCTGTCTATTCATCAAATGATATGGAGAACTGGAAACGCCAGGAGCATAATATTCTACGTGAACCGGGCGAAGGAAAAGACGATGGAACCAAAGGACTTCATGCCGATGTTGTTGTAAATAACGGCAATGCGTATGTAATCTACTTTACACATCCCGGAAGAGTTGCAACACCAGCCGGTAAACTTGATAATTACGAAACCAGACGGACTTCCGTTCAGGTAGGAAAACTAGAATATGAAAATGGAGAAATTAAGTGTGACAGAAACAAACCTGTTTACATAAACTTGAGATAAAAACAATTTAAAAAGAAAAGCACAATGAAAAGAGAAGCGTTTAAAATGTATTTGAAACCAGGGTTCGAAGAAGAGTATCAAAGAAGACACAATGCTATATGGCCTGAATTAAAAGAATTGTTGGAAAAGAGTGGAGTATCAGATTATACAATTTTTTGGGATAAAGATACCAATGTACTTTTTGCAGTTCAGAAAAATGATGGCAGTGGGTCGCAGGACTTGGGAGATAATCCAATTGTACAGAAGTGGTGGGCCTATATGGCCGATCTAATGGAGACAAACCCCGATAACTCTCCTGTTTCGATTCCTATAAAAGAAGTTTTCCACATGGATTAATTGCTTTTTCTTCACAGAAGGTGCCCGATGAAAAAACTCATCGGGCATTTTTTATATAAAAAGGTGTCAATTGATTGGTTGATAGAAAGAAAAAATATATATTTTTGTTTCGCGAAATAATCCTAATGTATCTGAAATGAAAAGACACATCTTATTTTTTCTTTTATTCTTTTCCCTAATATCTTGTTCTTTTGCGTCTATAGAAATACGCTCAAAACAAATTACCACAAGCAATGGCCTGGCCAATAACTCTGTGCGTTATATACTCCAGGACAGTAAAGGGTTCATCTGGATGGGAACTCTTAACGGTCTGTGCCGTTATGATGGTAACTCATTCCTCACTTTTAAACCTCAGTTAGGCAATAACATCTCATTGATTGATCACCGTATTTACGATCTTGAGGAAGATAAAAATGGCTTATTGTGGATCAATACCTCTGCCGAACTATATAGCTGCTATGATCTGAAACACGACTGTTTTGTCGACTTTACCGGAAATGGTGAACTGAGACAAAACTATTCGAAAAAGATGATTGCGAAGAACGGAGATATATGGCTCTGGAATTCAGGCAATGGTTGTCGTCAGATAAAATATGCCAATGGGGAGTTCTCGTCTTTGAGTTTCACAAAGAAGAACAGAACCCTATCCAGCGACCTTGTTGTTTTTGTTTCTGAAGATTCAAAAGGAGCTATATGGATTGGTACAGAGAACGGACTAACAAGAGTGTATAATGGTTCAAGCTCTGTTGTTGACAATAAAAGAAGCTTCTATAAGTCGGTCAGCTACAAGGGGCAAACATACTTTGTGACAGATAAGAGTGAGGTACTTTGGTACAATCCTGTTTCTCATAAACTTATGGTTATGAGTTCACTGCCCAGTTTTGGAGGTAAAATAACACCTACCGGATGTCTTCTTATAAAAGATGACTGGTTTATCTTTACTTCTGAGGGAGTTTATACCTTCAATTTTAATACCAAATCCTTGTACAAGGATACAAAACTCTTTAATGAACAGATTCTATCCGGCTCTACTCTTACCGACAATAAAGGTAACAGCTGGATTTATAATCGTACGGGAAAAGTGTGGTACGTAAATGTACGGACAAAGAAGGTTAAGAGCTTTCAGCTTATCCCGCAAAATAAAATTAATTTCATTGATAATGAAAGATATCACATAGTTCACGATTCAAGAAATATTATCTGGATTTCAACCTATGGCAATGGTTTGTTTGCTTATGATGTTTCAAAGGATGAACTTGAACATTATACTTCAAATATTAACGGTTTCAGTCACATCAGCTCAGATTTTCTTCAATTTGTAATGGAAGATAAATCGGGTGAGATATGGGTTAGTTCTGAATTTGCAGGATTATCAAAGATTACCGTTCTGAATGAGAATACCAACCGTATTTATCCGGAAAACAGTTCATTGTCCGACCGTTCAAATACCGTCAGAATGATTTCAAGAATGGACAATGGAGATATATGGATTGGTACAAGAAAGGGGAGTGTCTACATCTATGATTCTAACCTGAAGATGAAGAGTACCGCTCAGAATTACCATTCTAATATTTATGCCGTGCAGCAAGACGCTGCTGGAAAAGTGTGGATGGGAAGTCGTGGTGATGGTCTTTGCATTGATGGAGTGTGGTATAAAAATGATCCAAACAATCCGAATTCTATTTCGGAAAACAATGTATTTTCAATCTTGAGGGATAGCAGAAACAGAATGTGGGTTGCTACTTTTGGCGGCGGTCTTGATCTGGCTGTCTTTAAAAACGGAAAGTATATATTCAAACATTTCATAAACCAGTCTTACGGACAGAAACAGGTAAGGGTGCTTTTACAGGATATTAACGGAATGATCTGGGCAGGAACCAGTGATGGCGTTTATGTCTTTAATCCGGATTTGATTGTAAAGAATCCGAAGAGATATGATGTGTATAACTGCAATAACGGCAAACTGAAGAGTAACGAGATACGTGCTATAATGCAGGATAAGAGTGGACGAATCTGGATTGGTACCTCAGGTGCAGGATTCAGCACTTGTGAACTGAAGAAGGATTATTCTGCAATCACTTTTGATCATTACGGTACTCAGAACGGATTGGTGAACGATGTGGTTCAGTCAATGAATCAGGATGAAGCTGGTAATATGTGGATAGCAACGGAATATGGTATGTCTAAGTTCTATCCAAAAACAAAGATTTTTGAGAACTATTTCTTCTCAAGCTATTCGCTGGGAAATGTGTACAGTGAAAACAGTACAAGCAAATGCAAAGATGGCAAACTGATATTCGGAACAAACTATGGATTGATAGTGCTCGATTCAAAGAAAGTAAAGAGAGCATTCTTCTCTTCTCCGGTAGTACTGACCAGCCTTAAGATTAATGGTATCAACGTTAGTCCGGAAGATCCCGACTCACCACTTGAGCAATCTATCTCTTATTCGGATAAGATTGTGCTGAAGCATTCGCAGAACTCATTTGTGATAGACTTCTCTTCTTTCAATTTTTATGAAACAGAACTAACTAAGTATTCTTATAAACTGGAAAATTACGATAAAGAGTGGAGCACACCCTCTTCATTGAACTTTGCCGCATATAAAAATCTGCCTGCCGGGGAGTACACATTAAAGGTTAGAGTGTGTAATGGCTCGGGAGTTTGGGATTATCGTGTAACAACCCTCGAAATTGTTGTCAGACCTCCGTTCTGGCTTACTATCTGGGCATTCCTAATTTATGCAATTGTACTGGGTGTTATTCTTTATTTTGCTTATAAAATTACCCGCGACTTTACCAGACTTCATAATAAGGTACAGGTTGAGAAGCAACTTACTGACTATAAACTGGTATTCTTTACCAATATCTCTCATGAATTCCGTACTCCGCTAACTCTAATTAAGGGATCGCTTGAGCGAATTCAGCGTATTGAAAACTATCCCAAAGAGTTTGCACACCCGTTGCAGACAATGGAAAAAAGTACCAATCGTATGATTAGACTGATTGACCAGTTGCTCGAGTTTAGAAAGATGCAGAATAATAAGTTGGCTCTTTCACTTGAAAAAACCGATGTCATTGCTTTTGTCTATGAGATATTCCTGAGCTTCAGTGATATTTCCGAATCGAAGAATATGGACTTTAAGTTTGAATCTTCGGTCGATTCTTATAAAATGTACATTGATAAGGAAAAACTAGACAAGGTGGTTTACAACCTACTGTCTAACTCCTTTAAGTACACACCTTCAAAGGAGAAAGTTACATTAATAGTGACTGTAAACGAGGAAAAGGGTTGTCTTCTTATTCAGGTGAAAGATACCGGTGTTGGAATTCCGAAGGAGAAACGTACCGAGCTGTTCAAACGTTTTATGCAGAGCAACTTCTCTGGTAACAGCGTTGGAATCGGACTTCATCTGGTGAATGAGCTGGTTGGCGTACATAAAGGTAAAATCTGGTATGAAGAGAACGAAGGCAGAGGTTCAGTGTTTACCGTAAGCTTGCCGTTGGATGAAACTGTTTATGGAGAAAAGGATTTCCTTATTCCTAATAACATCCTGATGAAAGAGGAGCAGGCTATGAATAATGTGAAGCTCACACCTATTGATTTACAGGAGATGGCCGATGTTGTGCCTTTAAATAAACATAAGATTCTTATAATAGAAGACGATAATGACGTTCGCCAATTCCTGAAAGAGGAGATAGGGCGATACTTTGAGATTGAAACTGCCGAAGATGGTATTGCCGGTCTTGAAAAGATAAAGGAGTATGATGCCGACCTTATTGTTTGCGATGTACTTATGCCACGAATGGGTGGCTATGAAGTGACCAAACGACTGAAAGAGGACTTCCAGACAAGTCACATTCCGGTTATCTTGCTTACAGCATTAGGCACAACAGAAAATCATCTTGAGGGAATTGAGAGCGGAGCCGATGCCTATATTACTAAACCATTCAGTTCAAAACTGCTTTTGGCTCGTATCATAAAGTTGATTGAACAGCGTGAAAAGCTGCGTGATAAGTTTTCAAGTGAACCGGGAATAAGCCGTCCGGCAATTTGCTCAACAGATAAAGACAAAGAATTTGTTGATAAAATGCATGGCATTCTGGAGGCAGAGATTACCAATGCAGAATTCTCTGTAGATGATTTTGCAGCGCAAATGGGATTGGGCCGAACTGTCTTTTATAAGAAAGTGAAAGGTGTTACCGGACATTCTCCAAATGAATATCTTCGTATTATTCGTATGAAGAAAGCTGCTGAAATGCTTCTTACCACTAGCCTTACAGTATCGGAAGTGTCTTATAAAGTGGGGATTAACGATCCTTTCTATTTTAGTAAATGTTTTAAGTCACAGTTTGGTATGGCCCCTTCTGTGTATCAAAAACAAGATGAAATAAAAAAATAATCTGATTTTGTTTGTTTATATAAAAAAGTTATCTAATTTTGCACACAGTATAAAACTGTAATGAATACAATTTTAAAATTAAAACTAATTAGCAATGAATGCATATAATAAACTAGTAGAATATAACATAAAGCCTTCCGTGCAACGGATTGCCATTATGAACTACCTGCTGAATAACCGTACGCATCCATGTGCTGATGAAGTCTATTCGAATCTAAGTAAAACAATGCCAACTCTGTCAAAGACAACTGTTTATAGTACTTTGAAACTTCTGGCAGAGCATGGAGCTGCATTGATGCTTACAATAGATGAGACTAACGTATGTTTCGACGGAGACACCTCTCCACATGCTCACTTTCTGTGTAAAAAGTGTGCAAAGGTTTATGATTTACCCATGCCTACGCAAATAAAAGAGGTGATGCAGATGGATTCTGCCGGACATATGATAACTGAAGTACATTACTACTATAAAGGCATTTGTAATAATTGCCTCAAAGATTTAAATAAAGATTAACTTTTTAAAACAGACAAAAATGAAAAAATTTAGATGTACAGTTTGTGGCTACGTCCACGAAGGTGATTCAGCTCCAGAAAAGTGTCCATTGTGTAAAGCTCCGGCTAGCAAGTTTGTAGAAATCGAAGAGAGCGCAGATGCATTAACTTTTGCTGACGAACACGTTGTTGGTGTAGCTAAAGGCTGTGACGAAGAAATGATCAAGGACCTTAACGCTCACTTCATGGGTGAATGTACAGAAGTTGGTATGTATCTTGCAATGAGCCGTCAGGCAGATCGTGAAGGTTATCCTGAAGTTGCTGAGGCTTACAAGAGAATTGCTTGGGAAGAAGCAGAACACGCTGCTAAATTTGCAGAACTACTAGGCGATGTACTAGCTGATACAGAAACAAACCTGAAGATGCGTAAAGATGCTGAACAAGGTGCTTGTGCAGACAAAAAACGTATTGCAACACGTGCAAAACAATTGAATCTGGATGCTATCCACGATACTGTTCACGAAATGTGCAGAGACGAAGCTCGTCACGGTAAAGTATTCGAAGCTTTGTATAACAGATTTTTCAAATAATCCCGCATAGTTAAGACATAACTTTAGGTATAATTCGAATAAAGGTCTACACTCTTTTTATAAAGGTGTAGACCTTTTACTTGCTTAATGTACACTATGTGTTTAAAAGGTGTACATGTATTTATAAAGTTATCCTTTTATTCCGGCTTAGCATTGCTTTTGTTTTGTTTAAAATGCAGTGAAGTTTGCCATTCTTGATTTGATACTTTATTTTTGTGCCTTCTATTGTACAACAACAAAAATAGTTATGGATAAAATAGCTTACGAGAAGAAAATTGTAGGGAAGATGATTGGACTGTATTGCAAGCAGAATCACGGGGCAGACGGGCTTTGTGCTGAATGCAAAGAACTGCAGGATTATGCCTTTCTACGACTGGAAAAATGCAGATATGGGCATAAGAAGAGTGCTTGTGCTAAATGTCCTACTCATTGTTATAAGACTGAGATGCGGAAAAAAATGAAGGAGGTGATGAGATTCTCCGGTCCCCGGATGCTTCTCTATCACCCCCTTGATGCTTTTCGCCATTTATTGGGTAAATAATTATTCTAAGAGATAAATTACTGGTACCTATTTTGCCGGTTTCTCAAGAAGAACCATCTCAATAGCCTGCTTCAAAGTATTCTTGTCCACAGCTCCAATTATTACTTGCGGAGTGCCTTTCATCGGGATAAACATGATGGTTGGCAGACTTTCAATGCCAAGTGCCGTGGCTAAATCTTTTTCATTGTCCACATTGACCTTATAGATTGTAATTTTATCTTCATACTCCTTAGCCAGCTCTTTCATAAGTGGAGCAATCTGTCGGCAGGGACCGCACCAATCGGCATATAAATCAATCACTACAGGCTTATCACCTTTGAATTTAAACTCCTTGGTGTTATGATAGTCGGCTACATCCTTCAGATATAAAGAACTGGTCATGGGAATTACCAACCCCTTCTCAGGCTTTTTTTCTTTTATGCTTTTGCTTTCCTGAGTATGGGCAATAGCATAAGTGAATATGCAAGCCACAACTACGGCTGCAATTATCAGAACCTTTTTCATACTCATGTTATTGATATTTCTCTATTACTTCTTTTAAATCCGCAGCTGCTATAACTCCCGATTGTCTCCAAAGCGGTTCGCCATCTTTAAAGATCATCAGAGTGGGGACGGACTGGATACGGTATTTGGTAGCCAGTTCTTCGTTCAGGTCTACATCTATCTTTACTATTCTGGCAGAATCTCCAATTTGCTTTTTTAAGTCCTCAAGAATAGGTTTCATCATTTTACAAGGACCACACCATTCTGCAAAGAAATCTACCAAAACAAGATTTTTGCTTTTTATTAAGTCTTCGAATTTTATCATACTTTCCTTATTTAAACGAATAATCGCATGTTTATAAATACAAACTTATAATAACTTTTGGAGTAAAACACTTAAATCAATAATTTGTTTTTTCAATTATGATTTAATAGTCAGCTTTCTCATTATTTAAAGTTTGTACAAACGCGCTTTTATTTGCTGAACAAGGGCAATATAAGAAGTATTACAGATAAAGCAATAAGTATGGCTATTGTACTCCATCCAATAATATTGTTCAAAGGTTTGTTTACATACTTGCCCATAATCTTCTTGTTGTTTACCAGTAAAATCATGCATACCAGTACAACAGGAAGCAACATACCATTAATAACCTGCGACCACAATGAAATAGCAATAAGTGGTGCGTTAGGAATTAAAATGATAAGAACGGAGAGTATCAGGATACCGGTATAGAGAATATAAAATTCTTTTGCTTCATCCCAGTCTTTGTCAATACCTGCCTCAAATCCAAATGCCTCGCACACATAAAAGGCTGTTGCCAGTGGCAAGATTGTTGCCGAGAAGATTGACGCGATGAAAAGGCCAAATGCAAATAATTGGGAAGAAAGTTCTCCGGCTAGCGGTTTCAAGGCTAAAGCTGCATCTTTTGCTTCGTTTATCTGTATTCCGTTTGTATGTAAGGTAGAGGCACAGGCTACAATAATAAAGAATGCAACAACTACAGTGGCAATACAACCCACAACAATATCGATGAGCGAATATTTGTAATTCTTCATGGTCAGTCCCTTTTCAATAACAGATGACTGCATGTAAAACTGCATCCAGGGAGCAATTGTTGTACCTATGATACCAATTATCATGGCAAGGCTTTTGGTGTTCATTTCCATCTGAGGATGAACAATAGAATGTCCAATCTCTCCCCAGTGAGGTTTTCCCATAATGGCCGATACAACGTACATCAACAGAGAAAGACTGAAGAGTAGAAAAATACGTTCGGCAACCTGATAAGTACCTTTGACAACCAGCAGCCACACCATGATTCCAACAAGGGGGACCGAAATATATTTGCTTACGCCAAATACTTCCATACTTCCCGCAACCCCTGCAAATTCAGTTGTGGTATTACCAATATCGGCAATCAGAAGACCAATAAATATTACGAAGGTAACTTTTACACCTGCATTTTCACGGATCAGGTCGGCAAGCCCTTTACCTGTAACAATACCCATGCGGGCATTCATCTCCTGAATAACAATAAGTACAATGAATGAAGGAATAAGAGTCCATATAAGGTTATAACCGTAAACTGCACCGGCAACAGAATAAGTGGTAATACCACCTGCGTCATTATCAACACTTCCTGTAATGATACCCGGACCTAGAATTGCCAGGAACATTGCCAGCTGTTTGAAAAAAGTCTTTTTATTTTTAAACATAGAAAAAGGAGTTCTTATTTGTTAGTTCTGCGTTTGTTAATTAAATCTTCAATTACATCGTCAATAACAACCATGCCCTGTAGCACATTGTTATCATCGACAACCGGTATTGCAAGTAAATTGTATTTAGACACAATCTCAGCAATCTCATCAATTTCCTGATTATCGCGCAGGCACACCGGAGAAGGTTTCATTATTTCATTGATTTTTGCACTTGGCTGAGAAACAACTACATCTCTTAGTGAGAAGGTAGCTATTAATATTTCATTCTCGTCAGTAACAAAGAGGTTGTATAATGTTGCAGCTTCAGGCTTTTTATCTCTCAGTTCGCTAAGAACCTCATCAACGGTTTTATTTTCAGAGAAGGATAATATATCCGTAGCCATGATACTACCCACAGAATCTTCGGGATAATCAAGCAAATCACGCACATCTTCAGAGGTTTTCTTCTCCATTTCATTAAGCAGGAGTTCGGCCTTTTCATCTTCCAGTGCGTTAATGATATCCGCAACTTCGTCAGCCGGCATCTTATCAAGCACATCGGCTGCTTTTTCTATTGAAAGACTTTCAATAATATGAATCTGAGCATCGGCTTCCAGTTCTTCAAGTACATCGGCAGCTTTTTCTTCGTCCAGTGATAAGAATATTTCGGCACTGGCTTTTTTGCCTAAATCTTCAATAATATCGGCCAGGTCGGAAGGGTGGAGGGTCTGAAGTTTAGAATGACTTTTCGATAACTTGATATTCAGGTTCGAGAAGTCAATAGCTTCCACATCTTCCCATAAGATAAACTTAGCCGGAATGCTGGCATTAAAATAAGAAAGAGCCATTTTAAGCGGTTTGGCAATGCCGATTCTTCGCAATAACCCTTCAATACCTATATCAACGGCTACGGCAAAAGTTCCGTTGGCAACAGATACCAAACGTATATCGTTTACCCGTACCAGCTTTCTTCCGTTTAGGTCTACAATTTGTTTATCGAGAACTACACTAGCCAGGTAGAGGTCGTTTTCTATATTTTGATGAGGTAATTCAACCAGTTGAGAGCAGCTTACCTTAATGTTTCCATTAATTTTCTCAACTTTAAAATATTCAAAAGAATAAAATGATATTTTGCCGGAGCTTTTAACTTTTATTCCTGTAACAAGTGGTCTTTCGGTTTGATTTGTATTGTCTGCATTAACCAGCAGATCTTTTACAGTGCCAATAAACTGTCCGTTTGTATCAAAGATTTTTTTCCCGATCACACGGCTCAGATAGAACGTCATTAAAGACTTCATATGCTTCTTTTCTTTATGGTATAGATTAAGAAGCATACATAAGGAGATGCGACCTAACTATATCAGGTTAATAATATAAACTTAAATATATCCGCAGGGCCTTCGTCCATTTTTTTAATGATTTTTTGGTTTGCGCTGCAAAGGTAGTTTTTTTATGCCAAAAAAGAAATAGGAATCTGAATAAACCTCAATATTAAAGTTGAATTTTTGTTTTTTTAAGTTCGTGCGGGCTTATCTGGCTTGCAAATTGCTTTTTTAATTTGGCTTCTTTGTTGTTGTTGTTGCTGGGTTCATACTTAATCTTCAGAAAGAAACGCTGGTTGTAATCAACGGATAAAATCTTAACGGGAAAGTAATCCTGCGTTCATCATATTGTAATGTAATTGCATGACTTTTGTGTAGCAAAAAACAAAAGATTATGCAATTACGTACTTATTACCCTACAGTTGTTCTCTCGGACATTCACTTGGGAACTCCTCATTCCAAGACAGAGGAGGTTAGCAATTTCCTGAAATCAATCAATTGTGATAAACTCATTCTTAACGGTGACATTATTGACGGATGGCATTTGCAGAAGAATGGGCTGAATAAATGGAAGGCAAAGCATACTCAGTTCTTCAAGGTAATCATGAAAATGATGGAGAACTTTGGCACTGAAGTAATCTATGTTCGCGGTAATCACGATGACTTTCTCGACAATCTGGCTCCGCTTACCCTTTACAACATCAGCATAGTAAAAGATTATATTTACGAAAGTCACGGCAAACGCTATTATGTTACTCACGGCGATGTGTTCGATTCTGTAACCACTCAGATGAAATGGCTTGCCAAACTGGGCGATGTGGGATATTCTGTCCTGCTTTGGCTAAATAAAATATACAATGCCCGCAGAGTGAAGCAAGGCAAACCTTACTACTCACTTTCACAAAGCATCAAGCAGAAAGTAAAATCGGCCGTTTCTTACATATCCGACTTTGAAAAGGAGTTGGTAGACCTTGCACGGATAAAACGCTGCAACGGCATTATTTGCGGACACATTCACCATCCCGAAAATACTTATTACAAGGAAATTCACTATCTGAATTCGGGCGACTGGGTGGAAACTCTCTCGGCACTTGTGGAAGATAAGGATGGAAACTGGAGTATACGCTATTATGAAGGAGCGTTGATGCAAGATGGCGAAAATGATTTGATTGACGAAATAAATATAGCCTCATGAAATTCCTGTTTATCGTTCAAGGCGAAGGTCGTGGCCACTTTACTCAGGCCATCACTTTAGAAGAAATGTTGCTCAAAAACGGGCACGAAGTGGTAGAGATTCTTGTGGGAAAAAGCTCGTCCCGTTCACTTCCCGGATTCTTTAACCGGAGCATAAAAGCCCCGGTCAAAAGGTTTATCAGCCCCAACTTTCTTCCTACCGCACAAAATAAAAGAGTATCCCTTAGCAGAAGCATTGCATATAATCTGTTACACTTGCCCGATTATATAAACAGCATGCTCTATATAAAACAACGCATACAAGAATCCGGAGCCGATGTGGTTATAAACTTCTACGAACTTCTGACCGGACTTACTTATACTTTCCTCAGGCCCCGGGTTCCTTATGTATGCATCGGACATCAATATTTGTTTCTTCATAAAGACTTTGAATTTCCAAAGACGAATCCGTTAGGCCTCTTTATGCTGCGCCTTTTTACACGCCTCACAAGTATCAGGGCTTCCAAGAGGCTGGCGCTTTCCTTCTCACGGATGAGCGATGATGAAGGTGCAAATGTAAAAGTAGTTCCCCCGTTACTTCGTCGGGAAGTATTCTCTCTTCATCCCGAACAGGGCGATTATATTCACGGATATATGGTAAATTCCGGTTATGCCGATTCTATCATCTCATATAATAATACTCATCCGCGCATTCCGATGCACTTTTTCTGGGACAAGCCCGATGCAGCAGAGGAGATGAAAGTAACCGACACCCTTTCCTTTCATACACTGAACGATGTGGACTTCCTGAAATACATGAATGGCTGCAAGGCCTATGCCAGTACCGCAGGGTTTGAATCCATCTGTGAAGCCATGTATCTGGGTAAACCGGTAATGATGGTTCCCGTGCACATTGAGCAGGATTGCAATGCTTACGATGCAGCAAGGGTAGGAGCAGGCGTAGTAGACGATTCCTTTAATCTAGATAACCTGCTTGAATTCTCAAAGGATTATGTTCCCAACCGTTCATTCGTTCACTGGGTAAACAGCTGCGAAAGAGCGCTTCTTGAAGAGCTTGAGGACAAAATAGATCAACATACATTTTTTGCCATTCCGGCATTATCTAATTATTTTTAGCTATGAGACTAAACAAAGAAGATTATGTTTTAGAGCGTACCACCGATGGTGGTTATTGCGCTTATCTGTGTTACAATATGCAGTGCAATGCGTATGGTGACTCACCTGAGGAAGCAATTGAATATCTTCAGGAAAATATGGACGATTATATTAATGAGATGTATCTTGTGGAAGATTATGTGTAACCAGAAAAAAACAAGAAAAAACAGAATCATCTGCTACCTGCTACTGAAACTTATTTAATTGGTTGATAACCAATTAAATAATTTAGTAGCAGATAAACTTTATGTACATTTCATCTGCTACTAAATTGCTTATCTGCTACTAATTTTTACGACCGTTTTATATCTACTTATTGTTTAGCTGTCATAGCCTTTAATTCTAATTGAACTTTTCTCTTCAACAGATTATCACTCACCTTCGCAATCAGTTTTTCGTTTCCACTTCTTTTCAGGAAGTTCATTTCTTCCTGATCCATGTTTTTCCAAATCTGTCCAAGACTCTGATCTTCCTTAAGCATTTTATTCGTAATAAAGGTTTTCATCATAACTAGATTGCATTCCAAGCTTAAAACTTCTCCCAATGCATATCCTTCTCTTATTGCTGATTCTGCTATATTTTCTCTACGAGCAATCATGCCATCAAAATTATTCTTGAAAAATTTCACAATCACTTCTTCGGTTGTTAATGAGTCGTCTTTTAGCTGACGAGAACGATAACGGGAAAAGAAATGGGGCGGGTAGACTGTAATCAGCATATTGTCTGGTCCCATATCTTTTCTATAAACATAGATTCCTTCCGGTGTATTTACGGTTAGTAGAATAACACAGCAAGCGTCATGCGCAAGTTTCTTATCGATTGCATAATACATAATTATCCAACGGTTCAGTCGTTTACTCGTAAAATAGACAGGATTGAAAATAACAGGAAATTTAGTCGTTTTTATTATTGCTCTTTTAGCTCTTTTATCATATACTTTTATTAAATGTGGCAAAAGAAGATTATGCATATCATAAAAAAACTCTTCTTGCATTTGTTTGTAAGTCATGGTATGTGTAAGCATAAATGTAATATGGCTGTTTTAGTTTATTAAATTAAGTTTTAGTTTTCAGAGGTTTAGCTGAATTTGCAATGTGTAAAAAATGCACATTCAATAGAATTAGTAAAGAATGCAAAAAATGTTTGATTACTCTTTCACTATTCTGCTTCCGGCTTATTTCTTCGGAGCCCGAAGAAAAATCATTTGGTTCAGGCGACCACTTGAAACTAAGATTCCTTGATTCACAAACTCTTTCAAGTCCTTCATTGCATTATTTTTTAGTAATCCGGTGAGGAAAGTGTAATCTCTGCGGGTAATGAAAGTATTCTCGTCCAGATACTTTTCCAGCAGACTTCTTCGTTCTTCTTCGCTGAGTTGCGCCGAGGCTTGAAACCCTCTGTTAGAACGTTCCACCGTTCCGCGGGTATGTTTCTTGAACCAGGCCGAAGCACGGAAGTTTACATTGTCAAATTCAACAGAGGCCGACCGGATTTCATCCTTCTCCATTACCGGACGTGCTTTAAGTTTAGCTGAAAAATAGCCAAGATTTCCCAATTCCACACGATATCCGTTTTTCAGGTGAAACGCCATTCTTTCGGCCAGTGCGCTAAGTGCTCCTTCCAGTTCACCAACATTAAAAGTAGTTCCCGAGGATATTTCCTCCAGCAATTCCCGCGAAGGAATGGTTCCTTTTGATACAATGCGTGGGTGTAATGGTTGTTGCTTTCCGTCTTTTTTCGGGTTTGGGTTCTCTCTCAAATCATAGGTAGCTGCCATAGTATTCTATTAGGTTAATTATTAGATTTTTACTTCAGAACTAAGTGAGTTCTCAGCTGAGAACCGATGAGACTTCATCTGAGAACTGATAATTTAACAGTTACAGGTAGCACTAATAAATCAAACTAAAATAAATGCCTGTAAATATAATAATTACAGGCAATATTAGGTTTTGTAAATTTGAAAAATACCTATTGTGGAAAGTTGAGAGGGGTGTGGTTTAAGCCATATTTGCTGTAAAATTTCACCCCATACCCTTAAAACAAGAAAGGCTGTCTACTTTTATCAGTAAACAGCCTCTAATATAAAGCGAACTCAAATTTTAGCTTTCTTTTTTATGTTCTTTATACAACTTTTCTGCGTCATCACTTAATGAAAATGTTATTTCAGTAACTGAAAGAAAAGGTTTTAATTCACAACAATCCTCTTTACAATGTTCAATAAGATCATTAATAGCTTTTACTATTTGATGGGAGGATAATTTCCTTTTCCCCATATTTGGTAATATTACCAAATAATCAATATTATCTCTTACAGGATTGTTATCACTTAGATCTAGTATTTTATCTTTATCTGATTTTTCTATCTCATCAACAGTCTTAACCTCAAATTTAGATATTCCATATATAGTACTCTGACTATTTAGCTCCTTCTCATCAATTTCTGATGTCTCAAAATCACTATCAATATAAGCTAATTTAATACCAACCTTCTTAATATCTGCTAATTTTACTTTGCTCATCATAGTTTTTTATTATTAAATTTACCAGCTACCATAATTAGTAGCTGGCTTTGTTTCTGATATTTCTTATGCAGCTTGTTTTTCCAATTTAACCTTGTTCTTCATAAAGTGCTAATACTTCTTCTTTTGTCATACTTCGAAGTACTTTCTTTATTTCTTCTTTTTTCTTAGCATCGACTTCTTGATCGGCTTCTTCTTTCAGTGTTGTAAGATTAGTAATCCAAGTTTTACATCTTTCAATTTGAAATAAGCATTTCAATGAAACTTCTTCTGCTGTTACACCTTTGCTAAACCAAGTACCATATTTTTCAGTAGATTCAGCTCTTTGCATTTCTGTAAAATTATTATTCATCTTTTTCTTACTGCCACCTTATGGCAGGACTATTAGTTTATTGTTGAGTTCGTCACTTTCAACACTGCAAAGGTGAAGGTTTTGAATGAAACTAAGATAGAACAAAAAATCCTGCTTTCAATTCCCCCTTAATTAGAGAATGAAAACAGGAACTTAATTATGTAGTTGTGAGATTATTACAGATATATAAGGCTGCTAACACTTACTTTATAATCTTTATATTGTTTTATACATCCTTTTAAAGTTTCATCAGCATCCTTGAATTTATCATTCTTTGATAATTTAGTAAAGTAAATAAGCCTTGAAATTAGTAATAGTTTGCTGTATGAAATATCTGAACCTTTTTTAGACCTGATCTTTACTTTAACATTCTGATTGAAGAATTGAAGAAATGTTTCTGTAAAAAATCCAATAAGGAAAGTATCAGATTTTTCAGTAGATTGTGAAGTATTACATAATGATACATAATTATGTATATAATCCTCTTTATCTAATCCAGCATTCAAAATAGAAGATAAATGTTCAAGAACGTATGGTTCATCAATTACAATCTTCTTATCTTTAATAGTCAATGTGAGTTTTGCAGATTTATTTTCATTAATTGCTTTTATAAGTTTCTCAATTTGTTTATTAGCTGGTTCACTATGATTAAGAGTTTCAAAACAAGCACAACAGGTATAATCAAATATAAAAAGTAATAAATACCAAAATTTTTCAGGATCTAGTTCTAATCCTTTTAATGTACCTTGTATATTTTGATCTTTAATGTATTCTTCATATTTAAAGTTTATATTAAGTTCATCTCTATTATGTCTATTAATAAAGGTCATAGCTTTAGTCAAATCACAGAACATTTGAGGCTCTCCTGTTTCATCATAATCTACAGAAGGAAAGTTACTAGCTACATAATCACACACATAATTAAACTTCTTATCTATTGATTCACCCATAATTTATATTCTTTTTATTGCAAATTAACAAAAAAGCCTGCAATCTATAAAGACTACAGGCTTCAAATATTATTGTCCAATCTTCTTATAATGATAATCTACTCCAAATAATGCACCTGCAAATGTGCTAATCTCTCCAAATGCTACTAATACTGAACTGTGTATAATACCTACAGGTGCTACACAGAATCCAGCAATAAGTAAGCCTACACCTATTAATACTAGAAAGCAGGCTGCTATTAGTTGTACATTCAATTTCTCGTTTTTAGTCATATTATTAAATCATTTATCAGGTACTATATCCCTGAATATTGTGTTAAGCAATCTTTGTAATTTCTACTATTATAGCTAATTGTGATATAGTATAATTAGATGAAGTTGTAGGTTGTGGGTTCATACCTATATACAAATAACCAGTAGAATCAACTACAACATTATCTAATGTAACCCATTCTGTTGTGTTATTGGTTTTACTAACATTTACTTTAGAAACTACTACATCATTAGCTTTATAGTTATATGGATAATCAATATTACCCCAGCATCTATACATCATTTTAACCCTATATGTACCAGTTGGAACATTATATAATCTTTGTCCTACATATCTGGTTTCTGGTACTGTAGTTGTTCCACCCCAAGCAAACATATTATAACTATTACCTTTAATCATAGTTTCAGGATAGCCCTCATTTCCACTTATAACTGTATTTTCTGAATAATTATAAGCCATATTACCCATCATACAAAGATCATTTCCAGAATTGAATTTATTGGCAAATGCTGTTTTTATTGTTGAATCTCCAGAATACCTATCTAATTTTTCACAGAACAAATTACCATCTATATCATATATTGTTTGGTCTATTTTATCATTGAATGGAATTTCATTAGTATTCACATATCCAATGCTATCAACATTACCAGCAGAAGCTACGTTAGCTAATATTACCCTAACTTGTTTTCCGGGGAAATTAATAGTATATGTTCTCTCTACCATTTCATCTAAGTTGTTTTTACCTTGTACAACTAAATTGTATGTAGCTCCCTTAGTCATTGGGATTGTAATGGAATCTGTTACACTCATCCATTCAGTAAATGTATCAGTTAGCTTATAACGCATAGCTGAAATATACGAATGAGTAACTGTATATGTTGCTTCTGTATCACTATCAAATAAATCTGGTACTACAAATTCAATAGCAGGATCATTTACACCTGAAGTTCTTGTTAAGACTACAGGTATTTGTTTTACATTAGATATACCATATATATTTCTTAATCTAGTGTAATATAATTGAGTAACTCCAAAATCTGTACCAATCTTAATAGTAAAGCTATTTCTCAAACTTTCTGGATTTGTAGAATCATAGAATTTATGATCTGAATAAGGTATCTGATAAGCAGTTTTGTTACTAAATGCATCATCTAGTGAAATATCTAAATATTCAGCTTCACCAAACTCTTTATTTGAATTTACTGCTGTAACTACTAAAGAAGAATCTGTAGGTGTTGCATTATAAGTAATACTGCTAATTACAGGCTTTTCATTAAGTACTGGCAATTGAGCTGCTAATGCTGTTCCCATTTCGCCCATTTGTCTTACAAAGTACCAAGCTTTATCTAACTTATCATTAGTAGGATTAGCTAAATAAGCAGCTATATATCTATTAGCTCTTTCTGATATATCTGGAGAATATCCCCAGTTAATAAGTCCTGTAGTTAAATTCTTACTGAAGCAAGTTAAAGGTGTTTCATCTGAATAAGATACTGTAGCTGTAGATGGAAGATTTTTAAGCAGTAAAGAATAAGTCTTAAAGCCTAAATAGTTTGGAATTGAGAAAGCTACTGTAAATCTGCAACCTGTAGGTGTTATAGTTTTAGTAACAGTTGCGCATCTCTGATAGTACATATATTCTATCATTTCATCACCAGAACAAAACCAAACATAATCACTACCATTTGCCCCACATACATCGTGCAACTCTTCAAAATAATTGCAACTGTTTTTAAAGTTACCATCATCACCATCATATCCGCACATATGCGATAATACTGTTTTGAATGATTTTTGTCCTTTATAAGTGTAATTATATAATTGATCTATCCAATCTTGACGACTAAACCAATTTGAATGAAATCCATAACTAATGAGTAATGTGTTTCTTATCTCGTATAATGGAACATTTGATAAATCATCACCATACACTGTTCTGTTAGATGGCTTACCAAATATCCCATTAGGATCTAAATCATAACAAGTTCCACCACCACTCATTAATAATGTTTTAGGATCTTTAATTACAGGTCTGGTATAATACCAAGCACCATCAGGATTGCAAAAGTGTAATGAAGTATATCCAAATTTATCAAAAATAGCCTGCCTGTCCCTTTGTAGGGTGTAAGTATAATCATTATCATACTTTGCTGTATAATGTTCTGCATCAGAAGCAAGAATAGCCATATTGTGTAGCAAAAAATGTCCCCCATAATCTTTCAACTTCCAAAAGTCATCTTCATTTACTCCATCCCAAAACTCAGTCTTTTCCCATATTTTCCTACCATCACCCTCAGTAACCATTCCTGCTGTATCAAATGTACATACTTTCAAAATTCCAGTCCCATCTGTGTAGCCTAACCGTCTAGGGCTTCTTAATAAATCAGATGGAATAGCAGATTTAATGCCTGCTTCTGTGTTTCCAGAGAATCCTTTTGATCTGAAATCAAGTTCCCTATTTACATACCTAAATAAATTTCTCCAAACAGATGGTCTACTATCATCATTTCTGAAATTCTGGCAAAACTTCTTATCATACTTGAAAAAGGGTATTTCTGCTGTCATTGCAGCTGCTTCTGTAGGAGTACAAGTAACATTTACATCAAAAGAATAATGAACTAATTCTGGCTCTTTATAAAGTACATTACAGGTTATTGATTCCTCATTACCTGCTGCATCTTTAAAAGTCCAGTCAATAATCTTATTTCCAAACTCAGCATACAGTTCTATCTGGATAATGTTATTATCTGGAATTGCTGTATAATCTACTGATTGTAATGTAGTCTTTACTCCATCCTTCATATAGCTTTCTGTGTACTTGTAACTGGTTACACTTCCCTTTCTCTCTATTGTCCAGTTGGTAAAGATAGAAGTAACAGAACTATCCGTTTTATCAATGTTATCAGATGTAACATTAACAATATATGGCACTACAGTTAAACCTATAGTTGCCTGTTTGCCATTTATATTAACTGCTTTAATTGTAGTACTTCCACTGGTTGCAGATGTCTTAGCTATCAGTTTATTTGTATCTATACTCTTTTCTATAGTAACAGATGAGTTACTGGAAGATAATGTAATATCCAAATCTGCATCTGAAGGAGTTGGTACTAAAGTCAGTTCTTCATCATAACCAGCTACAATCTTTCCAGAACCTTCTATTTCTAAAGATACCAAAGAAACTACTACTGTTACGTTTACTGTTTCTTTAGCTCCACTTCTGGCTTTAACAGTAATAACAGTAGTTCCCTTATTATTGCCTGTAATAGTACCTGCATTTACAGAAGCTACTAGTGTATTAGTTGATACCCAACTTAAAACTGTGTTTGTTGCATCTGTAGGTTGCCAGCTTGCTGTTATTAGTTTAGTAGCTCCCCTTTCAATGGTAACATCATATTCAGATAACTGTATAACCTCAATAGGAATACCTGTAATATCTGTACCACCACCTGTAGCAAATTTAAGTTCTCCTAAATATGCTGAAGTTATTTCCAGTGCTCCAGTTGTTTCGTTTGCACCAGTAATAACATACATTGTTGTAGAATCTCAGCTAGTCATAGCAAAGTATTCATCTTCTGTAAGCAATATGCATTTAAGAACACTACTAGAATTAAGTAACCCAGAAGCACTAATTCTAACAGGATTGCCATTCTGCAACCCTAACAGTTGTGTATTACTGTCTGGTTGTATAACATCTACTGTGTTTACGTTTATAATTTCCATATAATAATTGTGTTTAATTAGTTAGAACTTAATGTAGTTCCAGACAAGGTAAAATCATTTGAATTAAGTACATACCATCCACCGTTAATAGATTTAAGCTGCAATAGGCAATTAGAAGATAAAACTACTTTGTTTATACCAGCAGATAAGCCTTTGTTCTTTATAAGAAAACTGCCTTGAATATATAAGTAGTCACCCATTTTAGTAATCATATAATTCAGTATATCACTTTGTACACCGTCATACTCAGAACCAGACGGTAATACTAAAGTAATGGTTTTGCCTACGCTTGCCTGAAATGAGAAATTAAATCCTGTAGTAAAGTCTAAATCTATGTGACCTGTGTACTCCGTATCTCAAACAATCGCATTTTCAGGTAGCTGTTTAAAAGGAGTAGCTACAGAACCAGTAAATACACCAGATACAGATACTGATTTATTAGCAAACAATGTATCTACATTTATTAAGCCAGACTTAATATAGCCACCCTCTATAACTGTTTCTGATTTAAGGTATGGGCTTAAAGTTGTGGTTACATCAGATGCAGTAGCCAGACCACCATTTACAATCAAAGCACTTGTATTTATCAGATTGGTATTGATATAACCACCACTAATAATAGTCTGTCCAGCTTCAGCTTTAGCTAACATATCAGCATAATCTGTATAACCCAGAATCTTTGAGTAATCCCTTTCAGAAATGAGTTCCCAATTTTTAGTATTAATAGACAGTTGTGCATCACCAGAATATAAGTATCTCCCTAAAGAAGTAAGAGTATATTCTGTATCTGGTTTGTAATTGGCTGGTACATCATTCAGAGCCATTCAGGTACAGTTATTATAAGTAACCATACTACTTTTAATATATGCTGTATCTGCTTTCCAATCTCCACAGTGTTTAGCTGTGTTATTAAGAACAAAATCTTTAGTGGCTGCATTACCACCAGTAATAACTACATTCCCTTTAAAGTAACCGTTATCACAGTAAATACCATAACCAGATAAAGCTGTTCCATCAGCTACAATTCCATCAAGCCTTCCAAATCTTGCTTTTGTTACTCCATCATAAGTAGTATCTATAAATGGTGCATAAGAATCAGAACTGGTTAAATATACCAGTCCTTTTCTACTGTCATTAGTAGTAGAAGTTCATCTTACTAATGTATCGCCTTCTTTTATCAGTCCAGCAGTACCTTCTAATATGGTGAACTGGAAAGTTAAGCCTATTATAGATTCTACCTGTAACTTATACATCTTAACAGATGTTCCTGTAAACTTCTGGCACTTCAGTATATCACCAGTTTGGAACACCATCATATTATTATCTTCTCCACTGATTGTAATTACATTATCAGTTACAGATTTAATCTTTGCAGAATCACTAACAACTAAGCTACCATTAGTAGCTCTTACCTGATTTAACAGAAACTCACTGGCTGTAAATGCACCCCTTACTAGTAAAGAATCAAACTCACCATAAGACTTATTTTCTGTTAATCCAATCTTTCAGCCTGTACCAGTTAAACCAGATAAAAAGCCCGGAGAACTTACAGCAGTTGTTATATTTAAACTACTGAATAACGGACTGGATATTTTAGATAGGTTCTGATCTATTAAATCTAAATATGTTAAGTTTGCGTGTGTATGAAGTTCTGTCTTATCAGCTTTATTATCCTGTAATCATTTACCCATATTAGCAGATAAAGCTGCTTCTGCATTAGTGGAATCTAAGCCATCATATATACTAAACTTAGTATTATTTATTTGATTGGTACTATTGCCACCAGAAGTATAAGAACCTACATTTATTAGATGCTTATTTCTAAATTTATGTGGTATTTGTTTTTGTTCTATTTGCATAATATATCGTTTAAAGTTCTGTAGCAATTACAGAAACAGAATCATTACTTAGATTATAAGTTGCAGAATTTATTACCAAATTCTTGTTTAATGCATTTTCGTGTATGACTGTATAAGGCTTAACATTCTTATTTATAAGGCAATTACTATAGATAAATTTAGGAGTGCTATAATAATCTGAATACTTCTGTATTATCGTTTCTTCCTGCTTCTTACTAGCTAATAAATGCTTATTATATAGAGTGTCTACGAAATCATAATTACCAGAAGAATCTTTGGTAATTACATAAGAATAACTACCAGCTTTATCAGTGTAGGTATTTACCTTTAAAGTAAGATCATCCAGTTCTGTAACATTCTCACTATCTATTACATTGGCGTATAATATATCTGGATCATACTGTTTCTGGTTAAAAGTATCTATATAGTGCTTATTATTAGTGTATTTGAAATCCAGCGTTTTTATGTGGCAATATTTAGCATAAGTATAATTATCTTCTTTATCAGTCCTGTAGTTCTGAATAGTACCTAAACTGTCTGGAGCACAAACATCAAATGTTATATATCCAGTTAGTATATAATCTGGTAAAGGGATTAAAACACCTTCTTCAGCATCAATCAGATTATTCTTATAACTCACCTGATTAGTCAAAGAGTATCAAGTATCAAAGATCTTATCATTTACTGTATTCTTTCTTACTAACCAGAATCTGTCTTTCAGATTGATTTTATTGTATTCTTCTTCTGTTATATATACTTTCTGGCTGTTTTCTTCATACCAGTATTTATACTGTCCATCAATAGTACCCTCATAAGTGATTTTGCTATAGTACGCTATATTGTTTAAGTAATCAGAGTATAAAGCTCACTTCTCACCAGTCCAGTAGTAATCACCAATTTTAAGCCTACAGGCAAACTTAGTATCTTTGAATCCTATAGAGTATTTGCCATCATAATAGACAGCATCATTACTAACTATACTATCATCTGCAATAGCATTTTGAGACAGTTTAAAGTTTATATTGATAATGAAATAACCACCTTTGAAAATAACTCTGTCAGAACCAACTAAAGATAAGAAAGAACCCCAATCTGGCTTTATAGGTGCTTGACCAAATAAACTAAATTTCTCTCCAGCCATAGTTAAATAATCAGTCCAGCTTAAACCAGCAGGTTCTCCGTCTGCTGTTTTATAACTATCGTTTTTCTGGAAGAATGCACCGAAATTTACTGTATTCACATTATCTGCTGTAATCTCTGGAATGTTATTACCACCTAAAATTCCATCTATCTGGAAAGTAAACCAGTTAGCTTTAGACTTAAAGTAAGCAGTAAGATAAGTATAATCAGATTCTGTTTTCTCGTAATACTTATTAGCATCTGTGTTTTGATTTACTAAATCATCTTCATCAAATAGATCAGGAATAAGATTATCTATACTGTTATTGTTGCTTATAAGATTGATCTTATTATAAACATTTCCTAAACTGATACTGGCATTCGCTTCATAAATACCAATACTTAAAAGGTTTCTAACATCTGAAGGAAGGGTAACGGTTGCATTTGTTCCAGCAGTTCTATCATACACTACAAATGAGTAGTTACCTGCCTTAATAGCTTCATAATCCAGAATCAGAAATTTATCTTCAAACTGTATTAAACTCATTCCTAAATAAGATAGTATATCTTCCAGAACTTCTTTACAGGTTTGCGCTTCATCTTCTTCATCAAAGAAATTTCGTTCCTGTATCATCAGGCTATTTAGTAAATCATCAGATGAATTAATTTGTAATGCACTCTGGAGATAGATTTTACTGATAGCCTTACCAGTATCTATTTTATCCATTATATAGGTTATAATCTCATAGAAACTTCTTATAATTCCCTTACTGGCAATATAAGAGTATTTTGTGTTTTCCAACTGTGCTACACTGTCTATAAACTCCAGAGTCAATAGGTCGTAATCTGTTGAGAACTCTGAAGAATAAAGATTGGGTGTTAAGTAACCAAACCAAAATAAGCTGTCATTCTTATATATCTTGATAGTAACATCATTGAGTTTACCAGTGTATAAGTCTGTCAGGACTTTACCAGTTAAAACATTAATACTGCACCCACTTTGCTTTAGTGGTTTGAATAAATCATCAGAACTATACTCTATTGATACTGCATCAGCAGAAAGGATTAATTCCTCTGCTGTTACAGTTTCTTCTGAGTCTTTATATATTTCAAGTCTGATAGTATTATTGTTTATGTCCTTAAACGTTGAGTAATATCTGAGTCTGTACATCCTATTTGATTTTATTGATTCTACTATTGTAATTTCCAAGTACTCCAATCAGTTCTTTACCAGCTATCTTAAATGTAACTTCACCAGCCATAACAGCACTGCCTTCTTCTGGCTTAATCAACTTCTTCAGTTTATTTAATGGTGCTATAACTTCTGGATTACTTGAAGCACCAGCATATTCTCCTACATTTACTATAGAGTTTCCATATACCAAGCCACCATTAGCAAACTTTGGAATATTGGATAATGCAGCTATTACGGATGCAGCAGCAGCTCCAGCCAATAATCAGCCAACTAAAGGAGTTTGTGCAGCAGAAGATACAGCACCAGTAACAGCAGAAGCAGAATTGGCATTAGCTTCAGCAGTCTTAGCAGTAGTTAAAGCTGCAATAGCAGGAATAGCAGAAGCTACAGAACCTAGTAAAGTTGCACCCCAACTTAACCAGGCAGAAGCACCTTCATTAGTCATATTGGTTATTGCACCTAATGTATTACTGATTGCATTTAAAGAGTCTGCATATTCATTATTCATCTTGATACTTTTCTTAGTAATAGGATTACTGTAGTTAGTAGGTAGTTTACTAAACTTAGAAAGATCAGTATCTTTAGCAGCATTACCCAGACCAGCCATTTCAGGTTTAAGGTCTTTTATATCACCTCATTTGGCTCTTATGTTTATTTGTACCTGTTTAGTCTCTAAGTCCTGTATAAGTTGAAACAGTTCTTTTCTTAAAGCATCAGTAGCAGCAGCATCATATTTCTTTCTGGCTTCTGCTAACTGTTTATTTACCTCATCCAAAGAACCAGCAGCAATAACTTCTTTTGGTTTACTGCCTTTACCAGAATTTCCCTTATGTTGTGCTTTATAGCTACCATTAATCTTAGCAGATGTATTATGTATCTCCTTTTCAGAAGAAGAAATACTGGCATACTGATCTTCAGCAGTAGCTCTTAAATCAGTATATTTCTTTATCTCTGTTTCTTGTAATTCAGAGAATGCTTTAGCCATCTTTCCAAAGGATTGTGTTTCATACCTGCCAGCGTCTTTGTTTGCTTTTACAAATTCTTTCTTATTGGTAATTGTAGAAGCTTTAGCACCTTCCAGTTTCAATCTGTTTTTATCGTATTTACCAGCTACCTCACTGACTTTATCAGGATTATCAATTAACCAGTCTATCATAGCATCAGAAACTTTACCTTCATAACCACCTTTAGCTATTAATGATCTGATTCCTGCCCGATAAGCTTTCTTATTAGTTCCAGCCAGATCTCCCTTTGTGCCATTAATATCTTTATCTGTTTGAGTAGCTAACTTAAGATACTTGTTTCGTTCTGTATCTGAAAGGGTTTTGTCCTGTGCTTTGTCTAAGTATTGCTGTTTCCTTACTTCCAGTGTATGTATCTTTACATTGTTAAACAGGGATTTACTTTGGAGTTCATCTAATGTATCTGCCAGTATTCCAGCCTTATTTATGGCATTCTGCAAACCACTTAAGAAACTGCTAAAGTCACCTCTGGATAAAGCATTAAAGAAAGTATCTACTGCTGCACTTCCTTGTGTTGTTACACGTTCAAAAGCATCTCCAGTACTTTGTGTTGCTTCCATAGTCCTGTTAAATGCTTCCATTGCTCCCATACCTAAACCGAGTATGCCAGCAAATTTGCCAATAGTAGATGTTATGGATTGCCCAACATTTTGAAATCGCTGTACCTGTTGTGTACTGTTTCTTATGTTATCATCAAACTGATTAGTGTTTAAAAGTAGTCTTGTTACTAAGTCCATATTATAGTGTTTTTAAATAATTGGTTGCTTTCTCTCTTAATCTGGTTATATCCTCTTTAGTAATGGACGTTTCTTCATCAGCTTCTTCTTTCTCCCAGCTAAATTTGATAATGTCAGTTGGTTTAAGTTGCTTAGTGCTGTTACTTTGAGCTATAACATAAGCTACCAGTCTGGCTTGTTCTCAGTTTTCCTTATTCTTTCTGAAGATATTCTTTAGTAATGTTGATAGCTCATACATCTGCATTTTATCCAGAAAGTATTCTGGATCTATTCCGCCTTCTATAACCAGTAAAGAATATAACTCACTAATGGTTAATTCTTTTTTTTTGAATCTTCATCCGTTGCATCCTTAATAAATGCTGCTTGTTTCTCCATCTCTTTAGCTATAAACTGCTGCATACTAATTACTAGTTCTGGATTAGTATCACATTCATTAATAAAGTCCTCAAAGCTCATTTCAATATCTGGCACATTCGCTAAGATCAGACAGTAGATAAAAATGTATTCATCTGTTATAGTCTGCATTTTAAAAGTTTTGCCTGTAATCTGCTCATAGATAAAGAGTGCTCTTAGTGTATATCTGATTGTATATTGTTTGTCCTTAATTGTAATTTCCATAGTATCATTAATTAAAAAGGGAAAGCTACCAGCAATAGCTCCAGCTTTCCCTCTATCTGTTTATATTATGCAGTAATTTTAGATAAAGCACCTGTTCCTTCCAATGTAATGGAATAGGTTGCATTTTCATTATCTGAAGCATTGGCTTCTATCTGAGTAATAACTACTTTTCCTTTAAATCCAGATGCAGCTTTAGGAGTCCAGCCAGCTTCAGGAACAGTAGTTGCTGCTGGATCTTTTACTGAGAAAATTACATCTATTGGTTGTCTTGCCATCCACAATTCAACCATAGAAGTGTAGTCTGTTTCTGTAAACAGGTTCTCTGAAGTAATATTTCAGCTTAATTTGCCAATTATCTTATCAGTCCATTCTGCGCTATCTTTACTGGATACCTCTATAGCGTTTCCTGATAAAGAAAGCTTATGACTTGTTGCATAAGCTAAAGACTTACCGTTATAAAAAAGCATAAGGTCTGAACCTCTAACTATTGTATTTGTCATTTGTTGTTATATTAAATGTTATTGTTTGAATAAATGTATCTTCCATAAAATCTTCATCTGCTGAAACTATCCTTATATCTTCTATTCAGATATTAGAATATGTTCCCCTTTTCCCTTCTAAAGCCAAACGTACCAGATCAGCTATTTCTACACTCTCATTGTACTTTTCAGAAGCTACTATAATTTCTACTGTAACAGAATCATTTACTGAATATCTGTCTTTGGTATAAGCTGGTATAATGCCTGTTCTTCTGTAAACAATAAAAGGAAATGTAGTACCCTGTTCAGATATTAAAGGGAATATTTTATCCTGTAATTTGGCTACTATATCTGTATTACTATGTAATATGTCATAGATAGCTTTCCCTATTTGTAAACTCATTCTTTTACTTTTTAGCTACTCTATTAATTGATTCTGAAATAAGCTTATCTAATGAATCAAATATATCTTTCTCTTTATTTGCTTTAGCAGTTTTAAAAAAGTAGTGTGCTGTCATTGCCCCTCTCTTAGCTCCATTCTTTCTAAGAGTTCTGGTTACAGTTCCTTTCTCAAAGAACTTTAACCTAAAGTCTCCCATAATATGTACTTTGGCTTCTGTGGCTTCTCTATCAACTTTTAATTTAATACCACTGCCTAAAGTTTTAGCGTTTCATTTGTTCCGGCTATTTATTTTACTGCCAACAATACCTCTTAATTGTGTCTTAGTTTCCTTTACTAAGATTCTGGCTGCTGCTCTTAAAGCATTTCTATAAGCTTTCTTTTGTTCTTTACCTGTAAGATCTGCAAACTTGTTTAGTACATCTTCAGCATTTACTTCTAAACCTTCATTACTCATTTATAAGCTCTCCTATAATTGTTATTGCCTGTTTGTACAGTTCTTTATTAATTGAGATTATTTTGTACTTCTTACCATTATAAATAATCCTGTCTGCTTCTTCTACATTGTGATAAAGCCTAATGGTAAAAGTTAAATTATAGGTATGGATAATTTCGTAATTCTGGTTTAGCCTGTTCCCTGAATTGGTAGTTACCTGTGCTCTGGTAGTGAACTTGTCCACTCATAAAGAAGTAGTAGCCCCAAAGGTATCTTTAGTAGCAGTCAGCTTCTGAATAGTTATTGTTTCTCTCATTAAACCAGCTCTCATACTTATTTTATGCCATAGTGTTTATATAATCCCAGCAGATACTCATAAGATAAAGGAAGTTTAGCTACTGTAGTAAATGTGACAGGTTCTCTGTTTGCATAGAAGTTACCAATCATTAGTAACATTGCGTGAATTATAGCAGGTGGCAATTCACCACCCACTTCTAACTCACTTAATGATACTACATCTAAATGTTGTTTCACAGTATCTTCTGCTACAGTAATTAAATCCAGTATATACAAATCATCTGCTTTAAAATCCATATCCACCAGTAAATGCTGTTTAGCTTGTTCCAGTGTAATATAATTCATTGCTTAGATTACTTTAAGATTGCTTTCTGGAAAGATTCAGTTCTGCGTGGTTTAGCATCAAAATAAGCATTGATAACAAGTCTTACTTTACCATTAGCAGCCTGTGTATAAGGATCTACAGTTAAATCAATTCCACCCCATTGACCAATTACATAATCTTCAAAGCATCCAAATACTACACCCTTAGAAGGTACAGCAGAAGTACAAAGTGTATTGTAACCGTTTACTTCGTTACCGTCCATAAGATAACCAGCTACACCAGTATCTTTAAGTGTTGTCTTTAATGCACCTTTAGCAGATGGAGAAACAATAAATACTTTGTTCCCTTTTACGTTTGCAGATTCTAAGGCTGTTTCCATTGAAACAATATCTTTATAGGTTACATCTGTAGCAGAAACTGTAACACCGTTTAATAGTCCTGCTGGTTGTGTACTTGTTGCTGCTTCTGAACCTAATACTGTTGCTTCCAGTTTATTGGAGATTGCATTTACAATATCTCTTTTAAGCATTTCTTCTGCGCTCAAAGATTCCTGAATCAAGAATTGTTTTGATACATCAATATAAGCAGTCAGTCTTTTTGGTTCTAAGGTTACTTCACTGAAAGCACCAGCACCATCTGAAGCTCCAGCCGTTTCACCAGCTCACGCTACATTACTGCCTGAATAAGCAGGAATAGATACATTACCAGTTAATCCAGAAAGGTATGAAGCACCAGCTTGTACCATCACTAAATTAGCTCTTAATGGTTCTAAGATTCCCAGTTTATCTTCTGTTACTATTTCTTCTCCAGCAGTTGCTACAGTTGCAGAAACAGTAGCTCTTTGTTCTACAGGCAAAACTATCTGACCTGCATAATTTTGTCCAGACTTTCTAAATTCAGCAATACCTGCATTAATTACTTCCTGTGCTCTTTCGTCTAATTGTCTGTTGTTTGCTACGTCATTGATAGCTTTTAGTAATGAAAAATTCTCTTTCATAGTTTTAGTTTGTTTAGTTACGTTGTTAAGGTTACGTTTGTTTTCTTCTTCAATAGATCTTATCTGGTTATCAATCTCTGCCAACTGCTTAGTAATGCTATCAAATTCTGTATTCTCTACATCATTCAATTTTCTGATTTCTTTCTCAGCACCAGATACTATTTCCTGTGCTCTTTTCTTTAGTTGGTCTTTTTCGTCTAGTAATTCTAGTGTGTTCTTCATTAATTTACTTTACTTTTAAGTAATTCAAAATATCCTTTTAAATCATCTTCGTTTAAATCCTGTATCTTTCTAAGAGCTACAGAAGTATCTGGATAGGCTTCTTTATAAACTGGTGAAACGTCAAACAACTCTTTAAACTTTGTGATCTTTCTTAGATAAGTTCCATTACTCCTTTTTTCCCACTGGTCGTTATCAATGGTAAAAGCAAAACTGGAAGTACTTATATCTCCTCTTTTTAATCCTTCTAAAAGTTCATCACCTAAAGCTGTTGCTGGTGCTTCAAACCTGTACTTTAATCCAGTATTATCTACTTCCAACTGCAAAGAACCATTTCCAAACTTTGATCTGGCTAGTACACCTCTTTCTTCGTTATGGTTCAGTAAGCATAGTATATCTGATTTTTCTAATATGCCTTCTATGGCTTCTGGTTCTATCACTTCAGTAAATCCTCCTAAGTCTCTGGATTCCTTATTAAAGACTAAAGCATAACCTTCTACAGTTCTGCTATCTTCTTTGGCTCTTACTTCTCAGCTACTGTTTCTAATTTCCTTCATTTGTAATAGTTAGTATTTTAATTCCATTCATCTTATCATCTACTACTTTATTAATATACCCTGCCAAATCTGGCTGTTCTGCTATGTCTCCACCAATCTTTCCCCATTCACCTTTCTGTATTACTTCAGCAGGTTGTGTAGTCAGTTGCATAGAGTAATTACTTTCTATAAGTTTAATGTCTAATGGTGTATTACTGATTGTAATATCTAATGCTGTTTCACTCATACTAAATTCTGTTATCCTTTAAATAGAAACTGGTTTCACCTTCTACCACTTCATCAATATAGCCATCTGAATAAGATGTATTAGCTGTTTTGATATGGTACTGGTAATAAATTAATCCTTCTTCCAGTTTAGCCAGATCATCAGCATTTATAAGTAGAATGTCTGCTGTATCTGTAACAACAATACTAGTAAGTACACCTGTAGATTTTACCCAACTTCCAGTACAGAATGTTTGCCTGAATGTGGTAAAGATCTTAATGGTGTATTCATCCAGATCAGAGATTCTAAGAGTGTTTCCAGACTTATCTTTAATGTTCAGGTTTAACTGTATATCACTGCCTTTACAAATTCGCTTTACCATCTTCTTTCTCTTTTACTGCGTTCTTTAATGTTTGTACGTTTACCTGTACAAAAGTGTGATCTCCATCTGATAAAGCTGGTAAATCAAGTGCTTTTCTAATCTCATTAGGAGTAATTACACCTATCTGGAATAACTTGTTATAGTACTCTGCCAGACTAGCCTTATCAGCTCTTAGTAAAGCTGAAGTATCAAACTTAATATCAATGCAATCTCTTTCAGAAGGCTTATAAAGTTTGCGTTCAAATTCCAGTTCTATCTTCTCCAATAATGGGGAAAGTGTATCTGTTAAGAATGCCAGTTGAGTAGCTTCTACAGTTGAATAACTGGACTTACTAAGATCAAATGCTTTAACTGGTGAAACACCAAAGAACCGGCAAACATCAATTACATTAAATTCCCTTGTTTCTAATAACTGTGCATCTGCTGGACTTACTGTTATAGCTTGAAAGTCCATATTACCTTCTAAAACAGCTACACCATTAGGTGTTCCAGTAGAAGGTGAAAAGGCTGTTTGTCAGCTTGTTTTTAAATCACTTTTTTGTTTGCTTGTAAGTGAACTTTGCGCTTTTAAGATACCAGCTAAATTAGCTCCACCTTTAAAGAATCCAGCAGCGTGTGCTTCAGAATCAGTAGATAGACCTAAAGTCTGTTTTGCGTGTGATAGTGTACTAATTCCATTGATACCGTCATAACTAAAGTTTAGTATATGAATTATATTAATAGGTTCTACCAGATAATTAAAACCAGTAACAGAATACATCTGTTTATTAGCCTTGTCTGTAGTAACCACTGTTACCAAATCTGGATCTAAATACTGTAATGAGATAGCATTACCACTTTTATCTCTTTCTATGTAAGCATAACCATTACCCCTTAAAAGTACACTTGCTATTAATACCTGTATAAATGTGAACCTGCTCATTTTGCTGTTAGGTTCTTTGTTCAGTAAATAGTAAGTAGGATGGTTTACATACTTTGTTTTATAACCAGAAGAATCTATAAAGTAAGGTTCTAAAGGAAGTTGTGCCACTGAAGAGCTAATTACATCTACACATCTATAGACAGCAGATAGTAGCATAGCTTTATTAGTAGTATAACCACCATTAGAATTATACATAAGAGAATCAAAGAAATAACTTCTTTCCTCTTTATCTTCTGGTTCTTTCTTTGTTCTTTTAAATCAATTTCCCATTAAATTATATTGTAAATATGTCATTAGAATAGTGTGGACACTCTAAATACATTCCTAAAGCCTGTATGATTGCTATAGTACCATCAATCTTTTTTTTGCCTACACTTTTATCTGGTTTTACATTGCCATTATGATCTGATTTTAGTACTACGTTTCTAAAGCAGAATCTGTTAATCTCATTGTTATCTATTACAGCTTTACCAGATAAAATAAGTCTCTCCAGCTCTCTGGTTGGTTTATTAAAATTGGCTAAAGACTGGCTGTATTCTTCCAGTGGTAAACCTTCAGAAGTTGCGTTAATGGCTCATTGTGTAGCATTGTATTTGTCATATCCCACAGAAACAATATTAACTACATCAGAATATTTAAGCATATCAGTAGTTATATAGTCATAGTCTGTAACGTTGCCAGGTGTTATAGTTAGTAAGCCTTGTTGCTTCCAGCACTTATAAAGTTCTTTGTCTACCTTTTCTTTTAAAGCAGATTCTGGAAGATAATAGTGCACTTTGAAATAGTACTTATCATCTTTAACTATCAGATAAGCTACTGCTGTTAAATCAGATGTAGCTCCTAAATCTACTCCTATGTAACAAGTCTCATCTTTAAAAGAAGAAAGATCAACCTGTTTACTGGATCTTAATATATATTCATCTGGTAGCCATATATTAGAAGAATCACACCATAAGTTTAGTGTTTTGGTTTTTACACCTACTTCATCAGAAGGGTTATTAATTGCTTGCTGTACCTGTCCTTTAATGTATTTGGTAGTAACGGTAATATCTAAGTTAGGAGCACACTTAATTCAGTTCTTTTCATCTCTCCAATCATCTTCAGTATCTAATGAATAAATAGCTATAAACATTTCATCATCTGTTTTTAGCTCGTTCAAAACCTCTATAGCTACAGTTCTTAATTGATAACAAGGAAGTGTTTTATCAAATCCAGCAGTAGTAATAGTACATAAATGGGGATTCTCCCGCATACCCATACTGGACTTTATAACGTCTCTTACTTTGCTGTTTGGTGCAGCGTGGTATTCATCCAGTAAACCAAATGAAGCGTTGAAACCATCCAGTTTACTATCATCAGCAGCCAGTACTTTGAGTTTACTGTTTGTACTTCTGAATAGAATATCAGCCCTGTAAGGTGTTAAGTATTTAGTTTTGGGATCTAGTCCTTTGACAAAGTTACTACACATATCAAAGGCTATTTTAGCCTGTTCTTTACTGTTTGCAGCTAAAAGAACTTCAGCACCATCTTCACCGTCAGTTATTAAGTAGTAAAGGCATAAAGCAGCAGCTAAAGCTGTTTTACCTTGTTTCCTACTAACTTCAATGTAAGAGCTGGTAAATCTTCTGGTTCCTGTAGATTTTCAGTAAAAGCCTATAATGTTTGCTATTATAAACTGCTGTCAACCTTCCAGAATAAATGGTTTGCCTGAATGCTTACCAGTGAAGTGTTTGAGTGTGCTTATAAATGCTATAGCCCTGTCTACTTTGTCTTCCCTAAACTCCAGATCATTCCTTCTAAGATCAGTCTGGAATCTCTTACAAGCAAGCTTTATAGTTTCACCTGTTGTTATTTCATCATTAAGAACTTTACTACAGTAATCATAGTAAAGTTTCATCTTATCTAACTTCCTTTCCCTCTTTTATAAACTGCTCAAAAGGTGAAGGTTCAGCATCTTCATTATCTTTCTTTGGTAGTTTGGTTCTGGATTTAGCAGTTAAACCAAACTCCAGCATTACTTTCATTGCCTGCGTTTGTGCATCTTTAGCTATCTTTATAAGTGGGTGTGGTGCTATATTACCTCTATCACTAGTAACAGTCAGACCATCTATCTCTAACTGCTTAGAAGCCTTAATAAACATTGAATAATTGCGTGCTAACATAGTTAATGCTGCACTATCTACTTCTTCTAATATTCTCCTGCTTTCTAGCTCTGAAAGTACATCTGCCATATATTCAGTAGCATCATTTTCTATATCCTCTGGAATTGTATATTTTCCCATATTAAAAATATTTTTATCATTTCTAATATGAAACCTAATTAATGGCTGCCAATAAATTAATCTTCTCTATTGTTGGGATCAGCTAAGTATTCATTTAAAACACTTGTAATGTAATCCTGCACGTTATTAAATTCATCAGAATTACATAAATAAATATCATCAGGATTAATATTATTGAATATTTCATAAGTCAGAAGGTAACGAACTGTCTTTTTAGTTGATTGACTACTCACTGCATTATAGAATAATAAAAGCAACTCGTGCTGAGATAGTTGTGCACGAAATATTTTTGAGTAAGTTTTAACTCCTTTAAAATCAGCAATCATATCCATTAGATAATATATGTTCCGATAATATTGTCCTAATATATATCCATTTCTTTTATAAATGTAATCACCAACATAACGAAAAGCTTTATACATTGATATGATATCATTACTTACTATTTTGCTATTAATTACACTACTAGCATAGTTGTAATATGATTTACAATTAAAACATTTACCACTATCCATTTTATCAAGATATGATTTAAGTTTTTTCTTTAGTAAGTCAATATTGATATTTTCTTTAAAATACTGTAGTTCTTCTTCAGCACACATTCTCCTTATAAAGCCTGATTTAGTTTGAATAGTATTTGTGTATCGAAAAAACATACTAGCAGCAGATTCATATAATTCAATATTATTTTTTAAATCAAGTTTATCATTTATCATCTCATTTATAACAACATATTGCACTAATTTTTCCTTTAGATTCTCTTCTAAGTGCAGTGAAGCAACTTTTTCAGCTTGTATTTGATATAATTCAAGCATTTTAAAAAATACACTTCTCTCTTCTGTAGCTTTGGCTTGCTTGTTAGAATTTATAATGGCATATATTGCACCAGCAAAAGCTAACAATCCAGTTATTGAGCCAAAATAACTACCAAAGTCTCCCCAATCGCCTGAATCATTAGAAGGTACACCAAAAAACCACGCACAATAAAAAATTAGCATAAATAAGGCTACACCAATTATTATAATAATTATTCTTTCTAGTAGAGAACTTTCTTCCCATTTTTTTCTCAAATGCATAACATATTTGATTTGAATTATATACAAAGATATGAATCTCAATCCAATATTTTTAGCTTTTTACCTAATCATTAATTTTATTGGTGAAATTTTTGTATCTTTACAAGGAGCCTAAAGCATATAACCAATGAAATTAACATCAATGCAAACACGTATCACAGTAAGATTAGATAATGATTTGAGCCAAAATTTAGATATACTTCATAAAGCAACCAAAGTAGATAAAGCTAAATTAGTTAGATTAATAATGAAAGACTTTTTTAATAAGAATAATGAACTATTAGACAAATACTATGAAGAAACAAAAACCAACTAAAGAAACACTACTACAACATATTTATGATAATGGGATAGAAAGTACTTGTAAACAATGAAACACTACAGAAGCAGAATTACTTAATATTCTGTACCCGGATAAAGAACAAGCTCCTAAAATTAGAAAAGTAGGTAATAAAGCTACTATTAATAAAGATGTATCTGCTATTATAGAAAAGAACTATACTAAACTATGATCTAAGTATGTAAAAGACAAATCTAAGCTGGCTATGTGCCAGACCTCAGAAGATATATTTCACAATACACTTATAAAAGTAATGGAAGAACTGTCTGAAATAGATGAAATACAAGTTCTGAATTACATAGATTACAGGCTTAAAATGGTGAATTTCCAGATAAAACAAGATCAGAAAGAACTTTATAAACATCAAATCTATTTAGAAGATGCCAACACTAAAGAAAGCCCCAGCACCACAGAATAAGTCTAATAAAAGGAAGGAAAGACAGGAAGTATATAATACTACCAGATGAAGAAAATTAAGAGATGCCAAACTACTGGAGCAACCGCTTTGTGAAGTATGTTTAGCTAAAGGATTTATCAAGCCTGCCGAAGATGTGCACCATATCCAATCATTTATGAATTATGAAGGCTTAAAGCGTCGGGAAATGGCTTTCAACTACAACAATCTACAGAGTATCTGCAAAGAGTGCCATCAAAAGGAACACAATCACTAAATCTTAGATTTTCCCAAATCAAACATCAGAATATTGACTTCAGAAGCTCCTGAGTGTCTTAAATAAATAAGAATGCAAATTGTGCAATTTTAATTTTACAAATGTATTATCTTTGTATTATAAGAGAAAGAGAAATATTCCAAAGTTTATCAATACATTCTACCGGAATTTTAAATTTACTAATTTACTCAGATACATAACCTTGTGAGATTTTTTTAGGTTAAGCCGAATAAAACCAGATAAAAAATCTGGTTTTATTTTTCTGTTTAAAGAAATATTTCCTATTCCCAAAGTAAGATTATTTCCTAGTACTCTACATTCCTATACTACATTCCATTAGTATCTTCAGAACCCTTGCGGGTTCATCAGATAAATACAATTTTAAACCTTTCAATAATTACTGTTATGTGACTATATGACAAAAAAGTTTATGACAAACTTAGCACGCTAAGAAAAGTGAACCATTTAAGTACTACAAATATTAAATGGCTAAGAAGAAATAGATATATCATTGAAATTACAGAAGATCAAATAAATCCAGATTCAGAAATAATAACCTATAAAGAGCGAGAGCCATACAATGAAACAAAAGAATCTTCCCTTTAAAAGTTATACTATTATGAATAATAGCTTAATAATGAACTTTGGCTGCTCAGATGTTTACAGGCTATTTATATTATCACTAACCACAGACCGGGAATTAAAAACTGATACAACTTTAGATCAGTTAGCTGATTTCGTTGGTGAAAAGGTTACGGCTTATAATGGTAACAATAAAAGTAAATCATTTACCGATAAACTAAGAGAAAGTAAAGAAGTCAGAGTAGATTCAGAAGATGGCATATCTTATAAAAATGGTAATAGAGTTACTAGAAACACCTATACATTTAAAGAGCCTATACCAAAACATTATAGAAGGATAAGTAAAACACTTATAAACCTAGATTTATCAATCAAAATAAAAGGCTATATCATTAAACTTTTTAGTGTTGCAGAACCTCATTCATACAATATAAATAAATCACTAAATGAACTTGAAAAGGCACTCAAAATGAGTAAAACGACTATCAAAAAGTATAATGAAGAACTAATAGCAAAAGATTTACTGGAAATTACAGATAATGTTTGAACACTTAAAGTAGAATCTTTGATAGTAGATGAACCTCGTAAAATACCAAAGGAAGTACAAAGCATTTTTGAAGGTATGGAAAGTATAATTACCTTTAAGAAACAGAATAATCTTTCATTAACAAAATATGAAGCAATTTATTTAAGTGCAAAAAGCAAAGAATTTAAAGAGATAAAAGATTTAGAAAGTTGGTCTTACTGGCTATTGACTGGTGTTCCTTATAAATCTACCAATACAGATACCGGAGAAATAGCCCTATAAAACTTAATACTATGATTACATTTTTAATTATTTTACTTGCTATCATTGATATATTGGGAATCTATCTTTTATGAGTAACAATAAAAGTAGTAATTGATTGAGTAGCTAAAGAAGTAAACAAAGCAATAGATGAATTAACTAACCAAAATAACTAACCAATCAGTCTTATCAATGGATAAATTTCAAGAATTAGAAAATAAAGGTAGAACCTTATTAAAATCATTTCTAGACCAAATAGGAGCAACAGATCAACAACCAACAACAGATAAATTTAATCCTGTAGATTACTATTTCACATATAAAGGTAAAAAGGTAGTAGCTGAAATAAAATGCAGGGATATTAAATACAAAGATTATAATACTCATCTTATAGAAGATAGTAAATTAAAAGCTTTATTAAAAGCTAAAGAAAATAATGACTGTGATTTTGCTTACTATATAAATTTCTTTGGTAAAGATATTGTTTATTGATATAGTACAGGTAATATTATTAATACAGCTTCACAAAATAATATATACTGCAATAGAACTACAGCAGTAGATGCAGGGAAAAAAGATAAAGATGTTTGAATGATACCTGCTACAGTAGCAAAAGTGTATGTTAAAAAAGATAATTTTTGATATAAATTATAAATTATTATTAAGTTTGTATATAAAATAACACATATCTAAATATTAATTTATAATTATAGTACTATGAAAACAAACTTTAAATTAATCTTGTTTTTAGCTTTAATAATCTCATATAGTTGTTCAGAAATTAAAAAGAATGTAAGTTCAGAAATCAGAAAGAATGCAGATACTGAATTATATTTGAATGCAGACCAATACAGAACTTATGACTCTAGCACAGGAAAACCATTCACTGGCATTGGTGTAAGAAAGGGGAGTAATGAGTATTGCACCACTATTGAAATCAAATACGAGGACGGCTATGGTATAGAGACAAAATATATCGATAGTAAAGGAAAAATTGCTGCTATTTTCAGGTGTGACAAAGACTGTAATCCTACAGGTGAACTATACTATGATTACAACGGTAATGCTATCACGAAGGAAGAATTTTTAAAAGTGAGACGCTGATATTAATTGGAAGATATAGACAAAACTTACAAAACCTAGTATTTTGCATATACATAAAATTTATACAGTTCTCCAATAACACAAAGCCTACTTAGTTAATTCTAGGTAGGCTTTTCTGTTTCTTCTTTTACTTTATTCTTCTTTTGTAGCTCTCGTTTCTCTTTAGCAGATAATCCTGTTTTTACACATACAGAGCCATAAAAAATACCATCTCCTCCATTGTAACCTTCTTTGTATCCAATAACACCATAAGCTTCTACTTTACCACTATTGTCTAGTATATAATTATACGTTTTTTTGTTACCTTTAGGCAAGTAACCTACGTGTGTATTTTTATCATTGTAAATTGCCACTGCACATTTATCATATTCATTATCTGTTTCAGCAATAGCATATCCTCCTTTAAATTGTCCTAATTCTGCAAAACTTAGATTTCTAAAATTTGCACCTTTTAGTTCATAACAGCTAAACCCTATACGAGGAGATAAACCAAATACTTTATAGTTATTGCTTATATAATAAGATATATCATCAATCGTATTTTTAGAAATATTTTTAACTTCTTCTTTTTGATTACTATCAACTGATTTTGCATCTTGTTTATTGTATTTACGAATAAATAATGTGATACCTAAGACTAAAACAAGAATAAATATAAATAATCCCATAGTACTTACTTTTTTTATATGTTCTTTGCAAAAGTAAAAAATATATTTACTAACAGGTCACATTTTTAGAAATAATATCTATTTTCTGGTGTATCAAACTGTTTTAAAAAATCTGTAATAGAATATTCTTTAGTTTCTACAGATAGACTAAACCCAGATATAATATTTCCTTTAATATATCCTTTCTTCTTTTCAGTATCAAAAAACACATCATTGGACTTATAAAATATAGTGTAGTAATTATACTTTTTAGATGAATAGTAGCCAATATAAATAACCTGCCCAGTTTTAAATGTTACGATTATAATAGAAGATGTACGTTCATCATTGTATATAACTATGTTATCAATTACTTTATGGATTAGATCATATTTCTCAGTTTCATCAGTAATAGTATTGACTATAGA
Organism: uncultured Bacteroides sp.; assembly: GCF_963676325.1. Lineage (NCBI taxonomy): Bacteria > Pseudomonadati > Bacteroidota > Bacteroidia > Bacteroidales > Bacteroidaceae > Bacteroides > uncultured Bacteroides sp. Next base: position 1,645,950 of record NZ_OY781099.1, read on the forward strand.
ATTTATGTCTGAAATAGATTGAATAGCTTCTATTTGGTTTTCTTTAGATTTAATCTGCTTAAGTATAATCTCTTTTTCCTGTAAGTATTTACCTGCTTCTTTATTTATTGAATCCGCTTCTTTTAGCTTATTAGTATAAAGATCTGGTAGATTAGGGAACTGTGTTTTAATTTCAATAGCTGCATTAACAATTAGATTAGCTTTATCTGTTAATTCTGCCTGTTTCTTTTCCAGTCCAGCTATCTTCTTTTCCAGTTCTTCTACTTCTTCTTTTAAAGGCTTAAGATTTGCTTGTGTTTTGTTATTAGCCAACTCTTTATAATATAAGACCTTTACTGTCTCCCAGATAATATACTCAATCTTATGACTCTTAATAGACTTAGATTTACATTCTGTCTGTTTATTGGTAGCCTTAGCATACCTATCGTGACAACAATAAACACTTTTAGAAGAACTGTAGGTATAAGATACATTACAGTAAGGACACTTAATTAATCCTCTTAATAATTGAAAGTGTTTAACTCCACTGCTTTTACTTCTGATAGTTCTTTCTTTCATTTTACTAATTGCCAGATCATACAGTTCAGCAGATACAATAGCAGGTACTTTTACTGTAGCAGCTTCTGTTACCTTCCTGTACTTCTTTCCTTCCTTTGGCTTATCGCTCTTTAATCTTAGTTTAGCTTCTCCCTTATAAACAGTATTAACAAGTAAAGAAGATATAGTGGGTACTGTCCAGTTTTTACCACCTTTAGTTTTACCGCCTTCACCATTTAAAATAACAGGTATTCTATAACAGGAATATCCATCTGCTGAAAGCTGAAAGATTCTCTTTACTACTTCAGCTTCTTCATCATTTATAGATAACTTCTTTGTTTCTGTATTGTAGTCATAGCCATAAGCAGCTTTATAAGTATAACTGCTACCTTGCTTTAAAATCTTATTTCTTTTAGATGAAATAGTTCTGGCTTTAAATGTGGCTACTTCCTGTTCTGCTATCATAGATGTAATGCCAATAGCAAACATTCCAAGTTGATTATCAGAACCATCTTCGTTCAATGTGTGTAAACCTTCTTTTTTAGAATAGATACATATACCTATATCAGCAAATTCTCTTACTTGCTGCTGTAAGTAAATAGATTTTCTACTTAATCTGGATAACTCCCATACGAGAATTATATCTATATCATTTTTAGTAAGCTGTCTTAGCTTCTCAAATTCTTCTCGGTCATTTTTAAAGCCACTAATCTTTTCTTCAAAAGTATAAACGACCTCTATGCCATTAGCCTTAGCATAATCTTTTAGTTCATTTGTCTGTTTACTATAGTCCTGATCTTCAGTAGATACTCTGGAATAAATTGCACCTTTCATAGCCTTAATTTTTAATTGCTACAAAGCTACATATAATTACTGATACCTGCAACTGTTTAACTATGGGTTTTCAACTGTGAACCCATGAGCACTCATCTGAGGGCTTACTTATATTCCTTTACAAATGTAGTAAAATTATTTCGATAATCCAAATAGAGATACTGTTACTTTTAAATCTTTATCTTGTACTAAAAAAGGTTCTATTATAATATTACAACGACAATATTTACTACTGTTCTTTATAATGAGAATAAAGTTGGTGGCAGATGATGCTGATTAGTAGCAGATGATTTTGTATCTGCTACCAGCTGAGAATGCTTGCTGTAAGACTTTTTGTGCGTTTAGTAGCAGATGGTGGGAGATGATTTTGGAAAATTGTTTTTTTTCTTGGTTATTCATCTTTACCTTCAATCCGTTTACGTTCCTTGTCGAAATCAGAAAGATAGTCACGATCCTGAATCACTCTAAACTTATTATATTCTTCGTAAGCCTTAATCTTCGCCTGTTCCGCATTAATTTTTCCTTTATCTAAAAGAATAGGGTAGGAAGAAAGTTCAAGAAAACTATCTAAGAATTTAGCCCAATCTTCCATTGTAGTGGTAATTCTTCGTTTGGCTCTGTTTTCTGCTAAATCCAGATAGGCTGAAACAATTTGATTCAATTCTTTAATATGGGTTTCAGATAAATAATTCTTTGCTACGCCTACATCCGATTTTAGAACCTTTCCGTCCGGTGCTTGTTTCCAGTTCGTTAATCCCATTTTCTGTTTAGCTGCATCGGCATGTGTATAAATAATCTCTGCGGCAGTTTGTCCTGTTATGGCCCAATGCAGTTTATTCTGCACTTTTGCATAGAACTCTTTAGTGGTTGGAGAATCTTTCTGGTAATCATCTGCAGTAGCATATATATCTGTGATTTTCTGGTAAAGCATTCGTTCCGAAGCACGAATCTCACGAATGCGTTCCAATACAAGTTCAAAGTGCTCTTTACTCCAGCTATCACCTTTCTTAAAACGTTCATCGTCCATAACGAATCCCTTTCGGATATATTCGCTTAGTACTTGAGTTGCCCAGATTCGGAATTGAGTAGCTTTGACTGAATTAACCCGATAACCAACGGCAATAACTGCGTCAAGATTATAAAACATCGTTTCATACTGTTTGCCATCATCGGCAGTTATTCGAATTTTTCTAATAACTGAAAATTTATTAAGCTCACCCGACTCAAATATTTGTTGTAGATGATAGTTAATAGTTGGTACTTCAACATTGAAAATCTCAGCCATTCTTTTTTGTGTAGTCCAGAATGTGGCACCATCAAAGGTAAGCTCCACACGTAGATTTCCTTCCGGATTACTATAGAAAATAATGTCTGCATTCTCCCTTATATCAATACTTTCCTCTGTTTCAATCTTCCCTGAAAAATATTCTCTGGCTAGCTTGACTTCATCCTTCTTCCCGTCAGCCTGCATAGCAATAAGTAAACAAGCATATTGAGATAACTTTATATTTTCTACCTTTCTGGATGCACCTTTACCAACCTGGATCATATCGCTCACGTGGGCGAAATGATCGTCTTTATTCTTGTTGTTTGTCTGGCACAGATCTTCTGCTTTGTCAATTACTTTTTTGAATTTACTGTAATCGGAATATCCTAAAGATACACATAGATCTCTTGACATCCAGTAACTATTACCAGAAGCATCGGTTTGCTTTATTTTATTGAAGATAGATTGCATGTATGGGGTGCTGGTGTTTTGTATTGTAAATATAGTTATTTTTCTTTGGTTATTGCATTATGATGTGGAACTTTTTATACTTTCATACATGGCATCGAAACTATTTAAGATGGTGTCACTTAAATACTAAAAAGGGTTATAGCATATCAAATACTTTTTGAATGTAAAGCCAAAAATCCCATAAAGAGAACTTCGATTTTATGATGATTAACTATTTATATATATCAGGAAAAATGATTTTTAAAAGAGCGTAAATATCAGAACTCTTATCTACTTGCAAAGTACTTCTTTCTAAATTAATAGGCTTTTTAAATTTTTTACTATTATTCATTTTCTGAAAATGTTCTCGCCTTGTAAAGTCTTCATCGTCAAAGCAATTGTCCAAAGCAACATCAATGTATTGCCAATAATCTTTTCTGAAATTTTTATTTTGATTAATGAGTGAATTCCATTGAAGTATTTCTCCAAATAAAATTTTCTTATATTTTATTGAAAGGACTAAGTTCATAACTACGTTTATTGTATGATCACATAGCAATTTGTATTTTTCAAATGATGAACCATTTATTATGTCAAAATAGTAAGAGATATGTTCTAGGTTGCTTGACCCTTGTTTGTAAGCGTTAAATTCATAAGGGTGGTCGTCATCATAAAAGCAAAGACCTCTTGATTGAAAAGCATAAATTATTGATATTGATCTTGAATTAATATCAATTTTTAATAGGCATTTCTTTATGCGATCAACTAGATCTTCATTTCCTGTCCAAATGAAAAGCGTAATCAGATCTATATAGTCTCCATCATGATAAAAAGGATTGTCAGTAAGAACTTCTACGTAAAGATCTATTACAGATGATTTTTTATCTAGCAAATCGCAAATATAGGAAACATATTCAACTGGGAATTCATAAGATATATCCTTCATTCGTTCTTTAAATTGATCTCGTTCAATGCAACTAAAACTATTAGAATATTGACTGACTTCATATAATGGGAATTCATATGAACTATTATCGGTGAATTCACATTCTTCTTTATCTTGTTTTTTGTTTTGTTTGACAAGTAACTTTTCGTAATATGGATTTGTTATCCACCTTATTATATTGGAGCATGAATTTAGTTTTCCTGTTTCAAATATTTGTTTTAGTTTTTCCCTATTCCCTAGATCATCGTATATATTCCAAGGAATATCACCTAAACAAACCTCCAAGCAGTAATATGCTCCTTCTTTGAGCTTCTGAATTTTGATATGATCGCATTGGTGTTTATAGAATATTTCAATAAAAATGTCTTCTTTATTAATTCTTTTTCCTATCACATCTGGTTTAATTTTCTTATCAATATTTTTTATATACTGTTCTAAGATAGTTTTATCGAAAATACAAACAACCTCTTTATTTATATTATTGATTAATCCTGGATATTTAGGTAATTTTATTTTTTTTGTTTCTTCTAATATTTCTTTCGCTAATAGGTGAATAATGGATTCATGGGATGATTCACCACAGTCTGAGCTTTTTGAGTGTGTAAAATGATGTGCCTGTATTTTTCCACCATTATATGCTATAACTTCTTCTTCGCAAAAAGGACATTTGCAATTACATTTTTTTCCATTGGGAACATTATCAACGAAAGTAAGTTTAGATTCTTGGTATGCATATACTAAGCTATTTTCAGAATGTTTTGTCATAATTAGAAATATTAAGTGAATATTTAATTATAGTATTTTTTGCATAGATAATAGACTTTTTATCGATTATCTATGCAAAAAATACTATAAATTTAGTAGCTCATACCAAACTGCCAGAGCGGTACAATATTAGTATAGCCAAACTCAATATCATCCTTTACTACAAAACTATTTTCAATTCCTTGAATCTGCTTCTGCCCTTTGTTCTTGCCTCCAATTTCGAAAGTTATATTATCAATCAGAAAATCGGATATAGGGGATGCTATAACATCGTAATTTACTTTTGTCTGATTAAAAAAGAAAGTTTCTCTTATATTTCCAATGTTTGGAGTGTCCTGAGCCAGATTATAGATTAGGTTTGTATTGTCTAGATAAATTTTATCTACTTTACCTAATCCGCGGATGCCTCCGGTGTTGTCACGCAGTTGTGCTATAAGTCCGGCTTCTTCAATGTAAAGGCAATAGTCTGCAATATTATTGCGACTTGCTCCAAGCATTGTGGCAATACTGCTTATATTAGGCTTAAAAGGTACACTTTTAGAAATGATAGCAAGTAATTGTTTTAGTTTCCGGCCTGTGGATACGTTCATATCCGCATACTGTGGTATGTCTGATTCCAGTGTTTGATTGATTATTTGCTGTAGGCGCAAGTCATATTCATCTTCCATTGCAAATGGATAATAACCTCTTTTCAAATACTCTTCGAAGAGAGGAAGTGGATGATCAATACCCGGCACTTTTACTTTGTGTGCTATAATATCCTGTAAGGTATAAACATCTGCTGAGATGCCGTGAAATAATTTCAGATATTCACGGAAGGACAATCCTTGCATCTGATACATTACAGCCCGACGACTTAAATCTGATGCTCCTTTATTTATATCCAACACAGATGAACCAGTAAAGACAATCTTTAATTCGGGATGATAGTCATAAATAAGTTTCAGCTCTTTAGACCAATCCTTGTATTTATGAATTTCGTCAATAAAGAGGTATTTAATGCCCTTTTTAGTAAGCAAGTCTGCTAAATCTATCAGTTTTTTATCTGCAAAGTAGAAATCTTCTGCAGTAACATACAATGATTCGTTAGGATTCAAATCTTGCTTAATATGTTGAAGCACTAAAGTTGTTTTACCAACACCTCTTGGTCCGGTAAGCCCAATCATTCTGCTATTCCAGTTTATTTTGGAATAGATGTAGCGATGAAAGTCTGTGTTCTGGTCTCGCAGTAGCTTATGGAAATGTTCAAATAGTTTGTCCATACTTTATAGATTTAGAAAACAAAGATATAAATAATTGCACTATCACAGTGCAATATTTGCTTTTATTTGCACTCTCACAGTGCATTTTTCTATATTACCTCTGAAATCCACCCAACTGTTATCTGGTCATATAGATGATAAATTCAAAACAATCCCCTATAAAAAACAAAAAGGAGAAGATTAACTCTTCCCCTTTATCGTTACTTTTCTCATTTTGGTAACTCATGCCGAGTAATCAAAACAGAATATGCTATGCTTATTCCTTAATCGTCATTTCCTTAACAAGATGCGAAGCTCCGGCAAACTTATCGATGATGAAAAGTGTGTAACGGATATCAACAACTGCTGCACGCTGTGAGGAAGGACGGAAAGCAATATCTCCGGTTAATCCTTCATAGTTGCGGTCGAATGCTGTACCAATCAATTCACCTTTACCATTAAATACAGGGCTACCGGAGTTACCTCCCGTGTTATCTGTATTGGTGATAAAGCAAACGGGCATTTCACCGTTCTTCATGGCATAACGTCCGAAGTCTTTGTTATTATACAACTCTTTCAACTTGGCAGGAACAACGAATTCCCAGTTGGTTGAATCTTCTTTCTGCATTACTCCTTTTAGTGTGGTATAGTAATTATACACCGCACCGTCAGCTGGTTCATAAGAGAGTACTTGGCCGTAGGTGAGGCGCAATGTTGAGTTGGCATCGGGATAGATTGCCTTTCCTTCTGCTTTTCTCATTTCCATCATTCCTTTTACCCATGTTTTGTGAGCAGCATTGTAAGTTTTATCCAACTCTTTCATTGCGCTGGCGGTTTCTGCCAGTCCGTTGATTACAGAAAGATTATATAATACCATCCAGTCTTTCTCAATGGTGTTGATTGATGGCTTCTCAATAAACTTATCAAAGCTTTCTCTTGAACCGAAGATAGAGTTCTGGAAACAAGCGTCAACAAATGCTGAGGAGTTTCCTTTAAAACGATCTTTGATTATGCTGAAGATGCTGATTCTTTTTCCTTCAGGGATTAGTGCGGTGTAGACTTTCAGCATCTCTTTAGATATCTTTCTGTCAACCTCCGGATTATAATCCTTGTTGAAATAGTTGTCTGCCGCTTTCTTTAAAGCTTCTTTCTCTGCGTTTATTTTCTCCTTGTCCTTACCCTTTAATGCATTAAGTAAAGCCGATGTAGAAGGAACTTTAGAGAATTCTGTTCCGCTAGCCAATGCTTCGCCGATAATCTGCTGATGATACATTGGATCTCTGCGCTGCGCTACGATGGAACGAATCTGATCAAAAGCTTTCTGATAAGAATCTTCATTGTGAGCTTTGCCATAAGCAAGAAGTTTTTCTTGCTGCTCTTTCTTTGTATCGAGCACCTTTAAGCGGACAAGTCCTTCGTTCATTCCAATGGCATTCTTCCAGTAATTGGCAGAAGAGGCATATTTGCTGGCATACTGAATACGTACGGCCGGATCTTTCTGCATCTCTTCCATCATTACTCTCTGACGAACGCCACGGATGGTGTCGCGTGCAAAGTTAGTTGTCTGCATACGTTCTTCCACTTCATCGGAAATCATGTAGCGCCAGTTACGTCCGGGGAATCCCATGGTCATAGTAAAGTCGCCTTCCTTCACTCCACTGATATTCAGTGTGAGGTGTTTCTTTACCTTTAAAGGAACATTGTCTTTGGAATACTCGGCAGACTTTCCATTCTTGTCCGCATAAATACGGAACATCGAGAAGTCTCCGGTTTGGCGAGGCCACATCCAGTTATCTGTGTCGGCTCCAAACTTACCAATGGAAGAGGGAGGGGCGCCAACCATACGGATGTCTTTATAAACAGTCTTCACGAAAAGGTAATACTTGTTTCCCCCGTAAAATTCTTTCAGCTCAAGAACGGTGGATGGAGTTTGCTCAATCTTATTCTCCTCTGCAAACTTCTTAGCTACTGTTGCCAGATATTTAGGCGAAAGATAATTCACTCCTTCGGGATCTTCATCTTTCTTTAATCTGTCTTGCACGTAAGCGGTTACATCCAGAATCTTATCAATGAAAGTCACTGTCAATCCTTTGCAGGGAAGTTCCTGTTCGCGGGTCATAGCCCAGAAACCATCGGTGAGGTAATCATGTTTCACCGAACTTTGTTGCTGTATGTAGCTGTATCCGCAATGATGATTTGTCAGAACCAAGCCTTCAGATGAAATAACTTCACCCGTGCATCCTGCACCAAAGTGCACTACTGCGTCTTTGATACTGATACCATCCGGATTATAAACCTGGTCGATGGGAACTTCCAGTCCCAGTTCATACATTGCAGCGGCATTCTGCTCTTTGAGATCGGGCAACATCCACATGCCTTCATGAGCATAACTGCCCATGAAGTACATAAATGCTGCGGCTGTAAATAGAAATTTCTTCATAAATTTAAGAAGCTATTTTATTCTTCAATAGTCATTTCGTCAACCAGGTGCTTGCTGTTTCCAAGCTTTTCTACGATAAACAACACGTAACGGATGTCAACGCAGATACATCTTTGAAGATCATTGTTGAAATTGATATCCCCGCTTAATGATTCCCAGTTGCCATCGAAAGCTGCACCAATCAACTGACCTTTGCCATTGATAACCGGGCTTCCTGAGTTACCACCGGTAATGTCGTTTGTAGAAAGGAAGCAAACAGGCATTTCACCGTTCTTCATTGCATAACGTCCGAAGTCTTTGTTGTTGTACAACTCCTTAAGTTTTGCTGGAACAGTAAATTCGCGGTTGTTAGGATCTTCTTTTTCCATGATTCCCTTCATGGTAGTGAAGTATTTGTAGTGTACTCCATCTTTCGGATCGTATGATTTTACATTACCGTAAGTAAGGCGAAGGGTGAAGTTTGCATCCGGGTAGGAGGGAACAGGTTCCTTCATTTCGTTTAATCCACGAACGTAAGTTTTGTGAAGCAAAGCAAGTGATTCTGATAAAGACTTGCTGCCTTCAGATAGTTCCTTTAATTTGTCGTATTTTGCACGAACGTATTTTACCATTAAATCTTTTTCCAAAGCACTTTTAGAAGGGCTCTTTATAAAGCGGTCGAAGTTTGCCTGATTTGCAAAAATAGAATTGTCATAGCAAGCATCAACAAACTTATTGTAATCTCCCTTGAATTCTTTTTCAATTACTGAATAGATAGCAGGACGTTGTTCGGCCGGAATCATTTCTGCATACAATGGAAGAAGAGCCTTAGCCACTTTGCGGTCAACCTCATGGTCGTAATCCTTATTGTGTATCTGGCTATATGATTTCTTCATCTTCTCAATCATGGAAGCAGCCAGAACTTTATCATTTTTATCCAAAGCTGTTTTCAGCGTATCACAAAGAAGATAAGGAGTACCGAACTCAATGCCTCCTAAGAATACTTCCTGAAAACAAGTTGCCTGGTATTCACTAGCTGATATTTTGGAAATATCATCGTCTATCTTCTTAACTACATCCATGTATTCCTGATTGCCTTTTGATTTGGCAAATTCAATGAACTTGTTTTCCTGAGCAAATTTAGTTTCAATAACCTTGTTATCTACAATTGCTTTGTTCATTCCGATTGAGTTTTTCCAGTAGTTGCATGAGCGTGCGTATTTGCTTGCATACTGAATACGTACTTTATCGCTTTTGTTCATTTCGGCAATCAACACATCCTGACGAGCACCGCGTACACGGATTCTTGGAGCATTCTGTGCTTCCATGCGTTCTTTAACTTCCGAAGCAGTAAGGTAGCGTGAAGTTCTTCCCGGGAAACCCATAACCATGGCATAGTCACCTTCCTGAACTCCTTTTAAAGAGATAGTGAGGTGCTTTTTGCATTTCAAAGGAACATTGTTAGGACTGTATTCAGCCGGTTCACCATTGGCGTCGGCATAGATACGGAACATAGAGAAGTCGCCGGTATGGCGTGGCCACATCCAGTTGTCTGTTTCTCCGCCAAACTTACCGATAGCTGAAGGAGGAGCGGCAACCATACGTACATCGCTGTATCTTTTCTTAAACATTAAATAATACTTGTTTCCAGCGTAGAATGGAAGAGCCTGAGCGCTGATTCCTGGTTTTCCTTTTAAATTGCTTTTGGCAAGTAACTGATCGGCAAGCTTTGTAAGGTAGCCGTTTGTATAAGAACCAATCACGGTAGTTTTACCCTCCTTGATCTGAGTGTTAACAAGATCAGTGATATCTTCTATTCTTTCAATGTAAGTGAAGGCAAGTCCCGGAGTAGGAATCTCTTCTTTGCGGTTCTTAGCCCAGAAACCATCAGTCAGATAATCATGGTCTACAGAGCTGTGTTGCTGGATGGCATCATATCCGCAGTGATGGTTGGTCAGGATTAGTCCCTCAGAAGAGATAATTTCACCCGTACATCCACCTCCAAAAATACCTACAGCATCTTTAAGGGAAACTCCGTTTGGATTATACACATCGTCTGCTTCAAGCAGCAAACCTTGCTTTTTCATCATGTCAATGGAATGTTGTTCTTTCATTAACTGAAGTAACCACATACCCTCATCCGCTTTTACGGATGCAAATGCAAGTACCAATAGTACAAACAAAGAGATTTTTTGTTTATTCATGTAATTATATAATTAGTAATTCGTTTGAATTGCAAATATATGATTTAATATTTATTCATTCTTTAAACTATTTCATAACATTTTAAGGATAATGATGATTTTATAATACTTTAGAATTAAGCAATCCTATAGTTTCAATTTTTGAGTAATGTTTTGTCAGATTCTATATTTTATAAATACCTGAAATGTTTATTGCCTAATCTTTATACGGATTAACACTAACTCTGTTATTCCCTGCCAGTTATATAAATGAGTAAATGAATCCATCTATCAGTTAATATTCTATTTGTTTTGAGTTTTTCAACTGTAAAAGTTTTAAATATTGATAAAATGTTTCTCTGACTGAATAATTGGTGTTACATTTGCCTTGAATTATTAATAACGCAAATATTTATTCAGTCATAATATGATTAAATTCTATTCTTCATTAATCTTCATTTTACTGGTATTGACTTCTTGCAGCAAAAGTTATAAAATAACAGGTGTTTCTTCAGTTTCAAGTTTGGACGGAAAGAAACTGTTTCTCAAAGTGGCTAAGGATGGTCAATGGGTAGCAGTTGACTCGGCTGAAGTGGTGCATGGCGAATTTACAATGAAAGGGAGCGTAGACTCTGTGCAAATGGTATCTCTTTTTATGGATGATGACAATATTATGCCTATGGTATTGGAGGGCGGAAATATAGATATAAATATATCTAATACAAAACTAACAGTAAAAGGTACTCCTCTGAACGATAAATTATATGCATTTGTAGATAAGAAGGCATCTATGGATGCAAAAATTGAAGACCTGAGCCATAAGGAAGCTAAAATGATTCTTAATGGTGTAGATCCTGCAGAAATAAGCCAGATTCTGACAAAGGAGGGTGATCAGCTTAACAATGAAATGAATGCTTATGTGAAGTCTTTTATTGCTGAGAATTATGAGAATGTACTGGGCCCGGGAGTATTCCTTATGATGTCCAGCAATTTTCCTTATCCGTTGATGACTCCTGCTATGGAAGAGATTGTGAAGAACTCTCCAGATAAATTTAAGAATAATCCTCTGATTAAAGAATATGTGTCTAAAGCGCATGAGAATATGCAATCAATTCAGGAACATCAGATGATGGAACAAAGCCAACAACAACAGGCTATGACTAACAAACCTGCTGCTGTTACTGAGAATTAATCCTGATCGGGATTAAGTACCATCCCTTTGTATTTATCGGGGATGGAACTTTCTATTGTTATGTAAGACTCCTGTAAAGTGTCCTGTACATTTTTAATTCCTTTTCCTTTTGGGAGTATTGGCTGGTGAATGGTCAGTATCATGTTGTGTCTCTGAATCCATTTCCCTGTGCGGGGAAGAATATCAAATGAACCATCTATCGTGAGCGGTACAACAGCCAGTTGCAGGTCGTCGGCCAACTGAAATGCTCCTTTCTTGAAGTATCCCATGTGACCGGTAAAGCAGCGTGCTCCTTCAGGGAATACAACTACGGATGTTCCTTCTGTGAGACTGGTTTTTGCCTTGCGGATAGTTTCCATAACCTTTTTGGGACCACTTCTGTCAACGAAAATATGTCCGGCTTCTTCACAGGCTTTTCCAACAAAAGGAATCTTGCGGATTCCTTTCTTCATCATCCATTTAAAGTTTCTTCCCAGATAGCCATAGATTAGGAATATATCGAATGATCCCTGGTGGTTTGCCACAAACACATAAGATGTTTTTCCTTTAATGTTTTCTCTGCCATGAACAGTTACGCGAATCAGTAAAAAGAAACATATCAGTCGTGACCATATTCTACCTGGGTGATATCCCCAAAAGTGTGCACTTCCCAATGTGCATCCTGCAATAGTTATTAATGCAGTTAATAATGTTATTACAAGAATTATAGGAAGTGCAATGCAGATTTGATAGATATAATATAAGACCTTCATTCAAGTTATTTTAGTACACCCAGTTCTTTTCCAACTTTGATAAAAGCATTGATGCATCTGTCCAAATGAACTTTGTCGTGACCGGCTGAAAGCTGAACGCGGATTCTGGCCTGATCTTTTGGTACTACCGGATAATAGAATCCTGTTACGTAGATTCCTTCTTCCTGTAATTTAGCAGCATATTCCTGTGATAGTTTTGCATCGTAAAGCATTACTGCACAGATGGCGCTTTGAGTGGGCTTGATATCAAATCCGGCCTCAATCATTTTAGTTCTGAAGTATGTTACATTCTCAACCAGCTTGTCGTGCAAGTCATTATTTTCTTTCAGCATCTTGAATACTTCCATACTTGCGCCTACTACTGCCGGTGGAATAGAGTTTGAGAACAGGTAAGGACGAGAGCGCTGACGAAGCAGTTCGATAATCTCTTTACGACCGGTAGTGAATCCGCCGATGGCTCCTCCGAATGCTTTGCCCAGAGTTCCTGTCATAATATCGATTCTGCCGTAAGTGTTGAATTGTTCATTCACGCCATGACCGGTTTTTCCAACCACACCTGCAGAGTGACATTCGTCTACCATAACAAGTGCATCGTATTTATCTGCCAAATCACAAATCTTATCCAACGGAGCTACATTACCGTCCATTGAGAAAACGCCGTCGGTCACAATGATACGGAAACGTTGTGCCTGTGCTTCCTGAAGGCATTTTTCAAGTTCTTCCATGTTTGCATTTGCATAGCGATAGCGTTTTGCCTTGCAAAGTCTAACTCCGTCGATGATTGAAGCGTGGTTAAGTGAGTCTGAGATAATGGCATCTTCTTCTCCGAGTAATGGTTCAAATACACCACCATTGGCATCGAAACATGCTGCGTAAAGAATGGTATCTTCAGTTTTGAAATAATCAGAAATAGCAGCTTCCAGTTCTTTGTGAACATCTTGTGAACCACAAATAAAACGCACGGACGACATACCGTATCCGCGTCTGTCCATCATTTCTTTGGCAGCGGCAATCAGGCGAGAGTTATTAGACAATCCAAGGTAATTATTTGCGCAGAAATTCAGTACCTCTTTACCATTTACTGTAATGGCTGCTTGCTGTGCACTTTCTATTAATCTCTCTTCTTTATAAAGACCAGCTTCTTTAATCTCAGCAATAGTATCACTGAGATAATTTTTCATCTTATTATACATAATTATATTTTTAACTTATTTGCTTACTATTTATACGATTACATAACTTAAAAGTTGTTTCTGTGAAACACTTTACAAAAGTCAATATAATTGTTTGAATAAACAAGGTTTTTGAGTTTATAATAATAAAAAATGTGCTTACTTTGCAGTATAATATAACAAATAAATAGTAAGCACTATGAAAAATATTTTGGTAGTTGGGGCTACCGGTCAAATTGGTTCAGAACTCACGATGGAGTTGCGTAAACGTTATGGTAATAATAATGTAGTAGCCGGATACATTCCGAGTGCGGCACCTCAGGGTGAGCTTCGCGATTCCGGTCCATCTGAAGTAGCTGACGTAGTTGATCTTAACATGATTCCCGAGATTGTTAAGAAGTATAAGATTGATACTATTTATAACCTTGCTGCTCTTCTTTCCGTTGTAGCAGAAAGTAAACCAATGCTGGCATGGAACGTGGGAATTAATGGCTTACTCAACATTCTTGAAGTTGCCCGTCAGTATAACTGCTCTGTTTTTACTCCCAGCTCAATTGGTTCATTTGGTCCAACTACTCCGCATGTTAAAACCCCGCAGGATACAATTCAACGTCCTTGCACTATGTATGGCGTAACAAAAGTAACCACCGAGCTTCTTAGTGATTATTATCATAATAAGTACGGAGTTGATACCCGTGCCGTTCGTTTCCCGGGCATTATTTCCAATGTAACACCTCCGGGAGGCGGAACAACTGATTATGCTGTAGATATCTACTATTCGGCAGTAAAAGGTGAGAAGTTTGTTTGCCCTATAAAAGAAGGTACATTGATGGATATGATGTATATGCCAGATGCACTACATGCCGCAGTTTCTCTGTTGGAAGCTGACCCAACAAAACTGATTCACCGCAATGCATTCAACATTGCTTCCATGAGCTTTGCTCCTGAAAATATCTATGCAGAAATAAAGAAGAGCATCCCTTCGTTTGAGATGGTGTATGATGTTGATCCTTTAAAACAAGCCATTGCAGATAGTTGGCCGGATAGCCTGGATGATACTTGCGCTCGTGAAGAGTGGGGCTGGAAACCTCAGTATAATCTGGAGAGTATGACTGTAGACATGATTGAAAAACTGAAAGCCAGAATCCTTTAAGAAACTCTGAATAGGAGAGTAGCCGACAGGGACCTCACCTTATAAAAAGCATCATAATGAAGATGTGCATAAAACATTGATTTTGCACTTCTTCATTATGATGCTTTTCTTTTTAATTTATTGGAGAATGGATTTTATTTATACTCCAATGCTTGCCTGTTTATTGGAGAATAAATTAAAAAGGCTGGTGAATAAAAAATAGAGACATGCGTTAGCTCTTAGAATTTAGCTACTTGCAAGGTATGTTCTATTGAGTTGATGCTTAAAGTATATATAATCAGATGTTTAATACCAATTTTATTTTTGAATATTTTTATCCCGAAAAAATAGAATTATAAAGGTTGTTTTTAAGGGGGTAACAAGGTGTCTCCTTCTGAAACCCTTTGGTGGTGGGAGTGACAAATTTTATCACGGGACATATAAAAGAAGTTATTTTATAAGTTTGTCACCACCACGTAAAATATATATACGTGCAGCTTGAGGCTATTGAGAATTGCAGTTAAAAAGAAAAGCTTCTGTCTCTTATAGGTAAGAAACAGAAGCCTTCATTATATTATGAATCTTGTTCAGCTATTCCGTTGGAGCGCCACCTTGAGGGCCATCACCACCAGGTCTGCCTCCCTGAGGTCCGCGACCATTTCTTGGATTCTTTTTCTCTAGCTCAACATATTTAGTGTACTGTTCCGGAGTAAGGTTCTTTTTAACCATTTCATTGCGGGCTTCTCTCATTTTGCCCATTGCTTCTCTCATTTCTTCTCTGGAAACATCTTTCTTTTCCCACACAGTCTGCATCTGAGTTCTTAGTTCAGTATCACCTTTCTTAAGATTGGCAACCTGATCGTCGGTTAGCTTTAACTCTTCAATCATCTGTTTGCTTGGAAAATCCGGCGCTTTTCTTCCTCTGCCGGGCTGAGCCTGTAGGGTAGAAGATAATCCCATTAGCACAATGGCTAATAACATAAACAATTTTGTTCTCATTCTACGTTTTTTTTTTGGTTAATTAAAAGTGTAAATTATGTGTTTTTAAAAAATAATCTTTCTGATTACAAGATAAATATGAGCTGCGATGCTGGAATATATAACAATGATTCCGGCACTGTATAATCAGAATACAGAATAAAGTTTAGTCGTAAAATGTAGTTAGTTTTATTTAGATGGCTCAGGAGCATTTTCCCTGTTAGGGCCGTCCTGGTGTCTTTGAGGGTTGCCTTGGCGTCTTTGAGGACCAAATTGTGGTCTTTGGGCATGAAGTCTACCGTCTCTGAAATTTCTTTTCTGAAGTCTGTCAACCTGCATTTCAAGATAAGCAATGTATTGATCTTTTGAGAGATTGTTTTTTAGCATTTCTCTTCGGTCGTCTTTCATTTTCTTCATCTCACCTTTCATTTCCTTTTTGAAAGTTTGCTTCTGATCACGGAAAGATTGCACTTTGGCTTTGAATTCGTTGTCAGCTTTCTGGAGATTTTCAATCTGCTTATCGCTCAGATTCAACTCTTTAATCATCTGCTTGCTGGGAAACTCACCATTTCTTTTATCTCTGTCCGGCTGACCGGCTTGCAGTGAAGAACATACACTCATCAGCACAATGGCTAATGTTACAAAAAATTTTGTTTTCATTTTACGTCTGTTTTATATTAAACAAAAAAGTAAATATATTGTCCCCGGCCGGAACTCATATTTCTTAGACGTACAAAAACAATTAAGGTTTAATCACCAACCTGTCATAAGCAAAATGCATATCAGGAGGAAGTTGTTTTTCTGCCTCAGCATGCAGACCAATGTGATGGCTCATGTGAATAAACCAGGTTTGTTTCGCGCCAATGCGTTTTGCATTTTCAATGGCCTGATTCAGATTCTGATGAGTAAGGTGAGGCTCTGTTCTCAATGCGTTCATAATAAGACAATCCAATCCTTTCAGTTTGTCGTACTCCTCTTGCGGCATTGTGAGCATATCTGTTATGTAGGCAATGTTCTCAATTCTGTATCCCACAATTGGGCTTTTACCATGAAACACCCGGATAGGCAATACTTTTACCTGGTCAATATAAAAAGGAACCTCAGATGTAATATTGGTAATTGATATCTGAGGAACTCCCGGATATTTATGTTCGGCAAAACAATATGGCATGCGTGTTCGTAACCGGCGGGCAGTGTCATCTTCTGCATAAAGTGGAACTTCGCCAAAACGGCAAAAAGGACGAAGATCGTCTATCCCGCCCACATGATCGTAATGCTCATGAGTGATAAGCACACCGTTCAGACGTGCATATTTACTATGAAGCATTTGTTCGCGGAAGTCGGGTCCGCAATCAATCAGAATATTTACTCCCTTTGTTTGAATCAATGCTGAGGCCCGAAGTCGGTTATCGTGAGGATCTGAAGATCTGCATACCGGGCAGGTACAGCCCACTTCCGGCACACCTGTTGACGTTCCGCTTCCTAATATTGTAATTTCCATGATTTTATGAAATGAAATTCACCTCCGGATGAATCTCAATATTAAATAATTTCTTTACCGATGCTTGTATCTCCTTGGAAAGATTTACAATTTCATCTCCCGTTGCACCTCCTCTATTAACCAATACCAGAGCTTGTTGGCTGTGAACTCCCACATGTCCTACCGTTTTTCCTTTCCATCCACACTTATCGATCATCCATCCGGCCGGAACCTTTACACGATCTTCATCCACATCATAATGCGGTATATTCGGGAATTGTGTTTGCAGTTCCTGAAATTGTGAACGGGGAATAATGGGATTCATAAAGAAGCTTCCTGCATTTCCCTCAATTTTAGGATCGGGCAGTTTGCTGTTCCGTATATCTATAATTGCCTGACGAATGGTTGTCAGTGATATTTCGGGATATTTTTCCAGTTCTGCTTTTATGTTACCGTATTCAAGATTAAAGACCGCATGCTTGTTTAACTTATAAGTAACATAGGTAACAATGAACTTATTCTTTAATTCTGATTTGAAAATGCTCTGACGGTAGGAGTAATTGCATTCTGCATTGGAAAAAGTGCGCTCTTTTGCAGTTGCAATTTCCAAAGTATCCACTTGCGTAATTAAATCTTTTGCTTCTACTCCGTAAGCACCAATGTTCTGTACGGCACTGGCCCCAACTTCGCCGGGAATGAGTGACAGGTTTTCTGCGCCTGCCCAGCCTTGAGCAACACAATGAGCAACGAATTCATCCCATTCCACGCCGGCACCAACTTTTACCAGAACATAATCGTCGGCATTCTCAATGATTTCAATTCCATGAATTCTGGAGTGAAGAATTGTTCCTTTGTAATCGGATGTGAAGAGTAAATTACTTCCGCTGCCAATCTGTAAATATGGCTCGCTTATGAGTTCCTTATCACTTAAAATCTGTTTTAAATCATCTGTGCTGGAATATTCAATAAATGTATCCGCTTTTACATTAAATCTGAAAGTGTTGTGAAGTAGTAGAGAATATTGTTTTTCTATTGTAATCATCTTCTTGTTTATTTGCAGGCAAATATACTAAAATTCTGATTATGCTTTATTGTGAGCGTGCATAAAATCGTTGATTTACAAACGTATCAGATGAAATGTGATATGCACAACCCGCTTATAATGGGGGTATTAGAAGTAAGTTAATTAATTACTTAAATCTTCAAATTTATAAAACTCCCATTGTTTTCCTTGTCGTCTGAAATAAAGCGTATTAGAGAATCCGTTTCCTAAACCTTTCATTGTAAGTATTTTGGTGCCGGACTCATCAGAATTACTTTGGCCATAGTTGATATTTGACAATCTTACGGTTGGAAGATCTGGTGAAAAGGCGAACCACTGATTAATTTCCATTGTAGTTTCCAGAATAGAAAAGTCGTCATCGGGATCTGTTGTCACAAAAGTCAGTGGCACATGAATACGTGATCGTTGGAAAATACTGTCAGAGGCAAATTTGTGAAAGAATTCTATAAAGCCTTCATTCTGATTACTTTTAATAGAATTTAGAGCTATGGAGTTTAGTATCCAGGCGCCATTACTTTCACGCTTGAAGTTATATGTTTTTATTTTATTTGTTTTCAGATAAAACCATTCGAATTTAGCAGATTTCAGTTTAGTAGTAGTCATAAGATCCATATCAGACTCTTTATCAAAAATCATAGTGTAGTAACTCTGCTTTGTGAATAAATTGTCTTTCTTCCAGAATCTCTGCTCTATCTCGCTTACAGTTTTCCCATTAATGAAAGTAAGGGGGAAATGAATTCTTTTTTGTTGCAGGCTGATATCAGATGCAAAACTAAAAAGAAAGTCATCAAAAGTCTCATCAGCTTTAATTAATTGAGGAATTTCCTGAACGGAATCACTCTCAATAGAATCTACATCCTCTCTTGCTGAATCAACTAAATTTGTTAGTGATTTAAAAGGATCTATCTTTTCTTTTTTACTATTACAAGATGCTAGTAAAAGCAATGCGATAGCACCTAAAATTATCTTCTTCATTTCATTCTGCAATACTTGCAAACCTTATAATAAAACTGTCCCAATTAAAAAACGTGCAAAGGTAAATCTTTTATTCTAAATGAGACTAACTTCCTAAATGTTTTTTTTGAATTTATCTGAATAAACTTTTCAGAACAAGAAAAACCGAACATCTTAAAAATAAAGATATTCGGTTTTGTCAGTTATTCAGACTGTATTTCTTTAGAATGGAAGATCATCTTTAGCATCAGTAGCTGTGAATTCTACCGGAGCCGATTGCTGCATAGGCTGTGCATTTACTCCTGCACCTGCATTACGATCTATTTTCCATGCGCGGATGTCATTAAACCATTTGCCATTCCATTCACGGCAATCTATATCAAAAGATACAATTACCTCTTCATCCATTTGGATGCTGAACTGATCAATTCTGTCTCCCCATAGGTTAAAACACATTTTTTTTGGATACTGATCATGTGTTTCAACTACATAATCTTGTTTCTTCCATTCAGTTCCATTTCTTCCTGTTCCGCTTTGCAGAGGTAGGACAGCAATTATTTTTCCACTTATTTCCATATTCTTGTTATATAATTCGGGCTGCGAAAATAGTGTTTTATGTTTTATAAAGCTAATGATTTACTTTTTTTCTTCAATCTTTTCTTTGCTTAGAGAATCTTTTTATTTATCTTTGTCTTTCATTATAAGTATAATAATTTAAACTGAAATAAGTATGAAATTCATCGTTTCGAGTACGGCTTTATCTAGTCATTTGCAAGCAATAAGTCGTGTAATTAACTCTAAAAATTCATTGCCAATTTTAGAATGTTTTCTGTTTGAACTAGAAGATGGAAAACTTTCTGTAACTGTGTCGGATAGTGAAACGACGATGGTTACTTCTCTTGAGGTAAATGAAAGCGATGCAAACGGAAAATTCGCTATTGGTGCAAAAACAATTTTGGATGCATTGAAAGAAATTCCGGAACAACCGCTAAGTTTTGATGTTAATACTGAAACGTATGCAATCTCTGTGCAATATCAGAATGGTCAATATAGTGTGGTAGGACAGAATGCTGATGAATACCCTCTGTCGGCTACTTTGGGTGACAATGCTGTTCGCCTGGAAATACCGGCTGATATTTTGCTGATCGGTATTAACCGTGCCATCTTTGCTACGGCAGATGATGAACTTCGTCCGGTAATGAATGGTATTTACTTTGATATTACCACTGATGATATTACACTTGTTGCTTCCGACGGTCATAAACTGGCTCGCAGTAAAACTCTTGCAGCTAAAGGTAGTGAAAGAGCTGCATTTATTTTGCCTAAGAAACCGCCGGATTACTAAAAAACCTTTTATCAAAAGAAGCAGGAAATGTAGCTATTGAATTTGATGACAGAAACGCCGTATTTACTCTTGAGAACTATCGCATGGTGTGTCGTCTTATCGAAGGCCGTTTCCCAAACTATAACTCAGTAATTCCTCAGAATAATCCTCATAAGGCCACTATTGACCGTTTGCTGTTAATCAGTGCTCTTAAGCGTGTGTCTGTATTCTCTTCACAAGCAAGCAGTTTAATTAAGCTGCATTTGCAGGAAAATCTGATTGTTGTCTCTGCACAGGATATCGACTTCTCAACTTCTGCCGAAGAATCTTTGGTTTGCCAGTATCAGGGTGCTCAAATGAGTATTGGTTTTAAATCGACTTTCCTGATTGATATTCTGAACAACATTTCAGCTTCTGATGTGATTGTTGAATTGGCTGATCCGTCTCGTGCAGGTGTTATTGTTCCGGTGGAACAGGACGAAAACGATGACTTGCTGATGTTGCTGATGCCGATGATGTTAAATGATTAATAATATAAAATGGACTTAAACCTGAAGAATCCGGTTGTTTTCTTTGATTTAGAAACAACCGGAGTAAATATAAACTCTGATAGAATTGTAGAAATTTGTTATTTGAAAGTACATCCAAACGGAAATGAAGAATCAAAAACTCTTCGTATAAATCCGGAAATGCATATCCCAGAAGAATCATCAAAAATACATGGTATTTACGATGAGGATATAGCTAACTGTCCTACTTTTAAAGAAGTGGCAAAGAATATTGCCCGTGATATTGAAGGAGCCGACCTTGCCGGATTTAATTCCAATCGCTTCGATATTCCTGTGTTGGCAGAAGAATTCCTTCGTGCAGGCGTGGATATTGATATGAGCAAGCGTAAGTTTATTGATGTGCAGGTTATTTTTCATAAAATGGAGCAAAGAACGCTTTCTGCAGCTTACAAGTTTTACTGCGAGAAAGATCTTGATGATGCTCATACTGCTGAAGCAGATACCCGTGCTACATACGAGGTACTTAAAGCACAGCTTGACCGCTATCCTGCTGACTTACAAAACGACATGGCTTTCCTTGCCGATTTCTCTACTTACAATAAGAACGTAGACTTTGCCGGAAGGGTGGTTTATGATGAAAATGAAGTTGAGGTCTTTAATTTTGGAAAATATAAAGGCATGTCTGTTACAGAAGTCTTCAAGAAAGATCCGGGTTATTATTCATGGATGCTGAATAGCGATTTTACATTAAATACAAAAGCTGTTCTTACAAAAATTAAGTTGCGCGAATTTAACGGTAAATAAGCCGATTAAAGAATAGGTGTATGTTGAAAGGAAAAAAAATTATACTAGGAATAACGGGAAGTATTGCTGCCTATAAAGCTGCCTATCTTGTCAGAGGACTGATAAAAAAAGGGGCTGAGGTTCAGGTTGTGATTACTCCGGCCGGAAAAGAATTTATTACTCCCATTACTTTATCTGCTTTGACCAGTAAACCTGTAATCAGCGAATTCTTTTCGGGAAGAGATGGTACATGGAACAGTCATGTTGATTTAGGTCTTTGGGCGGATGTGATGCTGATTGCTCCGGCCTCGGCATCTACAATCGGAAAGATGGCTAATGGGATTGCTGATAATATGCTTATCACCACTTATCTTTCTGCAAAGGCTCCTGTCTTTGTTGCTCCGGCAATGGACCTGGATATGTTTGCTCATCCTTCTACTCAAAAGAATATTGAAACACTTCGTTCTTTCGGGAATCACATTATTGAACCGGGAGAAGGGGAGCTGGCCAGTCATCTGGTAGGTAAAGGACGAATGGAAGAACCGGAAGAAATTATCCGTGTGCTTGAGGAGTTCTTTGCTAAACAGGAAGACCTTTCAAAAAAAAAAGTACTGATAACTGCGGGACCTACTTATGAAAAGATTGATCCGGTAAGGTTTATTGGTAATTATTCATCTGGTAAAATGGGCTTTGCCTTGGCTGAAGAGTGTGCTTCCAGAGGTGCTGAAGTTACTTTAATAGCCGGACCGGTACAAATAGAAACGGTTCACCCCAATATACACCGCATTGATGTTGAAACAGCACAGGAAATGTATGAAGCTTCTGTTGCTAATTATCCTTCGTCGGATGCCGGAATTTTGTGTGCAGCGGTAGCGGACTTTACTCCTGAAGTAGTAGCTGATAAGAAAATAAAGCGTAAAGGTGATGAGCTAACGGTTGTTTTGAAACCTACTCAGGACATTGCGGCTTCACTAGGAAAGATAAAGCGGGCAGACCAATTGCTTGCTGGCTTTGCTCTTGAAACAAATGATGAACTTCTGAATGCTCAGAGTAAACTGGAACGAAAGAACTTTGATTTCATTGTTCTTAATTCTCTGAATGATGAGGGTGCCGGTTTCCGCCATGATACAAACAAAATTTCAATCATTGATAAGAACGGAAAGACCGATTATCCGTTGAAAAGCAAACGTGAAGTGGCTACAGATATCATTGACCGGTTGGCTCAGTTGATTAAATAATCAAAAAGGCGAAAATGAATAAAAGGATCATTCAGAATACATTCCGTTGTACTTGTTTTAGCTTTTTGCTCCTCTTTTCCTCTATGGCGGGAAAGGCTCAGGAACTGAATTGTAAGGTGAATATCAACTATTCGCAGATTCAGGGAACAAATACGCAGGTCTTTAAAACACTGGAGACTGCATTGACGGAATTTATCAATGATCGTAAATGGACTTCTGCACAATACAGTGTTGCCGAACGGATATCATGTAGTATGAATATCACAGTGAAACAGCATACGGATGATGGTGCTTTTAAATGTGAACTTATTGTTCAGGCCAATCGTCCGGTATTCGATGCAAGTTATAATACTACGCTTTTTAATTTCAAGGATGCAAATTTAAACTTTACGTATCTGGAGTTCGACCCTTTGGAACTTAGGGAGAATCAGATAGACAGTAATCTTACGGCGGTTATTGCATACTATGCCTATCTGATAATAGGTATGGATATGGATTCCATGGCTCCAATGGGAGGCACGGATGTTCTGAGAGCTGCCGAAAGCATTGTGACTGCAGCCCAGAGTTTATCCGAAACAGGTTGGAAAGCTTTTGAAGACAGTCGTAACCGTCACGGAATAATTTCTGATTATCTGGATGAGAATATGAAACCTTTCCGTCAGATGATATATGATTACCATCGGCTGGGGCTGGATGAGATGGCGCAGAACGCAGATAGGGGAAGGGCAAAAATAACCTCTTCTTTAGAGGAACTTAAAAAAGCAAAAGAAAATAAACCATTGTCTGTTTTGCCACAGCTGTTTACCGAAATAAAGAAAGACGAACTGGTTAATGTCTATTCAAAAGGTACGCCAGGCGAAAAAGAACAAGTGTATACAATGTTAGTTGATATCAATCCCGCTCTGTCAAATGACTGGGATAAAATAAAGTCTTCGAAATAAAATTATGTTGCAATCTATATCAATTCAAAACTATGCGCTGATTGACACTCTTGATATAAGCTTTGATAAAGGTTTTTCTGTCATTACCGGTGAAACGGGTGCGGGTAAATCTATTATCTTAGGTGCTATTGGTCTGTTACTTGGGCAAAGAGCAGATGTGAAAGCCATAAAAAACGGCGCTTCCAAATGTGTGATTGAAGCTCATTTTAATATTTCTTCTTACCAGATGCAATCGTTCTTTGATGAAAACGAGTTGGAGTACGATTCCAACGAATGTATTCTAAGAAGAGAATTGCAGGCTTCAGGTAAATCCCGGGCATTTATAAATGATTCTCCGGCTCCGCTTGCATTGATGAAGGAGTTGGGCGAACAGTTGATTGACGTACACTCTCAGCATCAGAACCTATTGCTGAATAAAGAAGATTTTCAGCTGAATGTTCTGGATGCACTGGCCAATGATGAGAAAGAACTTTCCGGTTATAGAGAAGCTTATCAGGCATATCGCAAAGTGGCAGAGGAACTGACCAAGCTCACAGAACTTGAAGAACAAAGTCGGACTGATGAAGATTATGTCCGTTTCCAGTTGGAACAGTTCGATGAGGTTAAACTGGTGGAAGGAGAAGATGCCGAACTACAAATAGAAGAAGAGAGACTGAGTCACGCTGAAGAGATAAAGGAGGGGTTGTACACTGCCGAGCAAATACTTCTGGGTGATGAAAGTGGATTGCTGAGCAATATGAAAAAAGTTTCCGGCATTTTGCGCTCTTTGAAGGAACGCTATAATACAGCCGGAGATATATCTGACAGAATAGAAAACTTATCTATTGAACTGAAAGATCTTTCAAGAGAGTTGTCAAGGGAACAGGATGATGTTGAAGTTGATCCGGCCCGATTGGATTTTGTAAACGAGCGACTCAACTTAATTTATACATTAGAAAAGAAGCACCATGTAAGTACGCTTGAAGAATTACTCAAGGTTCAGGAAGAGTTTCGTGCACGCCTCAATGCGATTAGTTCGTTTGCCGAACAGATAGAGGTGCTTCAGAAGAAAAAAGAATTATTATTAGAGAAAGTACAGAAAGCAATGTTATTGCTGACCGACAAACGTACGCATGCGGCTAAAAAGGTGGAGCATGAAATGCAGAGCCGCCTTATTCCTTTGGGAATGCCCAATGTTCGTTTCAAGGTTCATATTACTCCGAAGGCAAACTTTGATGCTACCGGTGGAGACAATGTGGCCTTTCTTTTCTCTGCCAATAAGAATGCCACTTTACAGAACATATCGTCTGTGGCTTCCGGTGGTGAAATAGCCAGGGTGATGCTTTCTGTAAAAGCAATGATTGCGGGGGCCACTCAGCTGCCAACTATCATATTTGATGAGATAGATACCGGAGTTTCCGGTGAAATTGCCGATAAGATGGCCGAAATAATGAAGGAGATGGGAGCGTGTATGCAGGTAATCAGCATCACCCACCTTCCACAGATAGCGGCTAAGGGCAAAGTACATTATAAAGTATATAAACAAGATAACGAAACATCGACCAGCAGTAATATCCGCCGATTGAAAGAAGAGGAGAGGGTTGAGGAGATAGCTCACATGCTTAGTGGGGCTACTTTGACGGATGCAGCGATGAATAATGCAAAAGAATTATTAAAAGAGTATGGAAAAGAATGAAATGATATTTGGCGTACGCGCCGTGATTGAAGCCATTGAGGCGGGTAAAGAGATTGATAAAATCTTAGTAAAGAAAGACATTCAGAGTGAGCTTTCAAAGGAACTTTTTGCTGCTTTAAAGGGTACTAATATCTTTGTACAGCGTGTGCCAATAGAGCGCATCAATAAGATTACAACTAAAAACCACCAGGGTGTGTTGGCTTTTGTATCTGCAGTGACTTATTATAAGGTGGAAGATGTTGTTCCTACTCTTTTCGAGGAAGGAAAGGTTCCATTCTTTGTAATGCTTGATGGGGTAACGGATGTTCGTAACTTCGGAGCTATTGCCCGTACCTGTGATTGTGCAGGAGTGGATGCAATTATTATTCCTTCACGCAACAGTGTGAGTGTGAATGCCGATGCTATGAAAACTTCTGCCGGAGCGCTTCACACACTTCCTGTTTGCAAGGAACAGAGTCTGACTGCTGCTATAAAATACCTCAAAGATAGCGGATTTAAGATTGTGGCTGCAACTGAAAAAGGAGATTATGACTACACAAAAGCAAATTATAAAGATCCTGTCTGTATCGTTATGGGTGCGGAAGATACGGGTGTTTCTTATGATCACCTTGCTTTGTGTGATGAGTGGATAAAGATTCCTTTGTTCGGTAATATTGAATCTCTGAATGTTTCGGTTGCTGCAGGTATCTTAATTTACGAGGCAGTGAAGCAACGTGGATTCGATAAAGAATAACATTAAAATATAACCTATAAAATCATGAGAAAGAAAATACTTTTTATGGCTCTTTGTCTGCTTTCACAGTGGATGATGGCGCAGAAGGATGCTCCCAAATGGGTTGAGAAATCAAAACGGGCGGTCTTTTCTGTAGTAACATACGATGCTAACGACAAATTACTGAATACCGGCAACGGGTTCTTTGTTTCGGAAGATGGAGTAGCGTTGTCTGATTACACATTATTCAAGGGAGCAGCCAAAGCAGAAGTGATAAACTTTGAGGGTAAAAAGATGCCGGTTAAAGTAATTCTGGGTGCAAACAGCATGTATGATGTGATTAAGTTCCGTGTAGACCTTGGTAAAAAGAGCACGCCTGCGCTGACAATTGCAGCAGTAGTTCCGGCAAAAGATGCGGAAGCGGTAATGCTTCCTTATTCTACCAAGAAGGACCGTTCCTGTACCATGGGAAAAGTAGAAGAGGTTTCCAATCTTGCGGGTCCTCACAAATACTTTAAGCTGGCCATATCAATGAAAGATAAGATGGTTAGCTGTCCGGTGCTGAATGCTGAAGGCGAAGTTTTTGGCTTGGTTCAGAAGGATGCAGCAAACGACTCAACTCATTGTTTTGCCATCAGCGCTCCTTTTGCGAACGAACTGTCTATTAAGGCACTTGAATTTGCTGGTTCCGAGCTTTCTAATATTACTATTAAAAAAGCTCTTCCTGCTACTGAAGATCAGGCCTTGGTTGCTCTTTTTGTATCTTCGTCACAACTGACTGCTGAAAAGTATCTTTCTCTGTTGAATGATTATATGGAACAATTTCCAAACAGTACAGACGGATATGTTCGCCGGGCAAGTTTCGTTGTTTCGAACTTTACTGATGCCCAACACCTTGCTTTGGCAGAAGAAGATCTTGATAAAGCATTGAAAATGGCCGATAAAAAAGACGATGTACTTTATAATCGTTCCCGCATGATGTATATTGTTGCTCTTCGTGGAAAAGATGCTGCTTATAAAGACTGGACTTTCGATAAAGCATTGGCTGAAAATCAGAAAGCTCAGGCTGTTAATCCGCTTCCTCTTTACACTCAGCAGGAGGGTGACATTTATTTCGCAATGGCCAATTACGCCAAAGCTTTTGAATGCTACGATAAAGTGAACCACTCAAACTTAGTTTCTGCGGAAACTTATTACAGTGCTGCAAAGTCAAAACAGATGATGAACGCTGATTTGGGCGAGGTAATTGCTTTGCTGGATAGTGCTGTGAATAAATATGCTGCTCCTTATCCGAAAGAAGCTGCTCCTTATATATCTGAACGTGCAGTGGTGAAGAGTCAGAAGGGATTGGATAAAGAGGCTGTGGCCGATTTCGATTTGTATTACCAGACAACGGGCGGCCGGGTTAGTGCTATGTTCTACTATTTGCGTGAACAGTCTAACTATAAAGCAAAGAACTTTAAACGTGCGCTTGAAGATATTGACATGGCTGTAAAGCTGGAGCCTACAAACAAAGAGTATCTGGCTGAGTATGGTGCGGTGAATCTTCGTGTAGCTCGTTATGATGAAGCTGTAAAGAACTTGAAAGATGCACTTGCCATTGATCCTAAATTTGCAGCTTGTTATCGTTTAATTGGTTTCTGTCAGTTGCAGCAAGGCAAGAAAACGGAAGCTTGTGAAAACTTCAGTAAAGCTAAAGAACTAGGCGATGAGGCTGTGATTCCTATGATTGAGAAGAATTGTAAATAAGAATCGTTATAAGATATGAGAAGAAAGTCTGGGCTTGCAAAAGCTCAGACTTTTTTGTTGATTTACATTTAGCTTTCCTTTATAATTTCCATTCATTCATTTCCAGCCGGACTTCGGTTCATTGCGGGATTTCCCTATTCTTCGTCGCTTTTCCTGGAAGGCATTGTATTGAAATCTTTCTTTAATGGTGTTTTGTTGGCTTTTTACCAGAGCCAATAAATGGCTTATCATTCATACCTGTCTTTATACCCAAAGACCTTGAATTGCTTAAGGATGCAGGTTTCTCTCAAATTAGTAAGTTCCTTCTTTTGTAAGGATGCTATTTATTGCTGCCAAATTTAATAAGTAACCCGTAAACCAAACTGCAGGTTAAGGTTGAAAGGAGTCTCTTTGCGGATTGTTTCCACACTTGATCCGTCATCAAAATAGTAAATAACTCCCGGTTCTATAAAGATACCCAGCTGACGGGTGGCATTAAACTGTGCTCCGAAAGCTCCGTTCACCGACCATTGCAAAGGCTTTACGTTCAAATCTGTAGATATGCTTTGTTTGGTAGTACCATTCATGGTTTTGGTTTCTCCTGATACACATTTCTCCGCCATTCCACCTCCTGACAGGTAAAGCGTTACGTAGCGTCTGTTCAGAAACAGGTAATTGAGTTTCAACGGAATCCCTATATAATTAAGGTTCTGTTCATTTCTGATGTAAGTGCCCAGTGATGCTTCCGATTCCAATCGGGTATAAATTATTCCACTCTCCAATGCAAACTGAGAGGATAGCTGTTTGCGGACAGACAAACCAAATGAAACCGGTTGTTTGTGGTTCCAGTCTAACTGAGAAACTACATTTCTTATTAAAGCATTTTCGCAGTTTAGAAAAAAGCATGGGTCGGATAATACGTTGGATGCCATATCAGAACTATTTTCACTGGTTATACCGGCACTGTTTCCCGTAGTAAATCCTATAGATAACAGATTGCGCGATTTCTTTCTCCGTACTGCCCGCAGTTCAGTCACATGCTCTGCCGGTTTGGATACTTCTCTGAAATTAAACTGCTGCGATTCACTGCTGCTATCATCTTTTGTTTTTTCCTTTTCTACCCGAGTCTGTACCTTCTTTTCGGTTGTTTGTTCAGAGGCCTTATCTTGCTGGCTCTTTTCGTTATTCTTTTCGACAGCTGGTTTTTCGTTATCAGATAAAACAGCTGAAAGTCTGGATGAAGCTACTTCTCCGGAACCTGAATCATTTCCCGGGGTTGGCACATATTTTCTGGTTACTACTTTTCCGGCTTGAGCCTTGTTTCCGGCAGAAGCAGTATTTTCAGAACTACCCAAAGCCAGTTCGTCACTCTTTTTATCATCGGTAGTCATTGCAGAGATAACCTCTTTCAATGGCTTTTTATCAGTTATTTGTTTTACTTCAACAGGAATCTGGGCTGTTTCCACGTATTTAGCCGATGAATCATTGAACATCATTATTACTGCGGTTGAAACAACCACTAGCAATGCCACTGCTGCCGCTGCGGCATAATACATAAAGTAGGAACGTTTCTTGGGCGCAACGGGTACGGGCGAAAGCTCTTTCTGAAGTTGCTCCCAGCCACCAGCCATGGGCGGTTCAGAATAATCTTCCAAACTGTTCCGAAGTGCGCTGATCCATTTTTCTTCTTCTTCCTGTTTCATAGATTATGTTCCCTTAAATAGTCGTTAATTCTTTTAGCCAATAGTTTCTTTGCCCGGAAAAGCTGTGATGACGAGCTCTTTTCGTTGATTCCAAGTTGGTCGGCAATCTCCTTGTGCGACATTTTTTCCATGACGGACAGATTGAACACCGTACGATACCCTACAGGCAACTCGGCAATAAACTTCACAAGCACCGGATGCGGAATCAGTGAAACATCTTCTTCCTGTGGTTCTTCCACGGTTTCCGGAACCTGATCAAGTGTGAGTGCCTGCCGGCTTGCCTCGTTCTTGCGAAGATAGTCGAGTGACACGTTTACCATAAGTCTGCTTAGCCACGCTCTCAATGAGCCTTCTCCACGATACGTAAATTTATTGAATGAACTGTATGCTTTAATGAAACCGTCATGCAGAAGATCCTGAGCTGTATCCCGATCGCCCGCGTACCGAAAGCAGATGCCAAACATTTGTCCGGCATATTGCTCATAGAATACCCTCCTTGCTTCATTATCTTCAGCCTGGCAACGTTCTGTAAGTTCTGTTTCACTCATTGATTTCACGTGTATCAACCTATAAATGCACAAAGATATAAAATACTGCATTGGGCGGGCAATTATTTTTCTCTTTATAATTATTTTCTCTTTCTGACTTTTCCTGCAATCTGTTTATTGCCAGTGATAAGGCTTTATTCGTGGGTGATTGAAGGTTGAAAAATATTGCTCTCTCACTTTGTTGCGAGATTGTTTACCTGCTCCCGTGAGAGCTTTTCAAATCTCCCTATTCGTTTTCTTAATCTCTGGAATGTTGTTTTCCAATCTCCCGAATAGTTTATTAAACGAGTTGCGCAGCTCGCTTTGGTGACCTGCGCAGCTCGTGATTGCGACTTGCGCAGGTCGTTCTGGTGAGTTGCGCAGCTCGCGATAAATATTAAACCGGAAAAGAGAAAAAGTTGCAGCTAAAAATAATAATGTCTAACTTGCGTTCCAATTCTATAAACTAATAAAATAGCGTAAAAATGAAAAAAGTAATTTCAAGTGAAAAGGCTCCTGGAGCTATCGGACCTTACAGTCAGGCTATTGAAGCTGGTGGCATGGTATTTGTTTCCGGTCAGTTGCCTGTTGATGCTGCAACCGGTGAGTTTGCTCCCGGCGGTGTGGCTGAACAGACTAAGCAATCATTCGAAAATATTAAGCATATTCTGGCAGAGGCCGGCCTTACTACTGCAAACATTGTGAAGACTACCGTTTTTCTTTCTGATATGTCTCTTTTTGCAGACATGAATGCTGTGTATGCTACTTATTTTGACGGTTCGTTTCCTGCCCGTTCTGCTGTGGCGGTAAAGGCTTTGCCAAAGAATGCTCTTGTAGAAATTGAATGTATTGCCGTGAAATAAGATTATAGCGCAAAGACATATTCCTGCTTATGCGGGAACTAAATATGGAAAAAGTTAAAAGGATTGAGCATTTGTTTGTTTAAAAACAGTGCCCAATCCTTTTTCTATTTACTATATATATGCTTTTGTGTAGAGTGTTAACTCGTAATTTCGTCCGGTATCCAGCCTTCCTCTTTGGTCTTTATGTTTCTGCAACAGCTCCAGCCGGTTAGTGATTTAAAAGGTTACTTTTTATCTTTCAGATAAGTCAGCAAATCGGCCACAATAAAACTACTTCCTCCTACGAAGATAAAATCTTTCTCGGTGGCATTCTCTTTGGCAGCCTCAAAAGCTTTGGGTACATCAGGATAAGTATTGCCGTGCAGTGCGGCTTTACTCGCCAGAAATTTCAGATCCACCTCGTGCAATGCCCGCTTCACACTCGCTTTGGTGAAGTAATACTCAGCATCTTTAGGTAATAATGCCAGCACGCCATTGATATCCTTATCGTTTACCATGCCCAGTACAATATGCAGCTTTTTGTATTTCTGCCTGCTTAGCTGGTCGGCAATGTAAGAGATTCCTCCCGTGTTGTGGCCCGTATCACAAATGATAGTAGGAGCATTTCCCAGTTTTTGCCAGCGTCCCATCAATCCGGTTAGTTCGCACACATTACCAAAACCTCTTTCTACAGCTTTTGGGGGGATGTTGTATCCCGCTTTCTTTAGGATTCTTAGTGCCAAAAGAATGGTATTTGTATTTTTAATCTGACACAGTCCGCCCAGTTCACCTTTCAGTTTGGGATAATCGGCCGTAAAGTAATGCCAGCATCCTCTGTTATTCATTTCCCATCTCCAAAGAAGTTGCTCTTCCTCTGCAAAGAAAATAGGTGCTTTTACCTCGGCAGCTTTCAGGTTAAATACCGGTTTGGTCTCCTCGGTAGTTTCGCCAATCACCACTGGCACACCTGTTTTCATTATACCCGCTTTCTCCGCAGCAATAAGAGATAATTCCTTTCCCAGAAACTGAGTGTGGTCAAAACTGATATTGGTTATAATGCTAAGATCGGGACGGATGATGTTGGTGCAGTCCAGTCGTCCGCCAAGGCCAACCTCAATAACTGCCACATCTACCTTTTGTTCTGCAAAATATTTAAAAGCCAGGGCAGTGGTCAGCTCAAAGAATGAAGGCAGAATTGGCTCGAAAAAAGAACGTTCCTCCTCAACGAATTTAATTACGTACTCTTCGGATATCTGTTCACCGTTTACGCGAATTCTCTCTCTGAAGTCGATCAGGTGAGGAGAGGTGTAAAGTCCCACCTTATATCCGGCCGATTGCAAAATTGCAGCAAGTGTGTGTGAGCAGGAACCTTTTCCGTTCGTTCCCGCTACGTGTATAGTTTTGAATTTCCTGTGCGGATGATTAAAATGCTCATCCAATTCTAATGTGTTACTAAGCCCCTCTTTGTAAGCCGATTTACCAACCTGCTGAAACATTGGAGCACTTTCATATAAGAAGTTTAGTGTTTCTTTATAATTCATTTATTTGTAAAAATTATCCTTGAAGTGATATATCGTAAGTTTTTAATTCCTATATTAGATGCAAATATCAACATTTTAAATCTAAAAAGAGTATGGGAACAAAGAAAAATTTCGTTTTAGACACTAATGTTATACTCCACGACTGTAACTGTCTGAAGAATTTTGAGGAAAACGATATATATCTGCCTATTGTTGTTCTTGAAGAATTAGATAAGTTTAAGAAAGGGAATGGAGAAATTAATTACAATGCGAGAGAGTTCGTTCGCGAGCTGGACTCAATAACCGATGATAATCTTTTTACTAAAGGAGCATCACTGGGCGAGGGGATGGGCAAGCTCTTTATCCTCACCGGAGGAATTGAATCAGAGACAGTAAAGAAATGCTTTCCTGAGCGTCAGGCCGATCATGAAATACTTTCGGCGGCAGATGTGCTGACAAAAAAACAACCAAAGACCAAGACAATTCTGGTAAGTAAAGATGTGAATCTGCGCATGAAGGCGCGTTCCATCGGTGTGCTGGCTGAAGATTATATCAACGATAAGGTTACGAATATTGATATATTCGAAAAGTCTAATGAAACGTATGATGGGGTTGCTCCGGAGCTCATCGATAAGATTTACTCTTCCCATGAAGGGGTGGACATCAGTGAGATTGACTTCCGAAATGTTCTGGAACCGAATGAATGTTTTATTATGAAAAGCGACCGCAATAGCGTGCTGGCCAGGTATAATCCCTTCACTCATACCGTTCACAGAGTGCTTAAAGGAAAAAACTACGGCATTGAACCCCGCAATGCCGAGCAAAGCTTTGCTTTCGAGATACTGAACGATCCCGATATCAAGCTCGTGGCTCTCACAGGAAAGGCCGGAACTGGTAAAACATTGCTGGCGCTGGCAGCTGCATTAAGTAAGCTAACGGAGTACAAACAGATTTTGCTGGCTCGCCCCATCGTGGCTCTTTCCAATAAAGACCTCGGTTTCCTTCCCGGAGATGCCGCAGCAAAAGTAGCGCCCTACATGCAACCTCTTTTTGATAACCTCAATGTAATCAAGAATCAGTTTGCGCCTAATTCATCAGAAGTGAAACGTCTGGACGATTTGCAGAAAGGTGGTCAACTGGTAATCGAAGCCCTTGCCTTTATCCGCGGACGAAGCTTGTCGGAAACCTATTGCATCATCGATGAGGCTCAGAACCTTACTCCGCATGAGATTAAAACCATCATCACCCGTGCCGGCGAAGGCACAAAAATGATCTTTACCGGAGATATCCAACAGATAGACCAGCCCTATCTTGACAGCCAGTCCAACGGATTAGTCTATATGATTGACCGCATGAAAGGGCAGAACATCTTTGCCCACGTGAATCTGGTAAAAGGAGAGCGCAGTATGCTTAGCGAATTGGCTAGTAATTTGATGTAAGGAGCGTGAAATCTATTCTGAATGGTTTAGATAAAGTAATAATATTCGGATATGTTTTTTGTATCCGAATATTGTGATGAAGAAAACATTGAAATATGAGATGATATTTCAATGTTTTTTATGTAAAAAGGAGTCTATTATCCATCAAATTCCTTAGTTTTGCAATAACTATTGTTTTAGTTATTATTGAGAATCTGTGGTGGCAAGCCATAGTTAAATCTTTAGAAAAAATAAATATGGAAAGTTTAGAAGATATAAGGTGGCAGCAAAGATTTGATAGTTATCAGAAAGCATTAAAAAAAATAGTGGAAGTAGTTGATTCTCATTCTGATTTTAATGAACTGTCTGATTTGGAAAAAGAAGGATTGATACAGAGGTTTGAATATACATTTGAATTGTCATGGAAAACTCTTCAGGATTTGTTAAAGTATAAAGGATATATTGACATAAAGGGGCCAAATATGGTTTTACAGAAGTCACTGGAAGACGGATATATACAAGATCATGATGGCTGGCGTGCGATGAAAAAAGCCAGAGAAACAACCTCGCATACCTATAATGAAGGTGATGCAGGAGAAATTGTGGAGAATGTTTTTGGTAAATATGCTCCTCTTCTAAGGAATCTTGAAGCTATTTTACTTAAGGAGTCTCAGAAACAAGGTAACTTATTTTAGTAATATGTTTGGTCTAAGTGAAAGTGTAATATCAGAACTCAACAATATATTTCGGAAATACCCGGCTATAGATGAGGTTGTTATCTTTGGTTCGAGAGCCAAAGGTAATTTTACGAATGGTTCTGATATTGATTTAGCAGTAAAGGGGGGTATTACATCGGATGATATTCTTAAGATTAATCTTGATCTTGAGGATGTTGAGTTATTGTATAAAGTTGATGTGATATCTTATAATGAGAAGATAGGAACTCCTATCGGTCGGCACATTGATAGAGTATCTAAAGTTTTTTATAAAAAATGAAATTATAAAATACTCTCTTAAAATGAAAGCTCCCCAATTGCTTTATCAGCAAAAGGGGAGCTTTTAATATCTAAATAAGTAAGCTATACTAAATTAATCGAAAAAGCTTTTGAATTTCTTGAAGATCTTTTCTTTTACTGAACTGTTGGGCTTAAAGTTCTCAGATATTTCCATCTTTTCAAGTAAGCTTCTTTCATCCTTGCTGAGAGATTCCGGTACGTAGATACTTACATTAACAAGTAAATCGCCTGTTCCGTATCCGTTTACGCTTGGTAAGCCTTTGCCGCGTAAGCGAAGGACTTTGCCTGGTTGTGTTCCCGCTTCAATTTTTACTTTTACCTTACTGTCTATTGTTGGAATCTCAACTGCACCTCCTAAAGCTGCGGTTGGGAAGCTGAGTAGCAAGTTATATATTAAATCGTTTTCGTCACGAACCAAGTCAGGATGTTGTTCTTCTTCCACCTGGATAAGTAAATCGCCCGGTACGCCGTTGTGCTTTCCTGCATTTCCTTTTCCGCTCATGGATAGTTGCATGCCCTCAGCTACACCAGCTGGGATGTTTACTGTTACAACTTCTTCGCCGTATACAATACCTTCACCGGCACATTCTTTACATTTGTCTTTAATGATTTTGCCTTCACCGCCGCAAGTAGGACAGGATACGCGAGTCTGCATGGTTCCCAGAATAGTCTGCTGGTTACGGATAACCGAACCGCTACCTTTACAAGTAGAACAAGTTTCTGAGCCAGCGTTGCCTTCTGCACCTGTACCGTGACAGTGTGAGCAGGAAACATATTTCTTTAGTTTGAATTTCTTTTCTACTCCTGCAGAGATATCCTTCAGATTAAGTCTGACCTTTACACGAAGATCAGATCCACGGAAACGTCTTTGCTGTTGACCACCTCCGCCGCCAAAGCCTCCGAAACCGCCAAATCCTCCGCCGCCGTGTCCGCCGAAGATATCACCGAACATAGAGAAAATATCGTCCATTGACATTCCGGCACCTCCGCTGAAACCACCGCCAAACGGACCTCCGTTGCCTGCTGCTCCGCTCATACCTGCGTGTCCAAACTGATCGTAACGAGCGCGCTTGTCGTCATTACTCAGAACATCATACGCTTCTGCAGCTTCTTTAAAGTGTTCTTCAGCTTCCTTGTTCCCAGGATTTTTATCAGGGTGAAATTGAATTGCTTTCTTACGGTAAGCTTTCTTTATCTGGTCGGCTGTAGCTGATTTCTCAACCCCCAGCACTTCATAATAATCTCTTTTTGCCATTGTTTCGTTATCCTTTATTTATTATTCGCCTACTACAACTTTGGCATGACGAATTACTTTACCATTGAGTAAATAACCAGTTTGCACACAATCAAGAATCTTTCCTTTAAGCTCTTCAGCCGGAGCAGGGATTGTTGCAATTGCTTCGTGAAAGTCGGTATTGAAGTCGCACTCTTTAGCTTCGATAGCTTGTACGCCGTTTTGTCCTAGTATGCTGACAAATTTATTAACGACCAGTCCCATTCCTTCACGAATGGCAGCAATATCGTCAGATGTTTCCATTGTTTTCAGTGCTCTTTCCAAATCATCCATAACAGGAAGAATGCTGCTGATGCTCTTTTCTCCGCCATTTTTGATTAATTCAGCTTTCTCTTTCATGGTGCGTTTGCGATAATTGTCGAACTCAGCTGAAAGGCGAAGATACTTATCATTCTGATCTTCTATTTTTGCATTAGCATCTTCCAGTTGTTTGGTAAGTGCCTGTTCGGGAGTAAGAACTTCCTCTTCCTGAGAAGCTGCTTCCTGAGCGGTTTCATTCTCCTGAGCTGCTTCACATTTTTCCTGAGCTGCTTCCTGAATGTTATCTACCAATTCTTCCTCTTTTTTACTTGTTTCTTTTTTCTTTGGATCCATATATGTTTTCTTATTATTCTTCCAAAATGATTTTATCATGTTTCCTGTTATAAGGATTAATCTGAAAGTTCAACTACAAAATCTTTGCCAAGATTACTGTTCAGGCAAAAGAATGTGCAAAAGTACTGTTTTTTAGTGAATAAAGAAGAAACTAATAAGAACAATCTGACAGATTGGCGAGATTATTCATTTAAAATGACTACCTTTGTGCCCGTTTAATAAACAAGGTATAAAGACAAAAGATAATGATTACAGTTTCGAACGTTTCAGTTCAGTTTGGTAAGAGAGTATTGTTCAATGACGTAAATTTAAAGTTTACGAATGGTAATTGTTACGGTATTATCGGTGCCAACGGTGCGGGTAAATCTACTTTCCTTCGCACAATTTATGGTGATTTAGATCCTACTACCGGCTCTATTGCGTTAGGACCGGGTGAAAGACTTTCCGTGTTAAGCCAGGACCACTTTAAGTGGGATGCATTTACAGTTATGGATACTGTAATGATGGGACATACTGTTCTTTGGGACATTATGAAACAACGCGAAGTTCTTTATGCAAAAGAAGATTTTACAGACGAAGATGGTCTGAAAGTTTCTGAACTGGAAGAAAGATTTGCCGAACTTGATGGCTGGAATGCTGAGAGTGACGCGGCTGTGCTGTTAAGCGGATTAGGGGTAAAGGAAGACAAACACTTTACCTTGATGGGTGAACTTAGTGGTAAGGAAAAGGTACGTGTTATGTTGGCGCAGGCTCTTTACGGTAATCCGGATAACTTGCTGCTCGATGAGCCTACCAACGACCTTGACATGGATACTGTAACCTGGTTGGAAGAGTATCTTGCTAACTTTGAACACACAGTGTTGGTAGTGAGCCATGACCGTCACTTCCTTGATTCTGTTTCCACACATACTGTTGATATTGACTACGGCAAGATTAATACCTTTGCCGGTAACTATAGTTTCTGGTACGAATCAAGTCAGTTGGCTCTTCGTCAGCAACAGAACCAGAAAGCTAAGGCTGATGAGAAGAAGAAAGAGCTGGAAGAATTTATCCGCCGATTTAGTGCCAATGTGGCAAAAAGTAAGCAGACTACCAGCCGTAAGAAGATGTTGGAGAAACTTAATGTGGATGAAATCAAACCATCTTCACGTAAGTATCCGGGAATCATCTTTACTCCTGAACGTGAATCGGGTAACCGTATTCTTGAAGTGTCAGGATTGAGCAAGAAGACTGAAGATGGCGTAGTGCTGTTCAGTGATATTAATTTCAATGTAGAGAAAGACGATAAGATTGTATTCATTTCGCACAACCCACGTGCCATGACCGCTTTCTTTGAGATTATCAATGGTAACCTCAAAGCCGATGCCGGACATTATGACTGGGGTGTGACTATCACAACTGCTTATCTTCCTGTTGATAATACCGATTACTTTAACACAGACCTTAACCTGGTAGACTGGCTTGGTCAGTATGGTGAAGGAAATGAGGTTTATATGAAAGGTTTCCTTGGCCGTATGCTTTTCTCGGGCGAGGAAGTGCTTAAGAAAGTAAGCGTTCTTTCCGGAGGTGAAAAGATGCGTTGTATGATTGCACGTATGCAGCTTAGAAATGCAAACTGTCTGATTCTTGATACACCAACCAACCACCTTGACCTGGAATCTATTCAGGCATTCAATAATAACCTGAAGACTTATAAGGGTAATGTATTGTTCTCTTCACATGACCACGAGTTCATTGAAACCGTAGCCAACCGTGTGATTGAGCTTACTCCAAACGGAATTATTGATAAGATGATGAATTATGATGAATACATCACTTCTGACCATATCAAGGAACTTCGCAAGAAAATGTACGGCGAAAAGTAACTGAAAGATACTATATAATATAGGAAGCGCTTGGACTATAATGGTCTGAGCGCTTTTTTTATTGGGGGTTTCTCCTATGTTGCTTTTGCATTTATATTAATTGTAAGCTCTGTTTTAAACGTTTTTATTGCTCTGGGTAGAGTGGCTTTCAATATTTTATAATGCAAAAAAACGAGCATAATAGGTCATATTATGCTCGTTTTTATATAATGTTTTGTCTTTGAAACGGAAATGCTATTGTTATTTCCTGAATTCCAGTCTCTTCTTACCGTCTTCTCTGAAAATTTCTTTTCCTAAAACAGAAAGTTTATCGCCTTGTACAATAACTTTTGATAGTCTGTTGCAGTCAATGAAAGCACCATCTTTGATGGCTTTCACAGTAGGAGGAAGCAATAGCTCGCCCGATAAGTGAATGCATCCGCTGAAGGCGCGTTCGCCAATGGTTACAAGTTTCTGAGGCAGGGTGATGGACATCAGGTACTTCTTCTGAGTAAAGGTGAAATCAGGGATTTCTGTTACAGAAGTAGCAGATAGGTCAAGTGATACAAGATTAGGCATGTAGTCGCGGATAACCTTAAAGTCGTCCTCGTTCAGGTTGCCTTTGATAGTGAAATAGTTCAATTCACCCGGTTGATGTCCGGCTTTCATGATCTCGTTTCCTAGTTCACCCGGTTGAGTTAAATCTAGGGTAAGTGTTTCGGGAGTACCTTCCAGAATAGCAAAGCCTTCCCATCCTTTCTTTCTCTTATACACGTCTTTGCTTCCTGCAGGAATAAATACGGCAGTGATGCTGTCGTTCATTGCTTCCTTTAAAAGATTGGGAGGAGTCTTTCTGTTAACCTGAACAATGGTCAGGTTGTTGCAGTTCTTAAACGCTCGGTCCTCAATGTTCATGGTATTGGTAGGCAGAAGAACCTTTTTCAGTGTTTTCTTTCCGCGAAAAGTTCCGTCTTCTCCGTTGCAGAATGCATAAGCAGGAACAAATGTCATGGGGTATACATAGTATTTATTGGGATAAGTTCCCTCTTTTCCCATGTATCCTGTGATACTAACATTTGAGAGGTCAAGAACTTCCAGATTTACCATGCTGTCTCGCATCAGTTTAAAATCCTTTGCATTGATCTTTCCTGTCAGTGTCAGGTTGGTTACTGAGCTTGCTTCCTCTTTGGTAAACTGTTCTTTCAGAGTACCTGCTTTAGGAACAAAAAGAGTTTTGCTTACAGTTTGTGCTGATAATCCACATACGCTGAGACAGAATAGAAAAGATATTCCTAATTGTTTTATTTTCATGTGTTTATTAATTAATTAAATTTCTGATCAATACCTTTCATGCTGAGTTGTACTCGTTTTCTTGCCAGATCCACACTATCCACACGGACCATTACTTGCTGATGGATGGAGACAATTTCGGTGGGGTCACTGATGAACTTATCGGCCAACTGCGAGATGTGAACCAGTCCGTTTTCTTTGATGCCCACATCCACAAAACAACCAAAGTTAGTGATGTTGGTCACAATGCCCGGCAGAACCATTCCTTCCTGCAAGTCGTTGATGGTCTTCACGTTCTTGTCGAACTCAAATACCTTGATGGTTGATCGGGGATCTCTTCCCGGCTTCTCAAGTTCCTGTATAATATCGCTCAGCGTAGGCATTCCCACGGTAGGGGATACATATTTATCCAGCTTTATCTGGCTGCGAAGTTCCTTACTTTTAATCAGCTCTTCCACGGTGCAATTCAGGTCTTTTGCCATCTGTTCCACAATGTAGTAACTTTCCGGGTGAACAGCCGAATTATCGAGCGGATTGCCTGCCTGCGGAATGCGAAGGAATCCGGCACACTGCTCAAATGCTTTTGCCCCCATACGAGGTACTTTCATCAGTTGCTTGCGGGAGTTGAATGCTCCGTTTTCCGTTCTGAAGTTCACTATATTCTGAGCCAGTTGCGGTCCAAGACCGGATATATAAGTCAGCAGGTGAGTGCTGGCAGTATTCAGGTTTACACCCACCGAGTTCACGCAGTTCTCTACCGTCTGATCCAATGATTTTTTCAGTTTTCCCTGGTCTACATCGTGCTGATATTGCCCTACACCAATTGATTTAGGGTCAATCTTTACCAATTCAGCCAATGGGTCCATCAACCGGCGACCGATAGAAACCGCACCACGTACCGTAACATCGTATTCCGGAAACTCATCCCGGGCAGTTTTAGAAGCAGAGTAGATAGATGCACCGTTTTCACTTACCACAAACACCTGTACTTCCCGATCAAAACGCAGGGAAGTAACAAATGCTTCTGTCTCACGGCTGGCCGTACCATTACCAATGGCGATGGCCTGTATATCATAAGCTTCCACAAGTTTGGTGACCTTTCTGGAAGCCATTGTTTTTTCGTTCTGAGGCGGGTGAGGGTAGATAGCCTCGTTGTGGACTAAGTTTCCTTGCGCATCCAGACAAACCAGTTTGCAACCGGTGCGGTATCCCGGATCCAGTCCCAACACCCTTTTCTGCCCCAATGGAGGAGCCAGAAGAAGTTGGCGGAGATTCTCGGCAAATACCCGGATGGCTTCCGCGTCTGCCATTTCTTTGGAGACTCCGGAGAACTCAGTTTCAATAGATGGCTTCAATAAACGTTTGTATCCGTCCTTCACAGCCTCGGCCACTTGTGCTCCGCAGGCATTGTTACTGCGCACGTACAGTCGTTCCAGTCGTTCGGTACACTCTTCGTCATCGGGAGAAATGCTCACTTTTAGCAATCCTTCCGCTTCTGCCCGCCTGATAGCCAGCAATCTGTGCGAAGTGCAACGTTTCAATGGCTCCGAGAAATCAAAATAATCCTGGTATTTGGCAGCTTCCTCTTCCTTGCCTTTCACAAGTTTGGCGGTAATCACCGCCTGTCTGCTGAATTGATTACGAACCTGATTACGGGCACGCTCATCTTCATTTACCTGCTCTGCAATAATGTCACGGGCACCTTTCAGGGCATCTTCCGCATCTTTAACTTCACCCTTCACAAAAGCTTCAGCCTTTGTGGTTATATCGTTTTCCCTTTGCAAAAGCAATAGGGTAGCCAGCGGTTCAAGTCCCTTCTGACGGGCCACCTCGGCACGGGTTTTCCTTTTGGGCTTGTAGGGCAGGTAGATGTCTTCCAGCTCCGTGCCGTCCCAGCAAGCTTCAATTCTCTTTTTTAGTTCAGGAGTTAGCTTATCCTGCTCCCCGATAGTGTTTAATATTGTTTCCTTGCGCTTCTTTAGCTCGCAAAGTTTATCGTATTGCTCCTTGATATTTCCAATTTGCACCTCATCAAGGCCGCCTGTGGCTTCCTTGCGATAACGACTGATGAAAGGAATTGTTGCTCCGTCGTTAAGTAATGATAATGTGCTACTTATCTGCTTCACGGCAATATTGAGCGCCGAAGAGATCATTGTGTAAAATAACTCCATTTTGTGCTTAGTGCTAATAATTTCTAGATAACAAAGATACGAAAAATTGGTGAAAAAATAGTTACTTTTTTGCTAAAAAAAGAGGGGCGATAAAAGGGGCCATGAATTTAGTTGTCTAAATGCTTTGTAATTAATGCGATAGATAGGTCTTAAAAATAGTGAAGGGGCGATGAAACTGACCAGAAGAAACAAATTAGAAAAATAGTTTATAATAAATTATAAACCGGTCAATTTGCCTTTTTTGAATTTAAAAACGTACCGTAATTTTAGAAATTGAATTTCTTTTTATTTACATTTAGGAAGACTTCTGAATCATTGGGCAATAAATAAAATTTATACTCCAATAGTTCTCCATTTATTGCCCAATAAATTGAAATTATACTCCAATGGTTTTCAGATTATTGGCGAATGGATTAATATTATTGCTCAATAATTTAACAAAATTAACTACGTCTTTTGCCCTGTTTATGGTGTAATTGCATTTTTATTTAGTATTTTTGTATTTAAATAATATGTCCGTATTTAAGCAAAACTAAATGAAACGACTAACTATCCTCTTATCACTGATAGCATTTCTCGCAGGATCAATATTGGCTCAGCCAAAGGAAGTTCTTATAAAACTCATTCATACATCTGATATTCATGGCCAATTCATTTCCTATGATTATATAAAAAATAGCCCTATTAATGGCGGTATGGCTCGTATTAGTTCGTTTGTAAATGAACAACGACTGATATTCCCGGGCCATTTGTTGCTTTTAGATGGGGGCGATTTGTTACAAGGGCAGCCTTCGGTTTATTATTATAATTATAAAGATACAGTTTCATCTCATTTATGTGCAGATGTGATGAATTATATGGGCTATGACGCCATAGCATTGGGGAATCATGATGTGGAAACCGGTCATTCTGTTTATGATCGCTGGATTCGTCAATGTAAGGCTCCTGTTCTGGGTGCCAATGTATTGCGGAAAGATGGTAGCAATTATCTTCAGCCTTATAAAATTATGTTTGTTGATGGTGTGAAAATAGCTATTCTTGGCCTCATAACTCCTTCTATACCAGTGTGGGTACCTCAAAGCGCATGGTCGGGACTCTACTTTGAAGACATGGAGGTGTCGGCTAAACACTGGATGAAAATAATAAGGGAAGAAGAGAATCCGGATATAGTTATCGGCCTTTTCCACTCGGGTATAGAGCCATACAAAATTGACGGGGTGTTCAACGAAAATGCTTCTGCCGAAGTGGCAAAGAATGTTCCGGGGTTTGATGTTGTGATGGCAGGGCATGACCATACGGCTTTCTGTAAAAAACTGGTTAATGTAGCCGGAGACTCAGTCCTGGTTATCAATCCCGCCAATGGAGGAAGCAGGGTTTCTGATGTCTTATTGAAAGTGAGATTAGAAGGTGGTAAAATAATTTACAAATGTGCTAAAGGCAGGCTGGTGAAAATGAAATATTACGATCCGGATACCGCTTATATGAATAACTTTGCACCTAAATTAGAGGCTGTAAAGAAGTTTATGATACGGCCTATAGGGAAGCTAAACAAAACAATATCTGTTCGCGATGCATACTTTGGATCATCAGCCTTTATTGACTTGATTCATACCATACAACTTGATATTACAGGGGCGGATATATCTTTTACGGCACCGCTTTCATTTGATATTCAGGTTAATAAAGGAACCATGTCTGTGCATGATATGTTTAAGTTTTACGAATTTGAAAATCAGCTTTACACAATTCAGCTTACCGGAAACGAGGTGAAGAAATACCTGGAAATGTCTTATGGCAATTGGTGTAACCAGATGAAGAGTCCTGACGATCACTTGTTACTGCTTAAAAGAAGTGAAGAAGATAATAGCTATAGTTTTTTGAATTATAGTTATAACTTTGATTCGGCTGCAGGTATTAATTATACGGTCGATGTAACGAAGCCAGCCGGAGAAAAAGTGTGCATTAAGAGCATGGCAAACGGAAAGCCTTTTGATTTAAAGAAGAAATATAAAATAGCAATAAACTCTTATCGTGCCAATGGCGGAGGTGGGTTCCTGACTAATGGAGCTGGTATTCCCCGCGATTCTCTGAATAGCAGAATTCTTAAAACATCAACTGAGGATTTTCGCTTTCTGATGATGGATTGGATTGAAAAAAAAGGAAGTATATCTCCGAAACCATTGAATCAATGGAAGTTTATTCCTGAAAAATGGGTGAAACCTGCGGCAGAAAGAGATAGAAAATTATTGTTTAAAATAATAGATTAAAATGGCTGAATCACTTAAAAAGATAGAAGGAACTAAGGAGGAAGTTTATAAAGAATTGCTTCCGCAGATAAAGGCGCTGATTGAAGACGAAGAAGATTTGATTGCAAATTTATCGAATACAGTAGCCGTGTTAAAGGAAACTTTTGGCTTCTTTTGGGTTGGCTTTTATTTTGTAAAAGGAGACGATTTGGTA
Source organism: uncultured Bacteroides sp. (assembly GCF_963676325.1). NCBI lineage: Bacteria > Pseudomonadati > Bacteroidota > Bacteroidia > Bacteroidales > Bacteroidaceae > Bacteroides > uncultured Bacteroides sp. Next base: position 1,690,904 of record NZ_OY781099.1, read on the forward strand.
CTAGGCCCTTTTCAGGGGCCAATAGCCTGTACCCGAATCAGATATGGTAGAGGTGTGTGCGGTACAGCATGGAAAGAATTAAAAACGCAGATTGTTGCTGATGTAGATGCTTTCCCGGGCCATATTGCATGCAGCTCTCTTTCACGTTCGGAAATAGTTGTGCCTCTCATAAAAAACGGAACTATATGGGGTGTGCTCGATGTGGATAGCGCTGAACTTAATACCTTTGACGAGACTGATAAAAAGCATTTGGAACATCTGGCTTCCATCTTAAATAACTTGTTTTTATCTATAGTTTTATAGATTGTTCTTATATACTCACCATAAATAGTGATAGCAGAGCTGTTTTTCACTAACTTTTAGGTATTTCACAGTTTTCATTACAGACGTAATTTTGCAGTGTTAATTATAAAACATTGTAAAGATGAAAAAAGTGATTTGTCTGTACGCTCTTTCATTAAGTCTTCTTCTGTTTTTTTCTTTTCCGCTATATGCTCAGGATGCTTTATATGAAAAGGATAATGCCTTTAGCTTTGAAGCATCCTATATTGGAGATGATATCAATAATTTTTCCGGAGGTATTCATACTGGTTCAAGCTATTTAGGTATGGCTAATCTTCGACTCCGTTTTGATACACAAAGTTCCGGATTATGGAATGGAGGGCAGTTTTATGTAAATGCTGCCAATATACATGGTTCATCTCCTTCTTCTGAATTACTTGGCGATATGCAGGTTGCTTCAAATATTGATGCCGGAAATCATACTTATATTCAGGAATTATGGTACAAGCAGGCATTGGGAAAGGTTGAACTGACTGCTGGTTTGCAGGACCTGAATGTGGAATTTGCTAACTCTGCTTACGGATCTATTTTTATGAATAGTTCCTTTGGTATACTTCCGGTTATTTCCACAAATATATCAGCTCCAATCTTTCCGCTTACCACATTAGGGGTAACAGCTAAATGGGCTCTATCTGAAAAAATCTCATTGCTTGGTGCCATATATGATGGAACTCCTACCGATTTTGATTATAATCCTTACAATATAAATTGGCATTTAGCTTCGGAAGACGGGTTCTTAGCAATTTCGGAACTTCAGTACAATGTAGATATAGCGACATTGCCAGGTACCTATAAAGTCGGTGCTTATTCACATAATCATATGGTGGAGAATGCAACAGATTCTCTCAGTAATAATATATTTGGTCTTTATGTTTATGCCGACCAGAAAGTGTGGGCACAAAATAATAAAAGTCTCGGTCTGTTTGCCCAACTAGGTTATAGTCCCTCTCAGGCAAGTATAAATAACTATTATCTGGGGTTGGGGCTTAATTATACCGGCTTGTTTACTAAACAAGGCAAAGATGTTTTAGGTCTTGCCATCGCACATCAACACTTCACCGATGGACTTAAAAGTGAAACAACTATTGAACTTACTTATCGTTATCAACTGACAAAGAATTTTTTTGTTCAGCCTGACTTTCAATACATTATTAATCCTGCTGGAACAGGCGAAACATTGAATAACTGTTTTGCAGGAAACTTACGTTTTGGTATTAGCTTTTAAACAACTATTGATATGGAAAAATATAAAAACAATTACTTGTCGGGACTGCAGAATGATGAAACCGGAGTTATAGTAAAAGTAAGAGGGCATGGTGCTTTTCGCAAAAGAATTACTGAAATGGGATTTGTGAAAGGCAAATCTGTAAAAGTGATAAAAAATGCTCCTCTGCAAGATCCTGTAGAATATGAAATTATGGGCTATAATGTTTCTTTGAGGCGCAGTGAAGCTGCATTGATTGAGGTAGCTTCAGTCAACAATGCATTGCAAACTAAACAATCTGTTTTTGAAGGAACTTTTGAAGAAGATAGTTTAGAAACGATTGAAAACATAAAAGGTCGCTTTATAAATGTAGCCTTGGTAGGTAATCCCAATTGCGGTAAAACTACCTTGTTTAATTATGCTTCGGGGTCACACGAAAAAGTAGGGAATTATGGCGGTGTAACTGTTGATTCAAAAGAAGCGTATGTAAAACAGGGTGATTACAAATTGAAACTTGTTGATCTGCCTGGTACATACTCTATAACTGAATATACACCCGAGGAATTGTATGTCCGCTCTCACATTATCGAAAACAAACCTGATGTGGTGGTCAATGTAATTGATGCTTCCAATTTGGAACGTAACTTGTTTCTTACTACACAACTTATTGATATGAACATAAAAGTGGTGATAGCCCTGAATATGTTTGATGAGTTAGAAGAAAAAGGAATAAAATTGGATTATCAGTCGTTGGGGAAAATGATAGGTATTCCTATTGTTCCCACGGTTGCTGTAAAAGGTAAAGGTATTCCCGAATTAATAAGTAAAGTTATCGAAGTTTATGAAAATAGAGATACTACGGCGAAACATATACATATTAATTACGGAAATACAATTGAAAATTCCATCTCAAAAACACAAATGGTTATTAAACAGAATCCGGAAATCTCAGACCGATATTCTACCCGATACTTAACCATTAAACTTTTGGAGAATGACAAAGCAACGTTGTCACTGTTAAAAACTTGCAAGAACTTTAATGTTATTGAAAAAAAAAGCAGTAAAGAAATTCAGGAACTGGAAAAAGAATATAGTGAAGACTCTGAAACTATAATTACTGATGCGAAGTATGGCTTTATTGCCGGTGCCTTAAAAGAAACATTAATTGAATCAAAGAACGTAAAATGCTCCAAGAACCGGAATATAGATAACCTGTTAACGCATAAGATATTCGGCTTTCCTGTTTTTCTATTCTTTATGTGGCTGATGTTTCAAACAACTTTTACTGTAGGTAGTTATCCTATGGATTGGATTGATAGCGGAGTTGGCTTTATCAGTGACTTTGTCAGCAACATAATGCCTGGCGGAGCTTTAAGAGATTTATTGGTAGATGGAATTATAGCTGGTGTTGGTGGTGTAATTGTCTTTCTGCCCAACATTCTTATTTTGTTTTTCTTTATATCACTTATGGAAGATACAGGTTATATGGCAAGGGTTTCTTTTATAATGGACCGGCTGATGCACAAAATAGGATTGCATGGCAAGTCCTTTATTCCTTTATTAATGGGATTTGGATGCAATGTTCCTGCTATAATGGCAACACGCACCCTCGAGAATAGGAAGGATAGGATGCTAACTATGCTTATTACACCATTCATGTCTTGTAGTGCTCGTCTGCCGGTATATGTATTATTGATCTCGGCCTTTTTTCCTAAAAATCAAGGTTTGGTATTGTTTTCCATTTATATTATTGGAATTGTAATTGCTGTATTGGTTGCACTAGTATTTAAAAATACAATCTTTTCAAAACAAGATGTTCCCTTTGTAATGGAGTTGCCCCCTTATCGAATCCCGACTCTTAAAAATACGTCCATTCACATGTGGCATAAGGGATCGCAATATTTACGAAAAATGGGAAGCGTAATTCTTCTTGCATCAATATTTATTTGGGCGCTAACTTATTATCCTCGGGATGTGAAGTATTCAACCGATTATAATGCTCAAATAGCAGCTATTAGTGCAAATACTCTATTGCCTGATTCTGTTAAACAAACAAAGACGTCAGATCTGGAACTAATGAAAGCTTCAGAACATCAGGAACAGTCCTATATCGGTAGGTTAGGGCATTTTATAGAACCAACAATAAAGCCATTGGGCTTTGATTGGAGAATAGGGATCAGCATTATAACCGGGCTTGCAGCTAAAGAAATTGTAGTAGGCTCAATGGGAATTCTTTATCATGCGGATTTAAAAGCAGATGAAAATTCTAATAACCTAATTGATAAACTTCAGCAGCAGGAGCACACTAGCGGCACACTGAAAGGGCAAAAGGTGTTTACCCCTTTGGTTGCTTTCGGGTTTATGCTTTTTGTTCTGATTTATTTCCCGTGTATAGCGGTTATTGCTGCCATAAAAAAAGAGTCGAACTGGAAATGGGCCGGATTTACTATGTTTTATACTACAGCGATAGCCTGGATAGTAGCTTTCTTAACTTATCAGATAGGGAATTTTATAATTTAAAACATCTGGATTATGGTACAGAATATTATAACTTTAATGATTGTTTTTGCAGCAATAGTTTATGTAGCACTCTCTGTTTTCAGAAAACCTGCAACGAAGAATCAGTCGAAATGTGCTGGTTGCTCTGGCTGTGCACTAAAGGATATGGTAAAAGATAAAAGTGGGGATAAATTATATGGTTGCCATTAAAAAAATACCTATATTTAGTGATTGCTTTGTGCATTAAATTAATTGTATATTTGTGAAATATTAATAGATAAACAAATTATGGATAAACAGTTAAAATATAAGGAAACGGATAAAATGAGTGATCTTATCTGCGAAGATTATACACTGTTGCAGGTGATGAGCCGATTTGGCCTTTCGTTGGGCTTTGGTGATAAAACGGTGAAGGAGGTTTGTTTGCTTAACCAGGTAGATTACCGTACCTTTTTGGCGGTAGTCAACTTTATTGATGAAGGCTACCTGCGTATGGATTCCGGCTTTGATGGATTATCCATTTCTTCTCTGATAAACTATCTTCAACAGGCACATTCTTACTTCCTGGGTTTTAATTTTCCTACTATCCGCCGGAAGTTGATTGATGCTATTGATTACTCTGAAAATGATGTCTCTTTTTTAATCCTGAAGTTTTATGATGAGTATGTAAACGAAGTGCGAAAGCACATGGAGTATGAAGATAAAGTGGTGTTTAAGTATGTTGATTCTTTATTAAGAGGAGAGCAACCAGCCAATTACTCTATTAGCGTATTTTCAAAGAAACATAATCAGGTTGAAACAAAACTAACAGAACTGAAAAATATTATTATAAAGTATTATCCGGCAAAGTCAAATAACAATATGCTTAATGCTGCATTATTTGATATTTTCTCATGTGAAAAAGATCTTGAATCTCATAATAGAGTAGAAGATTATTTGTTTGTGCCAGAGATTCTAAAACTGGAAAAGGAATTATCGAACAGTAAACAATAATATGACTATGAAGATTGCAATTGTAGAAAATTCAGTCATTATCCGAAATGGGATTACAGCTACATTGAAGCGTCTGCCCAATTTCAGGATTCAGCCTTTAGAAGTTTCTTCTATAGAATCACTTAAAGAATGCATAAAGATGAATTGTATTGATATACTAATAATCAATCCGGCATTCGGTGGTTTCTTTGATGTGTCAAAGTTTAAAGGAGAAATTCTGGATCTGAATATTAAAATTGTTTCTCTTGTTAGTGCTTATGTAGATAAATCTATTCTGAGTAGATATGATGAAACAATCTCAGTTTATGATGATATGGATGATTTATATCGTAAAATTAGTTCTTTGCAGAATTTACCAAAAAGGAATAATGAAGGCGAAAATGAGATGTTAAGTGTTCGCGAAAAGGAAATTGTAGTATGCGTAGTTAAGGGAATGACAAACAAAGAAATTGCCGGGAACTTATTCATATCTATCCATACAGTAATAACGCATCGTAGAAACATTGCAAAAAAGTTGCAGATACATAGCTCTGCCGGACTTACTATTTATGCTATTGTAAATAACCTGGTAGATATTAGTGAAGTGAAAAAGAACCTTACATAAGGATTTAATCAGCCTGAATATAAAACCAGCGAGTAGTGATAACTCGTTTTAAACATCCCGTTATCTGATAAAAGATAATGGGATGTGTTTTTTATACAAAAAATATAGTTAAATTGATGTTTATTTAAAATAATGTAGTATCTTTGTCACCGTTGAAACATTCAATGACACTCCTACGGTGAGCCAGAATGTACTCCAAAATCAATTTTATCCCAAAAACTCATTTTATTTACGTCGATACCTTAAGATGAATAAGCCCGTTAATCGTGTGTATTTGTTTGTGTATCGGGCCAAAAAATAGATTAAAACAAACTCATTTTATACGTATGTATAACATCATTCAATTAAACGACAAAAACCTGTCGGATTTACAATCAATTGCACAAGAATTAGGAATCAAAAAACCAGAATCTTTCAAGAAGGAAGAACTTGTGTACAAAATACTAGATGAACAGGCTATAGCAAGCGCAACTAAAAAAGTAGCTGCAGAGAAAGACAAAGAAGATCGTCGCGACGATAAGAAAAAACGTTCACGCATCAGTGTTGTAAAGAAGGATACACCCGATAAGGTTTATACTGCTAACAAAGACAAAGCTGAGAGAGTAGAAGCTGCAGCAGCACCAGTGGCTGATTCTGCATCTGTTGCCGCTCCAAAAAGTGAAAAACCAGCTGTTGCAGAACAACCTGCTCAGGAAATGAAAGAACCTTCAGACAAACCAGCTAAGAAAAAAGCTCCTAAAGCAAAGAAACCGGCTCCAAAGAAAGCAGAACCCGTTGCGGCTCAGGCTGCAAATGCTCCGGCTCCGGTTACTGCTCCTGCAGAGCCAGTAGCTCCTGTAGCAGAGACTAAAGAAGCTGAAAAAGCTCAGGTTGTTAAGAAGGTGATTAAAAAACCTATTCTACTTTCAGAGAAAAAAGAAGAGACTCCTGCAGAACCTAAAGAAGAAGTTCTTACTGCTCACAAAGAAGAGGCTATTTTGCCGGAAGTAGAACTTCCTATTGATAGCGATGATGATTTTATTCCAATTGAGGATATGCCTTCTGAAAAGGTTGAATTACCTACCGAACTGTTAGGCAAATTTGAATCAACAAAAGTTGTTCCTCCTGTTACTCCTCAGGAACAAAAATCTCGTGTTCGTCTAAATGATCAGCGTAATGCTCCAAAGGGTGGCAAGCCGGTTAATACAAACCAACGCGTTCAACCAAACCGTCCGGCTGTTGCCGAAGGAGAAGCTGAAGTAGCAAAAGCTCCGGAACGTAAAGTAATTGAACGTGAAAAACCTTTTGAGTTCGATGGTATCTTAACAGGTACTGGTGTACTGGAAATTATGCAGGATGGATACGGATTCCTTCGTTCTTCTGATTATAACTACCTTTCATCACCAGATGATATTTATGTTTCTCAATCTCAGATTAAACTGTTTGGTCTGAAAACCGGTGATGTGGTTGATGGTGCTATCCGTCCTCCAAAAGAAGGTGAAAAATACTTCCCTCTGGTAAAAGTAGAAAAAATCAATGGCCGTGATCCTGCATTTGTTCGTGATCGTGTTCCTTTTGAACATTTAACTCCTCTTTTCCCGGATGTAAAATTCAAACTCTGCAAAGGTGGATACAGCGATAACCTGTCAACCCGTGTAGTAGATTTATTCTCACCGATTGGTAAAGGACAACGTGGTTTGATCGTGGCACAGCCAAAGACTGGTAAAACCATCCTTTTAAAAGATATTGCAAATGCAATTGCAGCAAACCATCCTGAAGTGTATATGATTGTTCTGCTTATCGACGAACGTCCTGAGGAAGTAACCGATATGGCCCGCAGCGTAAATGCAGAAGTTATTGCTTCTACTTTCGACGAACCTGCAGAACGCCACGTGAAGGTTGCCAGCATTGTGCTTGAAAAAGCAAAACGTATGGTGGAATGTGGTCACGATGTAGTGATTCTGCTCGACTCAATTACTCGTCTTGCTCGTGCTTACAATACTGTTTCTCCTGCTTCAGGTAAAGTCTTGTCAGGTGGTGTGGATGCCAATGCGCTTCATAAGCCAAAACGTTTCTTCGGTGCAGCTCGTAATATTGAGAATGGCGGTTCATTGACCATTCTTGCCACTGCCTTGATTGATACAGGTTCTAAGATGGACGAAGTAATCTTTGAAGAATTCAAGGGTACAGGTAACATGGAACTGCAATTAGATAGAAATCTATCCAACAAACGTATCTTCCCAGCTGTTAATATTGTGGCATCAAGCACTCGTCGTGACGACTTGTTACTTGACAAGCAAACGCTTGACCGTATGTGGATTTTACGTAAATATTTGGCAGATATGAATCCTATCGAAGCGATGAACTTTGTGAAAGATCGCTTAGAGAAGACCAGAGATAATGATGAATTCCTTATGAGCATGAACTCTTAACGGATACAAAAATAAAAGAGTGAAGAGTGAGGAATGCTTATTGTGTTCTTCACTCTTTTTTGTTGGGTAAAGTCGGGCAGAAGATTTATATAGAGCAAAGTCAAACTTAAAAGAATGTATACTAACAAACAGATTTTAAATGTCAGTTATCCTATATTTTTAAGTCTGCTGGCACAAACCATAATTGGTGTAACAGATACCGCTTTCCTGGGCAGGGTGGGGGAAGTGGAACTGGGAGCATCTAGTATGGGTAGCCTTTTTTATATCTGTGTATTCACCATTGCATTTGGATTTAGTACCGGATCTCAGATTATTATTGCCAGACGAAACGGAGAAGAGAATTATAAGAATGTAGGTCCGGTAATGATTCAGGGAACATTTTTTTTGTTGGGAATGGCTGTTCTTGCTTTTGGACTATCCCGGTTCTGGGCACCTGATATAATGAGGCTGTTGATCTCATCCGACAAGATCTTTAATACCACCATGTCGTTTCTTAATTGGCGCATTTACGGATTCTTTTTTGCTTTTGTCAATGTAATGTTTCGTGCTCTCTATATCGGCATTGCCCGCACAAGGGTACTTACCATCAGTGCGGCAGTAATGGCTTCAGTTAATGTAATATTGGCTTATACACTTATTTTTGGTCATTTTGGCTTTCCCCGAATGGGAATTGAAGGCGCTGCTATCGCATCGGTTATTGCTGAAATATCGTCTGTTCTGTTCTTGATTGTCTATACACATATCACGGTAGATTTTAAAAAGTATGGGTTTACTCAGTTCAGATATTTTGATGTTCATTTAATTATTCGTGTGCTAAGCATCTCCAGTTTTACCATGATGCAATATTTCCTTTCTATGGCTACATGGTTTGTCTTTTTTGTTGCTGTGGAGCGACTGGGACAAAGGGAACTTGCAGTAGCCAATGTTGTAAGAAGCATTTATGTAGTTATGCTTATTCCTGTTAATGCTTTATCTACCACAACAAATACACTTGTCAGCAATGCAATAGGGGCTGGTGGAGTTAGCTCTGTAATGCAGATAATGAAGAAAATAGCTAAGCTCTCTTTTCTTATAGTCTTTTCCATAGTGGCATTGGTAGTAGTTTTTCCTAAAGCTATATTGTCGGTGTATACCAATGAGGTGGCATTGATTGAAGAGGCGGTGAATTCTGTTTATGTTATTTCCATAGCCATGTTGGTAGCTTCTGTTTCCAATGTCTATTTCAATGGAATATCAGGAACGGGAAACACTCGTTCTGCCTTAATGCTCGAGATTATTACGCTGATTTTTTATACCGGATACATCTTTCTGGTGGCTGTTTATTTTAAAGCTCCGGTCGAGATTTGCTTTGGCATAGAGATACTTTATTATGTTCTCTTGTTAATTGCCAGCTTTATTTATCTGAAAAAAGCAAATTGGCAGAGTAAAAAGCTCTGAATTATGCAATAATTTTGTATTTTTGCGTCCCTAAACAAGTTAATAATAACAATATAAGATATGTTCGATAATTTAAGTGAGAGACTGGAGAGGTCTTTTAAGATTCTAAAAGGTGAAGGAAAAATCACCGAAATCAATGTGGCGGAAACTCTGAAAGATGTGCGTAAAGCCCTCTTAGATGCCGATGTGAACTATAAAGTTGCTAAAACTTTTACAGATACAGTTAAGGAAAAAGCTTTTGGACAAAACGTGCTTACAGCGGTTAAGCCTAGCCAGTTGATGGTGAAGATTGTTCATGATGAACTTACTGAACTGATGGGTGGTGAAACTGTAGATGTAAACATAAAAGGTACTCCCGCTGTTATCCTGATGTCTGGTTTGCAAGGTTCTGGTAAGACTACTTTCTCAGGAAAACTTGCACAGATGATGAAAACTAAACGTAGCAAGAATCCTCTGTTGGTTGCTTGTGATGTTTACCGTCCTGCGGCTATCGAACAGTTACGCGTATTGGGAGAACAAATCGGAGTTCCTGTATATAGCGAAATAGATAGCAAAAATCCTGTTCAGATTGCTCAGAATGCAATTATTGAAGCGCGCTCAAAAGGATATGACCTGGTAATTGTCGATACAGCCGGACGTTTGGCTATCGATGAACAGATGATGAACGAGATTGCTGCAATTAAAGCTGCTATCAAACCAGAAGAAATTTTGTTCGTAGTCGACTCAATGACTGGTCAGGATGCTGTAAATACTGCTAAAGAATTCAATGATCGTCTGGACTTTAACGGTGTTGTACTTACTAAATTAGATGGTGATACTCGTGGTGGTGCCGCTCTTTCTATCCGTTCGGTAGTAAACAAGCCAATTAAGTTTGTGGGTACTGGTGAAAAGATGGAAGCTATAGATCAGTTCCATCCAGCTCGTATGGCCGACCGTATTCTGGGAATGGGTGATATCGTTTCATTGGTTGAACGTGCTCAGGAACAATACGATGAAGAAGAAGCAAAACGTCTTCAAAAGAAAATTTCAAAGAATCAGTTCGACTTTAATGACTTTCTTAGTCAGATAGCTCAGATCAAGAAAATGGGTAACCTGAAAGATCTTGCATCTATGATTCCAGGAGTAGGAAAGGCTATCAAGGATGTTGATATTGATGATAACGCTTTCAAGAGCATAGAAGCTATTATTCATTCTATGACTCCGAAAGAAAGAAGTAATCCGGAAATTATTAATGGATCACGCCGTACTCGTATTGCTAAAGGTAGTGGTACAAACATTCAGGAAGTGAACCGATTGATGAAGCAGTTTGATCAGACTCGCAAGATGATGAAGATGGTTACCAGCTCAAAGATGAGTAAGATGATGCCTAAAATGAGAAAATAAAAACATAGAAGTATGCAGTTAATTGATGGAAAAGCAATCTCGGAACAAGTAAAGCAGGAAATTGCTGCTGAAGTTGCCGAAATAGTTGCAAAAGGAGGTAAGCGTCCTCATCTGGCAGCCATTCTTGTGGGGCACGATGGAGGAAGTGAAACTTACGTAGCAGCTAAAGTGAAAGCGTGTGAAGTTTGTGGCTTTAAGTCTTCTCTGGTTCGTTATGAAGCAGATGTTACAGAAGAAGAATTGCTGAACAAAGTAAAAGAACTGAATGCTGATGCTGATGTTGACGGATTTATCGTTCAGTTGCCTTTACCTAAACATATTTCTGAACAAAAGGTTATTGAAACTATAGACTACCGTAAAGATGTGGATGGATTCCATCCAATTAACGTAGGGCGTATGTCTATTGGCCTTCCTTGCTATGTATCTGCTACTCCAAACGGTATTATGGAGTTGTTGAAACGTTATAAAATTGAAACCAGCGGAAAGAAATGCGTAGTGTTGGGACGTAGTAATATTGTAGGTAAGCCAATGGCTTCTCTGATGATGCAGAAAACATATCCTGGCGATGCTACAGTAACAGTATGCCACAGCCGTTCACGTGATTTGGTAAAAGAATGTCAGGAAGCTGATATTATTATCGCTGCATTGGGTCAGCCAAACTTCTTAAAAGCCGAAATGGTAAAAGAAGGAGCGGTGGTAATCGACGTAGGTACAACACGTGTTCCTTCAGATAAAACGAAATCAGGATTCAAACTCACCGGAGATGTTCTCTTTGATGAAGTTGCTCCTAAATGCTCATTCATTACTCCTGTTCCAGGTGGAGTAGGACCTATGACTATTGTTTCTCTGATGAGAAATACTTTATTGGCAGGAAAGAAAGAAATATATAAATAACATTTCTTCGATGAAACATCTGATCCTTTTGGTGACTGTTGTTTTCTCTTTTTCGTGTAGTTCCCCTTCTCATAAGAAGGAGACTGCTGATAGGGATACGACGGCTACTAAAAGGATCACTCTTTTATTTGCAGGTGATTTTATGCAGCATCAGAGACAAATTGATGCGGCGGCTACAGATAATGGATATGATTATCAGGATTGCTTTAGTCAGGTAAAAGAAGAGGTGAGTAAGGCCGATGTGGCTATAGGTAATCTGGAAGTAACGTTAGGTGGCGAACCTTACGGAGGATATCCTGGATTCAGTGCTCCCGATGAATATATGTATGCCATTCAGAACGCAGGTTTTGATGTGATGACACTGGCAAATAATCACTGTCTTGATAAAGGCCGGAAAGGTCTTGAACGAACCATTCACAAGCTCGATTCTTTGAATATTCCCCACCTGGGAACATATCTCAATATAGAAGAACGAGAAAAGAAATACCCCTTAATTATTGAAAAGAAAGGCTTTCGCATAGCCTTACTGAACTATACCTATGCTACAAATGGTTTAAGGGTAAGAGAGCCCAATGTGGTTAACTATATAGATAAGAATGAAATCTTACGCGATATAAAGAGAGCCCATGAAAAGAATCCAGATGTTATAATAGCCTGTATGCATTGGGGCACGGAATATCAGTCTGTTCCCGATAGTACACAAACAGAGCTGGCAAACTGGCTCTTTGCTCACGGTGTAAATCACGTAATAGGTTCTCATCCACACGTAGTGCAACCTATGGAGATGCGTTATGATCATATTAATGGTCAACAACATATTTTAGTTTATTCGTTGGGCAATTACCTCTCAGATATGTCTGCCATGAAAACTGATGGTGGAGTTATGTTTAAAATGGAACTATGTAAAGATACTACGTTGCGAGTAGAGAAATGTGGTTATAGTTTAGTCTGGACATCTCGTCCAAAGCATAGTGGCGAAAAAAAATATAAAATAATTCCGGCAGTCAGTCCGCGCCAAGAACTTCCATCAAGAGCGTCTAATCGCCTGAAAATCTTTGTGAAAGACTCCAGAGAGCTCTTTGCCACGCATAATAAGGGAATCAAAGAATATATTTTTTGATATTTTTTTTCAGCAAAAGTTTGGAGATTTAAATATTATACCTATCTTTGCACCGCATTAGGAAACAAACATGGTGGATGTAGCTCAGCTGGTTAGAGCGTCGGTTTGTGGTTCCGAAGGTCGTGGGTTCGAAACCCATCCTCCACCCATAATGTAAAAGGTCTTGAATAATATTCAAGGCCTTTTTTTTGCTATGGTGCATCCTTGAAAAATCGAGGATCACAAAAATTATTTATTTTTCGCAAAAACACACTAGCGCTTCTGCGGATCATACCGGATCATACCAAAATCCTGAGGGTTTGAAGTCTTAAGCATAAATATTTTCAATTGGGGCTGCCATAATTAATGGTATTGGAAAAAAAATCATTGGGCAATGGCCGGCAGATTATTCCTGAATGGTTGAAAATCTCCCGCCGGAGTTTGGTTCAACTCCGCCCGGACATTGGACAAACTCCGACCGGAGTTCAACTGAAGTCCGACCGGAGTTCTTTTTAAGCCATCCATCACTCCCTCACTTTTTGGATATAGCCACCTGATTACGTGGTTGATAATAAAGTGATGGATCCGTTTTTATCTCTCACTCTACTCTCACTTTTAGGGGCTACCCTCACTATTTTGAGCTTTTTTTTGCAAAGTTTTCTGTTTTGCAAAGAAATGCAGTCGGTAAATCGGGCATGACACTCGGTTGATTTTATCCTCCCTATAATGCCCGAAAAGGCCTACGAAAAAGTGATGGTAGGCACTTTTTGTGAGAGTAAAGTGAGGGCTCAGAATGCTACTATCACTAAATATATGATTGATTTACAATGTGTTGTATGAGTTTAGTGATGGAGTGATGGATGATTTTTAAAAAAAATGCAAGCAGATAGCCTTATCAGAAAAGGAATGATCTCGGCTGGTTCTTCGTTTGGTACTTGTCACTTTAGGTGCAAGCTGTTGCATTGAGCCTTTTATTTATAGTGCTTTTACCAACTTTTTATCAGATTCAATAAATGGCTTATTAAAAAGCATGTAGAGTCTTTATTAAATAAGCATTTGAGACCGTTTGCTTGCACCAAAAGTGACGAAGAACCAAAAAAATGACGAAGAACCAAAAAAATGGTTCTTCGTCACTTTAGGTGCAAGCTGTTGCATTGAGCCTTTTATTTTAGTGCTTTTACCAACTTTTTATCAGATTCAATAAATGGCTTATTAAAAAGCATGTAGAGTCTTTATTAAATAAGCATTTGAGACCGTTTGCTTGCACCAAAAGTGACGAAGAACCAAAAAAATGGTTCTTCGTCACTTTTGGTGCAAGATATTGCATTGAGCCTTTTATTTATAGTGCTTTTACCAACTTTTTATCAGATTCAATAAATGGCTTATTAAAAAGCATGTAGAGTCTTTATTAAATAAGCATTTGAGACTGTTTGCTTGCACCTAAAGTGACGAAGAACCAAAAAAATGGGGGCATGCTGTTCGCTGATATACAGAGAAAAGCATGCCCCCAATGGTTGATTATTTCGATCTCACAGAGTTTCTGTAAGATACGTTAGCTTTTATTCCTCGTTAGCAAACATAGGATCCCATGCAGGAAGACGAATTGGCTTTTGTTTTAGAATATCCAATACCTTAGTTGGTACAAATTTCTTTTCTACAACCAAACGGAACATGTATTCATTGAACCATTCATTGGTCATTATTAAGTGACCCTGGTAACCGGCTGTTGCTCCCCAGCTATTTTCAACCATCCATTTCTTTGGTTTGCCATCTTTGTCAAGATCTACCGCCATCAGTGTCATTGCGTGAGAAGAACTACTGGCAAAGCTTTGGATGCGCTGTTTCTTATTCATGCCAAAGTTTGTACCCATCAATGAAGTATAATCGTAATTGTTTATATCAAGTAAGCCACGGTCAGAATTAAGGAACTTGCCTACATCGCATGAGAAATACATCATTGTGCTATCTTTTATAGATTTGATAGCCATCTCCTTGATATCTTCAATAGGAAGATTCACATACGTCCAGTTCTTTCCATCGTAACGGTGACGGTCAAAATCAATTTCATAGTTTTTGTAGAACTCCCGACTAGGATCGTTCATCAACATCACATAGTTATTGGTGAGATCTTTATTTATGTATTCATTGAAGAATGATAACGGAGTATATTGTTTTGTGTTTACAGGATTCCCTTTCGCATCTTTTCTGGTCCATGTAAATTCAGTAGGAGGGACTCCCAGGTTAAGGACCAGCATGCGGTAAATTGTACTCAACATTTCAGTCTTGCTCTTTTTCAATGCAGCCGGTTTTGCTCCTTTGGCAGCCTCTTCACGAAGCTGCAATCCGTATTCACGAAGCTTCAGGCCTAGAAGATTTGCCATCTGAGCAGTATTCTCACTGCTGTTCGTCTCCGGCATTATTTCTTTTGGAACTAAACCATATTTTCCCACAATGTCTGATATACCGGTAAACTGTCCGCCGTCACTTAATGGATTCTTGAATAACCATTCCACCATTTTATCATCCATAGGCTTTTTAGATGTATCAAGTACGCCTTGCAAGAAAAGGTTTGATTTCTCAAGCTGATCCCAGAAAAAACTATAGTTTTGCGAGAACTCGAAAGAACCTAAGCCATACTTGGTAATCATCTTAGATCTCATTACGTTCAGTCCGGTAAACAACCAGCAACGACCCGATTTCTTTTGGTCTGCAATACCTTTTGATTCAACTTTGTTTGTGAAATAAGTATCCATGTCTTTCAGGTTATCCTGGTCTAAAGCCAGTTTGCGAATATCACTACCACCAATAGCATTACGGATAGCCTTGTCTGAAGCCGTAGCCTGATAACTTTGTTTTATACTTTGTAGCATCTCATTTGAAATGCCTCCATCGCTTTGCTGAGCATTGGCATAGATTGCCATAGCCAAGGCAAATGCCGATATTAATCTTTTGTTCATATTAAAATCGCTTGTATTTATAATTAGGATACAAATGTAGGTGTTCCACAGTGTTAAGACAAACATTTTTAGTATAAATCAGCACACGCCTTTTAACAATGACAGAATAATGGATTAATTGCAATTACTAATTACAATTTTAATTTAGCTTTGAATAAATGCGGATAAATTCGTTTTCCATCCTCGACTTTACTTTCGAAAATGATAATCTCTGAAACCATAAAGCCGATTTTCTTTTCTATTGTAATGCTCCTCAGACTTTCAGGAATCTTTTTGGGGCGGGAGAGTAGTGTGATGTGAGGATTGAATGGACTCTTTTGCAGAACAAATCCATTCTTCTCAAGCTCTGTATGAATATCATTCCAGAGCTTTGCCATAATATCTACTTGTCCATCAACTCCGGCCCAGATAGTATGTGGCTTATCAAAAGAAGGAAAAGCTCCCAGTTTATCTAGATTTAGTTCAAAAGCTTCATTATTTGCAGCAACCTTGTTTAATAGATCAGATAGCACTAGAACAGATTCAGCAGATAGTTCCCCAAGAAATTCCAGAGTGATATGAAGATACTCAGGTGCTTTCCACGAACCTTCCAGTCCTAGCTCTTTAAGCTGAGACTGGTGCCTGGCAAGAGACTGCTTTACATCAGTAGGTAAATTTATTCCTATATATAACCTCATGACGTGTATGTATCTTTAAGCTGTTATTGATATTGAATATAAACAGGTCGCGGCTTTAGTTTCATCATTAGTTCCGGTGGTGTCAACATACGGTGAGGTGGCCTTTTTAGATCGTTTTTATAGAACAGCTTGAATCCGGTAAATTGTACCGGCTCACGATAAATGTAGTCATGATAAGAGTCGTATTTCAGCACCGGAGCACCCCAGCCGTCCATGTTCATCACAATTTGCACTTCAGGATGCAGAACTATATTCTTGTAGTTCCTCACCATTCTTTGCGTAAACCTGTGTACGATAAATATTTTTGGAGGAAGTTTGTTTTCCCGTACCAGTCTGGCCAAGTAATCAGAGCAGTAATTAATGTCACTTGCATCGTATGATCCTATTTTTGTTCCAGGTCTGCTGCCGTCTTTCATTGAAAACTCCGGATCAATAGCCAAATGCACGTGGGGCATTTTAAGATATTTCTCCAATAAAGGAACTTCATCTCTCACGTTGCTTAAGGCTACCTGCACATCTAAAAAGACAATGGCATTACCCATTTTTGCTATAGATAGAGCCGAGTCTATCTGAACTTTAGGCATGCGTGTGCGATATTTGCCATCTTTCAAAGGATAACCCTGAGCCACCACAGCAATGTAATGTATGGCAGGTTGCACCGGAGTAGTAGGGTCCGCTTTTTCCCATGCCTTTACTTCAATATTTAATCTTCTCCATACTTCCTTTGGCGGATATTCACCTAGAATCCCCATTCTCTTTGAATAGAGATTACCATAATACGCTACAATCCTTTTGAAAGGCAGAATAGCCCCTTTTATAGGATAAGGCTGATGCCTTACGGGCCACTTTCCAGTAGTGTCACCATTTGTCAAAGCTCTCAACTTTTTATTGTAAGCAATAGAGTCGGTGGCTATAACTTCCTTTTCGGATATATCTGTTTTTGCAATCTCTATTTTTCTTTCATTAGATTTTGATGTCGTTTTCTCAATGCATCCGGTGAGAATGCAGGTAAACACAATCGCTATGGAGATGAATATCGTTCTTTTTCTCATAGTATGTTTTTTTATAAAAACAAATATAACAGTTAAAAGATAATATGCAAGTAATCATTGGCGAAATTATTTAAATAATTGGATAGAGAATAAATATTTACGTTATGTTTATTCTTATCTGTGCTGAGAAGATTACAGAAAGTCAACCTTTCCCGTTTTCATATCGTAAATAGCTCCAACTATTTTTATTTCATTATGTTCTTCCATCTCTTTCAGAATTGAACTCTTACTTCTTATCTCATCAATAGAAGTATGAACATTGAAACAACAAACAGCATCCATAAACTCATCATTCTTTGATGATTTTTCTCCCTGATAACTGTTCTTTGCTTTTTCTACAGCAGGTCTTATCTTCGATAATAAAGATGTGATGTTTCCCAGCTTTACATTGTCAATGGCCGACTGAATGGCTCCGCAATGAGTGTGTCCCAGTACAACAATTACTTTGGAACCGGAAACCTTGCATGCGTATTCCAGACTGCCAAAAATATCTTCATTTACTATATTACCTGCTACGCGGGTAACAAAAACATCGCCAATGCCTCTGTGGAATATATCTTCTACCGGAACGCGTGAATCAAGACAGGATAACACCACAGCAAGTGGATATTGTCCCAGCACGGCAGCACGAATGCGATTCGAGTTATTGCGTACTGTAAGATTGTCTTCAATAAATTCCTGATTACCTTTTTTTAAGAACGTCAAGTACACTTTCCGGGGTAAGCTTTTGCTGTTCTTCTTTAGTGAGAACGGAACCATTGAGGATGTGCTCTGCTATAAGCTCCGTTTTATTTTCTTCTTTTTCCATTGCCATTTTTATCTTTTCCTGAACAAGAATTGAATAGAATTTCCATGAAGAGTGCTGCGATAACATCACTCAAATAGTATCTATATATGGACTCTATAGATTTTATTTACAAAAGTATTATTTTCCATGGAAGTACACTAACGTTGGTTTAAAAAATAAGATAATGTATGTTTTTTAATATGAATGTACATATCTCTATTCCTGAAACAAGCATTATTGCGGACTTTTGCAGAAAGATATCTCAGACTTTATTCTTTGTTAAAGCAATATAGTCTCTCAATAATTAAGTAATAATTATAATCTTAGAAAATATGAAAGTTTTAAAATTGAGCTTCTTTGTAGCATTCATGTTACTGGCAATGTCTATTTCAGCACAAGACACAGTTAAAAAACAAACAACTAAAACCCAGATTTCAGGTGAAGATTTGTTAGGACTTAAATCGGGTGCCGATCCTAAAAAAGCAAATCGTGGAAAAGCAGGAGTTTCCAGAAAGAAAGGTCGCCCTGTTGTATTTATCATTGGTGACTCTACCGTGAAGAATGGAAAAGACGATGGAAGTAACAACCAGTGGGGTTGGGGACACTTCTTTAGTGATATGGTTGATACTACAAAAGTATCGGTTGAGAACCATGCGCTAGGCGGACGTAGTAGTCGTACATATATTACCGAAGGTCTTTGGGATAATGTACTTTCAGCTGTAAAGCCTGGAGATTATGTGTTGGTGCAGTTTGGACACAATGACAGTGGTTCACTCAATGTGGGTCGTGCACGTGCCTCACTAAAAGGTAATGGTGACAATGACACTACCGTTGTAATGGAATCTACCGGAAAAGCAGAGAAGGTTCAGTCTTTTGGATGGTATATGCGTAAATATGCTAAAGATGTAAAAGCTAAAAAGGCAACTCCCATTCTGTTATCGCATATACCTCGTAACATGTTCACCACTAAAGATAGTGTAGCTGTTATCCGCAATAGTGATGGTTTCGGACTTTGGACTAAACAAGCTGCTGCAATGGAACATGTTCCATATATTGATCTCAATAAACTAGCAGCCGATAAACTAGACAAAATGGGAAAAGATGCTATTCAAAAATTATATTATGGCGATCACACTCATACGTCAAAAGCCGGAGCAATATTAAATGCGCAGACAGTTGCTGAAGGATTACGTTCACTGAAGAATTGCAAGCTTAAAAATGCATTGAAAAAATAGCATTATTGCTAATTAGAATAGGAAATACCTTAAACCGGAAAGCGTAAAAATGCTTTCTGGTTTAAGGTATTTTTCTTTTCTGATAGATTTTACAATAATCTGAATTATTTATTTGTCAATTCTGGCTGAAATGATATATTAAATTATATATTTGTCAACTTAAAATGATATTGCGTTTTAAATATATTAAACCTAAAATCTACCAGAATGAGAAACATAATATTTGCAATTCTTTTATGTGCCAATGTTTGCTGCTTTGCACAGGAAGGTTGGATAAGCGATAAAACTACTGGATGTAAATGCTATACGTTTGCTAATAAAGATAAACGGTATATCAAATGGAATGGTTCATGTCTTGATGGCTATGCAAACGGATATGGTAAGTGTGAGATGTTTCAGAACGACACATTATATTACACCTATGTAGGGGATCTTTTAAAAGGTAAGTTCAACGGTCAGGGAACAATTACATATAACGATAACTCAAAATACGCTGGACAGTGGCAGGATCATTGTTTTAATGGTCAGGGTACATATATTATACCTAAAGCTGGTACTTATGTAGGTCTGTTTCAAAATGACAAAATGGAAGGGCAGGGCATATTTAATTATAATGATGGTTCGCGTTATGAAGGTGAATGGAAAGATAATAGATTTAATGGGCATGGCACATATACAATTGCCGATGGAACAAAATATATAGGCGAGTTTAAGGAAGATACAATCTGTGGTCAGGGTACAATGACCTTTCCTGATCATGGTAAATATGTAGGCCATTTTGAAAGAGGACAGTTTAATGGCCTGGGTAAATTTACCTATACTGATGGGGCAAGATATGAAGGTGAATGGAAAGATGGTTTGTTCAATGGCCAAGGTAAATTAGTCAAAGCTGACACTACAGTATATATCGGTCAGTTTGTAAACAATGAACTCAACGGTCAGGGTATAGCAACCTATCCTAATGGCTCAAAATATTTTGGTGAATGGAAAGGTGGTCTTTTTAGCGGTCAGGGTACTTTCACTTTTGCTAATGGACGTAAATATGAAGGTGGATTTAAAAATGATCGGTTTAATGGTCAGGGCAAAATAGTTTATGAAGATAGCATTGTATATGTAGGCGAATTTAAAGAAGATACTATCTGCGGTCAGGGAATCATGACCTTTCCTGATGGTCGAAAGTATGTAGGACAGTTTAAAAATAGTCAATATAATGGTCAGGGTACATTTATTTATGCTGATGGCCGTAAATACGTAGGCGAGTTTAGAAATGATAATTTTAATGGCCAAGGTACATTTACCTTTCCCGATGGCCGTAAATATATAGGTGGTTTTAAAGATGACAAATATGATGGTCATGGCACATATAAATTCGTTGATGGACGCACTTATGTAGGCGAGTATAAAGATGATAAATACAATGGTCAGGGAACCTTCACCTTTCCCGATGGTCGTAAATATGTAGGCGAATTTAAAGATGATAAGATCTGTGGCCAGGGTACCTTTACATTTCCTGACGGCCGCAAGTATGTAGGTGGATTTAAAGATAATCAATACGATGGCCAGGGTACCTTCTTTTATGCTGATGGCCGTAAATACGCAGGCGAATTTAAAGATGATAAAATCTACGGTCAGGGTACTTTTACATTTCCTGACGGCCGCAAGTATGTAGGTCAGTTTAAGAATGAAAAGTATGATGGTCAAGGCACATTTACTTTTGCTGATGGTGCAAAATACGTAGGTGAATTTAAAGATGATAAAATCTGTGGCAGGGGAACATTTACCTATACTGATGGTTCAAAATATGTTGGCGATTGGAAGAATAGTAAAAGACACGGAGGTGGAAGGCTTTATAAAAGTAACGGAGAAATTGTGTGTCAAGGTATGTTTATCAATGATAAGTATCTGGGGAAAGATTAATCAGGCTCTACTTTATAATATATCCCTATCTGAATAAAGTGACTTCAGATAGGGATATATTCAATATCAGGCTACAATTTCTGGTTGTGGTAATCAGTTATTTCACCGATATTAAATATACCTTTGTTGTTTGCACTTTGGCAAACATACCATTTAAAGAAGCCATAAAAGTATTGTGCACAGTTTGTGCATCAATAATGTGATTATCCCAGGAAAGATCTTTGGTTGTGCAAGCATCCTGTAACACAGTTACCTCATATTGGTAGTCTTTTGCAGCTCTCACAGTTGTATCAACACACATGTGACTCATCATGCCACAGATAACCAGGTGATTAATCTTTTCTTTAGATAATTCCTTCTGCAGATTAGTCTCAAAAAAGCTGTTGGGCGCATGTTTTATGATAATCTTTTCAGAAGGAAGAGGGAATACGTTCTGATGAATTTCTACTCCGCTAGTTTCCGGAATAAAGAATGTAGCGCCTAAACGAGTATTAATATGTTGCACATGTAATATTGGTAATCCTTTCATTCTAAAAACATTCAATACCTCGCTAGCATTCTTTGCAGCTTGCTCAGGGTTAAATAGTTCGGACTTTCCTCCTTTAAAGTAGTCGTTCTGAATATCTATCAAGATTAATGCACTTCTCATTTAACTGTAAATTTAAGATTATAAATGTGATCAGCGTTTACTTATCATCAAACAGATACTTGCCACCCTTTTTCATCAGATCTCTTCCCTTGGAAAGCATTTCGCTTTCATGATGTGGAGTCTTATCGTTGTGACTGTTTGTATTTGTGTTCTTAGAACTATCTTTTTCTGACTTCTCTACTTCACGAATTATCCAGAGTAAATCGGCCCACGATTCTCTGTTTTGCCGTAAATAGTCCCTGAGTATTGAACATTTTACAATATCATCAATTTTGCAGCCAAACTGCTTGCGAAACTGCTCTACGTTTACAATCCCCTTTCTAACCATGGTTCCGGCCAACTGAACGGTTTCCAGATAACGGAAAAGCTCCATTTGTTTGGTTCCCTCTTCCTGGGTACCAGGGGTTTCTATAAACTCAAACAGCCCGAAATGCAAATCGCGACTAATTTCAAAGTTTGCAGCGTTATCCTCCAGCCTTTTTTTGAGTTCAATAACAGCTCTGGTGCCTTCAATATCACTTCTTTTACGATACTCTTTCAGGAACTTAGACAGATGATAACTTGCTATGAACATAGCAACAGAAGAAAAGAGCATGGCAGTTAGTTTGCCATATCCGGCTTCTTTTCCAAACCAGAAAAAGAAGTTTTTCATTAATGTATGAGCTGCCCCATAGTTTCCGAACTTGAAAGCCAGAACTGCACCTAACTGAAATATAATGAGAATAAACAGTAACAGGTTGATGAACCATATCAGATCTCTGAACGGATCGGTATTCTTAATCCTTTCTCTAAGCGATTTAGGAAAGGCATAATAGTTTCTGGTAAAGAAATTAATATTTTCCTTAGATATGTATTTTAAGAAACCAATTATGGCAATAATGACTATTGCCCAAAATAAAACATAAAACATAATCTATATCATATATTCCTCTGCTGTCCTCACTTGCAGAGAGTTATCAATGAAAAACGCGAGGACAAATCATTGAGTATTTATTTAACCAGCCATGCAGTATAAATAATCACAACTCTACGTTTTCTGTTTTTATATTACAAATATAACTAAACATTAACTATAATGCGTTATCCATTCACTATATTCTTCTAAAATAGACACTAATAGTGCGTTATTTTTTTTGTCTTCTATGCTCTCAACCGTCTTGAGCAGCCAGTTGTTTATGTCCTCCTTATAAGAAATGCATGTTACCGGACATGGCAGCGATTGTGGAAATTCTAAGTATTTTTCTACAGGAGAGTACTCTATAGTTTTGCCTTCGGGCTTCATATTTCCATCTAAAGTTAAGTAAACCACCTTGTAATTATCATTAATACAATCTTGCTGATAAAACTCCGGAGAAAAAAGATCTTCCTTTTTAAATCCTTTTTTGCACAAAGAATCATATATTCCGTTATGCCAATAACTGTATAGTTCATTAGGCCGGTTAGGCGCTTTCCTTATTTTGTCCTTTATTACAAAAGCATGATCTTCATTTCCAATGAATAAATCTATGCTCCCTTTTTTATCAGTTCTTTTAGATAATTCAAGCGTAAAATTAGATGAGTAATCGCCTTTCAGAATTTCCTGAACAAATATTTTCAGCAATAAATCATTCTGCCCGTGTGTGCCATTGGGGTTTAAAAAGCGGTATAGCAAAGAGGTGTGTCCTTCTTCTGATAATAGTAAATTTTTAAAAAGATTAAGCTGTTGTAATTCCATTTATGTGAGGTTGTTTTTGTTTGTTCAGTGAGAGAAATTATTGTTAATGCTGTAATTGAAGACTCGGCTATTTCAATATTTAGTAAGCCAAGTTTTTCCTGATTATTTTGTAATTTTCTATATTTCAGTATTGCATATACCCGATTGTAAAATGCTGCTCAGCAAATATGTAGCCTGGTTTTCTAGTAAAGTGTTGGCTATAGTTCCAAAGTTGTTGTTCTGATTGCTTCTTCTGTTCTTCTGACATTCAATTTTTTTGTTGTGTGTTTTATTGTTTAAGTTTGTTCTTTTGCTCAGCAAATATACACAATTTTAGCCCGAGAACCTAGTGTTTTGAGCAAAAATATTACTTGAATTTAAAGTTTAAATTTGATTCATTTACTCAGTGACTGTTGTTGTGTTTGTGTGCTGATTTTTACAGATTGGTGCTTAATGAATATTTATTTAAATCAAGATCAGAATGGGGTATAATGATATCTTTTCTAAGAAGTACATGAAAAAAATATATTTCCTATAATATAGGAAAATAAATAAAAAAATAGGGAAGTTATAGAAATATACCCATTATACCCCATCATACCCCATTCTGAGAAAAATAAAAAGTGCTATTTTTAAACAAGAATATAGAGGCTTATTAACTGTAACATATTAATATATAATGGTTTACTGAGCTTTTTTAAGTACTTAAAAGAAAACTTGACCTTTCCTGGAATTGGTTTACAGTTTTAGCGGTTATTCCTAAGATTGGGTTACAATATTTTTCTTATTCCTAAATTGGATTTACAGTAAATATCTTATTCCTAAATTCGGTTTACGCTATTTTTAAGACCACAAAACAGGTTGATTATAAAACAATATAAAAGCCAGTCATTACTTGTTAGCAATTGGCTGGCTTCGTATTTTTTTTAATAAAACTTAAACTAAAATTTAGATTATAGTTAGCATTATACCGTTTCACCGCGGTACAAAAGATTACTATAAATGAAAGATGAAACTGACTTATTTGCTTTTTTCTGGTTTTGTTACAGGTTTAATGTCTTTTTTCTCTGGTTTTAAAGTTGGTTTCTTTCCTTTTTCGATAGCTTTCATTTCTGATTTAGCACCCTTTTTAGCAGCTTTCATATCAGACTTTGCACTTTCTTTTGTGCCCTTCATCTCTGACTTTGCACCTTTTTTTACATCTTTCATGTCAGCCTTAACGCCTTTCATATCAGTTTTCATTTCTTCTTTAACAGCTTTTTTCTGTGCTTTTACTGCTGTTGTGGCTTCCTTTTTAACTTCAGCTTTTTTAGCTGTACCTTGAGCATTTGCACCTATGCAAGCGATTAATGCAAAAGCAACAAATAAAACGAGTTTTTTCATAATCTTGAGAATTAAATGTTAAACATGCTTTTAAATCACAGATATAAATATAGTAAATTATTTATTCAAAGGTTTATTCCTTTAATTAAATTTATCATATTTAACTAAAACATGTTCTTGCGTTCATTAAATACCAATAAATACCCGGAAATACCAAATGAAGCCCAATGCGTTTGCAGCCAACATATTCATGTAGTACTTTCACGGAGTAATCAAAAAATAAAATTATTAATTAAAACAGTTACCTTGTCAGGCAGGTGAGTGATCTTTGTTTTTTAGAAGCAAAGATTTAAACATCTATCTCAATCTAATTGTTTTAATTGCAACATTAGAACATATTTAAATATGCCAATACAAAGAGAATATTCAAGTCCATTTATTTATCTGATTCTTGTTCTGCCTTTTGGCATCAGCGGTGGTTTTATTGGCGTTACATTGCCATTCTTGCTAGTGAAAAATGGATTTTCAGTAGCAGCAGCTGCAGCTGTTACAGCATTGGCTGTATCTTCCAATGTATTGCGCTTTCTCTGGGGACCTATGACAGATTTGACTTTGACTTTACATAAATGGTATATAATCGGAGTCCTTTTCTGTTCTTTCGCTCTGTCTTTATTTTGTTTTATTCCTCTTACCCTGAGCTTCAAAGCAATAATAATGACGCTTGCTTTTGTATCTCAGATAGCAGCTGCATTAGTTGTGTCTCCTGTAGGAGGATTTATGGCAAAAACGGTAAAAAAAGAAAGAAAAGGTATGGCATCCGGCTGCTTTCAGGCTGCTAGTCTGGGAGGCTTTGGAATTGGTGGAGGTGTAGGTCTGTGGCTTTCAATTCATTTATCATATCAGGTAGCTATTATTGTGCTGATTTTTGCCATGCTTTTTTGTTCCTTTGCCCTCTATTGGGTGCCACAGGTAAAGGCCGTATCAGATAAAAAGATATTGGAAAGAATGAAACTTATCGGTGTTGATATTAAGGAACTGATTCATTCTCCTGTTTCCTTGTTTTCTTCTATAATAATCTTTACTCCAATTGGAGTCGGAGCAGCTCAATGCCTTTGGTCTTCCGTAGCAAAAGACTGGCATGTTAGTCCTGATTTAGTGGCGCTTATTACCGGAACTATGTTCGGAATTGCAAGTGGAATCGGAGGGTTGTTCGGAGGTTATATTTCTGATAAGTTTGGCCGATGGATGGCTTATTTCGGTTCGGGTGCTGCATTGGCTGTAATAACGCTTTTTATGGGAATATTCAGTTTTGTTCAGTCATCATATATAATCGGGGTTTTGGCTTATGGCTTTATGTGTGGAGTAAACTGTGCAGCTTATTCAGCAATTATTTTACATGCTATAGGGCACGGACTTGCTGCTACTAAGTTTGCATTGCTTTCTTCGGTGGGCAATATTCCGTTGGCATATATGATTGCCATAGATGGATGGCTTCATGATTATGCAGGGATTAAAATGATGCTTTTTGGAGAAACTCTGATTGGATTTTTCTTTATTCTGATTTTTCTGCTTATAATGAAGCATTACAAAATTCACAAAATGAATGAAATTACGTATTAACTGATTAAGATCTTTAATCAAGCCGCTTCACCACAAACCACGTAACTACTCCGCCTGTTATGGTTGCACAAATTTTGGGAAAGCAAAAACTAGTCGATAAATCCGTGCTCATAAGTATGGTTACAATTGCTCCCAGACAAACCATAGTAATGGCATTAAACGGGTTAATGTTATCGGGCTTTAGGAAAAACAGCGCATAGGAAAAGATCATTGGTACAATAAGAAAATAACTTCCCCAGTCTGCTATATTATTAAAACCAAGGATTTTTTCGCCTAACCAATACTCCCAGCAAACTAATATTAGTGTAAGAAGAATTCCAATAAATAGAAAAACTGGCTTTTTCATGTTAGTTGTGAACATTGTATTTATGGAATACAATATTCGACAAAATCGTTGACATGTGCAAACAATTTAGCTTTGATTTAATAATATTTCTTCGCAAAACTAATCATAAGATAATTTGTTTTATAAATAGTGATTAATGATACACGTGGTTATTCATTCAACAATTAAAACTTTTAAATTATGAAAGATTCTAAGAAGTCAAAAGATGAGGTATCTGAAATACTTAATAAAATAATGAAGAAGCTTGAAAAGCATGAAATCACAATTGAAGAGGCTAAAAGGCTTTCAAAAAAGGTGAAAGAAGAAATAGATGTTGGTCTTGAAGAGTTGGAATTATTAATCTCAAAAGCCATAATTGCTTATAAAAAGGAATGTGACGATCGCTTTCTTGAATTTGATGAACCTTGTAAGGAGGCTGCAATTATTGGGCGAAAATATGTTTTTCTATACAATAAAGAGAGATTACTTGCAAAGTATGATATGTTTTCAGAAGAAGTTATCTTAGGATAACGGAAATTAGGTTTCAGCAATTAATAAATAATCCTGCGGTATATTACAATATTCCAGTTTTTCGCAGGATTGTTTTTAGGCTATGGTAAATGGTTAATCTTTTGAACTAGAATAAAACTTTTGCAGATCCACCTAAAGTAATTAGTTGTTTCATATTATTATTAGCGGGGATGGGAGAGGGCAAGAGGTTATAATCAAGGAAAAATTTTATTCCAAAATTCTTTTTTACTAAATAGTTCAGGGAAGCCCCTGTTCCAAGAATAACTCCTCCTGTTTTTCCTATTACTGCAGAGGAGAGTGTACATTTAGAGAAGTGACTATATCCCACCAATAATTTGCTACCGGCCGACCATCTTACAGAAATAGGATAGGAGAAATATGTGCCGGCAGAAGCTGAAAAAATATCTAAAGGTTCGTTTTGCGGTACATTATTTAATAATACCGGCATACTGGCTGCAGAAAAGCGACCTCCCAGTCCAAAGTATGGATTCATGAACCACGCTCCTTCCAATCCGGCATTACTTCCGCTTGATGTTGTTAAATAAGCTCCATTGGATACTTTATACTTACCGGGTAAAATGTCAATACCTAAAGAAAACCCAAAGAAAGATGGATTATTAAACCTATCGATCGACTTATCCTCAAGGTTAGAGCGGGTAATTCCTTTATCTTTAAATAGCAGATCTGCCAGATAATATCCAAATTCTGTAGATAAAACACCTATTCCTGCTCCCACCATGACATCACTCATCCAATGCTTGTTATTCAGTTCTCGGGTAATCCCCGTAATAGCAGCTACAGAATAAGCCCCCACACTATACCATGGGCTGCAGGTAAGTCCGTATTCTTTATGCATCATAGTAGCAGCCATAAATGCAGTTGCTGTATGTCCGGAAGGAAACGATTTATTATTGGAACCATCCGGACGCATTTCTTTAGCACTGGACTTCAGAGTATTTACTGCTGCTGCCATGATAGCTACAGAAAAGGCATCTGAGGCTAACATCCTCTCCCATGAGCTTCGGCCTTTTACACCACCAATCTTCATTCCAATCATTGCAACTGCAGGGAAAAGTTGCAGATAGTCATCATAATGTAAATGAAAAGAGGGTAGATATTCATTGCGTAAACTGCGGAAATGATTGTCTTCACCTTTCACTATTAATCCTGCGGCAATAAGGGGCACGCCAATATAAGTCATCTGGAAAGCACGGGAAGAGGTTATTCTATCCAGCTTCATTTTAAAACTCTCATTCGAATATGGATTATTCACAGTATCTGCTCGTGTATATAGAGCCAGATTATCACTGATTGATGTTTCCTTCATGTTGTTTCTGATAGTATTAATATCTTCAAGTGCAACTTCTCCTTTTGGAGAAATAACTCCACTCACTCTTTCCTGAATATTGTCCGCCTGAACAAATGTCACATGAAGTAATAGCAACAACAAACTAATAAAAAATATCTTCATAACCTTATCATTATTCAACAAGGCGAAGGTAGATGAGAAATTTGTAGAGAATTTGAATTTATATCAACTAAAAGAAATTAATGATAAAAAGATGGGTTAATAAATAGACTTTTGTGTTGGGGCTTAATTTGGAAAACGGACAATGAACTCATGCCGGTCTGATTTGTATTGATACTCAATTTCCCAACCGTGAAGATTGCATATAGCCTTTGCTATGGCTAGTCCCAAACCATTTCCCTTCATTCTTTCTGAAGGACGATGAAATCGTTCAAAGAGTAATTCCTTATCCAACATTTCTTCTGAAGATGTATTAGAGATAATCAGTTGATTTGATTTTATTATAATGGATATTTCCCCGTTTGCAATATTGTGACGCACGGCATTTACAATTAAATTGTTAATGAGACTTTCCAAAAGAGTTCTATTAGCCTGTATTGTAAGCGACGCAACTTGCATATCTTTTTGAATTGTTATTCCTTGGGTAAATCCGTTGAGAAGGGGTAACACTTTTTCAATGATCTGAACCACATCGATAAGTTCCATTTGTGTGTATTGCCTGTTATCTATTTTTGCAAGTAAAAGAAGATTCTTATTCAAGCGTGTGAGGCGCGCGGATACTTCATAAAGGCTTTGCACAATTTCAGCTTGTTGTTCTGTAAGTTCTGGTTGTTGTAGTAACAAATCAAGTTTAGTCTGGAAAACAGCCAGCGGAGTTTGTAACTCGTGTGATGCATTTTCAGTAAACTCCTTTTGCATCTTATAACTATTTAGATTGTTTTCTATCAATTGAGTAAGCACTGAATTAAGGCGATTAAATTCTTTTATGCTGCTTTTAGTAAACTGAGGAAGGGTTCCTTTTTCAAGAGAGAAATGTTCAATTCGTTTCAATGTATCATCAAAGGGATTCCAAAGCTTTTTAGAAATTAATTTCAGCATAAGGATTAACGAAACCAATAGAACAGTCATTATCAATCCGAATTGCAACACTATACCAGCTAGCATATCTTGCTCAAAGTCCGTTTTCGGGAGAGGAACTCCAGATTGGGCAGCTTCGATTATTTCTCTTAAATCTTCTGCATAGAAATACTTGGTAAGAAGATAAAAAAGTGGGGTAGCGAGTATGAAAATAATCACTGTACAAATCGTAAACCTCGTAAGACTTTTATGAAGAAGGCTTTTCATTCTATCCATTTGTATCCGGTTCCATAAATATTTTTAATATAATCCGGGCAACCTGTCTCTGCAAGTTTTGCTTTAAGATTCTTGATATGAGCATAGACAAAGCTCTGACTGTCGAGCATGTCTGCCATATCACCACTAAGGTGTTCTGCAAGGGCACTTTTAGAAACAACTCTATTTTTATTCCCTACGAGAAATAAAAGAAGTTCATATTCTGTTTTGGTCAGATTAATAATTTGTCCGTTTGCTTTCACTTCTTTATTAAGCAGATCAATAGTCAGATTATTGATTGTTAGTGTATTGTTACTGGAGAATTGCCGACGACGAATAAGAGCATAGATGCGTACACTTAGTTCAGGAAGATGAAAAGGCTTGGGAAGATAATCATCTGCTCCAATTTTCAGTCCGCGGACTTTGTCGTCCAATGAATCTTTTGCAGAGATAATTATCACACCAGCCGGATTGTTCTGCCTTTTTATTTCTTTGAGCACATCAAGTCCGCTTCCTCCGGGTAACATTAAATCCAGCAAAATACAATCATAAGAATACAGACTAACTTTTTCTATAGCTTCATCAAACGTAAAGGCCTGTTCGCAAAGATATTTCTCTGCGGTAAGGTAAGTTGCGATTCCATGTGAAAGTTCGCGTTCATCTTCTATGATTAATAGCTTCATAAGAACAAATATATATGAAAAATTTAAGTATGTGATGGTTTTATCCGATAAATAAATGTGGGCAACACGATAAGCAGCAAAGGCAAAGCTACTATAAACCCGCCAATAACTGCTATGGCAAGCGGTTGATGGAGTTGTGCTCCGGTACCTATTCCCATGGCTAAAGGTAAAAGTGCAATGACTGCCCCGATTGCTGTCATAAGTTTGGGACGAAGCCTTGTACTAATAGCGTAAATCAGCGCATGTTTTCGGCTCATTGCCAATAAACTTTCATGGTATTGCAGATAAGTAAATATGGCATTCTCTCCAATAATTCCCACCATCATAATAATTCCGGTATAACTTCCAACATTGAGTGCCGTACCTGTAATATAGAGTAATATATAGCTTCCGCAAATACCCAGAACTGATACCAGTAAAATAGTAATGGCTACTTTAAGATCTCTGAACATAAATAGTATTACTGTAAATACAAGCATACATGACAATATTAAAATCAACAGTAATTCTTTGAATGATTGCTGTTGCTGAGCATAAGCTCCTCCGTAAGTAATTGAATATCCTTTGGGTAGAGAGATGTGACGCCGTATTTCATTTTGTATACTTTTCATCGTTCCTCCCAAATCACCTTTATCAAGTCGTGCTGTTATAACACCCATCGTTTGCAAATCCTCCCGTTGTATCTCACTTGAGCCCGATTTGATGTCTACACGAGCAAATTCCTTTAGCAACTTTTGTTGTCCGTTTGGAAGAAATATCTGGCTGTTTTCTATATCTTGGGCCGAAACACCGTTGTTAGAATTATAAATCAGTCGGATTGGGGTAAGTTGCTGCTTATCGAAAACATTTCCTGCCTCATTTCCTTCCATAACTGTCTGTAGCTGAGATTGAAAGTCTGTTGGAGAAATGTTATACTGTGCCAGTTTCTGGAAATCGGGAACAATAGAAATAGAAGGGCCGGCAATAATAATCCCATTGAACACATCTGCTGTTCCGGGTGTTTTCTCAACAAGTTTTGCTACTGACTTAGCATATTTATGAATAACATCCTGATCCGGACCGAAAATCTTAACTTCAATAGGTTGAACTGAACTCATTAAGTCACCCAACATATCTCCAATTACTTGTCCAAAGTCAACGCGTAAGGCTGGTTGGGTAGATTCTATCTTTGACCGGATATCATTTATTACTTCATCTGTAGTACGGCATCTGTTTTTCTTTAACTGGATAAGATAATCGCCGGTATTTGGTTCAGTAATAAAGAATCCCATTTGAGTACCTGTACGTCTGCTGTAAGTCTCTACTTCCGGTATTTTAACCAAGGCTTGTTCTATTTTAACCAACATATTGTCTGTCTCTTCCAATGTTGTTCCCGGAGGTGACGCATAATCCATCACAATACTTCCTTCATCCATTTCCGGTAAGAATCCGGTTTCCAGATTCGGTATTGCATAGGCTGCCATGGCAATAATCACAACTATAAAAGCAATACTATAATAGGGCCTTGAAATAAAGAAACCCACCCATTTCCGTTCTTTAACTTTGTGGTTTTCCAGTTCTTTGTATTTCACTTTTCTTCCAAGGAATAGATAGACTACAGGCAACAAAATCCATGTGGCTAGAAAAGAGCAAATTAATGTGGTGATCATTGTGTTGGTCATTACCTTAAAATATGCACCAGCTACCCCCGTCATCAGCATAAAAGGGACAAAGATAACAATCGTGCTCATAGAAGAACCGATCATTGCCTTGAACAGGTATTTTATGGCTTTATGAACTACAACATTGTCTGATTCATCAGGATTCTCTTCATGTGTCCGGTGAATCTGCTCAACCACCACAATGGCATCGTCTATTATCAATCCTACAGACGCAGCAATTGCACCCAAAGTCATGATATTAAAGGTCTGCCCGGTGGCGTAAAGAGCAACTAAAGTTAATCCCAGTGTGACAGGAATAGTAATCAGAATAGTTAAACTCGCTCTCCATGATTTCAAGAAGCCAACTACTACGATGATGGCCAGGAAAAGACCAATAAATAAACAATCAGTTACACTCCTGATGCTATCATTTACAAAGTCGGCTTGCACATAATAAGGCTTAATCTGCACATCAGAAGGAATAATGACCTTTAACTTCTCCAACTGTTTCTCCATATTGGAAGAAATATCTGATACATTTGCATTAGGTTGTTGAATAACTGCTATCAGCACACTCTCTTTTCCATTTGCATTGGTCTTTATATATTCTTTCGCCTTATGTATCTCCACTTTGGCTATATCATTTAACTTGATAATCCGTTTCCCGTCATTCTTAATTACAGTGTTTCCCAGTTGCTGCAGGTTCATGACCCGGGCATCTGTTACAGATAGGTACATAAGTCTGTAATCAGAGAGATATCCGTTTGCCAATAAAAAATTAGTATTATTCATACCATCCTTTACCGCAGATGGAGTTAATCCCAGTTGAGACATCTTTTCTCTGTCCAGAATAACCCAGTACTCTTTTGTCTCTCCTCCTATAATCCTTATTTCACTGACTCCTTCTACCTGAGATAGAAAAGGCTTGATAGTGTAAAGTGCCAGTTGTTTTAGTTCAATGTTGCTCCGCTTGTTACTGTTGAGTGAATATCCCATGACAGCTAAGATGGATGGATCCATTTTCTCCACAGTAATGTTTGTATTCTGCGGAAGTTGATTCCTTATTTCATTTATTCTGGATTCCACTTGCTGTTGTGCAATATTTACATCTGCTTTCCAATCTACAAAAGCAGATATTTCACAACTTCCCCGATTTGTAGTACTACGTACAGACTTCAAATCTGCCACTTTCTTTATTGCATTTTCCAAAGGGCGGGTAACGCTTACAGCCATTAGGTCAACAGGTTGTTGTCCGGCTTCGGCTATTACTTTTATTTTCGGGAAGGTTACTTGTGGAAATAGTGAAGTCTTTATTTTCATTAGGGAGAATGCTCCACCAAAGAGAATAAGCACTACGATAACAAGCAACGGCGTTTTATAAGTGTAAAAGAAGTCTCTTTTCATCTTACCTGAGTATTTTTTATTTGAACAGATACTTTTGCAGTGTCAGCTAAACCGTAATTACCGGTTGTTATAATTCTGTCTCTTTCTGTAAACAGAGGCTCTGTAATTTGGACACGGTCGCCCTTTTCAATCCCCTTTTTTATATTCACCCGCACTGCCGTAGTGTTATTTATAAGTTTCATTATCCAGAATGAAGACTGATTTTCATCCGATAAAATAGCTTGTTTAGGCAAAGTAATTGCTTTAGTAATCTTACTTTTAACTAATACAGCTTTTGCAACAAGATTCTCAGGAAGGTTTATAGGCTGTTTTAGTTTTAAAAAGACACGTTGAGTTTGCGAAGCACTGTCTAGTTCGGGCATTATTTTATTTACAACAGCAGTCACTTTCTTACCATCTGGCAAACTAATACCTATTTCTTTATTTTCATTCAAGATACTATTAAGTTCATATGGCAAATTCAATACAAAACCAAAGCTATTTCTATCACTAATTGTGGCCAGAATCTCACCTTCCTGAACATAGTCTCCCTTTTGATGATTAGACATAACCACATAGCCACTGGTTGGGCAAACGATATTGTTTAAACCCGTAAAGTGAAAAGATGGATCTAATTTATTCACCTCATTGCCTAAGCTTTTAGCTTCCTTTGTTTGCAACCGGAATAAAACTTCACCTTTGCTCACTTTATCTCCAAGCTGAATGCCCGACTTTACAATATATCCATTAATATTGGCTTTGATATCAGTTTTCAATATATAAACAGAAGTTGCATTCAGGGTAATTTCGTCTTGCATTGATGTTATTTCCGGACTAGTAACTGTGACAGGTGTAGTTGGTTCCTGGGTTTCTGAAGAGGAAGCTGGATCTTTTGCACCACAACTATAAACCAATGTTCCGGCCAGTGACAACAAAGTGATTATTTTTATTTTCATATCAAGGTAAAATTAAATGGTTCAATTGATTAATTAACAACTGTTTATTAGCTCTATTCTGGATATCGATAGTTCTTATATTCATGTAATTAGTGATAGATAAAAGAAAATCGGTCATACTCACTTCTCCCGTGCCAAGTAAAAGTGCATTTGCATCAACCAGAGCTTTGGTATATTTAAACTGTTCGGGAGTCATGGAAGTAAGTTTGTCGCAACGTTCTATTTGTCGCAGAAGTTCCTGCTTCTGAAGAGTATAATGTTGTTTGTCTGCATCACGATATCTTTTACGATTCTGATCATTCAATTCGTTTTGCATTAATGACATTTTCTTTTGTTTCCCGTCATATAGTGGAAGATTGATGCTAACGCCCATACTTACCCCTAAATTTTTATACGGACTTGTCATGAACGAAGATGAGTACCCTCCATTGGCAAATACAGATATTTGAGGTTTATAGTTAAGATTTATAAGTTGTTCGTTATTCTTGTTTTTCAAACTGTCAATAGCATTGTTCCTGCCATAAAAACTTTCTTCATAAGAAACTACAGCCGGTAAATTGATAGCCGGTGTAATAATTGAATCCATTCCACCATTGTCAATGCCACTAAGATAATTCAACGTACTTAAATTGTTCATCCACAGTGAACGCTGTTGCTCATTATTAAAGAGGGTTTGTTGCAATGTGACCTTGAAATTAAGGTAATCAGTCTGTTTTATATTTGAATTCTTTGCCAGTTTCCTGAGTATTTTGTCTTCATTTTGCAAAAAGCTTATTATCTCATTGGATAAATGTAGCAGTTGCTGATTAAGAAAGGTAGTTATGTATTGCTCGGTAACTGTCTTTTCAACTATATCAGTTGATAGCCGAGCCTGATTTTCTATGCTTTTCTTATCTAATTTGTAATTATCCAATCTCTTTTTTAGATTTTGCTGGCTTATTAGTTGTTTGCTAACAGTAAGCAAGGCCTCCACATTTTGCCCGTTTGATATAGCTGTATCATATCCAAATCCTTTATAGGTTGGAGAAAATATTACATTGGAAACGGCTGATACCATAGGATTATATGTAGCCCTTGTTTTTAAACTGTCTAGTTCTGTGATTTTCACCTTGTTTCCCAGCTCATAAAGCAACGGACTGTTTGTTTTAGCCTTTTGAATATAATAGTCCAGATCCTTGTTCTGAGCAGAAACCCCGGCAGGGATCAAGAATAAGAAACAGATTAATAGTAATGCTTGATTCTTCATGAACTTGATATTTTATAATTCAAGCACAAATTAAAAGAACCATTTTGTAGAAAATTTGAATATCCATTGATTTACATGTCCTTTTTCCACATTGTTTAGCATCATTGTTTTTGATCACTGATGAACTTTTAATGTTTCTACTCTTTGTGGAAGAGATTGATCTTATTTTCCATCAACAGGCTGTTACATATATTAGCTAAATTATGTAACTTATAATCAGTAATTTAACTTAATCTCTTTAAGTATACTAAACGAAAATATGTTTTGTTAAGGAATTTGCGGGCTTTCGGTTTTATCTTTAAATTGCGCCGTTTTTCAATAGGATATAATTAATTTAGTAAGAGGACTTATGGAGAAAATAGTCATAGTTGTAGTGATTTCTATTTTTGTAATCGGGATATTGTTAATGTTTTCATGAAATACCGCTATCAATTTATTCTAAGTTCTTATATTTTTGATTTATATTTGTAATCCATTGGTTGAATTGAATAATTTTATTTCATTCAGCCATTGGATTTTTTTATAATAGTCGGATTAATTAATTATTTAACCGTAAAGGTATTAGTTTATGAATAAAGCGTATAAGTATTTGTTTTGCCTGTTATTGATGGGCATGGGAGTTACTCAGGTAAGTGCTCAGCAAAAAGAAAAAGCGGCCGAGCAGAAGGTGGTTGCCGACGAGAGAGGTTACATAGTAAAGGTGGGTGATGTTGCTCCCGATTTTGAAATGACTCTGACTGATGGTAAGAAAGTGAAGCTGTCTCAGTTCAGAGGAAAGGTGGTGATGTTACAGTTTACTGCTAGCTGGTGTGGCGTTTGCCGCAAGGAGATGCCTTTCATTGAGAGTGATATCTGGCAGAAGAACAAAGATAATAACGAATTTGTGCTGATGGCTATTGATCGTGACGAACCGCTGAAAACAGTTCTTGGCTTTAAGGAGCAGACAAAGATTACTTATCCGCTGGGATTAGATCCCAAAGCCAATATCTTTGCCAGGTATGCTGATCGTGAGGCAGGCATTACCCGCAATGTACTTATAGGCAGAGATGGAAAGATTGTGAAGCTTACCCGTCTGTATAACGAAGAGGAATTTGCCGGATTGGTGAAGGAGATTGAAAGTCAGTTGAAAGGAAAATAAGTAATTGAGACTGTAAAGAAGTCTCTATAATAGCGCATAAAAAATTGCCTGGGCTAATGTGGAATACATTTAGCCCGGGCATTTTTATTTTAGAAAACCGAGTCGACAAATTGCTGAATAATAAGGCAAAAGCATTAAATGTAACGTAGAGAAAAGAGTTTGTTATATTTCAGCAAAAAATGGAATGTGTAACAAAGAGTGTGTATTATAATGTTGTTATTCAAAACTTAATAGTGAAGTATATTTGTGCAAAGCAAACATAGATAGCCTTATTAGAAATTTTAAATAGAAAAACTGTTATGAATACGCAATTTCAAAAAGTGTCGATGCTAGAAAAGATCGGCTATAGCTTGGGAGACTGTTCTGCCAATCTAGTGTTCCAAATGATGATGATTTATCAGACCAAATTTTACACGGATGTTTTTGGTCTTGAAGGTGCTGTTGCCGGAACAGTAATGCTGGTTGCCCGCATTGCCGATGCATTTGTTGACCCAACAGTGGGAATTTTGTCTGACCGGACAAAGACCCGTTTTGGGAAATTCCGTCCGTGGGTGTTGTGGACTGCATTACCTTTTATGGTGTTCTATGTTCTTGCCTTCACCAATCCGGGCATTGAAGATAAAGCTTTAGTGGCACTTTACGCAACAATTTCTTATACCTTGCTGATGTCTGTCTACTCATTTAATAATACTCCTTATTCTTCATTGGGAGGAGTAATGACTAGTAATATAAGGGAGCGTACAAGCATCACATCTATTCGTTTTGTGGCAGCAACTGTAGCACAGTTCGTTGTGCAGGGATTAACGCTTCCGCTGGTAAGAAAATTCTCTGAAGGAGGAGATATCGCGCATGGATGGTTCTGTACCATTAGTTTGTTTGCTGTTATCGGCTTTATCTTTTTAGTCATAACTTTCTTCTCCGCCCGTGAACGTATTACACCTCCGGCTAGTCAGAAAACCAATATCAGACAAGATCTTAAAGATGTTGTGGCCAGTATTCCGTGGCGTGCAATGTTCATTCTTACCCTATTCATTTTCATAACTTTGGCAATGTGGGGTAGTGCAATGAATTACTACTTTGAAAATTATGTGGATGCAAATGCTCTTTATGATTTTCTTGGAAAAATGGGGCTAGTGGCAACTACTTCTTCTCATGGCGTTTGGCATACTATTCTGAATGCTTTCGGACTTATAGTCAGCAGTCCGGATAAAGCCTATGAAGTAGGTTTTGGAGTATTTAATATGCTTGGAGCATTAGTACAGTTCTTTGGCGTTATTTTCCTGTCGGGCTTTTTATCTAACCGTTACGGGAAAAAGAGTGTATTTATTGTTTGTTTGGCTTTGACAACCTTGTTCACAGCTCTTTTCTACTTCCCAGGAAAGGCAGATGTAGGAACCATGTTTTTACTGAACTTTCTGAAGAGTTTGGCCTATGCTCCAACTGTACCTTTATTGTGGGCAATGATTGCTGATGTTGCCGATTATTCTGAATATGTTAACAACCGTCGCGCTACGGGACTAGTTTTTGCTGGTGTTGTATTTGCTCTGAAAGCCGGATTAGGTATTGGCGGAGCTATTCTGGGCTTCTTGCTTTCCGGATTTGGATACGTGTCGGGAGCTGGTGTCAATCAAAGTAATACAGCAATACATGGAATAGTTCTTTCATCAAGTCTTATCCCTGCATGTACATTCTTTGTAGCTGTTGTGTCGCTTTATTTTTACCCCATTACAAAGAAGTATAATGAGAAAATGCAGCTGGAATTGCAATCAACCAGAAGTAAATCTAAAAATTAATTTATAACTTAATATTATGAAAATAAAATTCTTGACGTTTTTATTATTTATTGCAGCTGTTTCAATAAGTTGCAAAGGTTCTGAGCCGGTAACCTATTCAGATTCAGCTTTAAAAGATGTTGTAGGTAAATATTTCCTTATTGGAGCAGCGGTCAGTACCAGACAGGTTGCTGGTCAGGATCAAAATGCTTTGCGAATAATTAAAAAGCATTTCAATTCTATTGTTGCCGAAAATTGTATGAAATCTGAAGTGATTCATCCTACAGAAGATACTTATAATTTCACTGATGCTGATGCATTGGTGAAGTTTGGAGAAGAAAATGGAATGAAAGTTATAGGACATTGTCTGATATGGCATTCGCAATTATCTCGCTGGTTTTGTGTAGATAAAGATGGAAATAATGTATCTCCGGAAGTGCTGAAAGAACGCATGAAAAATCATATTCATACAATTGTAGGCCGTTATAAAGGTCGGATAAAAGGTTGGGACGTGGTTAATGAAGCAATTGAATCGGATGGTTCCTGGCGCAAGACTAAATTTTATGAGATTTTAGGCGAAGAGTATATTCCTTTGGCTTTTCAATATGCACATGAAGCTGATCCGGATGCCGATTTGCATTATAACGATTATGGCATGGATGCAAAAGGAAAACGTGACAAGGTTGTAGAGATGGTAAAGAAACTGAAGGAAAGAGGAATTCGTATTGATGCTGTAGGTATGCAGGGACACATGGGCATGGATTATCCTCGTTATGAAGATTTTGAAGAAAGTATCAATAGCTTTGCTAGTACTGGTGTGAAGGTTATGATTACAGAGTGGGATATGAGTGCTTTGCCTTCTGCATATACCGGAGCTAATATTGCTGATGTGTCGGCTTATAAGAAGGAACTTAATCCTTATACTAACGGACTGCCCGATTCTGTTTCTTTGGCATGGAATAATCGTATGGAGAAGTTTTTTAATCTGTTTATCAAGCATTCAGATGTTATCTCTCGTGTAACTGCATGGGGAGTAACTGATGGTGATTCATGGAAAAACGGATTTCCGGTAAGAGGAAGAACTGATTATCCATTGCTGTTTGACCGCAATTACAACCCTAAACCATTTATAAATAAGATTTTAAATAGCTCAAATTAAATAGTGATGAAGACAGTAAGATATTTAGTTGAAAATGATTATATGGCAGATCCTGCTGTACATGTGTTTAACGGTAGGTTGTACATATATCCTTCCCATGACTGGGAATCAGGAATTCCGGAGAATGATAATGGTGATCATTTTGATATGAGAGATTATCATGTATTCTCTACAGACGATGTGATGAACGGAGAGATCAAAGATCATGGAATAGTGCTGAAGGTGGATGATATAGCATGGGCCGGACGCCAGCTTTGGGATTG
Organism: uncultured Bacteroides sp.; assembly: GCF_963676325.1. Classification (NCBI taxonomy): domain Bacteria; kingdom Pseudomonadati; phylum Bacteroidota; class Bacteroidia; order Bacteroidales; family Bacteroidaceae; genus Bacteroides; species uncultured Bacteroides sp. Next base: position 1,731,417 of record NZ_OY781099.1, read on the forward strand.
TGATGTGGCATGTAAAGATGGGAAATATTACATGTACTTTCCGTTGAAAGATAAGAATGATGTTTTTCACATCGGTGTAGCTGTGAGTGATTGTCCCGAAGGTCCTTTTATTCCTCAGCCGGATCCTATAAAAGGCAGCTACAGTATTGACCCTGCCATACTAGATGATGGCGATGGAAATCATTATATGTACTTTGGTGGTCTTTGGGGCGGACAGCTTCAGCGCTATCGGGATAATAAAGCATTGGAATGTGCTTCTTTTCCGGCCGACAGTGAATCTGCCATTCCTTCACGCGTTGTAAAATTGAGTAAGGATATGCTGGAGTTTGCCGAAGAACCTAAGCCTGTAGTTGTTCTTGATGAAACTGGTAAGCCATTGACAGCAGGCGATAACGACCGCAGGTTCTTTGAAGCTTCGTGGGTGCATAAGTATAACGGGAAATACTATTTCTCTTATTCTACAGGTGACACTCATCTGTTATGCTATGCTATTGGTGATAATCCTTATGGTCCTTTTGTTTATCAGGGAGTGATATTGCCTCCGGTGGTGGGTTGGACTACTCACCATGCAATAGCCGAATACAAGGGTAAATGGTATTTGTTCCATCACGATAGTGTTCCTTCGGGTGGCCAGACATGGCTTCGCAGTCTGAAGGTTTGTGAATTGGAATATACAGAAGATGGGAAAATAAAAACTATCACTGTTTAAAACAATAAAATATAGAATTGGATGAATTGTTCTGGTAAAAAAGTACCCTAAAAATTTATGCGCGGGCAACTATATCATTTTTTTGTATTCTTACGGGGTGGTATAAAATTGCCCGCGCCTAATAATCAATTCATTATCTTTAAAAGTAAAATAGTAGGACGGAAAAATAGGCGGGCTTTTCTCGTTTTATGAATCTGTTTTGAGTTAAAAAGTGTTTTGCTATTGATTTACAGTGCTTTAGTTTTGCTTATTTTATGTTCACTAGCTGTTTTAGCAGCAAAAGTACTCTGCGTTTTTCTTTTGTGTTTATATTTGTTAACGCAACTCTTTTTGCAAACTGTCGAGTCGAAGTTTTCCGGATAACTTATCTCTAATTTACTATATAATACATAAAATATAGGACTTTAAACGTCTTGACACGTTTTTGAAAACGTCAAGACTTATTCTTTAAAATTACTTGAGACTTTCAGGGAAATTATTAGTCATATATTCTCAATAGCCTTTTTTGAAAAATAATTGGTGTATCATTTAAATTTATTCTCCAATCATTTTTATTTATTGGCGAATGGTTTTTATTTATTGGCCAATAAAATCAAAGAATTCTGTAATTTCTATTGGATTGATGAGATTGTCTTTCTTCTTTTTCATGATGCAAAAGTCATAACCTTAACATTATTCTCCCAATAGTATCGACTGAGCGATGATAAGTTTTGTTTCGTCCGAGAGAATGCTTTGGGATAGTACAAACAAAAACGAGAGTACCACATACAGTAATACCCTCGTTCTATTATTTAATACTTATCAGATTTGTTCAGCCTTGTATCCGGCCTTTTCAACCTGGTGGATAATCTCAGCAGCTTCTTTATCTGTTTCTATAGTCAGAACTTTGTCTTTTGAGTTTACGTCAATAGACCATGCTTCCGGCTTTACTATTTCGTTGAGGCTTTTGCCAATATTAGCAACACAGCCACCACACACAGCACTGGTTTTGAATTTTAATGTTTTCATTTTTCTACTTGTTTTTATAGTTTATTACTTATTTCTTCTCTTTTTCTTGGACGTCGGATACTAATACTGCTGTACATTTCACCTTATCGAAAGATTTAATCAACTTTGCAGGAGTCGTTTTTTCTGCATCGTACTTAATCACCACAGTGCGTGATGGCACGTCTGTCTTTACCTCTTTTACTCCCTTTTCAAAACGAAGCATGTTGGTAATCTTTGCTTCGTGAAGTTCACAAACCATCTCTTCTACTTTAAGAGTGGCACTTTTAATATCTTTTGCTGAAACACTTGTAAAAGCGAAAAAGATCGCTACGATTGAAAGAAAAAATTTTGTTTTCATAATCTTGCTTTTTTATAATTATTCAGTCATTCTTGGTAAATTGAAACGTATTCCTACATAAAACTTGCTGCCGTGTTGCACTGGGCCCCATATCATTGTGGAATCAAAATTAGGTCCGTAAGGATCATTGGCAGCAATGATAGGATTCTTCTGTGTAAAGCCAGTCAGATTCTCAGCTCCGGCATAGATTGAACCTAAACGGAAGAAGCGGGTAATCTGTGCATTTAATTGCGGATAACCTTTATAACGCTCATTCCACGATGGTGTTCCGTCTGCATTAGTGTAAGGTGATGGCATACGTCCGCCACCGTTAAACTGTAGGGTTGTGTCGAACTGCCATATCTTCAACGGTGTTTGATAAGAAGCCGTAATCAGTCCTTTGTATTTCCCGGTCAGCGGCTTTTCTTTTAATATTCCGTTGTAGGTAGTCTTCACATCTGTCATACGATAAGCTGCAGTAAGAGTAAAACCTTTGAAGAAAGGGTAGGAGGCTTCCACCTGGAAGTTTTTTGCATACGATTTCCCGTCGAGGTTATAAAAGCTCACAGCGTGAGGATCTGTATCCATATCGGCTACCACTTGCTTAACAAAGTTGGTATAATAATATTCTGTATTAATGTTCAGCGTTTTGCCGGCTATAGGCAGATAAAACGATGCGCTGGCTCCGTAATTCCACGCTTCTTCCTGATTCAGATTATCGGCAATATTCACATTACGACTGCTTGCAAGAAGGTAATTGTTTTCGGCAAGCACATGGTTGTTGCGATATCCCTTTCCGGCAGAAAGACGGAAGTTGACGTACTCATTCATATTATACTTGACGTGTGCACGTGGAGTAACAAAGAATCCGTACTGACTGCTGTAATCACCTCTAAGTCCCGCCATCAAAGTCCACTTTTCTGAAGGAGTATAAGTGTATTGCGCATAAGCTCCCGAAACAGCTTCTTCTGTGAAATCGCTCGATTTGCCCAAAGAAACATCGTGAGTCAGTCTGTAATCCTGATCATAAGAATCATAGTTGAAACTTAATCCTGTAGAAAGATTATGCTTCTTTGTGAAATCTGTCTCAAACAAAAGAGATGCATATCCGTTTTTCTGATTTACATCATAGAGTTTTCTTCCGAAATATGAATCCTGATTATGTACACTTCCCGAAAGAATCAAAGCTATACTGCTGTTCTTCTTCGGATCAAGGATAAATGCATTCTTGGCAAACAGTTCCACGCGGTCTGTATTAATCCCTATTCTATATGGATTGCTAACATCACTCATCTGTCCGCTGACTCTTTTCTCACTCAATCCTTTGATTCCTGCCTGAAGCATGTAGTTGCCATTGTGATATGCCCAGCGGTTCTGTAAGTTATATTGCTCCATGGTGGGAGAGTCATTGAATCCGTCGTGGTTATCATCCCGCTGCATAGTTTCATTTTCATAATGAGCAAACACCATTGTGCTCAGGTTCTTGTTCAGCAATACGGAAGCATCACTGTTGGCTTCAATACGTCCCATGGAATTTCCGTATAGATTGGCTGAAACAAAATCGGCAGTCTGTGGCTTTTTATATTCCACATTAATCTGTCCCGTAATTGCTTCGTACCCGTTCTTTACAGAACTGGTTCCTTTGGATACCTGAATGCTCTGCATCCACGGTCCGGGAATGTATCCCAGTCCGTAAGGCGATGCAGCTCCGCGAAAGTTAGGGATGTTTTCAGTAAGCATCTGCACGTAAGTACCCGACAAACCAAGTAACTTAATCTGTTTGGCACCTGTAGCCGCGTCACTATATGATACATCTACCGAAGGATTTGTTTCAAAACTCTCACCCAGATTACAGCAAGCAGCACGAAGCAACTCAGTAGAGGTGATGGTTTGTGAGTTCAGAATGCCGGCTCTTGATTGTATCAATCCTAGTTTCCTGCCGGTAACCTGAACTTCCTTTAATTCAATGCCCGGTTTGAGCTTTATTTCTAAAGGAGGAACAGTACCAGAAGATACTTTTACTGTTACTTGCTCATAACCGATAAAGCTTACAACAAGTTCTTTACTGCCTTTTACTGATTTTATTTCGAATTTGCCGTTGACATCGGTTGTGGTTCCAACGGTACTATTTTTCCACGCAACGGTTGCCCCAATTACATGTTCCCCATCTGTATCGGAGACTGTTCCTGTAACGGACTGTTGCGCATAACTGCTCGTGGCCATTATAGCCATGAGTAATGCGATATATATTTTCATTATTTCTGTATTTCTGTGTATCTAAAGTTGATTTAATATCATAAACTCTTAACTGCCACAGTAAACCATGACAGCACGAAGCTGATAATTAAATCACTAATACACAAAAGAGGTTGAGGTAATGCCGCGAAGAATCGGGACCAGGCGGGAAGCCATAGTCGTCATTTAGTGTAACCTCAGGTTGAGATGGTTGATAAGAATATGGAGAAAAGACGTCTGCAACCAGATTCAGAATAGGGGTAACAGAGATAGAGGCAGAAGCCTTCTCGAAATTACCAATCTTTAGAATCGTAGTTTTGTGGCAGTCGTGACCTTTACTACAGTCATGGCTTTTGCAACAAGACATTTTCATCTCTTGCTTTTGCTGGCAGCAATAGCTTGTAAGCGGTACTCCTGCGCCTATATAGACGAATGCCAGTAACAGCGTATAGATGAATATATTTTTTAGTTGTCTCATTGCAATCTGTGATATTGACTGCAAATATAATAGATATTACCTGATTTAGTTTTTCTTTTAACTTCTTTTATTTGATCCTAATTTCGTTTTTAAGAGGTTTCTGCCACCTGAATAACTGTTGGTAGTTACTTGACTAAACATTATAAATTGCAGTATTGTTGGCATATTCAAGACTATAATACCCCCGCGCTGTCTGGGTTTAATTTACATATAATCCAGACAACGCGGGGGTATTATACTTTGCATCATGCTATATTTTATTTCATAGGCATGTTTTTCATTTTTGGAGTATGTTTCATCTTTGTAGAATCCTTCATCATCTTCATAGTTCCTTTTTTCATTTCCTTCTTTTCTACCAATGTCATACCGCATTTTGGACATTTACCCGGTTTATCCATTACAACTTTAGGATGCATTGTACATGTATATTTCATAGCATGATGCTTACTTGTTGTTGTGGTGGTGGTAGTTGTTGTAGTAGTGGTGGTCGTTTTCTTTTTATTCTGACCATAAGCACTATTAAAAGAAGAACCGCAAAAAACTAATCCTAAAACAAGAATTAGCGAATAAATTTTTTTTGTTTTCATAATACATCATTTACAATTATTAATCACTTCTAAAAAAGCAGATCATTAGACATTTGTTTTAAAGAGATCATAAAGATGAAATAACTCTCTTAAGTTTTTCTTTAACTTCTGTGGCAATATTTTCCAGACTTGAATTATCTATTGCCATCATAGAAGCAACAGGATCAACCGCAGCTACTTCTATTTCATCTTTAGCTAGTTCCTGAATAATTACATTACAAGGGAGCATAGTTCCAACTTTGTCTTCGCATTGCAATGCCTTATAGGCGAATGAAGGATTGCAAGCCCCTAAAATTTTATATCTTCTGAAATCTACATTCAATTTTTCTTTCAGTTTTTCATGTAAATTGATTTCAGACAAGACACCAAAGCCTTCATTTTTTAATGACTCGATAACCTTGATTACCGCTTGATCAAAACTAATATTCAGTTTTTTACTAATGTAATATTTCATTGCTTCATATTTAAGCCCTACATATAGATAACAATAACCTTAACTACTTTGATTTAGAAACTTACAAACTTTAACTGCATTGACATATTAAAAGCTCCATTTAACATTCTACATATCCATTCCTGGCATGCTGCTAGTTTTCTTTATTTTAGGTTCATCTTGATTCATCATGCTTTGCTTACCTTCCAACTGTGCACTGGCATCAATAGAGAATGCTCCATTGGTTACAATTTCTTCTCCGGGCGCAAGTCCGCTCAGTACAACATAAGCTCCCGAAAGCGAAGGACCAAGTATTATCTCCCGCATCATAAAAGTCGGAGTGGAAATTCCGGATACTTTGACATAAACAATAGAACGTTGCCCGGTCCATAATATCGCTGATTGTGGAATAACCAACTGGTTTTTATATTGAGCCAAAGAAGCTCTTAGATTTCCAGTGACAAACATTTCCGGCTTTAATTTACCATCGTGATTGTTTAACTCCACTCTTACTCCGGCAGTGCGCGTGGAAGGGTTGATTAGAGGATCTATAAAAGAGATTGTTCCGGAAAAATGTTTTCCAGGAATTGCCTGAAGAGTGAAATCAACTTTACCACCTTGCTTTAAGAATGGCAAATCTCCCTCGTAAGCCTGAAAGACAGCCCACACACGAGATAAATCAGCTATCTGGAAAAGCACCGCGCCCTGATTAATATAATCACCTTGATTTATTTGTTTTGCAATAACCTTGCCACTGGTAGTTGCATTTATCTCTACAGTTGGAGATACTTTACCAGATTTTTCTATTGCTGCTATTTGCTGATTCGTGAGATTCCATAAACGTAGTTTCTCGCGGGCAGCATCAAGTAAATAAGCCTTCTGCTGAGAATCATTCATTCTGGCTATTTCCAATAATTCCTGTTGTGCGGTATACAGTTCAGGAGAATATATTGAAGCAAGTGTTTGTCCTTTTCTCACAGATTCTCCGGTATAATTAACCCAAAGACGTTCCACCCGACCATTTACTGTAGCTGTTTGTGATTGCATCAGTCGTTCATCGGGCTGAATCTTTCCATAAAGGCGCAAGTTCTTCACCGGATTTTCATTGCTAACAACTGATGTCTGCACATTAGCCAATGCCAAAGCTTCTTCGGACAACTGAACAGCATTATGATCAATAGCAGCAGAGCTGTCTTCAGATGAGCCACTTTCCTTTAAAGGTATTAAATCCATGCCGCAAATAGGGCACTTCCCAGGTTTATCCATTCGGATTTGAGGATGCATAGAACAGGTCCAGATGGTGTGTTTCTGTTCATGAACCTCTTTTCTTGCACTTTCCTGTTTGTCATTGTGACCAGAAGAATGGAAAAATAACCATCCTAACGCCAGTCCTACGATCAAGATTAGCAGATACCGCAAAGAACTCTTTTTCAAAGTCTCATTGATCCATTTATTATATTGCTTTCCCATTTTATTTCTTATTTATAATCAGATCATCTTTAGCTATTATCTTCTCAAATTCAGCAACAGCTGTATTGTATTCTACTACAGCTTCTACCTGTTTTAAACTGTAGTTTAATAAATCCCGCTGTACCTGCAATACATCCGTTAAGCTTGCACTAGAGGTCGTAAACTCACGAAGCATTAGTTCAAAAGTAGTTTGTGCCATTTTATGCTGTTTTGCATAAAGAGCGATCTTACGTGAGGCATCGGCTATTCGCAGGTTTATAGCCACGAAGCTAGCCTGCAATTCATTCCGGGTATTTTGATATTCCAATTCAGCAGATTGTTTCATTAATTTGCTGTCTTTAAGCTGAGCTTTGTACTTTTTCCTGTAAATAGGTAAAGTAAGTTTAACCATAGGCATTATCATATCCATTCCATTCATACTGTTCATGCTATTCATATCTTCCGGCTTCTTCTTGTTAATCATATACTCCAGACCAATCCCTACCATGGGATAGCCCATCTTTTTTACCATTTCTCCTTTAGCTTCATAAGAGGAACTTTCTGCTTTCCACATGGAAAGCATTGGATTTTGCTCTACAACTCTCTGCCATGCAACATCATCATTGGCTATAAATGGTTTTATTAGCAGGGAGTCAGGCACAAATGTAGAAGTGGCAGACGCACGCCCCAATAAAGCATTGAATGCTGCCATAACTGTAGTAAACTGAGATTGCGTAGTTTCCAACGTATTTTCCAGTTCTGCCCTTTCTATCTGAATACGTAACACATCGGACATACCTACACTGCTTCCGCTCATTGATGAAGAGGGCATAGTTCCTCCCATGGATGCCGATTGACCAGAAGGTGTTGCCAAGGATGATGATACACTTCCCGATGAAGTACCTCCCATTCCAGACATTCCGCTGCCTCCCTGAGTAGCCGGCATTGCCTGGAAAGTCGATGAAACAGCAGAAGATCCCGACGAGTAAGAAGATGAACCATTTGATTTTCCTTTAATGCCAGGAGATTTGTACCTATAAAGAGCAATCTCCTCCAATGATTTCAACAGTTTAATATTCTCTCTTATATTGGTCAGTTTAGCCTGAATACTGTTTAACTGGTACCATTGAGCCTGAACATTGTATATCACATCAAGACTGCTGACTCTGAATTTCTCGTAAGAGGCATTTGCCATCCACAACATCTCGGCTTTTGCAGCTTTCAAGGTTCCAAACCATGGAAACATCTGCATTAAATCCAGTGTTCCTATTTGCTTGCCATTAACCTGCTCCATTGATTTCAGATAGAAACTGAATCCTAATTCAGGATCGGGCAGAGATCCTGCAGGAGCAACACGCTGCAAGGAAGCCTGATAGGCTGCAAAATCTGCACGCACTTTCGGATTGTTTTTAGCAGCCTGTTCCACATAGACGGCAAGACTATCCTGTGCCCTGAGATGGTTGGCGCTTGCTGCCAGTAACATGACTGACAAACAAACATATTTAAATCTTATTTTCCTTTTCATCTGATTGAATTGAATAGTTAGTTTCAATTTGTTCGGGCAGTCGGTTATGCTTTACGACATGTTCTCTCCACCAACACTGAAGGACAGGTACCACGAACATAGTCATGGTTTGAATCAGCATTCCACCAAATGTGGGAATAGCCATAGGCACCATTATATCAGAACCTTTTCCGGTAGAAGTAAGCACCGGCAACAAGGCAATCAAAGTAGCTGCCGTGGTCATTGAAGCAGCACGTACCCTTCTGAGTCCAGCCCTCACTACAGCTTCACGAATTTCATCTTTATTGGTAGGCTTCTCATCAAGAAACATCTGATGAATATAGGTTCCCATTAAAACTCCGTCGTTGGTAGCTATACCAAAGAGAGCTATGAATCCTACCCAAACCGCTACACTCAGATTAATGGTGTGCATCTGGAAAAGATCTCGCATATTCATTCCTGCAATACTAAAATTAAGGAACCACTCCTGCCCGTATAGCCAGATGAGTATAAATCCTCCGGCAAAGGCAACAAAGACTCCAGAAAAGTGAATGAATGATGCCGTTACTGACTTAAAGCGGAAATAGAGAATCAGCAATATCAGGATTAAACTGATTGGTATTACGATCAGCAATCTACTGGTTGCCCGGGCCTGTTGTTCATAGTTTCCGGCAAATTTATATGTCACCCCTTTGGGAAGTATTATCTTACCTTCCTTGATTTTGGCATCCAGTACTTTCTTTGCTTCATCCACTACATCGACTTCAGCTTTACTTGCCAATTTATCAAAGATAACATAACCTACAAGGAATGTATTTTCACTCTGTATCATCTGTGCCCCTTTGGCATAATTGATATCTGCCAGTTCATTCAGAGGCACTTGTACTCCGTTAGAAGTTGGTATCAGTATCTGACCAAGTGATTGGGGATTGTCTCGCAGCTCCCGTGCATAACGTAGACGAATAGGAAAACGTTCGCGACCTTCCACGGAAGTAGTAAGTTTCATTCCACCCACTGCCGCACCGATAATCTCTTGCAGATCGGAAACCTTAACGCCATAACGGGCCATATTTTCTCTGTTCAGCTTTATTTCCAGATAAGGAGCACCTACAGCTCTGTCATAAAATACAGATGCCGGTAGTACTGAAGGAACCTCTTTCAAAGCCTGTTCCATCATCTTTCCCGCTTTTTCAATTGATTCCAGATCGGGGCCATAAACTTTCAGTCCCATAGGCGCCCTCATTCCTGTGGAAAGCATCACCATACGGGTAGCAATGGGCTGGAGTTTCGGAGCAGAAGTGAGTCCGGGAAGATGTGTTACTTTGACTATCTCATTCCAAATATCATTTTTGTTTTTAATCTGACTCCGCCATTGGCGATAGTATTCTCCATATCTATAAGGAATCAGGCTGTCTTTGGGGATTATACGGAATCCTTTTTCCGGGTCGTACGTTTTACCTCCAATAAGCATGAATCGTTTTTTGTGATCTACTTTAAACCTTGCCCTCTGACCATTTTCATCCAACATATATTCCGGACGATAATTGATTGTATTCTCATACATCTGGATAGGAGCAGGATCGAGAGCTGAGTTTACACGTCCCCATTTACCTACAGCTAATTCTACTTCTGGAATAGTTTTCAATCGTCTATCTAGTTTCTCTATATTCTGAAGATTCTGTTCCACTCCGGAATGTGGCATACTGGTAGGCATCAACAGGTATGATCCTTCATCCAGACTAGGCATAAATTCCTTTCCTATACCGGGAAATTTGGCGCTGGCACCACTCCAAAAAGATGTTTCTCGAAATGTGTTCCAACCTATAGTTTCAAAACCTTTAGCTACAAAGCCAAATGTCTTATCAAATCCTAGCCAAATTACTACGCCAAACAATAAAGTAAAGACAGGAATAGCAATAAACTTCAATCTGTTAGCCAGGCACCAGCGAAGAATCCTTTCATAGTGAATAACCAACGACCATAGCAAGGCTAATATAACTGCTACTATGCCTGCCACGAAAAACATATTGATCAGGATTCCATTTTGAGGTCCTAATGGAAGCCATTCTGATGATAAGATATAGACAGCAGTTAGCAGTGTTATGCCTATATTTATATAATTAGGGTAATGCTCCTTCCCTGATTCCCATTTATAAGCCAGCAAATTATTTATTCCTATGGCAGTCAGAGCAAGTGCCGGTATTACACCACTAATGGCAAACAAGAATATACCCGCTGCAATTAGCAGAATGTTTGCCATTTTGCGGATGCCTCGTTTGGGTATATTCAGAGAAAATATCCAATAGGCTAATGTGGGAAGCAAAACTAAACCAAGAATAAAGGCCGATCCCAAAGCAAATGTTTTTGTATAAGCCAGCGGATGAAACATTTTACCTTCTTGCGCCTGCATGGCAAACACCGGAATAAAGCTTATAATGGTAGTAAGCATTGCAGTGCTGATTGCTCCGGAAACTTCCGTTACAGAATTATAAATAAGAGTTACAAGATATTCTCCATGAGCTTTTCCTCTATTCTCGGGGAAATCAAGGTGACGGACTACGTTTTCCATGAAGACTACTCCCACATCTACCATTACACCGATGGCAATGGCGATTCCTGATAGAGCTACAATATTAGCCTCAACTCCTACATATCGCATGATGATGAAAGTACTTAGCACGGCAAGTAGTAATATACCTGCTATTACTATGGAAGCACGCAAATTCACTATCAATACAATAACCACAATGATACAAATTAATATTTCGTGTGTCAAAGCACTTTCCAGTGTGCCGATAGTCTCTTTTATAAGTTGGGTACGATTATAGAACGGAACAATGGTTACTTTGGAGATTCTTCCGTCGGGCAATACTTTTTGAGGCATTCCGGCTGCAGTCTCTTTAATTTTATCTTTGACATTATTAATCACCTCCATCGGATTTGAACCGTATCTTGCCACAACAACAGCACCAACCGCTTCCATGCCTTCTTTATCCAGCCCTCCGCGACGGGTTGCCGGGCCGTAGTTTACCGTTGCAACATCTTTTATCCTGACAGGAACATTGTTCCGTGAAGTAATTGCAGCATTCTCAAGATCGGCAAGGTTTTTAATATAACCTAATCCACGAATAAGGTATTCCACTTTATTTATCTCTATAGTCTCGGCTCCGATATCGAGATTACTCTTTTTAACCGCCTCCATTACATCCATTACTGATACTCCGAAAGAGCGCATTTCATCAGGATTCAGATCCACCTGAAACTCCTTCACATATCCACCAACAGATGCAACTTCGGAAACACCTTCGGCACTGGATAATGCGTATTTCACATAATAATCCTGAATGGTTCGTAACTCTTGCGGATCCCAACCACCGGTAGGTTTCCCTGTTTTGGGATCTCTTCCTTCCAGCGTGTACCAAAAGATTTGCCCCAATGCTGTGGCATCAGGTCCTAAAGATGGCTGAACACCTTCGGGCAAAGTACCTGAAGGTAATGAATTCAGCTTTTCAAGTATCCGGGAACGGCTCCAATAGAATTCCACATTATCATTAAAGATGATGTAGATAAAGGACATTCCGAACATGGAAGTGCTGCGTATAGTTTTAACTCCGGGAATGCCTAGCAGAGATGTTGTTAACGGATAAGTAATCTGGTCCTGAATATCTTTGGGTGACCTCCCCATCCATTCAGTAGCAATAATCTGTTGGTTATCGCCTACATCAGGAATGGCATCTACAGCTACAGGATCACGCGGAAGTAAACCGCCGTGCCAGTTAAACGGAGCAGTAGCCAGTCCCCAAACAATAATGACAATCAATAAAATGGATGTGACAAGCCTGTTTTCAAGAAAATATTTTATGATTCTTGTCAGCATATGTCTTTTGTTTTTTACTATATAGAATTGATATTCAATATTAAAGAAAAAAACAAATACATTGTTGTTATTGTTTAAAAAGCAAATGGAATAACTTATAGAGTAAACAAATATACGTCATTTGCAGAAATACGAAGTAAAAACATCCGGCTATTTTTTGTAACCGGATGTTAGTAAATATCTGGTTCAATATACTGAAAACCATAAAGCAATTTCTTTCCGGTTATTCGCCAATAAATACAAAGCATTCTCCAATAAATGAAAAGCAATAACCAATGAATTTTTAGCTATTGCTTTTGCTGAAATCGAGAGCTTGCAGTGCTATGCTTTATTTGATTTTGATTTCGTTTTCAAGAGGTTTTTCGTCTATAAAATCCTTTATGTTCTGAAGGGTGGTGTGAGCAATATTGACTAATGCTTCTTGCGTGAAGAATGCCTGGTGAGAGGTTACTAACACATTATTAAAGGAGAGCAATCGGGCCAATACATCATCGTCAATAATCTTGTCCGACTTATCCTCGTAGAAATAATCGCCTTCTTCCTCGTATACATCGAGTCCGGCTGCACCAACTTTTTTATTCTTCAGTCCTTCAATCAGTGCGTTGGTATGAATCAATTGTCCGCGTCCGGTATTGATAATCATTACCCCATCTTTCATCTTGCTGATAGAATAGTCATTGATAAGATATTTTGTTTCGGGCGTAAGCGGACAGTGCAGTGAGATAATGTCTGAATTGTGATAAAGCTCATCAAGAGTGGTGTACACAACATTATTCTCGCGGGCGAAGTTATAATCGGGATAAAGATCGTAAGCCAGAATATTCATGCCAAATCCTTTCAGGATATTGATAAGTATTTTAGCTATTTTACCGGTTCCAATGATACCTGCTGTCTTTCCGTGCATATCAAAACCCAGTAATCCGTTGAGGGTGAAATTCCCGTCGCGTGTGCGCAAATATGCCCTGTGCGTTTTCCTGTTAAGTGCCAGCATCAGTGCAACGGTATGCTCTGCCACTGCATAGGGAGAGTAGGCAGGTACGCGGACAACGGCCATTTTGCCTTCTGCAGCAGTGAGGTCTACATTATTAAATCCGGCGCAACGCAGGGCAAGCAACTTTACTCCGTACTGAGCCATTATATCAATAATCTCGGCATCAGCAACATCATTTACAAAGATGCATACCGCATCGGCATCCTTAGTCAGAATTACATTATTCTTATTGAGATGTCCTTTGAAATATTTTATTTCGAAATTGAACTTTTCATTAATCAGGTTGAATGATTCCTCGTCATAAGACTTGGTATCGAAAAAGGCAACAGTGTATTTCTTCATGTTTATTTCAGCTTTTTTGTTTATAAACAAGTAAGAGCGGTGAATGTTTAATCTTTCATCGCTCTTTAGGATTTTAAGGAACTAAAAATAAGTGGAATATTTGAATTAACCTAATCAAATACATGGAAAAATTGACATTATTATGAAAATAAATTAACTATTTAAATAGAATTATTGATTGATCTGCTGTTAAGATATGCTGCAAACTCTTTTTTGTAACTGTCACTGATAGGAATATATGCTTTACCAAAAACAATGCGGTTGCGATCAATTATTTTAATTTTTTCTATCTGAACAATAAAAGAACGGTGTACCCGCATAAAATGTGATGAAGGAAGAAGTTCCTCCATTGACTTCATGCTCATTAGTGAGAGAAGGGGCTTGGGCTCATCTTCGGTATAAATTTTTATGTAATCTTTCAATCCTTCGATATAAAGAATATTGGCCAACTTAACCTGAACCAGTTTATAGTCACTTTTTATAAAAATGCTGTCAATCTCTTCTTTTCCCAGAACGGCAGGTGCAGATGGAGTTACAGTTTCCGCAGAAGTGGTAGCTGAAACTGCAGCCGATGGGCGACGAACCATTTCAAACCAACGCAATGCTTTATTGGCTGCCTGTAAAAAATCAAGGTAACTGATGGGCTTTAGCAGATAGTCGAGTGCATTAACCTTATAGCTATCCAAAGCATACTGATTGAAGGCTGTGGTAAATATGATGCGGACTTTTTCACCTATTATCTTTGAAAAATCTAGTCCGTTGAGTCCTGGCATCTGAATATCAAGAAATATAAGATCAACTTCGCTACTTTGAAGTTCGTCCATTGCCTGAAGCGCACCAAGGTATTTTCCTTTTAAGTTAAGAAAAGGCGTTTTTACCACATAGCTTTCCAATAGGTCGAGTGCTAAAGGTTCATCGTCAATAATACAGCAATTCAGAGTCATAGCTTTGTTTTATTAATTTGTTATACCATCATTGTTTATTATCAATGTAGAGGTATAGATATTGTCTTTTATTTCTTTTTGCCAGGTAAAATGATTGGGGTAAAGTAATTCAAGCCGCTTTTGGAGAGATTCCAGTCCAATGCCTGATCCACTTTTATCATGCTCGTTTTTTGGGAAATAACTATTCTCAATTTTACATTCTATAGTACCATCCTCGTGTTCGTCGAGACGGATGTTGATAAAGGAAGGGGTACTGTAACTTATTCCGTGCTTGAATGCATTCTCAATAAGTGAGATGAAAAGTAAAGGAACCACCTTAGTATCGGCATTAGGAAGAATGTTGAATTTTACATCTACCTTTACATTGTCCGAGATACGGATTTTCATCAGCTCGACGTAGTTTTGCATAAACTCTACCTCTTTTTTTAGCAACACATAAGTCTGATTGTTGTCATACAATACATATCGCAGCAGTTTACTTAAATCGTGTACTGCCTGCTGAGCTTTCTCCGGAGAAAACGCGATCAATGCATAAATATTATTCAGAGTATTGAGCAGGAAATGCGGATTAAGCTGATTTTTTAAATTTCTCAGTTCAGCCTCAGTTTTACTGGTTTCTGCTTCAGCTTTGATCTTTTCCGCTTCTTGTCGGGAAGTCTCCATCTCTGTCCAGCGATAACTCATCTTGATAGCTGCACTTAGTATCACAGTAATTATGAGCGAGAACACATCACGAAGAAAGAATACCCAACTGGATTCAAACTTTTTGTGATGGAAAAAGTCCATTCCTCCTTTCCCCATATGTGGAAAAGGATGAGGCCCTGGAATAGGAGGAAGATTCATTTGCTGCCAGTAATGCAATGCAAGCCCCACAATTGCTACCAGAATGATATTGATTATTACATAACGTCTTACCTGCTGACGGAAAAAGAATTTAGGAATGAGGTAAAGATAGTTAGTATAGAATACCACAAAGAATGAGAAGGGCACTGCTGAATGGCGAAGGTACTCCACAAGGTTTATGGTATTTCCCTCTTGTCTGTTCATAAAGAAAAAGGGAAAACCAAATAACAGTCCCCAACCCAATATATGGATAAACAATTCCAGGGGTTTATGATTATTTATATACTGCTTCATAATTGTGCAAATATAATAAAATGAAGTTCTTTTTTAGCTTGTTTATCTGAATTATTCATATCGTATTGCTTCAATAGGATCCAGATCGGCTGCTTTCTTTGCAGGATACCAACCAAAGAAAATACCTGTGATGGTACATACTCCAAAGGAGAGGAATACGCTCCATGGCTGAATATAGATAGGCCATTTTGCTATGAGTTTGACTCCAAACGAAGCTCCTACACCGAGTATAACACCAATAATACCACCGGTGATACTAATAAGAATTGCTTCAATAAGGAATTGACTCAGAATGTCTATCCCTCGGGCACCAACGCTCATTCGTAAGCCAATTTCACGGGTACGTTCTGTTACGCTGACGTACATGATGTTCATAATCCCGATACCGCCCACAACTAATGAGATGCTGGCAATACAGGCAAGTAGAATAGTCATGAGGTCAGTTGTGGAACTCAGCATTGTGCTGAGTTCCTTCTGACTGCGGACGTTAAAATCGTCGTTGTCTGCATCTTTGAGTTTGTGGTTGTGGCGGAGATTTGTCGTAATCTCATCTGTAGCTTTGTCTGTCATGTCTTCGGTCAGTGCCGAACAATATAATTCCTGAATGTGTGTTATGGCGAGTACTCTTTTTTGTATAGTTGTGTATGGTGAGAGAACGATGGCATCCTGATCCATGCCCATGCTATTGTATCCTTTGCTCTTCAGAACTCCGATTACCTTGAATGGAATCTTATTGAAACGTATCATTTTCCCCACCGGATCTTCACCTCCGGTAAACAGGTTGTCTACTATTGTTTTACCTATCAGGCATACTTTGGCAGAAGAAAGTATATCTTGATCAGTGAAAGTATCTCCACTCTCAACCGATAATTGACGGATGCTGAGGTATTCCGGTGAAACTCCATAGATGGAGCTGGGGTAGTTGTTGGCTCCGTAAATCAACTGTCCGCTACTGTTCACAACAGGAGATACGGCGGCCAGGTATTTACAGTTGTCACGTAAAGTTTTATAATCTTCCAACTTCAGTGTTTGCATGTCACTGGCTCCTTGTCGCACACCTCCTCGTTCCATGTTTCCGGGCTGAATCATGATCATGTTGCTCCCCATCTCTGAAATCTGGCTTTGAATGCTCCTCTTAGAACCTTGTCCGATGGCAAGCATAGTGATGACAGATGCCACACCGATAATGATCCCCAGCATGGTGAGGAAAGTTCTGAGCTTATTATTTCCCAGAGCCCGCAGTGCTATTTTAAGTAAATTTGTTCCGTTCATTTTCTATTCTTTTTCAATGGGCAAAGCATCCAGTGCTTCTTTGGCTGAAAAAACCTTTTCGTTAATTTTATCTTCAACAATGTGGCCGTCTCTTAAAATGATGTTCCGGCTACAGAATTGAGCGATTTCAGGATTGTGGGTAACAAATATAATTGTTCGTCCTGCTGCGTGCAGTTCCTGAAAGAGTACTAATATTTCATATGATGTACGGGTGTCAAGATTACCGGTAGCTTCATCGGCCAGAATTATCACAGGATCGTTAACCAGAGCACGTGCAATGGCTACTCTCTGCATCTGTCCGCCTGACATCTGATTGCTTTTGTGCAACAGTCTGTCGCCCAGTCCTACTTTAACCAGTGACTGTACTGCTTTCTCTTTTCGTTGGGTTGCCGATACGTTTATATTATACATTAACGGCAATTCTACGTTTTCTATAGCAGTTGTTTTGGGTAGCAGGTTATAGCTTTGAAAAACAAAACCTATTTTCCGGTTACGCAGTACTGCTCTTTCGGCTTTTCCCATGTCCCGCACTTTGACTCCATCCAGAAGATATTCTCCTGAGGTGGGAGTATCCAGGCAGCCCAGTAGGTTAAGAAGTGTAGATTTTCCTGAGCCGCTGGTTCCCATGATAGTGACAAATTCACCTTCTTTGATGGAAAACGATACACCCCGTAGGGCATGTACAGTTTCCTCTCCGACAATGAATTGTCTCTTGATGTTGGTTAGTTCTATTATAGGTTTATTGTTCATAACTATTTCTTTTTATTTGCTCCCGGACGTTGTGGCATGAACGGTGAAGTTTCACTGTCTTTCTTTTCTACTCCCTGAGAAGCCTGTGCAGCTTGTCCGGGCATTTGCCCTGTTGTTGCGTCAACAATAATCTCTTGTCCGGCAGTTACACCAGATATGATTTCTGTCAGAGAGCCATTAGTTATTCCTGTTACTACAGGTATGGCAGTAAATGTTTTACCTTCCCGTTTCCACAGAATCTTATGAGTTTCATCTTGCTTGATATCAGTGGCTTTTACAACTTTATCTTCAGTACCAATTAATGGTTCTTCGGGAGTAAAGCGCAAAGCTTTTGATGGTACGCTCAGCACACCGTTCTTTTCGAGTGTGTAAATAGTGATATTGGCTGTAAGTCCCGGCTTTAACTTTAGGTCGGGATTAGGTGCATTGACCACCACTTGGTAGGTAACTACATTACTTGTGGTAGTTGCTTCTTGGCGAACCTGGGTCACTTCACCTTCAAAAGTATCGTTTGGATATGCATCTACGGTAAAGCTTACACGTTGTCCTATCTTAACATCACCTATATCTGCTTCGTCAACTTTGGCAATTACCCTCATTTTCTTTAGATCGTTGGCAATAATAAAAAGGGTAGGAGTACTGAAACTGGCAGCTACAGTTTGTCCAGCTTCCACCGAACGGGAAAGTACCACTCCGTCTATCGGAGAGTAAATCATAGCATATCCCAGATTTGTCTCTGCTTTTCTTAAATCGTTTTTACTGATATCGTAAGAATTCTTTGCCTTCTGATAGTTGTAATAAGCAGTTTCGTAATCAGTATCACTTACCAGATTCTTTTCGTGTAATGTTTTGGTACGTGTATAATTTTTTAGCTGATATTCATATTCAGTTTTGCAGGAAAACATACTACTTTTCTTTGAAGCCAGATCAGTAAGCAATACAGTTTTGTCCAACTCAGCCAAGAGCTGCCCTTTCTTTACTACTGAGTTATAGTCCACGAACAACTTATTTACTATACCCGAAACCTGGGTACCGACTTCTACCTGAGTAACAGGTTCCACAGTTCCGGTAGCAGTAACCATTTTGCTAATGTTTCCGTTAGATACTTTAGATGTTTCGAAGGTCACTTTATTTTGAGGTGCAGGTCCGCCTATCTTCCATGCGGCAATACCGATTACAAGAACACCGGCAATAGCTGCGATGATTATTTTCTTTTTCTTATTCATAGTGTAATCTTTTAATTTTTCAGTGTAATTTGTTCTCCCTGATAGAATTTCAGTAGCTGAATGTTGAGTATGGTCATATATTTTGCTTGTAAAACTTCTTGTTGTGCGCTTAACACATTATTCTTTTCAGTAAGCAATTCCACAGTGTTTTTCATACCCAGATTAAATTGTTCGTTAATCAGCTCGTAACTGGTCCTGGTCGATTGCAGTTTCTCAGTGGCAGCCTTGAAACGATTTTGTGAAGAAACAGCGTCAAGGTAGATAGTCTCTATCGTTTTAAAGAGTGTTTTTTGCTCGTTAAGCTCACTTAGCTCACTATCCATTACCTGAAGCTTTGCTTTCTGAACAGCACTTTTTGTTTTGCGATTATTAAAGATGGGAACATTCAATGAAAGACCGATGGAATTATTCCACCCATTTTTCACTTGCTGGCCAAAAGTAAAGTTGGTACCCGTTGTGTGACTTGTTCCTACTCCTGCACTCAGACTGAGTGTAGGCATGTATCCGGCTTTGGCAATGGATACATCCATATTAGCAGCCTGGGTGCTTAACTTGCTACTCTCAATTTCCGGCATAATGCTCAGTGCTGTACTGTAAACAGCCATCTTATCGGGTAAAGGGAGTAATACGTTGTTGTTCTGTAATTCAGGAAGAAGAAGATCCATCTCTTCATTGCCATCCAACTCTAGCAATTGCTTTAACTGTAGTTTATAATCCTTTAAAGTAGTTTCTGCCACCACCAGCTGATATTTGTCGGTGCTGTATTGTGACTCCAGCTGAGCTACATCACTTTTTGACTTGGAGCCGGCTTTCAGTAATTCCTTTGCCCGGTTTAACTGAGCAAGTGAAAGATCAACAGTGCTTTGATTTGTCTTTACCGATTCATAAGCGTACAGAATCTGGATATAATTTTGTGTGATGGCTATCCGGATATCTTTCTCTGCCTGACTAATATATAATTCCTTTATACGATTCTGGATACCCGATTGCTCAATCGCTTTTGTGCGTTTTCCACCGTCGTAAACGGTTAGTTCTGAGTTAAAACCATAGTTTCCGCTATAACTACTCCTGTTTCCCTCTCCAACATTGTTTAACGGGGTGGTCACAAGGCTATGGCTGCTGGAAAAAGATAGACTTGGAAACATAGCAGCACGGGTTGTTTTTGTATCTTCCCGACTTTCTTCAAGAGCTATTTTGCTCTTCTTAATCTGTATGTTTTGCTTCATTGCATAGTTAATGCAAGAATCCAGGTCCCATTTCTGAACCTGCCTTTGCGACCACCCCATTTGTATAACAAGTAGAGAGAGTAAAGTCATTGTTATCCTGAATCTTTTCATACTTTCTTTTCGTTGGTAATATTGCAAAAGTATGGACTGGTATAGGAAAATAAAATAAAAATATATGGTTCAGATAATTATGTCGACAGATACTTTGTTTTTATCTATTATTTACTTTTCTTTGTTATGTTAAACATGTGAATTTATGGTTAAAAAGAATATCTTTGTTCGCATATATTACTTCTATGTTGAGGGCTTTAGAGCCATGACTTTGGGCAAATCATTATGGACAATTATTCTTATTAAGCTTTTTATTCTGTTTTTTATTTTGAAGTTATTCTTTTTCCCTAATTTTCTTGGAAAACAAAAAACGGAAGAAAAAAAACAGGAGTATGTGGGAAATGAATTAATAAACCGTGCATTGCCATTAAATAAATAATAATAGTAGTATGTTAGAAAGTATAGATCCCTCTTTAATAGACTGGTCGAGAGCACAATTTGCTCTCACAGCAATGTATCACTGGCTTTTTGTGCCGCTTACACTTGGCCTGGCGGTGATTATGATTATCATGGAAACCTTGTATTATAAAACAGGGAAAGAGTTCTGGAAGCAAACTGCTAAATTTTGGATGAAGCTGTTTGGTATTAACTTCGCTATTGGTGTGGCAACCGGTATTATCCTTGAGTTCGAGTTTGGTACCAACTGGAGTAACTATTCCTGGTTTGTGGGCGATATCTTTGGTGCTCCACTGGCAATAGAAGGCATTCTGGCCTTCTTTATGGAGTCTACCTTTATTGCAGTTATGTTTTTTGGATGGACTAAAGTAAGCAAAGGCTTTCACCTGACATCCACTTGGCTCACCGGAATTGGTGCTACTTTGTCTGCCTGGTGGATTCTGGTAGCAAACGCATGGATGCAGAATCCTATTGGAATGGTTTTTAATCCGGATACAGTCCGCAATGAAATGATGGATTTCTTTGCCATTGCTTTCTCACCTGTAGCGCTTAGTAAGTTTCTTCACAGTGTACTTTCCGGTTGGATATTGGGAGCTGTATTTGTAGTAGGAGTCAGCGCATGGTTTCTTCTAAAAAATCGTAACAGAGAATTTGCCATTGCAAGTATAAAGATAGGTACTATCGTTGGTTTGTTTTCTTCATTACTAGTTGCCTGGACGGGTGATAGCTCTGCATATCTGGTGGCACAGACTCAGCCTATGAAGCTGGCTGCCATGGAAGGTTATTATAACGGACAGCAAGGTGCTCCGCTTGTAGCTGCTGGTTTACTTAATCCGGATAAGAAGAGTTATAAAGATGATATATATCCTTTTATAGTTGATATAAAAATGCCAAAGATACTTTCTTTCCTTGCCACACGAGACATGAATGGTTATGTTCCGGGAATCAGAAATATCATTGATGGTGGATATAAATTAAAAGATGGTACAACTGCTATTCCTGCTGCCGATAAAATTGCGATGGGAAAGACGGCAATCTCTGCGTTGGCCGCTTATCGTGCTGCGATGAAAGCCGGAAACAGGGAAGATGCGATGTTTTGCCGAGAGGTACTAAAGGCTAATATACAATACTTCGGCTATGGTTATATCAAGGATGTGAATCAGCTGATTCCTAATGTTATGTTGACATTCTATGCTTTCCGCATTATGGTTATACTGGGAGGATATTTTATCTTATTCTTTGCTCTGGTTCTTTTTATGGTTTACAAAAAGAATCTGGCAGAAATAAAATGGCTGCTTTGGACTTCTCTGATAACCATCCCTTTGGGATATATAGCCGGACAAGCAGGATGGGTGGTTGCTGAAGTTGGCCGACAGCCGTGGGCTATACAGGATATGCTTCCCACTTGTGCGTCAATCTCCAAACTCGATGTTGGTTCGGTGCAAACAACCTTCTTTATCTTCCTGCTACTCTTTACTGTAATGTTAATTGCGGAAATCCGTATTATGCTGCGGGAAATAAAAAAAGGTCCTGAAGCCTGATAAATACAATATAAATTATCATTTAACGCGTCACTATTATGGATACAACTTATATTTTACTCCAGCAATACTGGTGGTTTATTATTTCTTTATTGGGAGGATTACTGGTCTTTTTACTCTTTGTACAAGGCGGAAACTCGTTACTTTTTTCCGTTGCCCGTACAGAAGAACAACGCAAGATGCTGGTAAACTCTACTGGAAGGAAGTGGGAGTTTACCTTTACCACACTTGTTACCTTCGGCGGAGCTTTCTTTGCTTCTTTCCCTTTGTTTTATAGTACCAGTTTTGGCGGTGCTTACTGGTTTTGGATGATTATTCTTTTCACCTTTATCCTGCAGGCCGTTTCTTATGAGTTTCAATCTAAAACCGGAAACATATTAGGCAAAAAGACTTATCAGTATTTTCTTGTAATAAACGGGATAGTGGGACCGGTGCTTCTGGGTGGAGCTGTTGCAACCTTCTTTAATGGGTCTAACTTCTACATTAATAAAGAAAATATAACTGATCAGTTGATGCCGGTTATCTCTTCCTGGGGAAATGCTTCTCACGGACTAGATGCGTTGCTCGATATCTGGAATGTAATTTTTGGTCTGGCAGTCTTTTTCCTTACTCGTATACTAGGTCTGCTTTATTTCATTAATAATATTGATGATAAAGAATTGCAGCCAAGATTCCGCAAAGCACTGCTTCCTAATACAGCTATATTCCTGGTGCTCTTTCTTGCTTTCCTTATTCGTATTTTATTGGTCGATGGCTTTGCTGTGAACCCTCAAACGCGCAATATCTTTATGGAGCCACATAAGTACCTGACCAACTTTATTGAAATCCCGGAATTGCTTGTTATCTTCCTTGCGGGAGTCTCGTTGGTAGTTTTTGGAATCGTTATATCGCTAGTCAGAATAGATTTTAAACGTGGTATTTGGTATTCGGGTGTTGGCACAGTAATGACTGTTGTGGCTTTGTTCCTATGCGCCGGACTTAATAATACAGCCTATTATCCCTCAACTGCCGATATGCAAAGTTCGCTTACACTGGCTAATAGTTGCTCTAGTTTCTTTACGCTGAAAATAATGTCTTTTGTATCTCTTCTGGTACCGTTTGTTGCGGGCTACATATTTTATGCTTGGCGTGCACTTGATAAGGAGAGTATTGATGCTAAGGAGATGAATGAAGGTGGTCACTCTTATTGATGTGCCTGAAAGTAAATCAGAATATCACGTCCTCTTCTCGTAAGAGGCTTTTGAGAAAAGCAGACCGGAGTATAACCAAACTCCGGTCTGCTTTTTTAAATATCACTAGACTAATTTATGTATCCTTGTACAAAAGAATGCATTCTTCTGTACAAAACAATTAATTCTTTTGTACAGAAGAAAGATTTGTTTTGTACAACATCACACAAACATCATTCCTGAAAAATAAAACATCACTCGGGAGATAAAAAGAAACCTCGCCGCATCTTTATGAAAAGCTGAAATTGGCATATTAATGGTTAGTAATAACACTGCATAAATTTAATTTTTCTGGAAAAAGTCTTGCAGTCTAGCAGTGGGTTATTAAGCAATTGATTTTTAGTGTTATATAGGTGCTAGACTTCGAGAAAATAGTCTAGCGGCAATCTAGCAGTCTAGCGCTTGTGTCTCGATCTGCATAAAAAACGGTTCGTTATAAATTGCCTGGCTTTTATCTTTGTATTCTCCTAAAGAGGGGTTTATTTATTGTATTTACTTAAATGGGTTGACCCAGGGAATGAAACTACGCTTGCCGTAAAGCTAAGTACTATCTGACTTATGGGCAAAAAAAAAGGAGTCACGCCTGACTCCAACCTTTGTTAACCTTAAATCTAATACTATGAAAAACACACTGCAAAGGTACGGTTTTTGATGATATCTCCAAATGTTTTGGCTATAAAAGCATGTTTTATAACATGAATTAATATTTGTGATATTAAAATGTTTAATATTACAAAATGGTGAGTACAAAGAATTGCTTGCTTTTTGCATAAAATACAGCTTTTCTATTACTGAAAAGTGGTTTACCGGGGATATTGTTTTATCTTCATAATGTTAGTTTTACTTTATCAGGTGATTGTTTTATTGCGCTAAACGTGTGATAAGTAGAACTGCTATTTGGCTTTTTTATGCCTTAAAGATTAGTAATTCCACTTAAAAATGTAATACCTTTGCCCGGATTTTATTATAAGTTTCTTTATTGCATAAAGGTGATGCAACCAATAAGAGTAAAATAAATAATGGAAAATATTGCGTATTTTGATAAGTATGAAGAGAAATTGACCGAAGTGTTAATGCGGTTATGTACAGACTTGGGTGTGATGAACGGTCAGCTTCTTGCTGCTGAAGAGCTGGAAGAGAAGTGGAAAGAGATTGTACCTGAATATATGGTGGATGCTGTTCCTCAGATAAAAGATTATCCTACAGTTTCTGTTGCATGGGCCGGGTATCTTGGCATCGGACTTGCAGTTCTTTGGGATAGAGATTGGGCTAAGTATAAGAATGATCCTAATTTATATAAGTTCTTTGTTGAGCCACGTGGTTTTGATTGTATGGATGAATTTATACTCGAGGAATTACTTGGTGTTAAGTTGGAATCTAAAGAGTTTCTGGAGGTTGAGGGTGTGATGCGCAGTTGTGCAAAAACAGCTGTTGATATGATTAGAAAGGAAGGGATTGAACCACAAAGTCCTGATGCTTTTTATGTGTTTGCACGCTCCGTAAAGGTTTTATTTAAAATTGGTGTATCGGTTGCGCTGAAACGTTTAGGATATAAGTACGAGAAAGTAACTGTTGCAAACCCTTTGCAGAACTAAATATTGCCTGTGAAACTTATGGGCAAAAAAAAAGGAGTCACGCCTGACTCCAACCTTTGTTAACCTTAAATCTAATACTATGAAAAACACACTGCAAAGGTACGGCTTTTGGTGATATCTCCAAATGTTTTGGCAATAAATGTATGTTTTATAACATGAATTAATATTTTGTATTCTCAATTGTTTAATATTTAAAAAAGGTGAGTACAAGATTAAGTATGCAATTAATGAAATGATAAGTTGTTTTTCTCCAATTGTAGATAAAGATACCACTCGTATGGTGGTGGGAACTATGCCGAGTGTGGATTCACTTCGCTTTAGCGAATATTATGGAAATCCAAGGAATCAGTTCTGGAAAATACTCTTTTCAGTTTTTGAGGGCGGACGTATACCGGTCGATTATGAGGATAAAGTCTCTACAGCAAAAAGTCATGGCGTTGGCTTGTGGGATATTCTGGCTTCTTGCAAACGGGAGGGGAGTCTAGATAGTAATATAAAAGATGAATTGCTCAATGATTTTCCGACTTTGCTAAAAGATCATCCCAATATAAAGATGCTTATCTTTAACGGACAGAATAGTTACAAGTACTTTCTTAAGGCTTATGGACAGTTGCCTGGAATAGAATACCGGGTAATGCCTTCCACTAGTCCGGCAAATGCCATGAAGAACTTTGATGCCAAATTGAAAGAATGGGAAGAAGTTTTGTGCTCTTAGCGCTTATATAGTTTTATTCCTTTATCCTTCTTTAGTCTACAGCAGTGTTTCCGTATTAATACTGGTACTGCCTTTTATTGTATAACCATTTTTATTTCTTTTCAGTTACTTGGCGGAAGTTCTTTGCAGACCCTGTCAGTTGCGTTTGGTTTAATATATGCCATATGATGAAATAGATTGCTTCTTTTCATGGCTTCTGTTATTTAGAATTAAAAACGAATCATTGGTTGTGCCGTTTTATGCTACCTGTGTGTTATTAATAAGTAGTGGTATGTATTTCTAGTATAATTAATTGAAGTCATAAACCCCATGTTTTACTGGCGTTGCTTTATGCTTGTGTCTGCTTCGCGATGTGATGTTTTCTTGTTGAATAAAACTTTAGAAAGCACATTATGAAAAAGAAAGTAATTATATCTGCACTGTTTGCCCTATTTGCTTTATTGGCAACAATAGGGTGTAAAGATGAAACTAATAGTCCAAAGGAACTTATTCTGGGTAAATGGGAATTAATTGCATTTGGGAATTCCTGGACCGATATGTACACTGTAACTCCCACCGGATTTGTTGAGTATTTGCCTGATAATACGATTAAACATTATTCTTATGAAACTCATAAGTATGATACAGTAATTGATACCTATCACATAGATTCTTTATTGCATGTAGGGTCTATTTCTCATGAGTATAGATTTTATAAGGATCTAATGGAGTTGAGAATCGTAAATGTACTTGCTGAATTTAATAATTTCAGGTACAAACGAGTAAAATAGGTAGTTATTGAAAGGCTTGTTTCTTAATTTGAAGAAGGGATTAACTTGTTAAATGTTAATTTTATAG
Source organism: uncultured Bacteroides sp. (assembly GCF_963676325.1). Taxonomy (NCBI): domain Bacteria; kingdom Pseudomonadati; phylum Bacteroidota; class Bacteroidia; order Bacteroidales; family Bacteroidaceae; genus Bacteroides; species uncultured Bacteroides sp. The sequence goes on from NZ_OY781099.1 coordinate 1,758,325, forward strand.
GGATCTGTATTCTCTTTTATTTGCGAAAAGTGCTTTGTTTAGGGGAATAGACATGGAAATAAGCTGTTTACTCTGATTATAGAATATAAACATTTCTAATCTCCAAATATTAAATCATGTTATTAAGCATGTTTTTCTTGCGGAAATATTTGGAGATATCACCAAAAGCCGTACCTTTGCAGTGTGTTTTTCATAGTATTAGATTTAAGGTTAACAAAGGTTGGAGTCAGGCGTGACTCCTTTTTTTTTGCCCATACCTCAACTATTATAATTTAACCTCCAACCTTCTTTTCTTTTCGCAATTTCTTCGTACTTTTACCCCCGTAACATTAATAACTAAAGATTATGTTTTCAGGAATCATTGAAGAATCTGCTGAAGTAGTGGCTGTGGTCAAAGACCGCGAAAACCTACACATTACCATGAAGTGCTCGTTTGTTAACGAACTTAAGATAGATCAGAGCGTGTCTCACAACGGTGTTTGCCTCACTGTAGTGAGCAAAACGGACGACACATATACTGTAACCGCCATGAAGGAAACCATTGACTGTTCAAATATTGGTTTGTTTAAAACAGGCGATAAGGTGAACGTGGAGAGAAGTATGATGATGAACGGTCGTTTAGACGGACACATTGTTCAGGGACACGTTGATCAGACTGCAACTTGTGTGGCTGTTGAAGATGCCGACGGAAGCTGGACGTACACTTTCAAGTATGCTATTGATAAGGAAATGGCAAAGCGTGGATATATCACAGTAGATAAAGGTTCGGTTACGGTGAATGGTGTGAGCCTCACGGTTTGTAACCCTACAGAAGATACTTTCCAGGTGAATATCATTCCTTATACTTACGAGTATACAAACTTTCATACCTTTAAGGTGGGTACAATAGTTAATCTGGAATTCGATATTATTGGTAAGTACATCAGCCGGATGATTCAATATAAATAATCTCCGGAAGTGGAATAAATAACCTTGTAAAATCCTGGAATGATGAATGATTTTATAGAGTTGGTCAAGTCTCGTCAAAGCGATCGGGCTTACGATACCACTCGCGCCGTGGAACCGGAAAAGCTGGAGCGAATACTCGAAGCTGCCCGCCTGGCTCCTTCGGCCTGCAACGCGCAGCCCTGGAAGTTCGTGGTGGTAACTGATAAGGAACTTTCCAATAAAGTGGGAAAAGCGACTTCCGGACTGGGGATGAATAAGTTTGCCAAGGATGCTCCCGTGCATATTCTTGTGGTGGAAGAATCGGCAAATATTACTTCTCTGCTGGGTGGTAAGGTGAAAAATAAGCATTTCCCGCTTATTGACTTGGGAATAGCTGCTGCTCATATTACTCTGGCTGCCGAAAGTGAAGGATTAGGCTCCTGCATTCTGGGCTGGTTTGATGAAAAGGAGATTAAATCGCTCACGGGTATTCCCGCTTCCAAACGGTTGGTCTTGGTTATTACCATTGGTTATTCAGCAAAAGCTAAAAGGCAGAAAATGCGTAAAGAGAAAGCAAAAGTAGTTACTTATAATAAGTACTAGTAGATTCTTTATAAATAGTACTAGGTAAGATAATATTAGTACTAAACAGATTTGTAAAAACCCCTAATAAAAAAGATCGTTTGATGTATATCAAAGACTATTCTCGATATATATCAAACGATACTTTAGATATACATCAAAGTACTATTTAGATGTATATCAAACAAAGAATCTCTCGCGATATCTTTGCTTATTTCCCTAGTTTAAATCCAACCTTTGCGCCGTCGTACTGATTAAGCATGGACGAGATTGTTTTTATACTACTTTTTGTGCTGGTTTTGCTCAGGTAAGAAATCAGTTTCAATAGCTTGTTCGCTTCAAAAAGAAGGGATATGTCACTTCCACTTGTTGCCACAGTGGCGTTCAGATTCATCAGCTGAAGATAACTCAAAACCATTGAACCGTTGCTTTTATCAAAGGTGTAAGTACCGGAATAGTTCTTTTTGCCTACGGTTGTAATAAACGATCCGTCGGTGTTAAAGGTAAAGTTACATGCTCCTGCCTTAATACCTACCTTGGCACACTGCGCATTCATCTTCTTTTCTAAAGCAGAAGTAGCAACGGCTGCACCAATTTTCTTCACTACATCCTCGCTCTGCAGAGCACATGAAGTGCCTTTGTACATCCAGTTACCTGTAATATCAAGAGCTGCTGTAGAGGTACCGGTCACTGCATCGGCTATTCCGCTTAGGGTTTTACCGTTTAGTATGTCGCCTATGGAAATAGACTGAGCTTTCATTGAGCCTGAGATTAATATCATCAGGCAAGCTATCAGAATGCTGTTCCGTTTCATAAATTATTTGCCAATTTTAAATCCAACTTTCACTCCTTTGCATTCGTTGAGCATAGCAGAAATTGACTTTACAGTTTCCTCTGCACTAGTTTTAGAGCTCATTGAAGAAACTAATTTCATCATTTTGTTTGCATCAAAAAGAAGAGAAGTGATACCGTTTTCAGCAATTACGTTTCCGTTTATGCTTACTGTTAATTGCTGATAGTTCAGTACCAATGCACCGTTAACTTTGTTGTATGTGTAGCTACCAGTGTATTTCTGGGTGCCTACGCTGTTTACAAACGTTCCCTTAGCAGTGAAGATAAAATTGCTTGCACCAGGGTTAAAGCCTGCTTGCTTGCAGAAGCCATCAAGTTGCTCTTCAATTTTTTCGGTAACCACCTTTGATCCCATTTTAGCAACCACATTGTCGCTTTCATAAGCACATGCAGCTCCTTTGTATTTCCAAACACCTACAATGCTTTGTGGTTTTGTGCTTGTTGCAGCACCACTTACCTTGCTAACAGCTTCATTTACTGTTTTACTATTCAATACATCTCCTAAAGACTGAGCTTTCATTGAGCCCGAAAAGATTAGCATGCCAAATAAGGCTGCTATCAGAATACTGTTTCTTTTCATTTTTACTTTTGATTAATACTTTTGTTTATGTTATCTATATAATCTAAAATATCCATACGTCCCAGTTTGTTTTCTGAGGATGAAACGAAGTAGGGGGGAAGTTCTTCCCATTCATCACGAAGTTTTTTCAGGTAACGGTTAATGTTATCTTTCAACTTTCCCGAAGTTAGCTTGTCGGCCTTGGTAAAGATGATGGAGAAAGGTATTCCATTCTCGCCCAGCCACTCCATAAATTCCATATCAATCTTCTGAGGTTCCAGTCTGCTGTCTATCAACAGGAAAAGATTCGTCATTTGTTCCCTTTCCAGAATATAATCCTCAATCAATGTACGTAAGCCCTCTTGTCCGGCTTTTCCGCGTCGGGCAAATCCGTATCCTGGAAGATCGACAATATACCAGGCGTCATTAATGATAAAGTGATTGATCAACATTGTTTTTCCCGGAGTGGCAGAGGTCATAGCCAGACCTTTACGCTTTGTCAGCATATTGATCAAACTGGATTTTCCCACGTTGGAACGTCCGATAAATGCGTATTCAGGTAATTTACTATCAGGGCATTTAGATGCCTCAGCATTACTGATAACGAACTCTGCGCTTAAGATTTCCATATTTCTTGTTTTAATTTATTTCTATTATTTAGTGAGATGAGGAATAATCCGGCAAAAGTCAATGCTCCATTGAACATCAACATCTCGTAGCCGAATTTATATCCGCTATATTTTTCAGTTAAAGAACTTATTGCATAACAAACAACAGGCGATGCCACAGCTACATAAGGTACATACTTATCACGCGGTTGCAAGCGGGTAAACAATCCGAAAGCAAACAATCCCAGTAACGGGCCGTAGGTGTAAGATGCAATGATGTATATAGCATCAATCACACTTTTATTGTTCACAATCTGGAAGATACAAATAACCAATATTAGTGTAACCGACATACCTAAATGTACTTGGCGTCTCTTCTTTGTAGCCACCTCTTCACTATCTTTCTCTATTCCCAGAATATCCACGCAGAAGCTCGTGGTAAGCGAAGTAAGTGCGGAATCCGAACTACTGAACGCAGCTGCAATAATTCCGATAGAGAAAAAGATTAGTACGGAAGGACCAAGATATCCTTGTGCGGCAAACATGGGAAGAATATCGTCCGACAGTGCCGGAAGGGTTAGATTCATTTTCTGAGCCAGCACCAGTAACAGGATGCCCAGGCAAAGAAACAGGAAATTAACCGGAATAAAGGAGAATCCGTAGCAGTACATATTCTTCTGTGCCTCTTTTAGATTCCTGCAACTCAGGTTTTTCTGCATCATATCTTGGTCAAGCCCTGTCATAACAATGACTATAAAAATACCGCTAAAGAACTGTTTGAAGAAATTCTGTCGGGTATGCCAGTCATTAAATTCGAAAATCCGGAAATGTTCATTGTGACTGATGGTAGAAACTACTCCACCGAAATCCAGATTCAGGATTTGTGCCGTGTGAACAATGATTAGAACCAAAGCAGCCAGCAGACAGAAAGTGAGTACGGTATCAGTCCAGATTATAGTTTTAATCCCACTCTTCTTGGTGTATAGCCAGATGAGGAATACACTTACCGCGGCAATGCTCCAGAAAGGAATGTTCCATTGCTGAAATACATACGTATAAAGTACAAGGCAAACCAGATAAAGCTTTGCTGCAGCTCCTGTCAGGCGGGAAAGCAAGAAGAAAGAGGCGCCTGTTTTATAAGCGCGGTTGCCAATTCGCGTACCTAAATAAGTATATATGCTGGTAAGATTCAGTTTGTAATACAGGGGAAGGAGTACATGAGCAACGACAAGATAACCAAAGAAAAATCCAAAGGCAGTCTGCATATAAGTCATATCAATACCCCGAACCATTCCCGGAACAGAAACAAAAGTCACCCCCGAAATAGAAGCGCCAATCATTCCAAACGATACTACATACCATGGCGATTTATTTTCTCCTTTGAAAAAAGCAGCGTTGCTGCCTCCTTTTCTTCCCGTGAGGCGGGCTATAATCAGCAGAATTCCGAAATAAAGAACTATGGTCAGTAATATATAGTAACTGTTCATAAATTACAATTTGAATGCGCAAAGGTAGGAATTTATTTTCTATCTTTGCGTTGTCAATAGAGAAATGTATATATGAATCAACAATATCCATCGGCTTTGCTTGAGAAAGCGGTAGGGGAATTTGCTAAATTACCGGGTATCGGAAGGAAGACGGCTATGCGACTGGTACTTCATCTTTTACGTCAGGAATCATCTGCCGTTGAGGCTTTCGGTAATGCCATCGTGACATTGAAAAGAGAGGTGAAGTATTGCAAGGTATGTCACAATATTTCTGATACGGATACCTGTCAGATCTGTGCCAATCCGCTACGGGATGCTTCTGTAATCTGTGTGGTGGAGAATATTCGCGATGTGATGGCAGTGGAAGCTACTCAGCAATTCAAGGGTTTATACCATGTGTTGGGTGGAGTAATCTCGCCCATGGATGGCGTCGGGCCCAGTGATTTGCAGATAGAAAGTCTTGTGAAACGGGTGGAAGACGGAGTAGTGAAGGAGGTAATCCTTGCATTGAGCTCTACAATGGAAGGAGACACAACCAACTTTTATATATTTCGCAAACTGGCAAAAGCAAGTGTGAAGTTAAGCGTTATTGCTCGGGGAATCTCCATTGGCGATGAACTGGAATACACAGATGAAGTGACTTTGGGACGCTCCATAGCAAACCGGACACTATTTACTGGAACAGTATAATTAATAAAAACGAAATGGACATACAAATTAAAGCGGTAACCCGCACCATGCAAATACAATACGCTTTTTATATTACTATTGCTATTCTACTGGTCGGTCTATATCAGTCGGATCTTATTCTGGAAGGGACTTATGCAGGCGACTTTGGAATGCAATACATCTTAGAGACAATAGGTATTCTTACTACCATTGCTCTTGTTCCTTTATCTCTGAAAATATTTAGTGTGAAACTAAACAAGAAAATAAAGATGGCCGGGTTTGAAAATGCTCTGAAACTTTATCGGCAGTGGAGCAGCGTTCGACTAATGATTATTGCTTTTATTACCTATTTGAATATAATGATTTATTATATGACTCTGAACAGTATCGGAGGACTTTGTGCGCTGATTGGTCTTACAGCTTCAATATTCTGTTTGCCAGGCGAAAGAAAGTTACGTGAAGAATTGAATTTAGTTACAAATAAAGAAGAAAATAAAGAAGAAATATGATTATTGCAGTAGATTTTGATGGAACCATCGTAGAACATGAATATCCTAGAATAGGAAAGGAAATTCCATTTGCCATTGATACATTGAAAAAACTTCAGGAAGATCAACACAGACTGATTATGTGGAGTGTTCGTGAAGGACATTTGCTGGAAGAAGCTATAGAATTTTGTCGTGAACGCGGATTGGAGTTTTATGCCGCTAACAAAGATTTTCCGGAAGAACATGGCCGTGGTAAAGGTTATTCCCGCAAACTGAAAGCGGATCTTTTCATAGACGATCGTAATCTGGGCGGTTTGCCAGACTGGGGAGTGATTTATCAGATGATAAAGAATGGCTCTTACAGATGCGGTGGTTTTGAAAATGTACAGGAAAGAACACCGAGAGCCAAACGTGGAAGTGGAAAGAAAAATATCTTCTTACGTATTGGCGAAGCTATTGATAATCATAGCAACGATTAATAATATCATATAGAATATGAAATTAACCTTTTTGATACCTCCAGTGTTAGATGGGGAAAAACCCGCTGAACGGACTGCCGGATGCACTCGTGTAGTGGTTGCTGCCCCCAATATCTATGAGCTGACAGTGGTGGCATTACTTGAAAAGGAAGGTTATAAAAACATATTCTATAAAGATTTTGTTTATAATAAGGAAACGACTTCTGATTTTGCGAACTTTCTCAAAGGAGACAATAGCGACGTTTATTATATCTGGACTGTAAACCTCTCCATAAACAATGACTTAATTGCATTAGAGATGATTAGAAAATATCATCCAACCTCTTTCGTCGTGTTTATGGGACCTGGTCCAACTTTTTTTATAGATAAATGTTTGAAAAGCGGTTATGAGATTGTGGTGAGAGGGGAACCGGAGATAATTGTACGCGATTGGACAAATGCTTTGCGTGATGGTCAAGATTGGGAATTGGTTGCCGGAATTTCGTTTCTTAAAAAAGGTGTTAAGGTAGATAATGCTTCTGCTCCTTTAATGAAAGAGTTAGATGCCCTTCCTTTTCCTGCACGTCATTTTATAAACGACAAAGTATACAGGAATCCTAAGTTGAAGCTAACTCCCTATACAACAATAGTGACTTCTCGTAACTGTCCTTTTAAATGTATCTATTGTGTACCAAGCTCTTTGACATTTGCCCGGGAAATAGAATTTAAGAAAGAGCATAACAAGAAACCTTTCATCTCTTTTCGCTCAATAGAAAGCGTGGATGCAGAACTAAAAGAACTGTACGAGCAAGGATATAAGGCGATTGGGTTTATGGATGATAATTTCATCTGGACAGAAGAACGCACGGTGGCTTTGTGTGATGTTATTCACAAATATAATTTTAAATGGGGATGTCAGGCACGGGTTGATGCAATTACAGAAAATATAGCCAAGGCTTTGAGTAATTCCGGATGTGGCTATGTGGACCTTGGAGTAGAATCTTTTAATGATGAAATTCTGGCCTTTATTAAAAAGGGAATTACTCGTAAACAGATTTATAGTGCCATCAAATTATTGAAAAAGTACCATATTCCTGTCAAATTGAATATATTGATTGGAACCAGTCCGCTTGAAACGAAAGAAACACTGAAAGATACACTGAAACGGGCGAAAGCTTTGCGAGTGGATCAAATCATGTTTAATATAGTTTCTCCATTCCCGGGAACCGAGTTTTACAAACTGGCTAAAGAGAATAATTGGATTCTTACCGGTGATTATGTTCCAACGGATGTGCAACGGGAATCTATCTTAAATTATCCTCATTTGTCATCTAAAGAAATGGAGAGAATCTTATTTCAGAATAATCTGAGATATTTCCTTTCTCCCTATTTTATTGTTAGTCAGATGCGGCGTTTCTCTAGCTTTAAAGAGTTTATATATGCTCTGAAAGTTTTGAAAATTAAACTATTTGGCTGATTATGATGTTGTCTATTGTCATAATTACATGGAATTCACTTGAGCTTTTGCAAGATTGTATTTCCTCTTTAGATGTTGTCCGGCAATCGGAGGATGTAGAGGTTTTGTTGGTTGATAATGGATCCAAAGATGATTCTGTCTCTTTCATAAGCCAACATTATCCCTCAGTTAAAATCATAGAACTGGGAGAGAATAAAGGGGTGGCGTATGCCCGTAACAGAGGCATTGAACAATCTTCCGGGGAGTACTTGCTTCTGCTTGATAATGATACAATTGCTAATGAACAGGCGATTGAGGGCATGCTTCAGTTTCTGAAAAATCATTCAGATGTGGGCATTTGTGGCTGTAAATTGATGGATAATAATCAGGTACAGGAAAGCTATAAATCTTATCCCGGGATTGTTGTGAAGATTAAGAATCTGCTAAATTGTCAAAGTAAGCATTCAGTTCTTGAAACTGCACAAACTAACTCTGAAGTAATAGAGCCCGTATATCTTATAGGAGCTTGCCAAATGATTCGCCGGGAATTAATAAATGATATTGGGCTGTTAGATGAAAAGATCTTTTATGGCCCTGAAGATGCTGATTTCTGTCTGCGGGCAAGAAATGCCGGATGGAGAGTTTGTTATTTACCTCAGTATTCCATCATACATCATTGGCAGAGGCTCACTAATAAAAAACTATTTTCTTTATTGGCTTATAAACATATTCATGCATTGTTTTATTTTTATTGGAAACATAAGCGCTTATTTTAATAATGAAACCAACATATTTAAACAACGAACAAATTTATCTTCGTGCAGTAGAGCCCGAAGATCTTGATATTATGTATAACATGGAAAACAATCCATCTTCCTGGGATGTGAGTTGTTTTACCGTGCCCTATTCCCGTTATGTTCTCAAACAATATATTCAGGCTTCTCAGAGCGACATCTATGCCGATAAGCAATTGCGCCTGATGATTATTAATCGTCTGGACAATCAGGTGGTTGGAACAATTGACCTTACGGACTTTGTTCCTTTGCATGGGCGGGCAGGAGTGGGCATTGCGGTGAAAAATGAATTTCGCCAACAAGGCATTGCCCGCCAGGCATTAGAACTGCTTGTCAGTTATTCTTTTGAATTTTTGCATTTAAGGCAACTGTATGTGTATGTGTCTGTGAAGAATGAAGCAAGCCGGAAACTTTTTTGCTCTTGTGGCTTTACTCAAACAGGGATTCTTAAAGACTGGCTTCGTGTAAAAGAGGAATACGAAGATGTCTTCTTTATGCAGCTAATAAATTTAGTTTAAAGAAGGAGTGATTGGGAAACGTGACCAGGTTTCATATTTCCCGCCTAAATTGCCCAAGGCTTTTTTCCACATATTTTTAATTTCGTCAATCATCAGACTGGCGATCTCTCCTTTTCCTATCATCCAGGTGTTGTCTTCAATCTCTTGATTCAGCTGTCCGTCTTGCCATCCGGAATAACCAAGGAAGAAGCGGATATTACCTTCCAACTGATTGCCTTGAAGAACGTAACGTTTTATTTCATTGAAATTACCGTTGAGGTACAGTCCCCCTCCAATAGCAAGAGCACCTTCAACGTCTTTCAATGTGTGTAAATAGAATAGCGTATCCGTTCCCATCGGTCCTCCTTTGTAAAGAGGAATGTCTTCTAAGTATTTAAACTCATTCACCACGTCGTTCAGCTTCATGGGCAGTAGCTTATTCATAATAAGTCCCATGGATCCTTCTTTTGTATGGTCAACAAGAAGGACAACCGAACGACCAAAATTTGTATCGCGCAAAAAAGGCTCGGAGATAAGAATCTTTCCCCGGGAAGGAATTGCGTTGTTTGATACAATCTTGAAATAGTCCTGGTTTCTTTCCATCATAATAAAATTGTTATTACATTAAGAGTCTGTGGATACATGCCCCTAATATAATAACAATTATATCATTTCAAAGATTTTATCTGTTATTTTTTGCTTACCGGATTGTTTTTTTCAAATAATAGCATTCTTTCCTCTAACTGATCATATTGGTGATCTTTTATAAAAGAAGTACAGGCTCTAAGCCCTTCCTGGTTGCTACCAGTGGTTACCAGCGATATGGCACTGACGCCATAATACATTAATTCTTTCATCAATTCTCCACTTTTCATGCCCGGATAGCCTATTGTGAAGTAAAAACCATCGGCAACAGGTTCATTCAGATCCTTGTCGTATACAATATAGAACCCATGACGCAGGAAGATATCTTTTAATTTACGGGCGCGTTCACCGTAAACACTTACTTCTTTCAGAAAATTATATTTTCCTTCATTTGCAGCTTTCAGCATTGCTGCCATGGCATATTGAGCAGAGTGACTGGTTCCCGATGAAAGAGCATAAAGAACCCGGTGAACAAATACACTACCAAAAGTTCCTCCTCCATATCTTTTTACAAACCCTGGATAAGTCTTGTTATATAATGAGTTGGAAATACAGCTCACTCCAATCCGCTGACCTGCATAACTAAATGCTTTTGATCCGGAAATCAGCAAAATGTAATTATCTGTATAGTGTGCTACTGTTGGCTGGTAAGGAGCCTGATATGGAACACTTAGATCTGTGCGGAAATCCATGGCGAAATAGGCCAGGTCTTCCAGGACAATAATGTCATATTTAGTAGCCAGTTCTCCAATAGTCTTCAGCTCTTCCTCTTTAAGGCACACCCAACTAGGATTATTGGGGTTAGAATAAATAATGGCTGAGATGTTTCCCTTATTTAGATAGCTTTCCAGCTTGTCGTGTAACTTATCTCCCCGGTAATCATAAACGTCGAATGTTTCATATTTAGCTCCCATTACCGCAAGTTGCTGCTTTTGTACAGGAAATCCAGGATCAATAAAAAGAATAGTATCTTTTTTCTCGTCACATTGACTGCACACCATGAAAGAAGCATAAGTTCCCTGCATGGAACCGGTAACCGGAATACATCCTTCCGGATTAATATCTACATTAATGAATGCCTTTACAAAATTTGCAGCCTCTTTCTTTAATTCCGGCAGGCCATTTATGTCTGGATATAAACTGGCAATTCCATTTTGCAAAGCTTCTATTTCTGCTTTTACCCCCACGGTAGAAGGAGGAAGTCCGGGAACTCCCATTTCCATTTTTATATATTCAACGCCCGAAAGCTCTTCAGCTTTTGCAGCAATAGCTTTTACTTCACGAATTGTTGCCTTGGATAAATCGGCAATATGCATTTCTTTGATTGCTTCATCAACGAATTTGCAGTCGATAGGTGTTTCTTTCATCAGTCTCTTATGTTATTTTTGTGTTATTTTAATGGTTTTGCAAATATACATAATAAATCTCAACCCTCCTTGGGTTTTACTTTGCAAAATAATGTACAATATAACTCATTCATAATCAGTGATAGTATAAAATAGTTTAAAAATAATTCATCAAAAGTGTTGCAGAATTCAAAAAATGCCCTACCTTTGCATCGCAATCGAGAGAGAATGCAAAACAAAAAATAATGGTGCGTTAGTTCAGTTGGTTAGAATACATGCCTGTCACGCATGGGGTCACGAGTTCGAGTCTCGTACGCACCGCTTCAGAAATAGTCCTAAAAGCAATAGCTTTTAGGACTATTTCTTTTTTATGAGAATTTTACTATAATGATGGATTGTGGTTTGGTTCTAGTTCTTTATTTGTGAATTACTGATTTTAAAGATCTCTTTCCAAATACTCTTTTTTAAAAATATTCACGAAAAGAATAAAGAGCGATAACATTAAAGGTCCGATAATTACTCCTAGAAAACCAAACAACGATAATCCTATAAAAACTCCGAATATTGTGATTAAAGGGTGTGTGTTAGCAAGCTTCTTTTGTAATATGAAACGCAATAAGTTGTCTATATTAGTAGTGAAGATAATTGAATAGGCGCCAAGTCCGATAGCATGTTCCCAGTCTCCTGTTAATGCAAAATATGCAACAAGCGGCGCCCAGATTAATCCAATACCTACAACCGGAATAATTGATGCTATACAACTTAGAAAACCAAAGAGAAGAGGGTTAGGAGTTGCAAAAATTATATATCCAATTGTTGCAGTTCCTCCTTGTACTATTGCCACCAAGGGAATACCTAATGCATTAGCTTTAACAATTAAATTGATTTTTGCCAGTATGCTCTTTTTGTGTGACTTAGTAAAAGGTAGTATTTCATAAAAGAAGTTCTCCATCTTTTTAGCTTCAAGCAGCATAAAAAAGAGCACTAGGAGCATTACAATAATATTAATGATAAAGCTGCTCATATTTCCTACTATATATTTTCCGATTTTTGGTAGTAATGAGGTAATAAATGATATGTTGTCGCTGTTGAGTATGTTATAATTAGTTTTCTTATGAATTAGATCTGCAATATGCTGGATCTCTGAAATATAAGTTTGTGGGTCGAGATTCAGGTTCTGTAATTTGTTAACAAGTAGCCATACTGCCAGAGAAATAGGAATAAGAAAGCATAATGCAGCTTCAAATAACATAAGTGTTGCTGCCAGACAATGTTTTATATGCTTCTTTTCAGTCAGATAAAACATTTGTTTTCTTACAAGAATATAGATGGTAGCTGCACCCAGAATTCCGGTAAGAAATGGAGTTATTTTAATAAATAAAATCATTCCTAGAACCAGAATAATGGCAATTAACGAATATTCGCAATATTGTTCTTTTATTTTCATGCAAACCAGGTCTTATCTTTTATCTAAATATGAAAATTTATATGGAATTTATTAATGAATCAGCGATATATAGAAAAACAAAAAATATGAGATAATGTTTCTTTTAAAGTTGTCAAATTTAACTTAATTAATACTGTGTAATTATCATTCGTCTTTCCCTCTTTAATCTTAACTGTAACTTAATTATGCAATTTTATCAGCATATTTGTTTTATTAAAATTGAAATTATTTATTCTTGATAATAATTGACATATAGCAATAATAAGTTCAAAATGATATTTATTTTTTAGCTGGGAATAGTAAATTAGGCACGCATATAAAGGCTTATATTAAAAAAAAGCAATATATTTGTTACGCTATATAAACAGAATTTTAAGAAATAGCATTTTGAGATACTATAAAATACCATAAATCTGCAAGGAAACAACGGATAATGAAAAGAATATTAGTAACAGGAGGGGCTGGCTTTATTGGCTCCCATTTATGTACTCGATTAATAAATGATGGCAATAGTGTTATATGTTTAGATAATTTCTTTACAGGTTCCAGAAGTAATGTTTGGCATCTAATGGATAATCCTCATTTTGAGCTTGTTCGTCATGATATTACTGCACCCTATAATGCAGAAGTAGATGAAATCTATAATCTGGCATGTCCTGCTTCCCCCATTCATTATCAATACGATGCTATTAAAACAGTGAAGACCTCCGTTATGGGGGCTATCAATATGCTAGCTCTTGGCAGACAAGTCAGCGCCAAAGTTCTTCAGGCGTCAACCAGTGAGGTTTATGGAGATCCGATCGTTCACCCTCAGACTGAGAGTTATTGGGGAAATGTTAATTCCATAGGTGTTCGTTCCTGTTATGATGAAGGTAAACGTTGTGCAGAAACACTCTTTATGGATTATCACAGACAAAAAAGACTTCGCATAAAAATTATCCGCATTTTTAATACCTATGGTCCTTTGATGAATAAAAATGATGGTAGGGTGGTGTCTAATTTTATAGTTCAGGCTTTAAAAAATGAAGATATAACACTTTACGGAGATGGCAGTCAGACTCGTAGCTTCCAATATGTGGATGATCTGGTTGAAGGTATGGTTCGTATGATGAATACCGATGATAAATTTGTTGGTCCTGTGAATATTGGTAATCCAAATGAATTTACGATTAAGGGATTAGCGGAAAAAGTGATTGAACTTACAGGTGCAAAGTCACGTTTCATATACAAGCCACTACCTTTTGATGATCCAAAACAGCGCCAACCAGATATATCTTTAGCAAAAGAAAAACTAAACTGGCAACCTACTATCCAGCTAGAAGAAGGGCTGACTAAAACAATAGAATATTTTAGAACTATAATTTAAGTATTATAATATAATATCTTTCACTTCAATAAATACTATAAATGCCTATAAAAGAAATGATGATGGAGATTACCCAATCAGAATATAAAATATTAGTAGTAGATGATGTTTTATCTAATGTATTACTACTCAAGGTGTTATTAACTAATGAAAAGTACAACGTTGTTACTGCCATGAATGGCACTCAGGCATTGAAGATGGTTGAATCGGAATTACCCGATTTAATTTTGTTAGATGTAATGATGCCTGATATAAGCGGATTTGAAGTGGCTCAGCAATTAAAGGCAAAACCTGGATATTCTCAGATACCAATTATATTTCTGACTGCTCTTAACTCTACGGCAGATATAGTGAAAGGTTTTCAAATGGGAGCGAATGATTTTATTTCAAAACCATTTAATAAGGAAGAATTGATAATCCGTGTGATGCATCAGATATCTTTGATAGCTGCCAAACGAATTATCTATAATCAGACTGAAGAACTAAAACGCACTATTAAAGGACGTGATAAACTTTATTCTGTTATTGCTCATGATCTTCGTTCGCCTATGGCTTCCATAAAAATGGTGCTGAATATGTTGATGATTAACTTGCCAGGCGAAAAAATAGGAGAGGAAATGCATGAATTGCTTAATATGGCAAATCAAACCACAGAGGAACTATTCTCTTTATTAGATAATCTGCTTAAATGGACAAAGAGTCAGATTGGCAGATTAAATGTTGTTCCTCAGGACATTGAACTTGTAGGAGTAACAGCTGGTGTAATTGAAATCTTTTCTATGGTAGCCGAACTTAAACAAATAAAGATCAATTTGCAGGCTCCTGAACAGGTGGAGGTTCGCGCGGATATTGACATGATAAAGACTGTTATTCGTAATCTGATAAGTAATGCACTTAAGTTTAGTAATGTGGGAGAAGAAGTGACTGTAATAGTTGAAGAAAAAGAAGAACAGATCGTTGTCAGTGTTATAGATCATGGACGTGGTATTAAAGAAGAAGATCAGGGTAAACTGCTCCATGTAGATACACATTTTACCACTTTTGGCACTAAAAATGAAGAAGGATCCGGCTTAGGACTCTTGTTATGTCAGGACTTTGTTCGTAAGAATGGTGGTGAACTTTGGTTTAATTCAATATTTGGTGAAGGGTCTACTTTCAGTTTTTACCTTCCTAAGATGTCATAATATTGTTACTCCTTCTTTTCTTTACTGATAGTTCCATAATCACTGGATTATGGTCGCTGAAATCAAAAGAAGGAGTGATATATTTTCTTCCAGTCAGTTCCTTTGAATGGAATATGTAGTCGATGCGGAAGAGACTATGAAGATAACGAAAAGTAGACTCAAATCCAGAACCGGCACTCTGAAATCCATCCTGTAACTTTCCTTTTATTTTGTAGTATGAATACGACGCCGGAGTATCATTTAAGTCACCACATAAAATCATTGCATGTTTGGTGGTATCAATAATATTACATATCAAATCAGTTTGTTCTGCACGTTTTTCAGCATTTACTGCCATCTTAAGCATGATCTGTTTTACAGCCTCTTTCTTCGAATCGTAAAAACCTGCAAGTGTTACTTTTGCTAATAATCCTCTGGTCTGATTAAAATTAGTTGTTTGCAGGTGACAGTTGAATACACGTATTAGTTTGTTATCTACCCTGATGTCTACCCACATGGCGCTATTATCTGAAGAGTTAAACCAAATATCAGCATTGTTCTCTATTGGAAACTTACTATAAACAACCAGATTAAATCCCTCTTTTTTGCTTTTATGAATTGATGCATAAGGGTAATCTTTAAACATATTTGAGATGCTGTCTACATTGAAGAATGAGCTTTCCGAGAACTCTTGTAAGCAGAATATATCTATCTGATTCTCTTTCATTAACTCTTTAATCTCTCCTACAGAATATACAGAAGGGTATCCGTGGAAACTTTCTACATTGAAGCTGGCTATTTTAATTAATCTGTTGTTTGCTATTGGAGGCTGATTATTAGATGGATACTGATATTTAGCAGAGATATACTCATGATTGGCAGCAATAGCTATAACAGGTATCAATACCCATATTTTCCACCTGAGGCTCCAATATATGAAGATAATCAGATTGGAAAATAATAAAGGCATCATTCCTAATCCCAAAAGAGGTAATATGAATCCTTGATTCGGATTGTTGTGCGAACCTATTCCCACAATAATAGTGAATGCTGCAAAAGCGAAAGTAAAAAGGACTGAGATAAAATGAAAATATAAAAAAGTGGCTTTTCTTCCCATTAGTTAGAGATATTTTTTCAGCGTTGCAGTTAAAACTTCCAAAGAAACAGGTTTGGGAATAAATTCATTACATCCGCAATTCAATGCCTCTTTAACATCATCATTATATACAAAAGCACTCAAAGCTATAATCGGGACCTTAGGTGAAACTTCCCGGATAACACGTGTTGCATCCAGCCCATCCATATTTGGCATTTTTATGTCCATAAGGATTAAGCTGGGCTTATATTCTTCAAACATGGTTATAGCTTCAATGCCATCATGTGCATGCAATAAGGTAAACATCTTACCAATCATCACATTTAGTAATTTGAAGTTGCTATCATTGTCTTCTGCTACCAGGATTGTATGATTCTTTTTATCTGAAAGCTGCAATCCATTATCTTTTGTTGAAGTTTCCTCTTCTTCTGGGGATGATTTATCATTTTCAATAGGTG
This sequence comes from uncultured Bacteroides sp., assembly GCF_963676325.1. Classification (NCBI taxonomy): domain Bacteria; kingdom Pseudomonadati; phylum Bacteroidota; class Bacteroidia; order Bacteroidales; family Bacteroidaceae; genus Bacteroides; species uncultured Bacteroides sp. Next base: position 1,775,223 of record NZ_OY781099.1, read on the forward strand.
ATATATAGGGATGTGTAAATGTAAACTCGGCACCTTTTCCTAACTCTGATTTAGCTTCTATTGTACCCCCTAGCTTTTCAATAATTGATTTACAAATAGAAAGACCTAGTCCGGTTCCTTGTGCTGTAGTATTCAGTTTAGCAAACCGTTCAAAAACATTCTTTGCTTTATTTTCAGGAAAGCCTATTCCTGTATCTTTTACATAACATTCAATGAACTCATCTTTTAGTTTGTAACCAAACCGGATGCTTCCTTCTGCTGTGAATTTAAGAGCATTTCCTATAAGATTAGAAAATACCTGGATAAGTCTGTTCTTGTCACTGTAAATCCATAAATCAGGATCCGAGTCTTCAAAAATAAGACGAACATTCTCAGAGCAACGGAATCTGTGAGCATCAAACACTTCCTGACACATAACATGTAGATTAATCGGTTCTTCAGTAAACTCCATTATGCCCGACTCTATTCTTGATAAATCAAGAATTTCGTTAATCAGTTGCAATAATCTACTGTTGTTTGCTTCAACAATTTTGTAATACTCCATTCGGTCATTAGCATTCTGTGTGTCAGCAATCACCCTGGAAAAACCAACAATAGCATTCAGAGGAGTACGTATTTCGTGGCTCATATTTGCCAGAAAAGCAGATTTTAGCATGTCAGATTTTTCTGCCTTCTCTTTTGCCATTACTAACTCTTCTTCCATTTTTTTTATTTTGGTAATGTCTGACTCTAACGAAATAATTAATGGAGCCCTGCTTCCGTTTTCAGCAAGGAATTTTTGTTTATGAATAATGTATGTTCTGCCCTTATTATCACTAACTTCTTTATTATAAATAAGAGGAATTCCATTTTTAAGTATTCCTAAATCTTCATTTCTGAATGTAATAGCAGAATCATCAGGATGAATATCAAAATCTGTATTCCCAACTACATTTGTTGACTTCATACTGGCATAAGTCACAGAATTCCGATAAATATATCTAAACCCATTTCCGGTATCTTTCACCGATATTGCAAGTGGAATATTCTCCAGTACGGTATTCATAATCTGGTTTACTTCCTTTATCTGTGCATCATATCTCATTTGTTCTGAAATATCCCTTCCAAAAGTCCAGATAATATCCTCTCCCTCAGAATCTCTTATGATATAAGAAAAAAAGTCAAAAGCCAGTACATCTTTCAAGTGGGTGAAAGGTGCTTTTTCTACATAGCGAACAATATCATTGATGTGGGCAAACTCACCCCGAATGTTCATCCATCGCTTTTTCAGATCTTTATTTACTAACAGATCATTAATGTTGATAACGGATAAATCAGGTTCATTTGTCAGCAGGTAGTGAATACGAAATTGCTCATTAGCAAAAATAAGTGTTCCATCAGGTCTAAAAGCAAAAATATCTTCCGAAGCATAGTTTATCGCTTTGGTAACATTTTCCAAACTCTCGTCCAGTTTGATAATGTCAGTTATGTTTTGACAATATCCCTCTATAGTTTGTTCGTTTCTGTCTGTTAGTCCTCCGTTAATCAGCCCCATTCGTAAAAAGAAGACTTCCTTTTTCCAAAGTATACGATATTCAAATGTTTCGGTGTTTGTTTTGTTCGGGATGCTATCTATCCATTTAATAAAGCCGGGACGGTCATCTCTGAATACCAGTTCCAGGTAATTTTCAATTGAAATAGCTTGCAACTTATCTCCTCTAGCCATCGCCCCTGTGAATCCTCTATAATTAAAAATTCTTGTTTTAAAATTATAATTCCACTGACAAATCCGTGCAGCCTTTTCAACTTCCCTTAGCTCATTATTGGCTTTTTCCAACTGTAGCTTAATTTTAGTTCTTTTTGTAATATCTCTGTATTGGCACAACACCATATCCTCTTCAAACGGATACATAATACATTTAAAGTAATATGTTTCACTACCGAAAGAAAGCTCATAATTTTTAGTAGAAACAGACTTATCCTTTATTACCTTATCAAAATCTTCTTTAAAAGGTTTTCTGGTATCCTCAGACAATAAATTAAAGAAGTTTTCACCTATTAAACTCTTTTTTTTCTTAAAAATACCTTGATTTGCATGTATCACCATATCCAGACAAATACCTTCATGGTTGAATAAAAGCATTGTATCTGCGGTCATCTGCAAAATTTTATCAGAGTATTGAGGGTCGTGCAAAATCTTTTTCATTATCGTGTTTCTTTGAGGTTGTCAAAAAAATAAGTATACAATGAACAAATATATAAAAAATAATTAAAATGGAATAATTTTTATGTATTATTTATAAAGCTCTATTAGCCTTTTCCCATATCCCATTATTCGTGTTTCTCTTCAGATAGAAAAAGCCTTTAAAAACATTTATATTCATGAAGAGGAAATAATAAGGGATGAATAGAATTTTATTTTTTATTTTTTTTGTAGATAAGTAATATCCCCATATTCCTGATAAATAGAATAAAATCTGAAGAATCAAAATGATTGAATATAAGTTACTGCATTTTATTGCGATCAGTATTATATTAATCGGGAGCATTAAAAATAGAAATATAGGAGTGACTGACCATCTCAGTACTCGGTGTGATACATATTGAAAGCTCAATGTTCCATAGCGGAATATATTTAATAAAGAGCGTAGTCTCCATATAGACTGTAAGCCACCAGCAGCAATGCGCACCTTCCTCTTTTCTTCCTCTTTCATATCTGTAGAAGCTGACTCAATAGCATAAGCCTTGTCGCAGTATGCAATCTTATAACTTTTTTGTGCAATTCTTAGTGACAAAATAAAATCATCCAGTAAAGTATCCCTTTCCATTGTCTCAAACAATTCCCGTCTGATAGCAAACAGTTCACCTGCAGCACCCACAGCAGAATATAATCTGGAATCCAGTGCTTTAAGTGTAGATTCATATTTCCAGTAAATACCTTCACCGCCACCGGCTGCTCCATCTTTTTCTTTTGCTGCAATACGTTTTTCCCCGGCCACACATCCCACCTTAGAATCTGTAAATTCAGCAACAATATTTAGGATAGCCTCACTGTTAATCATCGTATTCGCATCCGTGAACACAACAATGGGAGAGGAGATAAATCCTATTCCCCGGTTCAGCGCAGCTGTCTTTCCTTGTCTTTCCGGTTGAAATAAAACAGTAACCCCCTGATATGCTTTCAGCAATTCATTAGTACTGTCATTACTACCATCCGTTACCCAAACAATATTTAGTTTGTCTTTCGGGTAATCTAATGAAAGGCAGTTATTCATCTTTTCCTTTACAATATCTTCTTCGTTGAAAGCTGTGATAAAGAGCGTCACCTCCGGTAGATCACCTGATAGTGCTACTGTCTTTTGTTTTACGAATAGCTCTTTAATTTTTACCATTAGATAAAGTACAATCCCATATCCTAGGTAGGTATAGAATACCACTATTAAGCTGAACCAGAAGAGTATTTCTATGAATTTCATTAGTCTTGAATGAATGATTTATATACTTCAGTAACTCTTTCAGAAACCAGTTTACTATCAAATCGTTTCTCAATCAGTGCTTTAGCTTCTTTCTCACATTTTTCTTTTAGTATAGAATCTTTGAAATAGGTTAAATATCTTTCTGCAAGATTATTAGGATTGTTATATTGAGCAATCAATCCATTTACTTTATCAACAATAACCTCTTTGGTTCCGTCAGTAGGAGTTACAACTAACGCTTTTCCCATTGCCATCGCTTCCAATAGTGCTATTGAAAGACCTTCCCATAAACTAGGTAAACAAAAAACATCAATGGCGTTTAGTAAATCAGGAATATCATTCCTGAAATTTGAAGTACGGATTACATCTTCTAAAGAATTCTCTTTTATATAAGCCATTGCCTCGTCCTTCATGTCCCCTTCGCCAACTAATAGCCCTTTTATTTTAGGATCTTGCTTATTAGCTATGGCAATGCTCTTTATGAAATTTATCGGATCTTTTTGCAATGTAATTCGCCCTATAAAACCCACAATAAAATCACTCATATCAAAATCAAACTCCTTTCTGATCTCCTTGAAAGAATTGTTTGGATTAAACCGTGAAAGATTAATCCCATTTTCAATCACTACAGACCTCTTTAGTCCAAACGTTTGAATCCCGGTCTGTTGATTACTTCCAGAAACACAAATAACCTGATTGCTCAGGTTACAGATTATTTTCTCGCTTCTTGCTCTTAAATAGCTTATTAATGCTGATTGATCCTGATGAAAGCTCCATCCGTGAACTGTATATACCAACGGCATTTTCATCATTTTTGCAATCAATGCCACATTAGAAGCAGCTCTGCTTCCATGTGCATGAATAATCTGAATCTGTTCTTTTTTTATTAATTCACGGATTTGTTTGATTATTCGAATGTCAAAAGGATGGCTGGTTTCTATCACATAACATTTCACCCCATGAGTTCTGAATGCATCAATCATCTGTCCAGGAGTAAATGCCAGTACAACAGGATTAACTGTATTATCAAAGCCCGAAACCAAATCAAGTAGATGAGATTCTCCTCCACCGATTTGTCCCTGCCTTATAACCTCTAAAACGTTTATTGGTTTCATTAGTTTGGGTTATTTGATGAGATTTGAGTCTTCATCCTTATAATTGTTCTTTTTTGAAAATAGATTGGTTGCGTTTTTTAATGCTTTAACAAACCTATTCGCAAAACTTTTGAAAAAAGATCCATCAGCATTTAATGTACTATTACTAGTAAGAGCCCTTGCTTTTCTGTTGGTGATGAATACTAATTTTCCATATTCTTTTAATGCATAAGCTAAAGATCCGTCTTCACCTCGGATTATATCCGTTCTGAATCCTACTTTACGTCCCATTTCTGTATTAAATCCAAAAACCATACCTCTTACACATAACTCAGGTCGTTTTATTGACTGTATTAGTAGATATACATCTCTCAGAAATTCATAGAAAAACAGACTGAGTTTTGAATGTTGTTTATCCGGCATAAAACTCCATAATGAGAATGCACAAGATACTCCTGGCTTTCTTAATTGATCTACAATTGTTTGAATGTAGTGTGGAGGATAAAGCGTATCTGCATCAATACAAATATAATATTTTCCCTGAGCATGATCTAATCCACATTGGCGGGCATGCCCGGGACCTTTCTTTGGTTCATCAAACCATTTTACACCAGATAAGTTTAATACTTCAGTTGTTCTGTCTGTGGAGTTGTTGTTTATCACAAGAATTTCAATAGGAAAATCACAGATGTTTTCACTCAAAGACCACAAACAACTTAGAATTCTGCTTTCTTCGTTGTGGGCAATTGCAACTACTGAAACAAGAGGATTATCTTGTTGCTTTAGCTCTAATTTCTCCTGAATTTCTTTTATCGTATTCTCTGAAACCTCTTCCAGAGGCTTTTCAAAGATTGATATGTATTTTGAATACCAGTTCATAATTTGGGTTCATCTAATTTTTCTGTAAAATCGAAGAAGTTTAAAATATAATTTAAGAAAAATAACTTTAATAGAAAATGGAAGTTTACTAAAAGTAAACAGTAAAAGATTTATCTTTTTTTGATGTTTAAATTTATATATTTCTTTAAAATAAATAGGGTATGTCAATATTTCATTTATCCTTTTCTTAGATACATTTTCAGAAATAACCTTTCTCTTATCTATTAATACGGATATTTTATCAAAGCAAATTACCATAATTTGAGTGAGCATGTCTTCATAGAATGGATAGAGCTTATATTTGAGAGATTCTTTTTTATAGTAATCCAGGTAAAGTAAATGTCCTTCAATTTCTTTAACAGGAATAGATTTTCTATTATTATTTTGCATTATTGAATAAGGTCTTATTTTATAGTTGTAGAATATTTTAGACGTTAATATACAAGATTTAGCTTTAAGAATTAAATTAAATGAAAAATATGAATCTTCATATAATGATCCTGGAATGTAATTTATATTATTATCCTTAAGAAAAGATAAATTATATAATTTGTTCCAACTAAAGTTATCAATAGATTCTTTTTTTAAATTTTTGTATTGATATTCTGCAATTTTATTTTCACCTTCAATTATAAGGTCAGGATAGACACATTTTCTTAAAATTTGTTCTTCTACATTCATAACTTGAAAAGATGCAGCAACAAAATCGACTGGATACTTTGTTATTTTGTCATAAAGAAATTCTATACAAGCTTCAGAAATAGTATCATCACTATCCAAAAAAAAGAGATAATCGCCCGTAGCTTCTATTAAAGCAGTATTTCGAACGTTTGCAAGCCCCATATTCTTTTTATGAGTAATTATTCGTATATTCTTCCCTCTTTCATGTGAATTCATCAACTCACGTACTATGCTCATACTGTCATCATTCCCTCTATCATCTATAATTAGAAATTCAATATTATCAAATGTTTGATTGAGTGCACTTAAAAATGAATCTTTTATATATTCTTGCGTATTATATACGGGAATTGCTATAGTTACTTTATACATAAGGTTATTCTTTATTTATTAATTTATCAAATAGTGCTATCCATTGTAAACCAATATTTTCAATTTTATAACGTTCAATATTAGTCCTGGCTTTTTCTCCCATCTCTTTTCTAATATTTTCGTTTTCTATAAGATAACAAATTTTGTCTGCTAATTCTTGAATATTACCGTTTTCAACCAATAATCCATCAATTTGGTTTTGTATAATATCTCTAGGTCCACATGGACATGCAAATGATACAGGAGGTAAACCACATGACATAGCTTCTAAAAGTACCATGGGCATTCCTTCGTACCGAGAGCTGAGAACAAAAATGGAACTTTCTATATATTTATCTTGTATATTATTTTCTGCTTTGTGACAAAAAAAAGAAGTTTCTAATTTCTTTTCCTGAATCTTTTTTATAAAATTATCTCTGTTACCACCTCCATAGATATGCAGTTCCCAATCTGGATGTTTTTTAGCTACAATCTCCCAAGCATCTATTAATCTATCATAACCTTTTACATAGTTATAACTACCAACAGTTATAATTTTTTTATTAATGCAGGACGAAGTTTTTTCAGTGAAAAATGATAATGGGTTACATATAACTTGTACATTATCTAATTCATTCCAATTTTCTTTGTCTTCATTTGTTAAAACAACAAAACTAGATAGTTTTTTAATCTCTTTAATGAGTTGATTCATCCATCTTTTGCTAATCATTTTATTAATAAAACTAGGCAAATATTTTTTGTTTATTGTGCGGTAATTCACTTTGCTAAAATGGAATTCTCCAACTTTTTTACTTCCATCATTAATTTCATTAATAAAATTAATTTCTCTTCTTAAAGCAGAAATCGTTATGTCTGGTTTTATCTGAAAAAGAATTTTTGTTAGTTCTTTTTTATACTTTTTTTGCTTTATGATGTAAGCCGGTATTTTCTTATATATGGGGTAATTATCTAAATGATCAAAATTTAGATAGACATTACAGATCTGAATTTTAGGTGATATTTCAAAAAAAGGTGTTCCTTTTCCATCCTCAGTCAATAATATATATACATCGTATCCTATGCTAGACATGTAGTTTGCTTTCGTAATAAGTACTCTTTCCATGCCAGTTCCATTCCATACTCCACCAATAATATATAGTAATTTTGTTGCCATTTTTAAAACTTCTTATTTGTTAATTCTTTAAAAAGCAAATCCCATTGTTTTCCGATATATTCTATTTTAAATTTCTCAATATTAATTCTGGCCTTTCGTCCCATTTCTTTTCTTATATTCTCATTTTCAATGAGATAACATATGCTTTCAGCCATTTTCTCAACATCTTCTTTATCAACTAATATGCCGTCTATTCCATTTCTAATAATGTCACGAGGGCCACATGGACAGGCAAAAGAAACTACAGGAAGACCACAAGACATAGCCTCTGTAATGACCATTCCAAAACCTTCGAAACGAGAGCTAAGAACAAAAATGGAGCTTTCCTGATATTTTTCAATTATATTAACGGTTGATTCTTCTAATTTGCATGTGTTACTAATTCTTGCACTTTGTACCTGGTTTATATATGGTTTTCTTTCACCTCCTCCATATATATTTAATGTCCAATCAGGATGTTTTAGAGTTACAATACACCATGCATCTATTAAAAGATCAAAACCTTTTTGATTAACATAACGACCTACTGCTATTACTTTTTTTGAATCACATTCTGATATTGATTCTGGAAAAAAAGGCAAAGGATTTGGGATTACTGTTACATTATTAAGCTCTTTCCATTTTTCTTTATCTTCATTTGTTAGAACAATAAAAGAAGATAGCAGTTTTAACTTTTTTATTAATTGCCAGGTCCAATATTTTTCAATATATTTTTTTATAATTGAACTATTCTCCCTGTTGTTTATATCTCTGAAATTATCTCTGTTAACGTGTATTTCGCCTATTTTTATACTGCCATCTTTAATTGAATTAATAAAATTAATTTCTCGGCGTAGCATAGAAATAGTAATATCTGGTTTTATTTTTTGCAATATGTCTTTTAATGCTTTTTTGTATAGATATTGCTTTTTGAGATAAATGATAATTTTTTTATGCAATGATGATTTCCATAAAATTTCAAAATCTATATCAAGTTGTATTATATGTATGTTAGGTGAGAGAGCATAATAAGGCTTTTTGTCCTTGCCATCAGTAAGAATAATGTAAATATCATATCCTAACACATCTGCAAGATAATTAGCTTTAATGGTTAATACTCTTTCCATTCCACCAGGAATGTAAAGAGATGGTATGCAGTATACTATTTTTTTCATTTTATATTTGGGGATTTTTTAGTGATTTGAAGAGCTGTACCCATTTTTGCATAATTATATCCGGATTGTAACGTTTTATATTAACTTTGGCAGCAGCTCCCATTCTTTTTATTTCTTCAGGGTGCTCTATCATATAGCAAATTTTTTCAGCCAATTGATCAATATTTCCATTTTCAACCAAGAGACCGTCAATTCCATCATTGATGATATCTTTAGGTCCATTAGGACAATCGAAAGAAACACATGGCAATCCGCAGGACATGGCTTCAATAAGTACCATGCCAAAACCCTCAAAACGAGAACTCATCACATAAAATGAGCTTTCCATATATTTATCTTCAATATTGGGAACAGTACCTTCAAGGATAAAACTCTTCTCTATTTTATTAATTCGTATTTGTTCTTTTAGTATGTCTTTTAATTCTCCATTCCCATAAATATGAATGCTCCAATCGGGATGTTTCTTAACAACAATTTTCCATACATTAATTAAAAGATCATATCCCTTTTGTTCATCTAAACGTCCAACACTTATTATTTCTTTATTTGTGCATGGACTGCTCAAGTTACTATAAAATGGTAAAGAATTTGGAATGACTATTGATTTTCTTATCTCTTTCCAATTATCTGCATCTTCTTTTGTTAAAACAACGAATGCGGATAATTCTTTTATGCATTTATAAAGTTTTTTTTTCCATATTTTACAAACAATACGGTATAGTAAATTTTTTTTTTCCATTAGGTGATAATTTCGCATAAATCGTTTTGAAATATGTGCTTCACCTATTTTAAAGCTTTTGTCCGGTAGTTTTGTTATAAAATCAGAGTCTCTACCTAAAACGCTAATAGTAAAATCTGGTTGAATTTCGTTTAATATTTTAGTTAGCTTTTTGCGATAAATGCGCATTAATTTGAAATAAAAAACACCTCTTATTATTATTGAATGCTCATATTGTTGCCCAAATAAAATATTTAGATCAATATGTTTGACTTTCGGTGAAAGTGGAAATATTGGTGGCTTATTGTTTTGAGAATCTGTAATTATGTAAACTTCATATCCTAAATTATCAGCAAAATAATTTGCTTTTTCAGTGATTACCCGATCAGCTCCACCTAATGTCAGTAACCCAGTATATAGATAAACAATTTTCATGTAGAAAAGGATTTGTTATAATTAAATTATATCTTAATAATCAAATAATGGCTTGCTTATTTCACTTGAATATAAAAATAATCGCGAATTCTATAATAAACTTTTATAAGAAATGTCACAATTTTACTTATATATGTTAGGCCGTTATATATAAAGATGTCCCATTGGTTAAGTTGTATAAATTCAACTTCATCATAAATGTTATTATAATCTTTTAGTACAACTCTGACTTTACAGTATTTGAATCCTTTTTCAAAATGTATTATTTCGTTTTCTAAATAAGCTTTAGACTCTTCTTGATTAATAATCATGATATTGTAACTTAAGGACTCAGGATATTGATATATTTCTAAGGGAACTTCTTCTATACCAGTTTTTACAAAATAACGATATATAAACATGTCGTTATCTTTATCTAATAATTTAATAATTTGTATTTGTTCTTTCTTTTTGTTGGGAGAAAATACTTCTATTTCTGTTAGTCCAGGAGCTCGACCTTCATAAGTGAGAATCTTAAATGATAGAAAAGAAATCTCTTTTTTTGTTGGGAAACAGACTTCTGTTTTTGAGCCATTTGGATTTAGAGGACCCACTAATACTTTACTATTATCACTAAATGTCAGAACTCCAGAAATAATTATGCTTGTGAGATCAAAATTGTTATATAAGGAAACTTTATTAATGTTTTGAGGGTTTTTGAATTCAATTCTAACTTCTTTTTTATCATCATTTTTATCTGGCATCCATAAGTAATTGCCGTATTCTACTTGAGATATTTTAGTAATGTCCAAACAATCAAATAGTTTGAAATCATTTAAAAAAAACGCATTGCCACTGCTTGCAAAAATTTTACTCTTGTATGTTATGCTATTTGTTGATCTTTGCCAAAAAACTGCGTCGGAGTTGATAACTTTTAAGGCCATACCAAATGCTCTTTGACTTCTATGCTTAAGTAATGCTTTTGATATCGGATTATGTACTATTGAATGTGTTAATATATTTTTAGACACAGGAATACGAACTCTATTTATCCAATTATATTGAGGTACATCAGTTTCATAAATAGGGTTTTGTAGATGGCATTCCAATGGCTTTTGAGTAGAAGGTAAATTTAAATGATAGAAATCGTTGATTGAAAGCCATGCTGTGGAATAAGCAAATCCTTTGTATATTTCTGGATAATAGTCATCTGTTTCTTTTAATATTTGGCATAATGCTTCTTCAAATAATAATGAAACAGCTCTATGATCTGGATGTGCATCAAAATCAACACAGTATATTTGTTCTGGTAAATGATCATAAATCAAGTCTTTTATGTTGTTTATAATGTTTGTCCGTGTATAAATGGATGGACATCCATGTTTTTTGGTGGCATAATCTGGATGTTCAGGTGTGCCATAGGTCTCTTTCTTGCCTATTGATGAAAATATAAGTTCATTAGATGAAGCATGATAGATGTGAGTATATTTAGTTTGACTCCATGCATTACCATACCCCAAGAAGTATATATTGCTTTCTTTTACACCTAAAACTTTACAAGAATTTATTCCTTCTTTAGTTCTTTTAGAAGTTTGATTATAAATATCTGCATTTATTGCAAAAATAACTATTACATTACAATTATTTTCGACTAAATTTTTTATTACAGCTCCAGCTACATTAATTTCATCATCCTGATGTGGTATAATAATCATTGCTGTATTACAGTGCTTATTTAAATCAGAAAAATAACTATTCTGAAAATTATTGCCATAATTTAATTTCATAGAAGATAAAACTATTGGTATAATTATTCCTAAAATACTTACAAAGCAAATAATTACTATTATTCCTTCCATTATTTATATTTATTTCTATATGAATTATGAAAAATTATTATGGAGACAATTTTGTTCATCAGATGTTTCAATTAAGACTTTATTCATTTGATTAGTCCAGGATAAATGTTGAACTGAATTTCTAATATTAGTTGGACTGATGTTTAGGGCATAAAAAAAATTAATCAATATTTTAATGTCGGTAGGGGAATCGTCAGCTGGAGCTTTAAGTATGTATGGCATACCATCAAAATCATCATCAATTTCAGAATAAATAAATGGGATCCCTCTTGCTGCATATTCTCTATTTTTAAGAGTTTTTATATTGGTTATTCCACTGCGGTGGCGCCCTAAACTTGCGATACCAAAATCTGCATCTTCAAAAATATCATCAAGAGCTTCACCAAATAATTGTCCGTGAAAAATAATTTGTTTTTCTATTCCATACCTTTCAATTATCTCTTTAAAAACAGGCATTTCGGATTCTTCTCCAACTCCACCAACAATATGAAAAAAAACATCACGATCATGCTTTTGCTGATAATACTCTCCAATGCCAGCTATTACACGGTCAAATCCATGCCAATAATGCACCTCGGCTACTCCGATGAGATTGAACGAATTTGGATTTTTACGCAAAAACTTTTTTATGGGTGTTGAGTCAAAATCTATTCCATTTGATATTTTGATCGTTTTTGTTCCGAAAATAGATTCACAATCAGAAAACGTGCAAATTCGATATAATTCATGAACTAAAGAACGGCGGAAAAGTTGATCCATTTTTAATTCCAATTGATCCTTAAACGAGAATCCTTTATATTCCTGATCATAAGGATAAGTAGGAATTTCCATTACCACCTTTATTCTTTGACTCTTTAATTTATGCATAAAATGGATTGTAAAAGGATTCGCATTATGATTGGAACGCATGTATACCATCTGAATGTTGTGTTCTACAATATATTTATAAATTGCGTTGTAACAAATCCGTTTTTTTAATGAAGCCAGTTTCCCGCAACCATAATCCTCCAATATTTCATTATTGATCATTCTGCAACGGTGTCCATTTGGCAGTACATCATAGTGGCATAGGTCTACTTGATGTCCGTTATTTCGTAAACCTTTAACCTGATTGACTATTTTTTTGCTAATTCCGCTTGATTCTGAAAATCCATGAAATACTAGGAATAAGATTTTCATTTTTGATTATTTTTTAATGATTCAAAAAGTGTAACCCATTTCTGCATTACAATATCCGGAGTATATCGTTTTATGCTTCTCTTTGCTGCTACTTCCATGCTTATTCTAATTTCTTTATGTTTAATTAAATAACAGATCTTTTCAGTAAGTTCTTTAATATATCCATTTATATATATGCTATCTTTATTAATTATCTGTGTTTTTTGTGTTATACAAAGATATACTTTTTTTCATATTATTTTTCTATATAGCTAATTTTGTAGAATCTTTAATTGTTTTTTTTATGCATTTGTTAATAACTTTAATGATGTTTAATATTTGCTAATTGTCAATGTTCGTTAAGAATGATCTGTTTCTGGCTAGTTCTTAATATTTGTTCCAAGAAATTCTGTTATATTTGTTTTAAAACACTTTGAAAGATGAATGTTGCAATTGTTACATCGGGAATTTTGCCTGTGCCCCCTGTTAAAGGAGGTGCAGTTGAGAATTTAGTGAAATTTTATTTAGATTATAATGAAATACAGAATACTGATGTTGAATTTACTGTATATAGTGTTTTTGACGAAGGCTTTTCTAATAACACATATCAAGAGTACAAAAAAACAAGATTCGTTTTTATCAAGACCCATACTTTTTTTTCAAAGATAAGACAGCTCTTATTTAAATACACAAAGCGTAATTTATATTATCATCATTCCTGGGAATATTTTGTATCAGAGGTTTCTAACAGAATTAAACATGAAAGGTTTGATGCAATAGTTGTTGAGAATCGTCCGGGATTTGTTCTCCCATTATCAAAATGTTCTGATGCAAAATTAATACTTCACTTGCATAATGATATGCTGAATAAAGACACTAAAGATGCTTCTGAAATACTTAAATTATATACAAAGGTACTTACTGTTTCTAACTATATAAAAGAGAGAGTAGATACCATTATGCCAACTGATAAAGTTAAGGTGGTGTATAATGGCATTGATCTCGAAAAGTTTAAGAGTCCTTTTCATTCAGAAATTAATCGAAAGAACTTTCATTTATCTGAAGATGATTTTGTTGTTGTTTATACAGGTAGAATTGAATCTATAAAAGGGGTGAAAGAATTGCTTGAGGCTTTTTCATTGTTATCTGATTATGAGAAAATAAAACTTTTGATTGTTGGAGGAGGTAATGGTAATATTAATGAAGGCAAGTTTTTCTCAGAAATGAATGAATTAGCTTCTTCAATGCCTGAACAAGTTTTCTTTACGGGTTTTCAACCTTATGAGAAAATTTCATCAATTTTGAGCTTTTGCGATCTTGCTGTTGTTCCTTCAATATGGGAGGATCCTTTTCCTACAACTGTTTTAGAAAGTTTAGCTGCAGGATTACCTCTGATTGTAACTCGTTCTGGTGGAATTCCTGAGGCTGTCAATGAAAATTGTGCTATTATTCTCGAAAGAGATCATAATCTTATTACCAATATAGCAGAATCAGTTTTAAAATTATATAATGACAAATGTAAAAGGCATTTTATGTCAATTCATGCAAAGAATCGTTCTTTTTCTTTTGATAAAGAAAAGTATGCTTTTGACTTATTATCTGGATTGTAAAAATTATACTATTTTTTTATATTATTCCACAAAGATATTAATTTATCGTTGAGTCTTATTAGTAATAGTGCGATAATTAAATTATGCTTCCACATTTTTTTTAATAACCAATATCTTGTAAAATCGACCCTAATTGCAGCTGCATTAACTTTTGTTTTTTTTAGTGTTCTATAAAGAGTCATTATATTACAATTATTCTGCTTTAAAGATACAAAAATAAATTTCAGAATCATTGTGTCAATATATGATTGAAATCTCATTCTGTACTTAAATGTATCTAAGTCGATTATTGATTTACAAATATCAATAAACTTAGGTTTTTGAGTTGCTGAATTTTCATTTAAATAATAGCAGTAAAACATATTTGGGATTCGTTGCAATCTTTTGCATGAGCATATTATTGTTAGAATGAATATCTGGTCTTCTGCTAATTTTAAACCTTCAATAAAACGAATATTATTGTTGTCTATAATATCCCTTTTAAACATTGTGCCTCCTGCACAGACAGAAAATTTCCCCATATTGATATAATTATTTAAATCTAATATTGGTGTTTGTGCAGAATTAATTTCAAATATTTCTCCTTTATCATTAATTCTTTTATACGAGAACTGGATACAATCCAATGCATTTTTTGTAGCGTGCTTAAGAATTACTTCTAAGCATTTTTCTTCTATCCAATCATCCGAATCAACAAATGTAATCCATTCGCCGTTTGCTTTATCAAGCCCAACATTTCTTGCAGAACTTACTCCTTCATTTTTTTTATGAAATACACGTATTCTATTGTCTTTTTTTGTATATTCATCACAAATTTCTCCAGATTTATCTTTGCTTCCATCGTCAATTAAAAGGATCTCAAAATTAGAAAAAGTTTGTGATAGAATGCTATTGATACATCTTGATAAATATATTTCCACATTATATACAGGAATGATGATACTTATTTGGGGGAGATTTCTTTTCATTGTTTTAATATATACCTTTTATTGCTGAGATAGAATTATTTATCTATATTAGCTATCTTTTAATTGCTTATTTTATGTAACTTGTTTTATTTTTCAAACGATTTAGAATAATCATTTTTTTTATTCCGATAAATTTTATCAATAATAGTTTTATCTTTTGCTTTAGAGTTAATTGTGAATTAATTATTTGTCTGGTTTTAAACTTGAAATGATTAAATTGATTTTCATATATGCTATAATTGTAATTAGGATAATCAATTTCAGTGAATATAAAAGCAGAAATAATTCGGTAGAAATTATTTATTAGCTTTAAGCTGTATGTTTTTCTCTGTTTTAAAATTTCATTGACTTTTAACCATGCGTCATAGTGATCCAATTGTTTTTCAAGAGGTTGTTCTCTTTTTAATGGATAATCTCCATTACTTATCGACTCTTTTCTAATTAAGTAGGAATATTTCCCTTTATCTGATACATATAAATGGTGTACTCTTTCCGATATTTCAGGCAATATATATAAATCTTCATAGACTTTTCCATATGGAAATCTGATATTTTCAAAAATATGTCTTTTAAAGATTTTACTCCATACATTTGGGCCTTTATTTGACTCTAAAGCCCAATATCGAAAATTTTTTGAATACCCATATATATGATTAACAGGATCTGTTACTAATTCTATTCTATTATTATATACTTTTTGATATGGATATTCTAATACATCAATACTTATATCTTTGGATAAGATTTCCATATTGTCATAATATGTATCTATAGAGATACTATCGTCAGAGTCAACAAAAGTTATATATTTCCCTTTAGCAATATCAAGTCCAGCATTTCTGGCGGCACTCAAACCTTGGTTCTTCTGATGAATCACAATAACTCTGATATCCTCTTTTGCATAATCATCACAAATAGCCCCGCAATTATCAGGAGAACCATCGTCGATTAGAATTAATTCAAAATCAGTAAATGTTTGATTCAGAATGCTTGAAATGCATTTGTGTATATATTTTTCTACTTTATATACTGGTACTATTATGCTTAATGTTGGATTCATCTTCTTATTTTTTTTATCATACGATAGCTAAAATCTCTAATTCCCTTTGTGAATGTATACATCATTATGAAACTAATAATAGAATATATTGATGTAGTTATAAGTGCATATATAATCCATAATTTATAAGAACTTGCAGGGTTAATAGTTAGTATTGACTTAAAGATTATACGAGATAAAATCCATGCTGAAGTTATAATCAGAAAGTATTTAGAGAGAGTAAGCCAGTAACTCCACGAAGATGTTTTGAATCCTTTACTATATAAAAAGCAAGGTTTCCATATACATACAATAAGTGTCATACTGACCAGAGGTCCCATTAAAACACCTTCGATACCCCAAAAATATCCACAAATTATAGCTATACTTAGATTAAGAGTAGCCTCTGTTAAAGGTGCCCATACATCACTAAATAATCCATAGCCATAAAGATATTGATCAATAGTGCCTCGGGTTTGCATTATAAATGAGTTTGCAAGAATAAGGATCAATATTGATTTGTCCATAACATAATTATTTCCTAACCATAAAGAAATAAAAGGCTCAATTAAATGATACAAAGAAAAAATAAATGTTCCGGCTACAAAATAGCGAATGGATGTTAATTCCCAAAATATTTTTTTTATTTTCTTTTCATCTCCTTCTGCAACAAGGTTGCCAACACCTGCTCCCGTACTTCCTAAAATATTATTAATTAATCCGCTTATTTTATCTGTTATTAAGGTGTAATTAGAGTAAAAAGCAACTGATTTTAATGAAGAAAAGGCGAAAACTAGGAATGGAGAGGTTTGTGATAATACAAAGGTAGCTATTTTATGTACAAAAAGTTGTTTGGTGTATTTCATAACCTCCGGATATTGCTTGAACAAGAGTTTCCCTTTCTTTATATTAGTTGAAAGCCAGGGATATGTCTGATCAATTTTCTTATTAAGCACTATACTAAATAAGAATCCAAAAGCTAGTTCTATTATAACCCAGTAATAATAGTTTTTGGTGTAATAGGCAAGACACATCTGCACTAAAGATTTAATTACAAGAGATGTTTGAAGGTAGCCTACAATAACATAGTTTCTTTGATCGGCACCTAATAATGTTTCCCTATAATTTATAAAATAGCTAATTAAAGAAGAGGCAAGAAAAGAAAAGTATGCAAAATAAATAAGGCCTAAGTTAAAACTTGTTTTAGCGAATATTAATGGCAGAAAACATCCTAAAATTAATCCTACAGCGAGAATGATTAGTCCGATTTTTCTATAAATATATCCAAAAACAGATATTATTTCATTTATTTCATTGTGGCTATTTTCATAGATAGGCTTATAGAGCACATATCCTATGGCACTTCCGACGCCTAGTTCTGCTAAATTTAAGAAACCTAGAAGGTTTCCTATAGTACTTGTTAGTCCTACAAAATCAGCACCTAAGCAACCTAAAAATATTTTACGTGAAAAAAAAGACAGTGCCAAAGTTATAAAATAGAAAATCAGGTTAACTCTAGCGTTTAAAATGCTTTTATGTAATCTGGATTCTTTCATTTATCGTTTATTGATGAGTAAATGCTCCCATTGTTTATAAATATTGGCTGTATAAAATTGTTTAGAATACTCAATAGCATTGTAAGTTGTTGCTTCTAAGTTCCTATTTTGAGTTATGGATAACATTCTTTTTGCTAAATCTGTTGCATCTTCACTTTCAAAGAAAACGCCAACCCCTTTTCCTTCAAGTAATTCTTTGGTAACAGGCAGGTTAGATGATATTATTGGAAGTCCGTAAGACATGGCTTCTACCAAAACCAGCCCGAATCCTTCCCACCGCGAACTTAGTACATACACGCTGGCCGATTCATAATGCTTTTCCACTTCTTTGGTAAACGGATATAGAGTAACCCTCTTTTCTAAATGATGCTTGCAGATTAGTGAACGAAGCATATCTTCTTCCGGTCCTTCACCTACTATATCTAGTGTCCAGTCTTGATTCTGCTTTGCAAAAAGGGCAAAGGCATTAATTAATATATCAAAACCTTTATGTAAAGGAGAAAAGCGTCCAATAGCCAGGAACTTTTTATGTTTAGGCGAGCCTTTTCCTTTAGGTTCTATTGTTAAGGGGTTGTATATTGCTTCTGTATGAACATTCAACTCTTTTTGGAATTTTTCCTGATCATACTTTGAAAGAACTATAATCTTATCAAGTTCAGGCATTAAGTATTTGAACTGATTTTTTTGCTTTCCTACATACGATGTCTTTATGGAAAAAAATGCATCATAGGAATTGTGCATCCACCCAATAGTTTTAGCCTTAATCTGTTTTTGAATACTTGCTAGATGAAATGACAGGAAAACATGTACACCTACAACTACATCGTAGCTCCCTTGATTCAATGTTTTTATCAGTAAAGAACGTTGGGAGTGGGGGAAAGAACTATATCCATACCATTTTGATAAAAGCTTATTCTGTGGTAATATGGTTTTGTATAGCAGGCTGTATGCTTTGCATGATATGTTTTCGTAGAAGGGAATCCTTGGGTATTGTAAATTAATATAATGAATATTTGCAGAGTTTAATCCATACATTGTGGTATCATTTAATGATGGATTGTCTAATGTTAATATAGTAACGTCGTGCTCTTTAGATAGCTCTTTTGCTATTACAGCCATTACACGCTGAACTCCTCCAAATGTAAATATTGTATTGCAATAAAAACATATTTTCATATAAAGCAATCTCCTTGTTTCTTTTGCCTGTTGATAACTTTCTTAAACGATTAAGCAAATATAGCATAATCATTTAATAAAAAGGAACTAATTTTGCGCATTTTTTTAAGAAACAGTATTATTATAAATTTAAAACTTAAAACAAAAGTTATGAAAGAGGATTTAGAGAAAGAGATGAAAGAGGTGCAGAGTGAGATTGATTTTCATACAAAAAACCTGCATAAAAGTCTGACAAGGCAAAAAGAGTTATCTAAAAAGATAGGGCGGAGCAAGAAAACGATTTCGCTTGAGTGGACAGTTTCTCCGCATCTTTTTTTTTCATACCATTGAACAATGGATTCTTGATGGATGGCTGCTAACAAATGGTGGTGTAAACCGTGTATTAACAGCACATATTCTCTGCCAGTTTATTCGTTTTCAATCTTCAAAAGGAGGAAAAGATCAATATCTTTCGGAAAATACTGTATGTCAATACATGAAAAAAGAGCATCTGAATGAGAACTATTAAACCTTTTTTTGAATAAGTAATTTTTATTATTTGTTTTTGATTAAAATATAAAGTTTTACATTGCTTGTAGTGAATTAGTTACAATGATTTAATTTACTTTAAAAATACAGACAGATAGTTCTGAATGTTTTTCTTATAAATATAGAACTTTGTATCTGTAATTTTAATGAATAATAAATGAAAAGCATTACAGTGTTTTCCGGCTTTAACAAGCCTCTTGGCAATAAAGATATGCGGGAATTTCTGCGGGAAGTGAAGAATGGTCGTTATCGGGCTGAAGTTGAAAAAATTCGTTCGTTAATCAGAGAAGGAGAGGAGGACGAGGCTCAGCGGCTGAAGAAGTTGCTGGCCTCTGTTACTATCTGTGCTTTGTATATTGGCGGGCGGAGAGATGTGAATCTCACCGAGTATTGCGGAATGGTGGTTCTTGATATTGATGATCTTTCACCCGAGGAGGTTATCCGATTAAGGGCTTTGATTGAGGCAGACAGTCATACGTTTGCCTGCTTTGTGAGCCCTGGCGGGTTGGGATTGAAACTCTTAGTCCGTGTTTCCCGCAAAGACGGCTCACTTCCCGATAAGCTCGACGAAATTAAGAGTTTTCATAAGGAGATGTATAATAAGGTGATGCGTTATTATACCGTGATAACGGGAGCTGCTGTCGATGTGTCCGGCAAAGATGTGGGCAGGCTTTGCTATGTGAGCTATGATCCGCTTCTCTTTTTCAATGAAATGGCCGATGTTTTTGTTCACGGTGCAAAAGATAAGGATGATCTCTTTCCAAAGAGCGCTGCAATGAAAGCTGTAAAAACGAAGCTGGAGGATGAAGTCAGTTCGGAAGATCTTTTCCGTAAATGTGTGCGATATACTGCCAAAAAGCAGAGTTACAAGGAAGGAAATCGCAATGTGTTTATTAATTTGCTGGCTAATAATTGCAATAGGAGAGGGCTGGCTAAGGAAGATACGGAGCGTTTCTGCCTGGCCAAGTATGTTGATATGGAAACGGAGGAATTGCTTTCTACCATCCGCAGTGCTTATGCTCATGCTTCGGAGCATGCTGTAGCAAAGAATACCCGGAACGCGCAGGGCGTTTTTGATGACGTGGAAGATTTCCTGACTGATAATTACGAACTTCGCTACAATGTGGTTAGTACGAGGATGGAGATCCGTGAAAAAGATTCGGAAGATGATTTTGAGAATCTGGTGGACAGAAAGGAAAACTCTGTATGGCGAGCGGTCAACAAATCGGGCATTAAATGTAAGATGAGCGATATCCGTAATCTTTTAATGTCCGATTTGTATCCATCTTTTAATCCTTTTATTGCTTATTTTCAGAAACTTCCCCAATGGGATGGCTATGATTACATTGCTCAACTGTCTGCAACAGTGAAAACGGATGATGATGTATACTGGCTTTTTTGCTTTCGGAAATGGCTGGTGGCCATGGCAGCTTCCTTGTTGGATAAAAACACAGTGAATCATGTGGTTCCGGTGTTCTGTGGAAATCAGGGTAGGGGTAAAACCCGCTGGACGGTGAAACTTCTTCCACCCGAGTTACAGGTTTACTATGCCACGGCATCTATTATGGAGCAAGAGAAAGATTTGCTGTTGAAGCTCTCTCACCGTGCCTTGGTCAATATTGATGAGCTTGAGGCTCTCAAACCACGAGACATGGCAAAGCTGAAGAAAATCATCACGCAAATCAGTATCGACGAGCGCAAAGCTTACGGGCGTAACGAGGAGAGCTACACTCGCCATGCGTCTCTGTTAGCTTCCAGCAATAACGAGAAAGTATTGAATGACCCCACCGGTTCGCGTCGTTTTATCACTTTTTTGGTGAATGATATTAATGATGCGTTTACTATTGATTATTTGCAACTGTATGCTCAGATAAAGCATTTAATCGATTCCGGTTTTCGTTTTTGGTTCAACATGGAAGAGATTGAAGAACTGGACAATCACAACGAAAAATTCCGGTCTCGTTCTCCCGAAGAGGAATTTTTACTTACCTATTTTCGTAAGCCATTGCCTGGAGAAAGCGCTCTCCTTTTGTCGGCGAGTGAGATTTTATTGCGAATTTCGCACAAAACGGGCTTGAATATTAGTAGTTCGGGAACAAATCTTCTTGGAAAAGTGCTGAATAAGCATGGATTTGAGTCGAAAAGACTCGGTAAAGGATGCGTTTATGCCATTTATGAGCTCGATTTGAATGAAGTTGAGCGGAATAATAAAATAATGGCCAATAACCTTCAAGTAGTTGTAAATGAGCCTTTAATTACAGAGCCGGAGCTTCCGTTTTAACTGATTTAGTGATAGGAGTGATAGGGAAAATACATATTTTGAACTTTTTATAGTAAAGAGGCACTCTATAGGATGCCTCTGCCCCCTCTTATAAAGTGTTCAAAATAGCGATAATTGTTATCACTCCTATCACTAATTTCTTTTTTATCAAATCAGATTGAAAAAGAGACTTGAAACTTTGGGGAAAGTCTCAAGTCTCTTTCACAAAAACGACTAGATATTTTTTAAGAGTTGTTTTTTACGGTTCTCCCAGGAAGGAGACAATCAGCTCTACTTGTCGGGGCGTAAACAAGCGGTCCATTTTGCTGAATCCGGTACAGATAAGCTGCTTGCTTAATTCTTTGTTGTGCTCAATCCAATTCATCAATGTTCGCTGAGCCGAGCGATCGCACAAATGTGGATTGTATTTCCTTGACAATTCGGTTTTTGAATAGCTCTTTGGTTTAAATTTTTCTTCCATAATTAATGTTTTATTCTTTCTTTATTTACCTTATAAAAGTACAAAAAATACTTCATAAAAGCAAATTTTGACAAAATAAAGTAACGCTATTGGTGAAGTGAAAAGTAATGCATAAACAGACTAGTTTATACCACTTCGTACATCTTTTGCCAGGTTCACCAATATTCGGCACACCTCCACTTTTCAGTGTTGTATCTTTGTAAGGCAGAAAGGGAAGGGCCCCCCTGATGAAGTTATTAAACCATTTAAAAAAGAAAAAACATGAGCGTAAAGTATTCAGTTGTAGAAAGAGGTAATCCAAGAAGACTAACAGATCCTAAAAAGTTTTATGCACAGGCACAAGGTAGCGGAGAGATGGATTTTGATTCCATGTGTGAAGATGTTTCCAACCGCTGTACGGCAACAAAAGCGGATATTTCTGCCTCAATTTCGGGCGCATTGATCACTATCCAGCAAAGTCTGCGTAAAGGAGAAGTTGTCCGTTTTGGTGATTTTGGAAGTTTTCAAGTAGGTGTCCGTAGTAACGGAGCAGATACCCAAAAGGAATTCAGTGTGGGGCTTATCAAAGGAGCCAGAATTACCTTTCGTCCGGGGAAACTGCTCACTAATATGCTGAAAACCCTTGATTATAGCCAGGTGGCTAAACTGCCAGTGAAGGTTGCTGCAGCCACTGGAGCATAATCACAAATAATTCCAGGAGAGGCTTACCTCTTTCATAATGGTACAGCCTCTCACTTGTTCTTCAATCAATTTAAAAACAAATCAATGAAAGTTATCAATCAAATTCTCAATGCCTTTATGATGATCCTTCCTTTCCTGAAAAAGAAAGATGCTAAGGAGATGCAAGAGTTCACCGACCTGGTAAAGAACCAGTTCGACTATCTGATGGAGCAGATCACTAAGTTTGAAACCGACTATTTTGAGCTCTCGGAGAAAGTGCGCCAGATGTATCAGGAGATTATCACCCTCAATGCCCAGCTTAGCGAGTCACTGAAAACTCAGTGCGCAGTGCAAGGTTGCAAAGAGCGACAATAAAAGCAGCGGTAAAGAAGAAAATGAGAGTCATTAATCTGATTGTGATCCACTGTTCCGCCACCCGTGAGGATAAAACCTTTACGGAGCGCGATGTGGATGCCGCTCACCGGGCAAGAGGTTTTCGCTGTGCCGGTTATCATTTCTACATTCGCAAAGACGGAGCCATAAAATCCATGCGTCCGCTACAAGAAGAAGGCGCGCACGTCCTGGGCTATAACGCCCACAGCATTGGCATCTGTTACGAAGGCGGACTGGACAGGAACGATAAACCCGCAGACACCCGAACACCGGAACAAAAACATTCCATGCGAGTACTGGTGCTTACTCTGCTAAGAGACTTCCCCGCTTGCCGGGTAACAGGTCACCGTGATCTTAGTCCTGACCGCAATGGTGATGGGGTGATTGAATCTTTTGAGTGGGTGAAGTTTTGTCCTTGCTTTGAGGTGAAAGAAATGGGACTGGGTAATTAAAAAAACTCCTGCTGATAGGCTAAAAAGCTTGTTGGCAGGAGTCCTTTATTTTTCAGCTGAAAGTTATTTGAATACTTTTACTCTTTCATCAAGTGGATTGAACCCTTTTTCACCAGGACCCTGAGTTGGAATACCGAACGGCATTTCAGCTACAAGTTTCCATGTAGAAGGAAGATTCCATTCCTTGGCAACGTCTCCGTCAATCAACGGATTGTAATGTTGCAGCGAAGCCCCAAATCCAACTTCTTCAAGCATTGTCCAGATAGCAAGCTGATGCATGGCTGAGGTATGGTTTGACCACACAGGGAAGTTTTCTGCATAAGCAGGAAAAATATCTTGTAATCCTTTTACCACAGTCTGATCTTCAAAGTAAAGAACAGTACCATAACCGGCGGCAAAAGCTCCGTCAATCTTAGCTTCTGTAGCAGGAAAAGCATCAGCGGGAACAATTTTCTGAAGGGTTTCTTTGGTAATGCTCCACAATTTTTTATGATTTTCTCCCAGCAAAAGCACCACTCTTGTTGATTGTGAATTGAAAGATGAAGGCACATGGGTAACGGCGAAGTTAATGATATCTTCGATCTCCTGATCGGATACAAGTGATTTGCTACTGATAGTGTAATATGTTCTGCGATTTAGCAAAGCTTCCTTAAAACTTAGTCCCATAATAAAATCTCCTATATTAAATTTATTAATCGTCTATTTCTGAAAAATTGGTTTTTAAAGTTAACAATTAATTTTCAAAGTTGTTTTTTAAGGATAACTTTTTTAGCTTTTTATTCTAATCCATTCTTTTCTATCAAAATCATATTGCTTGATAATTTTTGCGGGATTGCCAACGCAAATTGAATATGATGGGATATCTTTGGTTACAACAGAACCAGCTCCTACAAAGCAATGCTCTCCAATAGTAACTCCCGAAAGAACAACTGTATTAGCTCCAATGGTGGTATCTTTACCAATAGTGATTCTGGATATAGTTACTCCTTGTTCAATTAAAGTTTTTTCTACATTCATATATACATGGTCTAAGCCTATAAGCACTACATTTTGTGAGATATTAACTCGATCTCCTATTTCTATAGGCCCTATAACAGTATTACTAAGACCTATCCGACAATAGTCACCTATAATAATATCTCCAACAGCATTGTTTAAACAAGTATAATCTTCAATAACGGAATATTTACCTAATATAAATTTATTAAATGGAGGAAGATCCTTCCGTACACTTCGGTATATTACCGACCCTTTCCCTCTTTTTAAATAGGTAAATTGAAACAGACGTATCCACCATTGCGGACGAGTTTTAACCGGGTGCATAATAAAATTAAGCATTAAATGTTTTATGGTTGGATGTTGATCTAACTTTGTTTTTAGTTGTTGGGTATTCATTTTTGTTGTATTAATGTTCACCATGTTCTGTGTGAATAAACGTTTTATTGACTCCTTTCATCCTGAATAAGTTGAAAAACATCATAATGGCAAGCAAAGGAATTTTCCAAATTGCTTTCTTTAGCTGTTTATTAACAAGGTAATCAGGAATGGCCATGCATAAAGCCAGAAAAAGTACAAATAATAATACCCACCATTTTACAGACCATTCCCAGTTAATTAATGTTGTAGCTATAGATAGTAATCCGGTAGCTCCAATCAGAAGTACTCGGGGAAGCATTATCCATTGGGCAATCTTATCACAATAATCTATGTTTTTTGAAAAAATAGCATAAGGTAAGTCGGGTAGTGCTTCCCATAAAGAAGCAAACTGTGCGGACAACCATCTGCGTCGCTGGTTTTGAAAAGCGTCTTCTTTTTGTGTTTTCTCATCATAAACAGGCAGATCGTCCATATAATCAATATAGACTCTTTGTTTCAGGAGTAACATTTCCAATTCTTTATCTTCCCCGGCTGAGGATACTTTTTTAATATTCTCTTTAAACCACTTATATTCAAAAGCCATTCCTGAACCAATTAAAGCGGATGAAAGTCCAAGTTTTACATGCCCTTTACGGAAAATTGAATTGTTAATCTCTTCACTGACTGCATCTAAAATGGCAGTACTTGTATTTAGGTTCTTTGCCATGCGATGTGCCTGAATAACGTTTGCACCACATTCATATCCATTGCTTATTTGCTGTAGGAAATCAGGTTGAACGGTATTGTCTGCATCCAGAATCACAATCATGTCATATTTACGATCGGCCAGCTTATCCATTGCAAAATTTAGTGCTTTTGCTTTTGAACTGTCCTCAAAATCAACAATCAGTAGATCTATGGGTAATTGCTGAAGTTGTTGATTTGTGCTGTCTTTCATTTTATCAGAGATCACAACAATATCATAGTTCTCTTTTGGATACTCTTGTTGCAAGAAGGAGTGTACGGCCTGTTCTATTACCTTATCTTCTTTGTAAGCCGGGAAAAGTATAGCGAAACGGTATTTTTTCTTAGCCAGAGGATAGGAGTAGTCCCTTTTAGAAATGCCCGCAGCTGCAAACACGAAAAGATACCCCACGGAGAGTGCCATGAAGAAAAAGAGTATTGTATCTAATGTGTCTATAATGATCAGTCCATCCATGCGTTAACTGAGTTTGTGTTCTAATTTTATAAATGCAATTATTCCCTTAAATACCGCTTTTGCTAAATCTGTTCTGCCCCTCAAAAGAAAGATCAGGCAATTCTTTGGAGCAGCAACGAGCAATTGATACAAAATAGAGATCCATCGGGTGATTCCGTATCTGTTACGCCAGGCATACAACAGCCTGTTGCGGGTGAGATAAAAAGTGCGCAGATAGCTTTGCTGACCTGTACTCTGGCTCTCTTTGTGATACACAGTGCAACGGGGCTCGTACCACAATTCATATCCCGCTTTTGTTATTTGAGTACACCAATCTAGCTCTTCGTAGTAAAGAAAATAAATTTCGGGCATATATCCTACTGTTTCAATCACTTCTTTTTTTATCATCATAGCTGCGCCGTGGCAGTAAGGGGTAGGACTTGGACTTTCATATTGTCCGTTATCCTCTTCTCCAAAGCCAATCAGATCATTACGCAAAGTAACTGTCGTAAGCGGAAGGTACCCTGCAAACTGAATGTTACGTGGAGGAAAAGCGAATTTAATCTTTGGCGAAACAGCTCCAATTAGAGGCTTGTTCTCCAGTCTTTCAATTAAATAATGAAAGGTGTCCCCATCAACAAAAGTGTCATTATTCAATAAAAAAATATATTTTCCTTTTGCTTTATGTATGCCCAAATTATTTCCACCTGAAAAACCTAAATTATCTTCACTCCTTATTGTAATAATATGCGGATACTTTTCCTGTAAAAGAGCTGCTTCATTGACTTTTGAAGCATTATCGACCACAATAATTTCATAAGAAAGAGAGATATATGTTTGAAGAGACTTAATCAGTTCACTTGTATCTTTCAATCCGTTGTAATTAACTGTTATAATGGATAGTTCAGGTAAGTTGTTCATGCTCTTCTAATTCTTTGTCGTAATGTTTTCCCATAAAGACAATGGCGAAGCTTATAAAATAGAGATAACAAGTGGGGTATTGCCCTAATATTTCATTTCCATAGGCGGAAGCTGTCATACCAAATACTCCTGCAAGTAAAGCTGCCAATATTCCTCCTAATTCTTTATTCTTTATTTTGAAAAGAATAATATATCCACCCGATATAATGCCAGCAAATAGGAGTAGAATATATAAGGATAATCCAACCACTCCGGTTTGTATCCATACTCTTACAAGCCATGAGTCACTAGGAATTACTGAAAATTCATAATCGGGGCTATTCACATTGGGGGTATTGCCGAATCCTATACCTGCGCCGAACGGGAGATTTTTCAAGCGTTCTTTTAAATTCTTTTGATTTTCTAATCTTACATTAAAAGAGGCATCATTTGTATCGAAACTAGAACGCATTCTTTTTATTGTTTGGTTGTTATTTCCAATAGTAGTAAAATTAAGAAAACAAAAAGCAGATATGAGTATAAATAAAGAAGATAAAGCAAATTCCCATTTCTTGGATAGAAGGATGAAAATGGTATATCCTGCAAACGGGACGGCTAATGCTCCACGGGTTCCCGAAATAGCCATTCCGTATCCTCCTGAGAGTGCTACAATGAGAAAATAAACCTTGAGCCATTTGTTTTTTATATAAAAAGCAGATATGGAAAATACCACCAGTGAAAAGCCCATGCATGAACCGTAGTTTCCAGCATCAGAGAAAAAAGAAAAATAGCGAATTCCCGTGCTTATCAAATGTGTTTTAGCTCCACCGCCTACATATAACCAAACTAATTCAGTAGAATCAAATCCATGATTTTTTTGCCAGTATCCTTTGAATGCTGCTAGAAGGGTTAAAACAGACCATACTAATAACAGAAGTTTAACATGTTTATATTTGCTTAGTATAACAGAAACCAAAATGACCATAATTATTGGGTAAAAAGCCAAACTACGGACTTTAGTGAACCAATCAGCAAATGATGTAATTTTGGGATTTATTAGCTCCAATATACAGAAAATAAACCAAATGAGAGTTATTAAGGTTAAAGGATTTAATACTCTTTTCCATTCTGTTCTTACATGAATTGTTTTTAAAATGAGTGCTAAAAACATGAATGAAATAATAGAATCCATAAACACACTTATAGGAATTGGAAGTGAGATATATCGGATAACTCCCATTATAAAATAATTGCTTATAAAGAGAATTATAAAACTCCATAGAGGATTTTTTAATAATAGAAACATTCCTACGGCAATAAACGGGATGGAGACAATGATGTATCCAACATTGGAGCCCCTTTGCATAGTTGCTTTGTAGAATATAACAATAAACAGCAATAAGCCTGCATATACAAATATTCTGGGCATTATTAATTTAGTTATATTTTTTAGTAATGTTTGCATTATTTTTATTCTGAAGCTGTTAATCCAAACTGAGAAAATCTGTATATTAATTTGCTAAATTTATTGTATGGAGGAAGAATACCTGTAAAACTCTCTACAACATTACTTTCTGCTTTATTTAAACAAATTACAACGGGAGATTTGGGGCTAGCTATTTTTTTTACTTGATTTAACAGAAGTTGATCAGTAAATTTCCATGTTTTGTTGGCTCTTGTTATTACAATATTTAATCCAGCTTCGTTGATTAATGTTTCAGGAATTGTACATTCCTTTAACGGTGGATACTCTACTATAAGGATATCTGAATCATCAGTTGAATTACTTAAATCAGTCACTGATTTTGCCAGCAAAAACTCTCTCGAATCTTTCGAAAAATCCTCGTTCCAGGATATGTGTTTTACATTTAGTCCAATAGAGTTCCAATACTCTTCCAGTTGTTTTCCAATAAAGGATTTACCATCTCCGGTTTCTGTGCTAAGTAGGTTAATAATTTTTTTTTCGCTGTTTGGTAAGTAGCTTAGGATTGTATTACACATAAATTTAGTAGCAATCTGGCCACGGACTTTGCTAAAGTTTCTGTATTGGCCAATATTATTTCCTGGGAAAGCTCCGATAACTTTGCTTGACGTTAATCTTTCGGCACGGACTTTATCTCTTAACGTTCTATCAAGTAATTCTACAATTAATGAAAAACCTAAAATAGCGAGAATACTACCAAAGAAAACTGTCATTATGATTGATTTTCTATTAGTTGATTCTGCAGCCAATGGATATACCGGTGGATTTATTACTCGTAAAGTAGCAGAGGTCATTTGTAGATTTTTTTGTCGTAATCGGGCTGCATTTAAACTGTTAAGCATGGACATGTAGTTATTCTCAGTAAAGCCTATATCACGATCCATACGCTTCAGCGTATTACCAATAGGAGAAAAGAAAATGTATTTATCATCAATAAGCCCTTTTCTGGATTCCATTAATTTTAGTTTTGCATCTGCTTTTTCCAAATTTAGCATTTGTTCGAACCACTGTTGCAAAATCTCTTCCGGTGCTATCTTTTCTTTTGTGTATTTTTGATTACTATACTTTTCTGTAAAGTTATTAAAATCACTTTCAGCTTTTTTAAGTTGCCTTTTATAGGAATTTAAATCTTTATTTTTCAAAGAATTCTCATCATTAAAAGTTTCTATATCAGTGATCTTTGATGTTAAATCTGTAATATTCTGCATTCTGCTTATGAATTCACTGTTATTGCGTAAAGATTTAGCATGACTATCCATCCTTTTTTCTAGTTCATTTATCAGTGTCTTTGCTGTGTGGTATTCCAGTAGAAATTCTTCACATTTTTCTTCGTAAGAAGTGTTTTGTGCTGCAACTTGTTTAGTTTGTTCTCCGTAATTAATGATTCGTTTACTTAAACTATAGGTTGTCAAAGAGTCTTCAGACGTTTCTAGTCTTTTTTTTAATCGGGCTAATTCTTCTTCAAAGAACTTAATCACACTATTTGTTTCTCCGAATCTTAATTGCTGATATTGATCAATAAATTCTTCATTTAAGATTTTCAATGTGTTATAGGCAATTCCTGGATCACCATTTGAATAACCAATGTCAATCATATCACTGCCTGCTATTCTGTTTACTTTTATTTTTTCAGATAATGCTGAATAACAATAATCCGGATGGTTCCAGTAGAATAACCCAAAAACGAAATTTTTAGGATCTGGTTTTTCATAAGCCTCTAAATTCGCGATAGTTTTTTTTTCGTCCTTTTTATCTATAAGCTTAAGTACTTCTTTTGGGGTGATTCTTAGAAGCTCTTTGTATGTAGAAGCCTGGATGTGGGTATTGTCACGATTGGGATCTCCATATATCATATTTTGAGCATAAAGTTTCAGAGAAACTTTTTTCAGTGTACTTTGGGATGTAATAAGTGTTAAAATGTTATCTAAGGTAGTGCTTTGCTGAGTGAGATTTACGCCCGCTCCAGAACTCGTCTCAATTGTATATCCAGATATTATTCCTGTATAGACAGTTGCAGTAGTATCATACGTTCTTCCTAAATGTTTGGTGGAATGTATTGCTAATAATGTTAGTGCAACAGGTATAGTTATTAACCACCATCGTAATCGATATATAAATCTGGATAGATAAAGTAAATATTCCATAGATTTGAATTTATTTCTTATTGATTATTGAAGTTCTTGTAAGCACTTCTAGTCTTAAAAGAGAACTATTAAGAAGAGCTCGCGTAGTTTCATATTCAGTTGCAGCTTCTAATTGTATTTTTTTTCTGTCGCTCAATAAGCTTGCCTCTACTTTTCCGTTTATAAATTCATTTTCAACTACCTGATATTGTGCTTTGGCAAATGCCATATATTCGGCTTTTAGTTTCAGGATAGAGAGGTTTGATAAAACAGCTGTATAAAGCTCAATAATTTGTTGTTTCAATTCATCATTTTTTTGCTCTTTTATATATTCGCTTTCTTTAACCAGAAGTTTTTGATTCTTTATTCTTCTTTTACGATCAAATAAGTCATCCAATGGAATTGATACAGAACCACCAACATTATAATAATTCGTTGCATTATTATTGTACTGATAGTAAACTGGTGTTGCAGAGTCGGAATAACCGGACGTGTATGCTTGTATTCCATAGTGATACGATGTTCCTACAGAAAAATATTTAAGCCAACTTTTCTTTTCTTTACTAAGTAGTCCTAGTTCTTCTTCTTTCTTTGTATCATGGATTTGTATAAGCGGATTTTTCTTCGCATTTTCAAATAAAGAATCCAGTGGGGGAAGCTTTAATTTTATATAATCTTCAGACGTCATATCTGTAATGTCATGTTCCTGAGCATGTAATGGAAATGCAAAGAAAAAACAAGAAAAAACAATGATGGAAAATAGTTTGTATTTCATAATCTCTCTATTATTTCTTTTATACATTTTCTTTCTGAATAAACGCAGTAGCTGTTTTTAAAATAATTTTTATATCTATGCAAAAAGAGTAGCTTTTGGCATATTGTATATCTAAAAGCTTGCGTTCTTCGGCAGACATTTTCCCCGCATCTCCTCGTTTTTCTACTTGCCATAGTCCGGTAAGCCCCGCAGGAGCCATAAAACGGTCTATATATTCGTCACTGGTAAGCAACTCGGCTTCGTAGAGTGGGAGAGGACGATTACCCACAATAGACATGTCTCCTTTCAGGATATTTATCAATTGAGGTAGTTCGTCAATACTGTACTTACGAATGAAATGGCCCACTTTTGTGATGCGTGGATCGTTTTCTAGCTTTACAAATGAATTTTCTTTTTCAATGCTTTTTTGAGCAATGTATTCTTTTTCGGGAATAACATAATCATCTGATACCAATATTACTTCATCTGTTTCTATCTGCTGTTCTTCTGATGACGTTTTTTCTCCGGTTTCCAGATTGGCATCACTCTTGTATTGATTAAGGTTGTTAAATTCCTTAAGTCGCTTATCGGCATTGGTATACATGGAACGAAACTTCAGAAAATTAAAAATGCGATAGTTGCTGCCTACACGCTTAGATTTATATACAATGGGACCTTCACTTTCTATCCGAATAGCAATAGCAACCAGTAGAAGCAACGGAGAAAGACAAAGGATAGCGATGCTTGAGAAAATAATGTCGAATACTCTTTTCCACAAGGGTAAATGAAAATGCTTGATTAGATTTTTATCCTGAAGAGCAGTTTGGAATTGATGCTGTCTATTAATAATAAAATTGAGTGTTTGCTCAAAATTCTGTTCTGTTTCATTGGGAGACAACGTGTTACATATACCACTTTTTAGATAGAGAAAGCTTTCTTCTTTTTCTAATTTGTCTGTGATAAGGACAATATAGGTGTGATAAAACTTATTATGCAGATAGGAGATATCCGCTAAATCCTTTTTTAAGATTCCTTTCTCAAAAAGAATTATAATAGGCTTTTTATTACTACATTGAGATAACCATTTGGTTGCTTCAAAGTTATTTGCCGCTACTTTCATTTCACCATTATATAATTGGCTGAAATGTGCGATTGTTTTTTTGTGTGTACCTATATATACGAGGTATTGCATCTCTATTCCTTAATTATTTTTTTTATACGGATTTTTAGTTCCATAGGATTGAATGGCTTAAGGATGTAATCGTCGGCTCCTTCTTCCAGTAATCTGATTCTTTCTGAAGTACTTTCTTCACTTGACAACATAATAACAGGTATAGGGCTGAATAATGCATTGGATTTAATATAATGTAAAAATTCATCTCCACGCATTTCCGGCATTCTGATATCTGAGATAATAAGATCGGGAATGTTTCCTTCCTGTAACCATGCGATAGCCTTAATGGGATTTTCAAAATAAATAAGTTCAAATTCTGCTGACAGATAGATAGAAATGACTTTCGCAATAGATTCTTTATCGTCAATTAATAATATCTTTTTTTTCATTGTTGACTCTGAATTATTTTTTAATGGTACAAAGTTATTATAAAATAAGGATTTATCGAATGTTTTTTTTAATTAATAGTGTAAATATATGCGTTATTTGCATTTGAACTACTATACCAATCCTGATTTGCTGTGCCTCCTGAAGTGGCCCAGGATTTAAATTGAGGATATGCATTGAGTATACTTTCTGTTTCCAGAGGATAGTTGAAAGTACCTGGTATCATTAGTCCCCAGATTAAATTATCTGTTCCTCTGTAATATACATCGTTTAATGATAAATCATTATTAGACGGGATATTCTGAGGACCGCCTCCAAAGTAACTGGTAGTAGCCTTGTTTGTTGGTGAGTAACCTACCAGATGCACTTCTTTACGATTCTCACTCTTAGCATCAGTTACCACAAAGTAGTTTAAGTATTTAACTGCTATATCACTGGAGTTTACTGTGTTGTTCTTGAAATTAATTGTTATTTTTACATTTTTTGGCGTAATATATTCTCCTTTATCGCTGGTATTAATCATGTAATACCTTTCACTTGAATTGTTTAAGATAAAATGATGTGCTTCATCAAATAGAGGAATAACGGCTTTTGATTGCCCGGCTTCAATTCCATTTGAATTTAATGTAAAAACAGTACCATTTAGTCGGTTTCCCGGAGAATCAGATTCAACAGATACACTTGTAACATTGTCTGCAGAAATCTTATCAAGCTGAAATGCTGCTCCAAGTTTTTTGGTTCCTCCTACGGCTAGTAGCGTTGCATTTATAGTCAGGCTGGTAATCCAATTCTTTTTGTTCGTAGAAGTAAAGCTGCTTTTTATAACAAGGTCATTCATATCGTAATCTCCGTATGCAGGCCAATAATCTTCTATGGCATAACTGTACACGCTGCTTGTAGGAACTTCAATTGGAAAAGTAGGATCAGAAGGGGGAGTACCTTGCGGATAGCTTCCTTTACCTGTACATTCACCAGAAGGAATAAGAACGGTGGGTGAACCATAGCTCACCATATGCGCCGGAGGGTTGAGGGTATATACGTTATCATTTTTTCCGTTTGCTGTATGATCTGAACATTCTAATTCAAGGTTGCCATTGTAAATAACACTTTGAGAACCATTACATATTACTTTTTTAAGGCGTGCCAGCGCATAGTCTGAACCTGTGCCTGTACCTGTTAAGCTGGACCATGAATCGAATTTAGTTGTTCCGGTTACATCGAGTATAGAAAATGCATCCATATTGATAACGCAACCTTTAGGATAAAAGTTGGTGCCGGAGAAAGAGGTACTGTTATGTAGATTAATAGTTCCTCCTGATACATTAATGTCCTTATTGGTAGTGATATTGCAATAATTATCTAATAATAAACTATATGAGGAATCGAATGAATCGAAACTTAATGTTCCCCTGTTTATTATAGTACTTCCACCGCAAGTAGCGTTACCGGTAACAGACATGGTTAGGTAGTTGTTAATAGTTAGTCCGTAAGTTGAATTAATTGTTTCCAAGTTAAGGACACTATGGTTCTCAATGGTACCAGCCTGATTGAATTCTGAAATACTTGTAGTGCTATTATTATAGAAGATTCCCCCATTTAGTTTTAGTTGCTTGAGGTTTAATTCTCCGAAATTATACACACTTCCACCAGAAGTGCTAAAATTAAGACTAACTGATTCTTTTTCAGGATTAAAAATTCCGCCATTCATAATAAATAAATGAACATCGTTTCCCTGAAGTACTTGGGTGCTGTTGTGGAAATGCACTTTTCCTCCTTTTAGTATAACAATTTCAAGTCCGCTTTGAAAGGCAGCCTGTTCGGGAGGAACGTTCCATTCACCTTCAATGAAAAGAGTTGTTGTAGCTCCCCCCCAGAAAGTAATACTACCAGAGTAGGTGCCTCCGGTTATTACATACGATTTTCCTGCAGTTAATACCTGTGATAATGAATTTAAATCAATAGCTGTAGCTCCCTCTCTGACACCCTGATAGGTTGGAGTAGTAACTGACCTGGTTGAAGCATGGCTTACTGATGACGATTTTGTTGATGTAGATGCATTGCCTGCAAAATTAATTGTTATGTTTTTTGAATCGATTATTCGTTCTTGTACCGTTTTTAATCCGTTTGGGGCGGTTTGACGTATGTAAATTGTTTGAAGTGCTTGTGGAAAATTTACTTCGGAAGTAAATGCTTCAGTTTGCTTTGCTACGCCTTTAGCCAGTAAAGTAGCATTTGTGTTTAATATGGGATTGTCATCAAAAACTTCAACTACATAGTAATATTGCCCATTATATTCGTCATTCACATTTATAGTAAGATTGATAGAGGTAATTGTAGACCAGTCAAAGTTATCAGGAACGCCTGTGAAAGGAGAAGGTGCCTTATAATACGGATCGTAATAATCTTCTTTACAACTATATGTTGATGTAATCAATATAAAGAAGAATAAAATAGCTGATATTTTGGAGTGGCTTATTCTCATAACGATTAATTAAAAATGGCAACTAAAAAAATGTTAATTGCTTGTTAATAGCAAAAATATAATAATTGTTTTATTTATCAAGTATTTTATTGATTTATTTATCTTTTTAGTTCTGAATCTGACTATATAAAAAAAAGGCAGAGATAAACTTCCGCCTTTTTTTTATAGTAAGATTGATTTTTTTTAATAAGTCAATCCACTAGCAGGTGTTATATACCAATCTTGATTATTCTGCCCATCAGAAATAGCCCAACTTCTGAAATTTGGGTAAGCATTCTGAATATTTGTATTTTCAGTAGGATAATTAAAGTCTGTAGGAATAACCATTCCCCAAACCAAATTGTCTATACTGCTATAGCTTTTTTTACTTGAATTGTCAACGCCGGTGCCGAATAAACTCTTGTTAACATGGTCTGTTGCTTTGAATCCTCTTAAATGGATTTCTGTTCTGGTAGTTTTCTTTTTATCAGTAACAATAAAGAAGTTTAATGCATTTTGTATATCACTAATATTTGCAGAGGTTACAGTGTTATCTGCAAATGTTATCGTTATAGTCACTGTTTTATTTGGAACAGAACTTCCACTTTTTATTGTATTAGTTATCCCTGAACTTCTTAAAAAGCCATGAGCATCATCAAATAGAGGAATTACAGCTTTTGCTTGATCAACTTCAACCATATTGCTGCCAACTTCAAAAACTGATCCATCTGTAGATTGTACAGAATAAGTTATGCCTGTTACATTCTCTTTTGCAACATTATCTAATTGTATTGCTGCTGCCAGAGATTTTGTTGCACCAACAGCTTTTAAATCTACATCCATTGTCATGGATTTAACATAAGCTGCACTATTTAGAGTATATTTAGGTGTAATAGCAAGAACAATATCATTCATATCATAATCTCCATAATTAGGCCATAAATCTTCCATCGCATAAGTATAGGTAGTCCCTAAATTAACATCAAGCGGGTATTTTGTATCTTTTGGGGGATCTACCTTAGGAGTGCTTCCAGGACCTGTACAACCATTTGGGTCAGACGCAATTGCTACTGTTGGTGATCCGTATTCTACAGTCTGGGCTGGTGCAACTATTGTACAATATTTATCATTGTCAGTATTTTGTGTATAATCACTGCACTCAAATTCTAAATTACCACTTATGTTTAAGCCTCCCGAACCAGCTGTAAGCTTTTTAAATTTTGCTACGGCATAATCGGATCCAATTCCTATTATTTTATCTTTAGAACCAAAAGAAGCGCTTTCTGTTGCTTCTAATATTGAAGATGCAGACATATTGAATGTGGTACCAGTACCACATTTCATGGTTGTTGTTCCTAAATATGAATTACCTCCTAAATTGCATGTTGCACCGGCAAGACTAGCTGTTTTATTAACTTTGAAATAGCAATTGTTGTTTATGATTGGTTGACTGGAAAATGTTATTGTTTCTACTGTAAATTTCCCATCGTTAGTTATAGTACTTTCTTGATTGTTTGCACCTAAGGTTCCGGTAGCTACTATTGTTCCTGTGTTATTTAATGTAGTGTTACTATCTAATGTTATATCATTTACATACATCGCTCCTAGGTTATTGCAAGAACCGTAGTTTGTTTCGTATATATTAACATTGGCCGTTTTGCTGGGGTTCAAAGTTCCACCTTGCATAATCCATAAGCTGCCAGGACTATCAGACGACCCTTGTATACTAAGTTTTGCATTTTTGCTAAATGTGATTTTCCCTTCGTTTTGCAAAATTACTATAGTACCATTTCCTAATTGAATATCTGAACTTATTTTCCATTCGCCCTCAACGTAGAGAAATTTCTTAGTATCATCCCAACTAAAACTTATATCTCCATCATAAACGGCTCCTTTTTTTATAACATAAGATTTTCCAGCCTCTATGTTATATTTTTTAGACGAAGTAGAATTAATTTCAATTGCATTAGAAGGTGTTGGGTAAGTAGTGTCCGCGATAGAACTTTTTTTAACTACGCTTTTAGTTGCAACACTCTTTGTTTTTGTAGCTCTGAAATCACAAACTAAAGTGCTACCGGATAAATCATAAGATCTGACGACTTTCAATCCATCTGGAGCAGTTTGGCGAATATATACTGTTTTAAGAGCTTGTGGTATTGTGAATGTTGCAACAAATGCCTGTCCTTGCTTGGCTAAACCTTTTGTTAATAACTTGGCATTACTAACTATAATAGGATTTTGGTCAAAAACTTCAACCACATAATTATATTGACCTAAAAATTGATCATCAACATTCACAGTAAGATTAACGGATGAAATGGTAGACCAGTTAAAAGTTGATGGAACTCCTGTAATAAGTCCATTCTTAGACGCTACATATTCTGGATCGTAGAGGTCTTTTTGACATCCAGAGAAGAGCAACGTTGATGAGAATATGGCTAAGGCCATTACTTTTTTTGTCGTTGTTTTCATAAACTTAATTTTTATTGGTAGCTGAATCTAAAATTAACTGATAAAGCTCTCTTTACTAAAACACTAATATAAATTTAACTATCCTTAATTTGTACAAAGGTATTGGTTTTACTAAAATATTTACTATTTTATTTGAATATTTATTTGTTAAATTAATATTTTTTATGATTTAATTTACTCTACACATCTTTTTTATGTTAAATTCTGATTTATTGTTTTATATCTCCATTTTTATCAGTTAAAACATATATCTTTATATTGTCCTGACTGATATGTTTTATTAGCTAATTTATCAACTAGTTTTTCTTTTAATGTAAGTTGCTGCAATATGTATTTTGATTTTACACTTTGTTTTTTGACTTTTTTGCGTTACTTTTGCACGCCTATACATTTATATTATTCAATAGAACATTTTTTAGGGAAATTTGTTTTTAACATTAACAAATAAACAATAGAGTATGAGTTTTAATGTACCAGATATAGGTAAAAAGCGTGTTGTTATAGTAGGAGGTGGCTTTGGTGGACTTAAATTGGCTAATAAACTAAAGAATAGTGGTTTTCAGGTTGTGTTAGTTGATAAAAATAATTATCACCAGTTCTTACCTTTGATATATCAGGTGGCTTCGGCAGGACTGGAGCCTAGTTCTATAGCTTTCCCTTTCCGAAAGATTTTTCAGCGTAGAAAAGATTTTTATTTCCGTTGGGCGGAAGTTGAAGGTGTCAATTCAGCAAATAATGAAATAGAAACATCTATTGGCAATCTGAAATATGATTACCTGGTGATTGCTGCCGGAACAGAGACTAATTTCTTTGGCAATAAGAATATAGAAGATGCTGCTTTGTCCATGAAGACAGTGGAGGAGGCTATGACTTTACGTAATGTTCTGTTGTCGAATCTTGAAAAATCACTCACTTGTGAGGATATTAAGGAGAAGCAGGCGTTACAGAATATTGTGATTGTTGGTGGTGGTGCAACCGGAGTTGAAATTTCGGGTGTGCTTTCTGAAATGAAGCGCTTTATTATTCCAAAGGATTATCCTGATATGGATTACCATAAGGTGAATGTTTACCTTATTGAGGCTTCTCCGAAATTGCTGGGTGGTATGTCTCCTCAGTCGTCTGCCAATTCAGAGAAATTTCTTCGGGAGATGGGGGTGAATGTTCAGATGACTACCAAAGTGCTTGATTATAAGGATGGCAAAGTGATTCTTGATAATGGCATTGAGATTCCTACGCGTACTTTTGTATGGGTGAGTGGTGTGAAGGCTGTAACATTTGATAATATAGAGTCAGGTATGCTGGGCAGAGGATTCAGAATCAAGGTTGACGAGTTTAACCGGGTGAATGGATTGGAGAATGTTTTTGCGATTGGTGATGTTTGTCTGCAGACTGAAAAGGATTATCCGAACGGACATCCACAGTTGGCTCAGGTAGCTATTCAGCAGGGATCGTTGTTGTCTTCTAACCTGAAAAGACTAGAAAAAGGTAAAGAGATGAATTCTTTTCATTATCGTGATCTTGGATCTTTAGCTACAGTGGGTAGAAACAAAGCGGTAGCGGATTTCAAACAAATAAAAACCCATGGATGGTTTGCATGGGCTATCTGGTTGGTTATTCACCTGCGCTCAATTTTGGGAATCAGGAATAAAGTAATGGTTCTGATTAACTGGGTTTGGAGTTACCTTACCTATGATCAGTCTATCCGTTTGATTATGGCTGCAAAGAGAGTGAAAAGACCGAAGAAGTGTTGTTGATGTAAAACGGATTGGTCTTTGTGACTGTTTCGGGAAATTAAGAAATTAGTTGGTTTGGTATATAATTAAGAAAAGAGACAGCTTTCATTAAAACTGTCTCTTTCTTTATTTGTAACAGATATGTATGAAGAATAGCTATGAACTCATTTTCTGTTTGTAATCTGATTATTCTTCCAGTAATTTTTTGGCATCCACAAACTGACCGATTCCTGCCGCCACTTTCTTTGCATCACGCATGGCAAGTACTACGGTTTGGGGAGTGTTAACCACATCTCCTCCGGCGAAGACCCCTTTACGGGTGGTCATACCGAATGGACGTTCTTTTGTGATTACGTATCCTTTCTCGTCCACATTAATTCCAGAAGTGGTCGATACAATCCGGTTGGCGGGCTGTGAACCGATAGCCAGAAGGACCTTATCCATAGGAATCACTTTTTCTCCATCCTTAGTCATCGCTTTAATAGCTTTCAATCGTCCGCGCTCACCGATAAATTCTTTAGTGTCTGTTTCCCAAAGGAATTTAACGCCTTCTTCTACCGCTTCGTTGTATTCAGTTTGCAGGGCAGTCATATTTTCTATTGTTCTGTGGTAAACTATGAAAACCTCTTTTGCTCCCATACGAATAGCTGTACGAGCTGCGTCCATGGCTACATTTCCACATCCGATAACGCCTACAATGTCTCCTTCCTTTACAGGAACTTCGTCTCTGTCTACGCTGCCGTTGTTGTTTAGTGTTACCATTCTAAGGAAATAAGAAGACTGAATTACTCCTCTCAACTTACATCCAGGCAGATCCATTGTCTTTGGTTTGGCTGTTCCTGAACCAATAAATATGGCATCAAAATTTTGCTCGTCGAACATCTCATCTATGGTTACAGTTTGTCCTACAATGCAATTTGTGGTATATGTAACTCCCAGTCCTTCTATTTTAAGGATTTCCCTTTTTACCACCTCTTTTGGTAAACGGTATTCGGGGATGCCATACATTAGTACACCACCTGGTTCTGCTTCGCTTTCAAAGATTTCCACATTGAAACCATTGCGGGCCAGATCTCCGGCTACGGTTAGTCCGGCAGGGCCCGAACCAATTACAGCTACTTTTCCGCGGGTCTTGGGACTCAGCTTTTCGCGAATTAATCCCATGTTACTATCAAAGTCGGCAATGAAGCGTTCCAGCTTTCCTACACGGATACCTTTTCCTTTTTTATTTAATATGCAGTGGCCTTCACATTGTTTTTCGTGAGGACAAACACGTCCGCAGACAGCAGGCAAGTTACTTTTTTCATTGATAATACCCATTGCATCGCCCATGTTACCCATAGACAACTGGTGAATCCATCCGGGAATGTTATGCTCAATAGGACATCCTTGCACACAAAGAGGGTTTTTACAATTTAAACACCTTTTTGCTTCGTCAATAGCCTCTTTTATATTGAAGCCTTCATTGACTTCCTCAAACTTTAAATCTTTTGATTCCATTGGTTGTTTATTTGCCTTAATCTCAAATTAATACTGTTTTGCTAAGCATGCTTTGCAAATACTGGGCAAAGATAGGATATATTTGTAATATACAGATTGCAATATAGTATATTTAACTATAATGATGGGATTATATTTTAGAGACAATCTGCCATTAGAATGAGCACAATTCAATTTATTTTTTCTAAATTTGTCCGCTTCGTTATAGTTACTAACAAATTTGAATCAAAAAGAAATGATAAATAAAATATTGTATAATTTATATCACAATCTGCAATCTATAATAACTTTTACTTTTTGGGGATATGTTGCAGTGCTTCTTGCATTATATCTGGTAGATATAAAGTTGGATACTTACCTTTTTATTATTTTCTTTTTTCTTTTTGGATTGTGGATAGGAAGTACTCTTTCTCATTGGCTGAGAAATGAGATGGAAAACAGGGATCTGGAATAATATCCTAAAGATCCCTTGATATTTCTCCGACAATAGAAGTATTCATCAGATAGCGAATTTCTTTGTTGCTGTAACCATGTCCCAGGAGGAACATTAATTTGGTGAGCGCACTTTCCACTGTGCTGTCATATCCGCTGATTACTCCAGCCTGTAAAAGTTGCAATCCTGTTCCGTAACGTTCCATCTCTACTGCACCGGATGAACATTGGGTAACGTTTACAATAATCAGTCCACGTTCATTAGCTTCCTTAAGTTCTCTTATAAACCACTCTTTTTGCGGAGCATTTCCGGAACCAAATGTTTTTAGAATTACTGCCTTAAGTTCGGGAGAACGAAGAATGGATGAGATAACTCCTTCCTGCATACCGGGGAAGAGCGTTAAGATAACCACATTTGTATCGAACAGATAGTGTGGTATAAAAGGTTTCTCCTCGTGTAGTTTACGAATACGTGAAGGCTCGTATTTAATGTGAATTCCTACCCGGGCAAGGGGCGGATAGTTGTAAGAACGGAAAGCGTTGAAGTTCTCCGCATTTATTTTGGTGGTACGGTTTCCACGCATCAGGTGATTTTCAAAGAAGATACAGACTTCGGGCACAATTGGTTTCCCGTTAATCTTGGCTGCTGCAATCTCTATGGCGGTTATCAGGTTTTCCTTACCGTCCGTACGGAGCACACCGATAGGAAGCTGTGAACCTGTGAGGATAACCGGTTTGCTGAGATTCTCGAGCATGAAGCTAAGAGCAGAGGCTGTGTAGGCCATGGTGTCTGTGCCGTGAAGAATCACAAAACCGTCAAAATTGTCATAATTGTAATTGATGATTTTTACCAGCTTTGCCCATGCCTGTGGTTCCATGTCCGAGGAGTCAATAGGAGGGTCGAACTGATAGGAAGAGATACGGTAGTTGAACTTTTTAAGTTCGGGAACGTGTTTCAGCAGTTGGTCGAAGTTGAAATTCTCCAGAGCACCTGTTTCCGGATTCTCAATCATACCAATGGTTCCACCGGTATAAATTAGCAAGACGGAAGGATATTTTGTGATCATCATACGTTTGCATTGTTAATTACACGGCGCAAAGATAGTGAATCTTTCATAATATCCATAAAAAAGAACAGATTACACCGCTTTTAGAATAGAGCTAATATGGTTTGTTCTAAAAACAGAGTAATCTGTGTCAATTTATCTTTTAAATGAGGGTTACTGAGATATTTATTAATCTCTCAGTTGAGCGATAAGCTTGTCTACAGCTACAGGAATGCTTTCTTCTTCACCCAGTAAGGTAACAAACTTACTACCTACAATGGCTCCGGCCGAATGTTCGCAGGCTGCCTTGAACGTTGCTTTATTGGAAATACCAAATCCTACTATACAAGGGTTATTAAGCTTCATTGCCTCAATTCGTTTGAAATACTTTTTCTTTTCCACATCGAATTCAGTCTGAGCACCTGTGGTAGCAGCCGAAGATACCATGTAGATAAATCCGTCAGTATGTTCATCTATCAGGCGGATGCGTTCTTCAGTGGTTTCGGGAGTAATAAGCATGATAACCTTCAGATTGTAACGTTCGGCAATCAGATGATATTTTTCCTGATAATCCTTGAAAGGAAGATCGGGGATAATCATTCCGTCGATGCCACATTCCACACACTTACGGCAGAAGTTTTCGAAACCGTATTGCATGATTGGATTAAGATATCCCATCAGGATAAGTGGAATCTTTACATGATGGCGGATGTCTCTAACCTGCTCGAAAAGAAGTTTCAGGGTCATTCCATTGTTCAACGCCTGTGTAGATGCGTTCTGTATAACAGGACCGTCGGCCATTGGGTCACTGAACGGGATGCCTATTTCAACCATTTGCACTCCTTTCTTTTCCAGTTCACGGATAATGCAGGCAGTGTCGTCCAGATTAGGATAGCCGGCTGTGAAATAGATGGAAAGGATACCTTTTGTATTGTTGTACAATAACTGATTAATTCTATTCATAGTTTATTTTGTTTTATACTTGTTCTGTTTTTCTTAACTCATTGA
The DNA here is from genome assembly GCF_963676325.1 of uncultured Bacteroides sp. Lineage (NCBI taxonomy): Bacteria > Pseudomonadati > Bacteroidota > Bacteroidia > Bacteroidales > Bacteroidaceae > Bacteroides > uncultured Bacteroides sp. The sequence goes on from NZ_OY781099.1 coordinate 1,819,310, forward strand.
TAAACCGACTCAGCTTTTCCACATCTTTCATTCCGGGAGCTGTCTCAAAACAACTGTTGAGGTCTACTCCGGCAAAGCGTTCGTGATGAAAAGCTTTAAGTTCTTTTACACTTTTAGGAGAGATGCCTCCACTAAGTAGAAAAGGTGTCTTTCCATGATAATGGGAGAGTACCGACCAATCGAATTGTTTTCCGGAACCGCCGTGCCCCTCACATTTCGTGTCGAAGAGAAAGTAGCTGCAAAGTCCTTCATATTTTTCCGTTGCTTCCAGATCTGCTGGAGCGGATACAGAAAAGGCTTTTATCAGATTCAATCCTTTGCCCCGCAAAGATACACAATATTCCGGAGACTCTGTTCCGTGAAGTTGTATAAAATTTAGTAAAAATTGGCTGTGCAACGTTAACACTGTTTCCTGATCTTCGTTTACGAAAACTCCAACTCGCTTTGCTTTCCCGGGAAGGTAGGAGGGCGGGCAGACCACAAAGCGTGATGACTTAGGGTAAAAGATTAGCCCAATCAGATCAACGCCCAGACTTTCCACCTGTCTGATGTTCTCTGCATCCCGCATTCCACACACTTTAATTAGCATAGCTTTTTCAGTTTAGCTTTTTGATAAATTCTCCAAGAGCTTCCCCCGGATTGTTTG